>CAVXRL010000008.1:0-506942 GCA_963764225.1 uncultured Actinomycetes bacterium
CCCGCTGCCCCCCACTTCCTGACCGCGGCCGCCTTCGCGTTTCTCTCGGCGAGCGCCCAGCGCCGGCGATACCGCCTCTGATATCGTCCGCCTCACCGGGAAGCCTCGCCCGAAGCAGCGAGCCTTCCTCAGCCAAGGAGAGTGCCGCGTGCAGGCCCGTCGCCCCTGTGTGTTCACCATCGTCCTGGTCGTCGCTGCCGCGCTCGCGGCCGGACCGTCCGTCGCCGCGGCCAAGGCATCCGCGGCGTCCTCTCCGCTCTCCGTTGCGCGGGCCGCGCCCCGGTTCGTGCCGCGGCAGGTGCTCGTCCGCTTCCAGAAGGGTGTGACCCTGGGCGCCGCACGGCGTCTGGCGACCGCCAACGGTGCCCGCGTCGAGACGACCCTCCCTCAGGGGGCGGGAGCCGGTCGTCTGGTCGTCGTACGTTCGGCCACGCTCTCGACGCGGGAACTGCTCGCCGAGTTCGCCGCCGACCCGCGGGTAGACCGCGTCGAGCCCGACTACATCCTGCGGGTCGACGCAACGCCGAACGACCCGGAGTTCTCCGCCCTGTGGGGGATCTCACGGATCCGTGCGCCAGGCGCGTGGGACCTGACGACGGGGGCATCCTCCGTGGTCGTCGCCGACATCGACACCGGCGTCGACTACGCGCACCCGGATCTTGCGGCCAACATGTGGCACAACCCCGGCGAGATCGCCGGCAACGGGCTGGACGACGACGGGAACGGCTACGTCGACGACGTCTACGGCATGGCCAGCGCCGACGACGTGACCGATCCCGGCGACCCCATGGACGTGCAGGGCCACGGCACCCACACAGCCGGCATCATCGCGGGCGTGGGCGACAACGGCGTGGGTGTCACCGGCGTCGCTTGGCGGGCCGGCATCATGGCTCTCAGGTTCTTCGACGCCCAGGGGCTGGGCGCGACATCCGACGCCATGGCCTGCATCGACTACGTCGTCGCCATGAAGGAGCGCGGCGTCAACGTGGTCGCCATCAACGCCTCGTGGGGCTCGTCGGACGACAGCGTCTTCCTCCGCTGGGCGATCCAGAGCGCCGGCGACGCCGGCATCGTCGTCGTGGCGGCGGCCGGTAATGGCGGCGCGGACAAGATCGGTGACGACAACGACGTCGCGCCGTTCTACCCGGCCTCCTTCGACTGCTCGAACATCATCTCGGTGGCGGCCTCCACTCTCCAGGATGCGCTGTCGGAGTTCTCGAACTTCGGGGCGTCGTCAGTGGATCTGGCCGCCCCGGGGACGAGCATCCGAAGCACGGTCCCCGCGTTCGTGGACGCCGCCGGGTACGCCAGCAAGAACGGCAGCTCGTTCGCGGCGCCGCACGTGACGGGCACGATCGCCCTCTGCGCGGCGCTGTACCCCGACGAGACCGCGGCACAGCGCATCGCCCGAGTGCTCGGGTCCGCGGATCCCGTCGCAGCACTCGACGGCAGATGTGTGACGGGCGGCCGTCTCGACGCGCTCGGCGCCCTCGACAGAGAGGCCCCGACGACCACGGCGACGGGCATCGACGACCGCTGGCACGCCGCTCCCGTCACGGTGTCCTTCGCTGCGAGCGACAGCGGGTCAGGCGTCGCCGGCGTCGAGTCCAGCCTTGACGGCGCCCCCTACGCGTCGGGCGCGTCATGCACCGTCGGTGGAAACGGCCGTCACGCCCTCTCCTATCGCGCCGTCGACGTGGCGGGGAACGTGGAGCGCGCCAACGTGGCGACGGTGCTCGTGGACGCCGGCCGGCCCGTCACGCGAGCGCTCGCGAAGGCGGCGGCCAGGAAGGGGCAGAGGGCGACGCTGCGCTTCAGCGCGAGGGACGTGACCCCGCGTGCCGCCTTCGCCATCAAGGTCTTCGACGGCCGCAGGCCGGTCAAGACGCTGCGCGTCGGCCTGCGCCGGACGAACAGCCGACAGGCGTACTCCTGGTTCTGCCGCCTGCCCAAGGGGACGTACACCTGGCGCGTCTACGCGACGGATCTCGCCGGCAACCGGCAGCGCCGCGTCGGCTCTCAGACACTCACGGTCAGATAGACGCCGATCGGCTGGTGCGCCGGCGGCAGGGCGGAGCCCCGTCGGCGGCCGGTCGCGGGCGGGAGGGCGGGCGGCGGTCACCTCGAGGAGTGACCGCCGCCCGCCCTTCGTGTATAAGGGTTGCGGCGTCCCGGGCGAGCGGGAGGAGCGGCTGGTGAACATCGTCGAGGTCAAGGAGCTGCGCAAGCAGTACGACCCGCCCAAGGGTGTACTGGCCGTCGACGGAGTGAGCTTCGACATCCGCGAGGGCGAGATCTTCAGCCTCCTCGGCCCCAACGGCGCGGGCAAGAGCACCGTCATCTCGATGCTCAGCTGCCTCCTCAAGCCCAGCGGCGGCGACGCGTCCGTCGCCGGTCACTCGGTGGTCGCGCACGCGCAGGCCGTCAAGGAGACCATCGGCGTGGTGCCGCAGGACATCGCCCTGTACCCGGACATGAGCGCGCGCGAGAACCTCGTGTTCTGGGGGCGCATGTACGGCCTGTCCGGCGACACGCTCAAGACTCGTGTGGACGAGGTGCTGGAGCTCATCACCCTCGTCGACCGCCAGAAGGACCGGGTCGAGAAGTTCAGCGGCGGCATGAAGCGGCGCGTCAACATCGGCGTCGCGCTGCTGCACAAGCCCAGGGTGCTCTACCTCGACGAGCCCACGGTGGGGATCGACCCGCAGAGCCGGCGGTCGATCCTCGACGGCATCCTGGCGCTCCGCGATCAGGGGATGACGATCCTCTACACGACGCACTACATGGCTGAGGCGCAGGAGCTCAGCGACCGCATCGGCATCATCGATCACGGCAAGATGATCGCGCTGGGCACGCACGACGAACTGGTGAGGATCGTCGGCGAGCAGGCGCGGGTGACGGCGCGGGTGGACCACGACCTCGAGGGGATGGCTGGACGCTGGCGTGAGGTCCAGGGAGTGGAGCAGGTCACCGTCGAGGAGGACGAGGCGGTCCTGCTCGCCGCCGACCCCAACGAGGTGCTGCCGCGGCTGTTCGAGGCGGCTGCCGCGGCGGGCTCGCGCATCACCGAGATCAACGTCACCGAGCCCAACCTCGAGATGGTGTTCCTGCACCTGACGGGTCGTGCCCTGAGGGAGTAGGTGAAGATACTCGCGATAGCGTTGAAGGACCTGCGCAGCACGGCGCGCAACGTGCCGGCGCTGGTGATGATGCTGGCCGCGCCGCTGGCGCTCGCCGCCCTGCTCGGCTTCGCCTTCGGCGGCAGCGGCGGGTTCGAGATCGCCGCGACCAAGGTCGTGGTGGCGAACCTGGACAGAGGCGGCGCCGAGGCGGGCCAGAACGCCGGCGCCGCCATCCAGACCGTCCTCAAGAGCAAGGGTCTCCAGGACGTGCTCGAGACCAGCACGCGCAGCTCCGCCGCCGCCGCCCGGCGGGCCGTCGACGACGGCGAGGCGGCGGTCGCGGTCATCGTGCCCGAGGACTTCAGCGCCGTCGTGTACGGCAGCGACCCGGCGGCGAGGTCACAGGTCGAGATCTACGAGAACCCGACCAGAGAGATCGGCGGCTCCATCGTCGAGGGCGTGGTCGGGCGGGTGCTCGCCGACTTCAACGGCGCCCGCGCGGCGGCGGCCGGCGCCGTGGCGCTCGCCGCACAGGGCAACGATCCCGTCGACCCGCAGGTGGTCGCCGCCCGCGCCGCCGAGGCCTTCACCCACCGCGGCGGCGTCTCCGCTGGTCTGCAGATAGACCAGCGCGCGCCCAAGGTCGGCCCCACCGAGGAGGAGGTCAGCGTGATCGGGCTCATCCTCGCCGGCATGATGGTGTTCTTCATGTTCTTCGGAGCGGCCAACGTCGCGCGCACCATCCTCACCGAGGACCGCGACGGCACGCTCCCGCGCCTGTTCACCACGCCTACGCGGCACGGGACCATCCTCGGCGGCAAGTTCGTCTCCACCTTCCTGACGGTGCTGGCGCAGGCGGTCGTCCTGCTCGTCGCGGGGCGCCTGATCTTCGGCATCCAGTGGGGGCCTCTCGATGCGGTCGTGCTCTTGACGGTGGTCACGGCCGGCGTCGCCGGCGGCCTGGCGCTGCTCGTCATCGCGTTCACCAGGAATGCGGCGCAGGCGGGCGCGATCGGCGCCGGCGTCTACCTCGTCCTCGCGCTGCTGGGAGGCAACTTCACCGGCACGGCGCAGACCGGCACCACGTACGCATTCATCCAGCAGTTCACCCCCAACGGCTGGCTCCTGCACGGGTGGGACACGGCCATGCGCGGCGGAGGCGCCGCCGACATCCGCTGGCAGCTGCTCGTGCCGCTCGGGTTCGCCGTCGCCTTCTTCCTCTTCGCCGTGCTGCGCATGCGGAGGCGGTTCGCGTGAGGCGGTCACCGTGAAGCTCGCCGCGATCCTCGCCCGGAAGGACCTTCTGCAGACGGTGCGCGACAAGTTGTCGTTCATCTTCATCCTCGTGATGCCGCTGGCGTTCACCCTGTTCTTCGGACTGCTCTTCGGCGCCGGAAGCAGCGCCGACCAGCTGCCGCTCGCCGTGTGGGACGCGGACGGGGGCGCCGCCGCGACGCAGCTGGTGGCGGCGCTCGACGAGTCGCCGGTCGTGCGGGTCGTGGCCAAACAGGGGAACGACTTCGAAGCCTGGATGGCCGACGAGCGGGCTGCGGCCGGCCTGGTGATCCCGGAGGGCTACAGCGCCGCCGTGGCCGCGGGGGAGCGGGCCGATCTGACGCTCGTCTCCATCCAGGGCTCGAGCGGCGCCTCCACGGTCGCCAGCGAGGTCCGGAGCCTGGCCGGGGAACAGGTCGCCGTGGAGCTCGCGTCCCGGGCCGCCGCCGAGGCGGTCTGGTCGACGCGAAGCATGCCGGCCGGGACTCGGGACGAGGTGGTGGCCGACGCAGCCGCCCGGGCCCGGCCTATCGTCGCCCAGGCGCTCACGCGCCCGGCCGCCGGCACCGACGTGGTCGAAGCCGGCGCCGCGGCCGGTCAGATCCCCAGCGGGTTCATCCTCAGCTCCCCCGGCATGGTGGTGAACTTCATCCTGTTCAGCCTGCTCACCGCCGGCATCGCCCTCATCGTCGAGCGGCAGAACGGCACGCTGCAGCGGCTCATGACCACCCGTCTGCGGCGCTGGCAGCTCATCGGCGGCAAGGCGGCCGGGATGTTCCTGCTGACGTTCGCGCAGCAGGTCCTGCTCATCGCGGTAGCGCAGGTGTTCTTCGGCGTGGACTACCTGCGTGACCCGGCGGCGCTGCTCGTGATGATGGTCTCGCTGTCGCTCGTCGCGAGCACGCTGGGGCTGCTGCTCGCGTCCGTGCTGAAGAGCGAGCAGGCGCTCGTCGCGACCACCGTCCTCGTCTCGATGAGCATCTCGGCCCTCTCCGGCGCCTGGTTCCCGCTCGAGATCACCGGGCAGGCGTTCCAGACGGTCGGGCACCTGCTGCCCACGGCCTGGATCCTCGATGGGCTGCGCGGGATCGTGGTGCGCGGGTTCGACGTCGCGGACGTGCTGCCCGCGCTCGGCGTCTCGCTGGCGTGGGCGGCCGCGTTCTTCGCGCTCGCCGTCTGGCGCTTCCGCCTGAGCGAGTGAGGGCCCGCCGCCGACCTGCCTCTCAGGTCGTTCCCAGCTTGATGGGTACAGATGGAGTAGACAGGGAGCACACCACCAGCCGGAGACCTTCATGCCCGACCGACTGCCACAGAGCGGAACCTCGGGTGGGCCCGATCCCAAGCCGAGACCGTCGATCACCCGGTACTCGGTGGAGCAGCCGTCCCGGAGCGCCCGGGCCGGCGTGAGCCCCGCCCGGGCGCGGCGTCCGCGGCGACCCGGCCGCCTGGCGGCGATCCTGGCGGTCGTCGCGATGCTCCTCTTCAGCGGTGTGGTGGTCGCGCGTCAGATCGCCGCAGCCGGCGCTTCGCCGACGTCGATGGGGCAGCCCGCGGCGCCCGGCATCTCTGACCGACAGCCGCCGCCCGTGCGGGACGACTCCGGCACGGCGCCTCCCGCCGAGTACGACAGCGCGGCGCGGACGGTCGACGTGGCCGCCGTGGCCGCCAAGGTGAGCCCGGCCGTCGTGAACATCACGGTGAGGAACGGCTACACGTCCAGCGGAGGCGCCGGTACCGGCATCGTCCTCACCTCAGACGGTCACGTGCTCACCAACAACCACGTCATCGACGGCGCCACCGAGATCAGCGCCGTCGCCCTCGGCAACGGCGAGACCTACCGGGCCGAGGTGGTCGGCTACGATGCCACGCAGGACATCGCCCTGATCAAGCTGCAGGATGCCTCGGGCCTGCCCACCGCCGACATCGGCGATTCCACACCGGCCGTCGGCGACGCCGTGGTCGGCGTCGGGAACGCGGGAGGCGACGGCGGAGCACCCACGGTCGTCGCCGGGATCGTCCTCGCCCTCGATCAGCAGATCGTCGCCAGAGACCAGAGCGGCGACGCCGAACAGCTGAGCGGCCTGATCCACACCGAGGCCGACGTCCAGTCCGGCCACTCCGGCGGCCCGCTGGCGAACGCCGACGGCGAGGTGATCGGTGTGATGACGGCCGCGTCGGTGACGGTCCCGTACCACGGGCCCGCTTCATCCGACACGGAGGGCTTCGCCATCCCGATGACCACGGCCGTGGCGATCGTGGACCAGATCAGGAGGGGCGACGAGTCCGGCACGGTCCACATCGGCCCCACCGCGTTCCTCGGGGTCCAGACGACCGACGCCGGGGCCCAGGACCCCTACGGCTACGGCTCCTCGCAGAGCGGGGCGACCTCCGGAGCCAGGGTCGCCGGCGTGGTCCCGGGTTCGCCGGCGGCGGGCGCGGGCCTCACCCCCGGCGACGTCATCACCGCCGTGGAGGGCGTGGCCGTGACGTCGGCGGAGGGACTCGGTGACCTGATCGCCGCACACCATCCGGGCGACGCCGTCACCATCACCTGGACCGACTCCGCCGGCGCCGTGCGTTCCGTCGTGGTCGGACTCGCGGAGGGCCCCGCGAGGTAGGGCCGAGAGGTGGCGCGCGGGTCGCCTCAGCCCTTGGACGGCTTGATGCTCGCGTCCTTGGGCAGCGCCAGCCCGGCCTCGACCTCGATCGCCTTGATGATGCCGCTGGGCACCGGGCAGGCGGGGTGGACCAGGTGCTCGGCTGCGAGCTTGAGCGTCACGGGCCCCTCGCCGCGGTAACTGATCTCGCGGAACGGGTCGACCTCGGTCAGCGCCTCCGCGAGCTGCTCGACGTACCCGCAGTCGGTCTCGAACTCCACGCGCACCTTGCGTCCCTCACCGGTCGTCGTGACCGTGGTGCAGAATCCGCAGATGCCGCTCTCGATCTCCGCCTTGGCCATCAGTCCTCCTCATGTCTCCTCATGTGGGCAAACCGTCCCTGCCATGATACCCCCCGGGGTATTAAGGCCACTCCTGCACGCGTTCGGGAATCGCGGGTCCCCCCGGCGTACCGCGGCGACGGGGAGCGGCGCGCGGACGAGGGGGCGCGGACGAGGCGGCGGCGACCGGCGCCGCCGGCCGTCTCACGGCCAGGGCAGCACGGAGACGGCGTGCTCCACGAGCCGCAGCAGCGGCGCCGGGTACACGCCGAACACGACCAGCACGCCGGTGAGCGCGCCGAGCACGGCGAAGCCCGCCACGCCTCCCGCCGCCGGCTGGACGGCGGTCAGGGCGCCGGCCGGCTCGAGTTCTTCGGGCCGGCGCACGTACATCGCGACGATCAGGCGCGTGTAGTAGTAGAGCCCGATGGTGCTGGTCACGACGAGCACGACGACCAGCGCCCACAGGGCGGCGCCCGAGCCGGCCGTGACGATCAGGAACTTGCCGATGAAGCCCATGGTGAGCGGCATGCCGGCGAGTGAGAGCAGCGCCACCGTGAAGATGGCCGCCAGCCAGGGTCGCCGCGCGCCGAGCCCGCGATAGTCCCGCATGAGTCCCGCGTCGCGCTCGCCCGTGGAGAGCACCGAGACCACGCCGAACGCCACCAGCGTGGTCGCGAAGTACGCGACGAGGTAGAAGCCGACGGCCGCCCCCGCTCGCTGCCCCGTGGCGAGGAACGCCACCAGCAGGTAGCCGAGGTGGGCGATGGAGGAGTACGCCAGGATCCGCTTGACGTTGTCCTGGCTCAGCGCCAGCAGGTTGCCGGCCAGCATGGACGCGATGGCCACGGCGGCAAGCGCGAGGAAGAGCGTGGAGGACGTGTCGCCGCTGACCGGCAGCATGTACCGCAGCAGCAGCGCGAACACCGCGCCCTTGGAGACGGTGGCGATGTAGGCGGTGACCGGCGCGGGAGCGCCCTCGTACACGTCCGGCGTCCACATGTGGAACGGCACCACGGCGAGCTTGAACCCCACGCCGACGAGGATCATGACGACGCCGATGGTGACCACGGCGCTGCCGGAGCCGAGCCCGGCGATCAGCCCGGCGACGCCGGCCGCCGACATGGTCCCCGCCTCGGCGTAGACGAGCGCCATGCCGAAGATGAGGAACGCCGAGGTGGCGCCGGCGAGCACCAGGTACTTGACCGCCGCCTCGACGGCGTCCGCGCGGTGAACCGGGTAGACGATGAGCGCGTACAGCGAGACGCTCAGGATCTCGAGCCCGAGGAAGAACGAGGCGAAGTGCGTGCTGGCGACGAGGGCGGCGCCGCCCAGCGTGGCCGTGAGCAGCAGCACGTAGTACTCCTCCGGGTGGAGCGGCAGGCGCTCGAGGTAGCTCCACGACAGGATCGCGACGCAGGCCGTCGCCACCGTGAGCAGGCCGATGAAGAAGAGCGTGTAGGAGTCCATGGACACGAGCGGCGTGACCAGCCGCTCGGCGCGCGACGCGGCGACGAACAGCGTGCCGAACGTCGCCGCGAGGCCTCCCAGGGTGAGCCCGAGCGCCAGCGCGTGCGAGCGCCAGAAGGCGGCCGCGAGCATCACGACGATGGACGCCAGCGTGAGCGCGATGAGCGGCGAGATGGTGAGCAGGTCGCCGGCCTTCACGGCGCGCTCCCTTCGTCCGCGATGGCGCTGCCGGCGGCGTCTGTCGGCTGTGCGGGGCCGGCGGCTTCGGGTGGGGCCGGCGGCTGCGCCAGCGCGCTGCCGGCCGTGAGCTTCTGCAGCCCGTCGACCGTGGCGCGGGCCGTCGTGATCAGCGGCTGCGGCCAGAAGCCGAGCAGCACGAGGGCCACGATCATGCTGCCGAACATGCCGACCTCGATCTTCGTCAGGTCGGCGAACTTCCAGCCGTGCCGTTCCTCGCCCTGGTAGGCGCGCTGCATCATCCAGAGCGCGTAGACGGTGGCGAACACGAGGCCCACCGCGCCCAGCACGGCGGCCCAGCGGCTCACCTGCCACACGCCGACCAGGATGAGGAACTCCGCGACGAAGTTGCCGAGCCCCGGCAGGCCGAGCGAGGCCATGGCGAAGAACATGGCCGTGCCGCCCATGCGCGGGGCCACCTGCCAGAGGCCGCCCATCTTGCGCATGTCGCGCGTGTGGATGCGGTCCTGCAGGCCGCCGACGATGATGAAGAGGGCGCCCGTGGAGAGGGCGTGACAGACGAGCTCCAGGATCACGCCCTGCAGCGCCCAGGTGTTCCAGGCGAAGATGCCGACGAGCGCGAAGCCCATGTGGCTGACGCTGGTGTACGCCACCAGGCGCTTCATGTCGTCCTGCGCGTAGGCCATGAGGGCGCCGTAGATGATGCCGACGACGCCGAGGATGAGCGCCCACGTCCTGAAGTCGTAGGCCGCGCCGGGGAACAGCGGCACCATGAAGCGGATCATCCCGTAGGCGCCGATCTTGATGAGCACGCCGGCCAGCAGCACCGAGCCGGCGGTCGGCGCGTCGGTGTGCGCGTCCGGCAGCCAGGTGTGCAGCGGCCAGGCCGGCAGCTTGACGGCGAAGGCGGCGAAGAAGCCGAGCATCAGGATGAAGGCCGTGCTCGCCGCCATCGGCGTGCCGAGCAACTGCGTGAAGTCGAAGGTGTACACGCCGGTCGCGCGCCCGTGGATGAACACCAGCGCGACGATCGCGATCAGCATCAGCAGCCCGCTCACCTGGGTGAAGATGAAGAACTTGATCGCCGAGTACACCTTCCGCTCGTGGCCCCACACGGCGATGAGGAAGTACATCGGGATGAGCATCATCTCGAAGAAGAAGTAGAAGAGGAACAGGTCGAGCGCGAGGAACACGCCGGCCAGTCCGGCCACCGTCCACAGCACCATCAGGTGGAACACGCCGACCCTGTCGGTGATGCCGCGCCACGAGCAAAGCACGGCGAGCAGACCGAGGCCGAAGGTCAGCATCAGCATGATGAGGGTGAGGCCGTCCGCGGCGAGGAAGTAGCTGATGCCGAGCGACTCGATCCAGGGGACCTTGACGTGGGCGATCCACGAGCCGGCGGCGATGCCGGCAGGGCCGGCTCCCTCGGCCACGAAGCCGGCGCGAAGCCGGCTCGCGTTCGCGATCCACTGCACGGCCAGCAGCACGAGCGGCACGGCCGTGCCCAGCACCGCCGTCCAGCGCGAGAGCCGCGCGTCGACGCGGCCGAGCAGCCAGGCCGCCAGAGCGGCGACCGCCGGGATCGCGATGTAGAGGGTCAGCAGCACGGCGTCACCTCAGCACCACGACGGCGAGGACGAGGACGACGCCGAACCCGGCGACGGCCACGTAGCCGCGCAGGCGGCCCGTCTGGCCGGCGCTCAGCCGGCGCCAGGCGAAGACGTTGAGCCAGGCGATGGCGCGCACCACGTAGTCGACCACGTCCGCGTGGCCCGCGCGCGCGAGCCACCTGATGGGCCGCACGAAGGTCCAGTCGTACACCCAGTCGAAGCCCCAGCCGCCCATCCAGAACGCGGTCAGCGGCCGCACGGCCGGCGACTCCGAGAACGCGTGGGTCCCCGCCCGCCACGGCATCCAGAACAGGTACGAGAGCGCGATGCCGGCGACCACCACGGCGATGGTGATGAGGGCGCCCGTGGCGCTCTCGGCGAAGTGCGCGTACCGGCCGGTGATCTCGAGCGGCGGCAGCGCGGTGGTCAGGAACGACTTCAGCGGGTCGAACCCGCCGAGCCACGCCGGCATCCAGACGAACCCGCCGACGATGGAGAGCCCGGCGAGGATGTACAGCGCCGTCAACTGGCGCCAGCGGGGACGGCGCGTGACCTCGGTGTGGCGCTCGCCGAAGAAGACGAGCCAGACGAGGCGGAACGAGTAGAGGGCCGTGACGAAGGCGCCGACGATCGATCCGAAGTAGAACCACAGGTTGCCGTCCACCGAGCCGAGGCTCGTGGCGATGATGAGGTCCTTGCTGTAGAAGCCGTCGGTGACGAAGGGCAGCGCCGCGAGGGCGGCCGCGCCGATGGTGAAGGTCCAGAACACGGCGGGCAGCTCGCGCCGCAGCCCGCCCATCTTGAAGATGTCGTGCTCGTCGGCCAGCGCCTCGATGATCACGCCGGCGCCGAGGAACAGCAGCGCCTTGAAGAAGGCGTGCGTCATGAAGTGGAACACGCCCGCCTCCCAGCCGGCCACGCCGAGCGCCAGGAACATGTAGCCGATCTGGCTGATGGTGGAGTACGCCAGCGAGCGCTTGAGGTCGTGCTGCACCAGGGCGCTGAAGCCGGCGATGAACAGCGTGACGACGCCGACGACGGCGACCACGAGCCGGGCGTCGCCGGCGATCTCGTAGAGCACGTTGGTGCGCGCGATGAGGTACACGCCGGCGGTGACCATGGTGGCCGCGTGGATCAGCGCGCTGACGGGGCTGGGGCCGGCCATGGCGTCGGGGAGCCACGTCTGCAGCGGCACCTGCGCCGACTTGCCGACGGCGCCGCCGAGCAGCAGCAGGGCCGCGGCGATCGCCACCCCGGAGTTGGGCGCCCAGGTCTCCTCCGCCGCCCGGAGCAGGGGCTGGATCTCCAGCGTGCCCAGTTGCGTGAACAGCAGGAACAGGCCGGCGATCATGGCGGTGTCGCCGACGCGCGTGACGATGAAGGCCTTCCGCCCGCTGTAGACGTTCTGCGGGTCCTTCTGCCAGAACGAGATGAGCAGGTAGCTGCAGAGGCCCACGCCCTCCCACCCGAGGTACAGGAGCAGCAGGTTGTCCGCCAGCACGAGCACGAGCATCGAGAAGACGAACAGGTTGAGGTACATGAAGAACCGCGTGTAGCCCTCGTCGTGCTCCATGTGCTCGGTGGAGTACAGGTGGATGAGGAAGCCGACGAAGGTGATGACCAGCACCCAGATGACGGAGACGGCGTCGAGGTACAAGCCGATCGCCGGGGCGAAGCCGGCGACGTCCAGCCAGGTCCAGAGGACCTGGTGGTACGCGTCGCCGGCCGGCGGCGAGACGATGAAGCTGCCGCAGACGAGGAACGCGACGAGCGTCGCGAGGCCCACGGAGCCGGCGCCGACGACCGCCGTGCCGGCGCGGCCGAGCCGCCGGCCCAGCAGCACGAGCAGCACGAAGCCGGCGGCGGGGAGCGCGGGGATGAGCCACAGCAGCGACAGCATCTCAGCCCCTCATCTCGTCGGCTTCGTCCACGTCCAGGCTGTGGAGCGACTGGCGGAAGCGGATCGCGATGGCGAGGCCCACGGCGACCTCCGCCGCGGCCATCGCCAGCACGAACAGGAACATGACCTGGCCGTCGGCCTGGCCCCAGCGGGCGCCGGCGGCGACGAACGCCAGCCCGGCGGCGTTGAGCATGATCTCGATGCAGGCGAGCACCACGATGAGGTTGCGCCGCGTCAGCAGCCCGGCGAAGCCGATGGCGAAGAGGACCGCCGCGAGCACCAGGGCGTGGTCGAGGGACACCGAGGCCATCAGGCTTCTCCCTCCCAGGCGGCGGACGGCGGCGCGGACGGGGCGTCCGGCTCGGTGGGCCCCGCGGCGGCGGCCGGGGCCGCCGGCTCGTGTGCGGCCGCCTCGAGCGCGGCCGCCTCGCGGGCCTCCTGCTCGTCGCGAGAGCGCGCCGCCACGTGGCGCGCGCCGATGAGCGCCGCCAGGAGCAGCATGGAGGCGAGCTCCACGCCGAGCACGTAGGGGCCGTAGAGGGCTTCGCTCACGGCCCCCGGCCCGACCTCGGCGCCGGCCAGCGACTGCGTCTCCCGGGTGAGGCCGTAGATCACCTCGGCCAGCAGCACGCCGACGAGGATCGCCGGCGCCACCCAGGCCCAGCCGGGCACGCGCAGCGGTGAGTCGGCGCCGACGTTGAGCAGCATCACGGCGAACAGGAACAGCATCATGATGGCGCCGGCGTACACGATGACCTCCAGCGCCGCGACGAACGGCGCTCCGAGCGTGTAGAACACCACCGCCACCGCGAACAGTGAGATGACCAGGTAGAGCAGCGCGTGCACCAGGTTACTGCGCGTCACGACCATGAGCGTGCTGAGCACGGCCACCACGGCGGCGATGTAGAAGAGGACGGTCACGGCAGGAGCCCCCGGACGTCGGTGGGGGGCGCCTCGTTCTCGGCCTCGCCCTTGCCCTTGCCGCCGACGGCGAGGCCGGCGACCCTGTAGAAGTCGTGTGTGTGGTACTTGCCGGGACCGCTGATCAGCAGGTCCTCCTTCTCGTACACCATGTTGGGACGGTTGTACTCGCTCATCTCCACGTCGGGGGTGAGCTGGATGGCGTAGGTCGGGCAGGCGTCCTCGCAGAAGCCGCAGAAGATGCAGCGCGAGAAGTTGATGCGGAACCACTCGGGGTAGCGCCTGCCCGTCTCGTCCTGCGTCGCCTGGAGCGCGATGCAGTCCACCGGGCAGGCGGCGGAGCACAGGTAGCAGGCGACGCAGCGCTCGTTGCCGTCGGGGTCGCGCGAGAGGATGATGCGCCCGCGGTAGCGCGGCGGCAGGTAGGTCATCTCCTCGGGGTACTGCACCGTGTCGCGGCTGCGCCAGGCGTGGCTGATGACGATGCCGATGCCGACCAGGGTGGACCACACAGTGCGTGCGGCGCGCGGGATGAACGGCTGGCCGCGCCGCGCGAGGCGTCCGACGGTGGTCACGTCGCTGGTGAGCGGCGGGTGGGTCTCCACCGGAGCGGGCGGGCGGATCGCCTGCGGACGGTCGCGTCACGGCGCCATCACCCCGCCCTCGCGACGACGATGGCGCCGGTGACCACCAGGTTCAGCAGGCTGAGCGGCAGCATGATCTTCCACCCCAGCGCCATGAGCTGGTCGTAGCGCGGCCGCGGGAACGTGCCGCGCACGATGATGAACAGCGTGATGAAGACGAAGGTCTTGAGGAGGAACCAGACCACGTCCGGCAGCCACGGCCCAGCCAGCCACCGAAGAACAGCGTGACGATGAGCGCCGAGACGAGCGTGATGGCGACGTACTCGCCCACCAGGAACAGGCCGAACTTCATGCCCGAGTACTCGGTGTGGTACCCGGCCACCAGCTCGCTCTCGGCCTCGGTGAGGTCGAACGGGATGCGGCGCGTCTCGGCGAACCCGGCGACCAGGAACACGACGAAGCCGATGAACTGCGGGAAGACGTAGTAGACGCTGCTCTGCTGGGCCTGGACGATGGCGCTGAGGTCGAACGAACCGGCGAGCGTGACCACGCCGATGAGCGAGAGGCCCATGAACACCTCGTAGCTCACCATCTGGGCGGCGGCCCGAAGCCCGCCGACCAGGGAGTACTTGCTGCGCGACGACCAGCCGGCCAGCACCACGCTGTACACGGCGATCGACGACATCGCGAGGATGAACAGCAGGCCGACGTTGACGTCGAGGACGACCCACCCCTCGGCCACCGGGATGACCATGAAGGAGAGGAGCGCCGTGATCAGCACCAGGGACGGCGCGACGACGAACACCCGCCGGTCGGAGAACGGCGGCACCCAGTCCTCTTTGAACAGGATCTTGAAGGTGTCGGCCAGTACCTGGAGCAGCCCGGCCGGGCCGACCCGGTTGGGGCCGTAGCGGTCCTGGACGAGGCTCAGCAGGCGGCGCTCGTACCAGATGAGCCCGGCGGCGATGGTGAGCACCACGATCAGCACCCCGAGGGTGACCAGCAGTTGCCAGTACCACTCGGTGACGGCGACGAGCCGAAGGGTGCGTGAAGGCGGAGAGGGCGGCGCTCATGCGGGCCCTGCCTTGGTGAGGCGCGCGCGCGCGGGGAGCGAGATGTACGGGAGGCCGGGCAGGCCGGCGGGCAGCCCGGCCGTGCCGCCGACGAGCGACGGCACGATGCGCAGGCGCGCGCGCGCATCCATCCACGGCAGCCACAGCTCGAGCAGGTCGCCCTCGCGCGCGCCCAGCCGCGAGGCGTCCTCGGCGTTCAGCCCTATGTACGGCCGCGGCGCGCGCTCACGCACGCCGGGCGTGTACATGCTCAGCCGCTCGGAGCCGTAGATGGCGTGGATGGGCACCAGCACGAAGTCGCCGTCCTTGCGCGCGAAGCGGGCCGGCGCGGTGAAGGGCGGCGCCTCGCGCGCCGCCTCCACGCCGTCGAGCACGCGCACCCCGGACGGCGCGGCCGGGGCGAGCGACTCGAGCTCCTCACCGAACTTGTGCAGGCTGTTGCTCGAGTTCCAGCCCGGCCACCAGGTGCGGGTGCGCAGCGCCTCGGGAGACCGCTGCGGCTGCAGGCCCTCGACGGAGTACGCGAGCGCCGAGTCCGGATCCGGGGTCGGACCCGGCTCGAACACGGTACGGTCGGCGTCGATGGCCGTGCGCCCGCTCCAGCGCAGCGGCTGGCGCGCGACCTTGCGCCCGTCCTCGCGCCAGCCGGCGGCCGGGGCGGCGTCCCTGACGCCGCGGAACCGCGGCAGCTCCAGCTCGAGCGCCGCGAGCACGTCGTCCGGCGTCCGCCAGCCGCGCGCCTCGCGCACCCCCATGCGCACGAGCAGTTCGCGCAGCCAGCGCCAGGCCGGGCGCACGTCGTCGTGGGGCGGGAGCACGGCGAAGTAGCGTTGCGCGCGCCCTTCGTGGCTGACGTACGTGCCGGTCTCCTCGGCGAACGTGGCCGCGGGAAGCACGACGTCGGCTCTCGCCGTGAGCGCGTCCTCGAGCGTGGCGAGTGTGACGATCAGAGGCTTGCGGCGGATGAGGTCGTCGACCAGCAGCGCCGGCGCCCGGCGGTGCAGGTCGTTGTCGAGCACCACGACCACCTCGGCCTCGCCGCGCGCCACCGCCGCCAGGCCCTGCACGAGGCTGCCGCCCCCGAGCATCTTGAGGCCGACGCTGTCCGGCTCGGGGACCGTGAGCACCAGCGTGGCCGGCTCGGCGGCGACGGGGTGCGCCGGGCCGAGCGGCGCGGCCGCCTCCGCCTCGGCGCTGGTCTGCGCGGCCTGGTCCAACGCCGCCTTGGCCGCCTCCGAGCGCTTGCGGCCCGACGCCCGCTGCGCCGCGCGGCGCAGGGCCGCCGCGAGCTGCGCCGCCGCCCGCACCAGCTGCACGGAGCCGCTGGAGCAGCCGGAGACGACCACGGGCGACGGACCGGCCGTCAGCGCGGCGGCCCAGCGCCGCGCCAGGTCGCGCTCGTCGTCGCCGAGGTCCGGCACGGACGGCATCTCGTCGTCCACCTCGTGCGCGATGGCCAGCGCCAGGCGCACGAGGTCGTCGGGCGCCGCACGGTGGGCCTCGGCCGCCACCTCGTCCAGTTTGGTGGCGTGCGTCGTCGCGACCCAGAGGGCGCTCGGCTCGCGGCGCTTGATGCGCGTGATGCCGGCGTCGTTCCAGCGGCGGATGTGGTTACGCTCTTCCACCGCGTTGGGCCGGAGGTGCAGCCAGGTACGGACGGTGAGGTCGAGCATCGGCGCCGTGTTGGTGAGGTCCTCGCCGAGGATGACCACGGCGGACGCCTCGCCGATGTCGGCCGCCGACCCCAGCCGCAGGCGCGGGTCGGCGGCGGCCTCCAGCACGGCGCCGACCAGACGGTCGTCGGTGTCGGACATGCCGAGGTGGAAGTTCTGCGGCCCGACCAGCGAGCGGAGCGCGTAGTTGGCCTCGAGTGACGCTCGCGGGGAGCCGAAACCGACGGCGCGGCGGCCGCGCAGCAGGCCCGCCGCGGCGTCGAGCGCGAGCTCGCCGCGCAGCACCTGCGCCGCGCCTCCCTCTCTGGCTCCGGTGACGCTCGGCTCGACCGGCGCCTCGGCGGCCGCCAGCTCACGGGCTCCCGTCTCGGTGGGCGGCGGCGACACCGCGGGAGGGGCCTGCGGCACCGTCACCGCCTTCGCGACGGCGACCACCGCCGGCAGGTCCACCGGCTGCGGCCGCAGGTCCGCCGGCTGCGGCGGCAGCAGACCGGGGACCACCCGCGCCGCCCGCACCCGCTCCACGCTGTTGACGAACTCGAACCCGAAGCGGCCGCGGTCGCAGAGGAACATCTTGTTGACGTCGCGGTTGAACCGCGACAGCACGCGGCGCAGCTCGCCGTACCGTGACGACGGGTACGTGGTGCAGCCGAGACCGCAGTTGGGGCACACCGACGGCGCGCTCTGCAGGTCCCACTTGCGCGTGTACCGGCGCGAGAAGGGCTTGTCGTCGAACACACCGGTCGGGCACACCTCGATGAGGTTGCCGCTGAACTCGCTCTCCAGCGTGCCGCTCTCCGCCCGCCCGAAGTACACCTGGTTGCGCAGGCCGAACACGCCGAAGTCGCGCCCGCCGGCGTAGTCGTTGTAGAAGCGCGTGCAGCGGTAGCAGGTGATGCAGCGGTTGAGCTCGTGAGTGACGAACGGCCCGAGGTCCTGGTTGACGAAGGTCCGCTTGCGCCCCCGGTAGCGGCGGTAGCTGTGCCCGGTCATCACCGTCATGTCCTGCAGGTGGCACTCGCCGCCCTCGTCGCACACCGGGCAGTCGTGCGGGTGGCTGGTCATCATGAGCTCGATCATCTCGGCGCGGAAGCGGATCGCGTCCGGGTCGAAGATGTCCATCTTCGTCCCCTCCAGGGCCTCCGTCATGCAGGCCATGGCGATCTCGCTCTTCTCGTTGCCCTGGCGGTCGGTCCAGTAGAGGCGTACCGCGCACTGGCGGCAGGCGCCGATGGAGCCGAGGACGGGGTGCCAGCAGAAGAACGGGAGGTCGAACCCGAGCGAGAGGGCGACGTCGAGCATGTTGCGGCCCTCTTCGGCTTGGTACTCGGCGCCGTCGATGATGACGGTGACGAGCTTGGGCGCGCCGTGTCCGTCGCCGCCGCTCACCAGGTGGTCCCCTTGAGCGCCGGCGCGTCGGAACCGTGGCGCCGGTAGTGGCAGCCGCCCTCGCTGATGTGCCGCACGAAGTCGTCCGGGAACAGGCGGAGCACGCTCTCCAGCGGCTGCATGGCGCCCGGCGCCAGGTCGCAGAAGCACTTGTCCGAGTCCATGAACCAGACGCCCTCGGCGAGCACGCCGGGGTCCTCGGGCCGGCCGCGACCGTACTCGATGTCCTCGAGCAGCCCGGCCGCCCACTGCAGTCCCTCCCGGCACGGCGTGCACCAGCCGCAGGACTCCTGGGCGAAGAACTGCATCATGTTGAGGAGCATGCCGATGGGGCAGGTCTGGTCGTCGAGCAGCACCAGGGTGCCGGTGCCGAGGCGGCTCTGCACCCGGTCCATCGTGGAGAAGCCGAGCGGCACGTCGATCTGGTCGGCGGAGATCAGTGAGGTGGAGGCCCCGCCGGGGCTGACGGCGCGGAGCCGGTAGCCGGGCAGCATGCCCCCGGCGTGGACCTCGATGAGCTCCCGCATCGGGGTGCCCATCGGGAGCTCCCAGCAGCCCGTGTGACGGTGCGGCCGGCCACCCCGAAGATCTTGGTGCCGCCCTCGTCGGTCACCGAGAGACTCTTCCACCAGTCGGCGCCGTGCCGCACGATGCCCGGCACGCCCATGTAGGTCTCCACGTTGTTGACGACCGTCGGGCGCGAGAAGAGGCCCGCCCCGGTCATGTGCGGCGGGCGCGCGCGCGGGTTGGGGCGCTGGCTCTCGAGGGCGTTCAGCATCGCGCTCGCCTCGCCGCAGATGTAGCGCCCGATGCTCGTGTGCAGTTCGATGTCGAACGAGTGCTCCGAGCCGAGGATGTGCTCGCCGAGGTAGCCGCGCTCGCGCGCCTCGCCGATGGCCCCCTGCAGCGCGCGGTACGCGCTCTGGTACTGGTCACGCAGGAAGATGTACCCCTCGTCGGCCTCGGTGGCGAAGCCGGCGAGCAGCATGCCCTCCAGCAGCAGGTGCGGGTTACGCTCCATGAGGAACCGGTCCTTGAAGCTGCCCGGCTCCATCTCGTCGGCGTTGCAGACGATGTACTTGGGGCGCGGCGCGTCCGGACCCAGCGGCATGGTGCTCCACTTGCGCCCGGTGGAGTAGCCGGCCCCGCCGCGGCCGCGCAGGCCCGACTCCGTCACCAGCGTGGTGACTTCCCCGGGCTCGAGGCTCTCGAGCGCCCGGCGCAGGCCCTCGTAGCCGCCGGCGGCGATGTAGTCGTCCAGGCCGGCGGCGCGGCCGTCGGCGCGCATGGCGCGCGTGAACGGCCGCTCCTCGGCCGTGGCCCCCGGGACCTTGAAGGCGGGGCTCACTCGTAGCCTCCGAAGATGCCGGGCACGTCGGCCGGCGTGAGCGGCCCGAGCAGGTCATCGTCCACCATCATCGCCGGGCCGCGGTCACAGGCGCCGAGGCAGACGATGGGCAGCAGGGTGAACCTGCCGTCGGGCGTCGTCTGCCCCATGCCGACGCCGAGCTCGGCCTCGACGGCCGCGCGCAGCTCGGCGTAGCCGAGGCTCCAGCAGGCGAAGCTGTCGCAGACGAGCACCACGTGCAGGCCGACCGGCTTGCGGAAGACCATGTTGCCGAACGTCGCGATGCTGTCCAGCTCCGCGACCGTGAGGCCGAGGTACTCGCCGAGGTCGGCCAGCGACTCGTCCGAGAGCCAGCGCCGCCGCGCCTGCACGATGCGCATGGCGGTCGCGGCGGCCGCCCGCTTGTCCGGGTAGTGCCCGAGGATGCCGTCCAGCTGGCGGATCTCGTCGTCGGTGAGGCTCACGATGCGCCCTCTTCCGGCATGCACGAGCGGGACGCCGACGAGCTGGGGAACCGGGTCGGATGTCGAAGACCAGGCAGACCGCTCATCGGTCCACGTCCGCCATGACGAAGTCGATGCTGCCGAGCACGGTGACGAGATCGGCGATCTCGTAGCCGATGCAGAGCTTGGGCAGCACCTGCAGGTGCGGGAACGACGCCGTACGGATCTTGACGCGGTAGGCGGTGTTGCCGCCGTCGCTGATCGTGTAGTAGCTGTACTGGCCCTTGGTGCCTTCGGTGTAGATGCTGGCCTCTCCGGGCGGTACGACGGGTCCCCAGGTGACGCCGAGGAAGTGCGTGATGAGCGACTCGATGTCGTGCATCGTGTACGGCTCCTTCATCGGCGGCGTCGTGAGCGGGTGGTACGCCTTGTACGGCCCTTCGTCGGGCAGGGCGTCCGCCACCTGGCGCATGATGCGCAGGCTCTGGCGCATCTCCTCGATGTGCACGGCGGCACGGTCGTAGCAGTCGCCGGTGGTGCCCACGGGGATGTCGAAGTCGAACCAGTCGTAGTGGCTGTAGGGCCGCTGCTTGCGCCAGTCCCAGGGCAGGCCGGCCGCGCGCAGCATCGGGCCGGTCAGCCCCCACGCCACCGCGTCCTCCACCGAGATCGGCGAGACGCCCACCATGCGCGCCTTGACGATGCGGTTGTCCATCACCAGCTTGTCGTACTCGTCCAGCCGCGGACGGCAGGTAGTCGCAGTAGTCCAGCACGCGCTGCTTCCAGCCCCGGGGCAGGTCCTCCGCGACGCCGCCGATGCGGAACCAGTTGGGGTGCATGCGCCCGCCGGTGATGGGCTCGACGACCTCGTCGAAGAGGATCTCCCGGTCCTCGAACATGTAGAAGACGGGGGAGAGGGCGCCGATGTCCTGGGCGTAGGTGCCGTAGAACACCAGGTGGCTGGCGATGCGGTACGCCTCGCAGAGCAGCACGCGGATGAGCTGCGCGCGCTCCGGCACCTCGATGCCGCAGAGCCTCTCCACGCTGAGCACGTAGGGCAGGTTGTTGGTCACTCCGCCGAGGTAGTCGACGCGGTCGGTGTACGGGATGTAGGTGTGCCAGCTCTGGCGCTCGGCGAGCTTCTCCTGACCCCGGTGGTGGTAGCCGATGTCCGGGATCAGGTGCACGATCTCTTCATCGCGCAGCCCCAGGATCACGCGGAACGGCCCGTGCGTGGCGCCGTGCTGCGGGCCGACGTTGAGATACATGAGCGTGGGGTCGTCGTCGGTGCTCGGCAGGCCCCACACCTCCGGCCTGAAGCGGAGCTGCTCCTGCCACTCGTCGGCCAGAGCATCGGGCAGCTCGAACGGGCCGTACTCGGTGCCGCGGGACGGGTGCTCCTTGCGCAGCGGGTGCCCGTCCCACCAGGGCGGCAGGAGCAGCGGGTGCAGGTGGTCGTGCCCGGCGACGCCGACGCCGAACATCTCCGCCAGCTCGCGCTCGTACCAGTCGGCGGCGGGCCACACATCGGAGACGGTGGGCACTTCGGGCGCCTCCTCGGGCAGCGCCACCTTGAGGCGCACGTCGGCGTTCCGTCCGTAACTGACGAGGTGGTAGAAGACGCTGAACGCGGCGTCGGGCTGGCCCTCCCGGTGCAGCCGCTGGCGCTCGTCCACGCCGCCGAGGTCGTAGAGCATGGCGAACGGCTCGGCGGCTTCGCGCCCGAGGTAGCGCAGCACCTGCAGCGCCCGGTCGGCCGGCACCCACGCCGTGGGGATGCCGTCCTGCGTGGTCTGCTCCAGGAGCTGGATGTCCGGGAACCGCTCGCGCAGCTCGCCCAGCACCGCCGCCTGCGGCGCCTCGCCGCCGCCGGCCGTCGCGGCGGCCACCGGCCACTGGCTCGGCTGATCGGCCCGCTGCGGCCCCTCGCCGCCCGCCCGCTTCTCCGGAACGTCGTCCCTCTGCACCTGCGGCTCGTCGCTCATCACATCTCGTCCGGCGGCCTGAGCTTGTCGATGGCGACCACGTCGTCGTGGCGCAGGTCACGCATCGAGATGCCTCTCGGCTTCACCACGCCCTGATCGCCGATCACCCAGCTGAGCGGCCGCTTCTCGATGGACACCTGGGCCTGCAGCAGCAGGAGTCCCTCCATGAGCGCGGTCGGCGGAGGCGGGCACCCCTCCACGTAGACGTCCACGGGTACGAACGAGTCCACGCCCTGCACGACGCTGTACACGTCGAACATGCCGCCCGAGTTGGCGCACGAGCCCATCGAGATGACCCAGCGCGGCTCCATCATCTGCTGGTACAGCTGCACCACCACCGGCGCCATCTTCTTGAACACCGTGCCCGCGACGATCATCACGTCGGCCTCGCGCGGCGAGATACGCAGGACCTCGGCGCCGTAGCGCGCGATGTCGTAGCGGGCCGTGAGGCTGGTGGCCATCTCGACGAAGCAGCAGCTCAGCCCGAACCCGAACGGCCACAGGGAGTTCTTGCGGCCCCATGCGATGAGGCGTTCCAAGCTGGACGTGACGACCGGGACGTCGCCCAGGTCGTGCGGCACGCCCTCGACGTCGAGCATGCGCCCGAGGGCGCGCGCCGTGCGCGAGGGGTCGGGGTTGCGTCGTGGCCTCACGCCGCGGCCTCCGGGGAACCGCCGCCGCCGGCAGGCCGGTCGAGCGGGGCGCCCGGCGCGACCGGCGGGTGCGTCGTCGGCGCTGCGGCGTGCTGCGCGCGCGCCGCCAGCCGGGCCTCCTGGCGGCGCCGGCCCGCCGGCCCCCAGTCCAGCGCGCCGACGCGCCACAGGTACACGAGTCCGGCGAACAGCAGCAGCACGAAGACGAGCAACTCGAGGTACCCGAGCCAGCCGAGCTTCCGCGCATTGACCGCCCACGCGAAGATGAACACAGCCTCGAGGTCGAAGATCACGAAGAAGAGGGCGATCTGGTAGAACTCGACGGAGAGCCGGCGTGGCAGCGGGCCCGCCGGCTTGATCCCGCTCTCGTACCGTTCCGCCTCGGACCCGTGCGACTGGCGTTCGCCGAGCACCCAGGACAGCGTCAGGATGAGCCCGGCCACCACCAGCACGAGCGCGGCATACAGCGCGGCCGGCCACACCACCACTGCTGAGAGTGTCCCTGTCACCCCATGTCCCCCCACGGCCCCAGTTTAGGGCCCCGTCAACATTCTTTACGCCGGAACGTCCTCATGGTAGAGAACTATCAGTATCAATCACAGTACTGCCTGTCCACGACCATCGCCGTCGACACCGTTCACCGTCGACTCATGCTGTACCCTGTGCGCAAGAAGGCAAATGCTAGGGGTGGAAGGGGAATCCGGGGGAGTGAGCCTACCACTGGTCCATCCGGGGAAGCGGGGAAGACGTGCGGGCCTGCCGCGGCAGGCCGCGATGTTCGTGCTGCTCGCCGCGCTCCCGGCCTTGCTGGCCGGCGCGGCAGCGCCGCCCGCCGGGGCCGCGGCGGCCTCCCCGGCGCCTCCGCTGCAGGCCACGCCTGCGGGCGTGGCGTCGCCGGCGGGGTCCGGCTCGTTCACGCCCGCCGCCACGCCCGAGCCCCTGCCGTCCACCACCTATCCACCCGGCAGCGGAGGCCGGGTGTTCGCCGAGAACTGCGCCGGCTGTCACGGCGCGCGCGGCGAGGGCTACGTGGGGCCGCCGCTCGCGCCGGCCGGCTTCGCCAGTCTGGTCGGGCCCATGGTCGAGCTGGGCGGCGTCAACATGCCGCCGTTCGGCGGGGTGCTGAGCCAGAACGACATCGACGACGTCGCGCAGTACGTCGCGCAGGAGCTCGCCGACCCGGCGTCGCACACGGCGGAGGTCGCGCCCGGCGGCGACCTCTTCCGGCTCTACTGCTCGGGCTGCCACAGCGCCACCGGCAGCGGCGGCGCCATGCCGGTGGGCAACAACGCGCCCAACATCCGCCAGTACCCGGCGGCCGAGGCGCTCGCCGCCATGATCCTCGGCCGCGGCAACATGCCGGCGTTCGCCGGCAACACGTTCGACGTGCGCCAGCAGACCTCCGTCGCGCTGTACGTGCAGGTGCTCGCGCCCGACCCACCCTCGCCCGGCGGGCGCGGGCTGGGGTACCTCGGGCCGGTGCCCGAGGGGGCCGTGGGCGGCGTCGCGCTCTTCCTGCTCATCCTCGTCTCCGTCTGGCTCGCGTGGCGGTCGCGGAAGGAGGTGCCGTGAGCATCGAGACGCCGGAGCGGGACGAGCCCACGGCTGAGGCCGTGGCCACGGAGTCGCACGAGCTGACCCGCCCGACCCACGCCACCACGTGGCCCGTGGGTCTCGGCATCGTCGCGACCATCGCCGGCGGCGTCGCCTTCGCCGTGTCCTTCATCGTCGGCGCCGGCAACGCCTGGCTCGGCGGGTCGCTCGCGCTGGCGCTCCTCGGCCTCGGCCTGGCGCTCGCGTTCTGGGGCCGCGACCTCGCGGGCCACGCCGTGCTCGCCGGCCGGTACCCGGTGCCGCCCGACGACATCTCCGGCCAGGCCGAGCTCGCGACGCAACTGGACGAGCACGCCTCGGTCATCACCCGCCGCACCTTCCTCAGCAAAGCGCTCGTCTTCGGCGTCGCGATCTTCGCCCTCAGCCAGGTGGTCCTCCTCGGCGCGCTGGGGCCGTGGCCGGGGGACAGCCTCACCACCACGGGCTGGCGCAAGGGTCGCCGGCTGGTCACGGACGACGGCGAGCCGATCAAGGCGAGCGAGGTCCTCGCCACCGGCGGGATGATCGTCGCCTTCCCGGAGGGCGGCGCGGACAAAGCCAACTCGCAGGTGGTCCTGCTGCACTTCGTCAACGGCGACTTCGTGCCGCAGGCCGGGCGTGAGGACTGGAGCCCGGAGCAGTTCGTCGCCTACTCGCGCGTGTGCACGCACGCCGGCTGCCCCGTCGCCGAGTACCTCGACGTCGAGCAGCTGCTGGTGTGCCCCTGCCACCAGTCCGAGTTCGACCTGCTGCACGGCGCGCAGGTGCTGGGCGGCCCGGCCGCCCGCCCGCTGCCGCAGCTGCCGCTGGCCATCGACGCCGACGGCTTCCTCGTCGCGCAGAGCGACTTCCTCGAGACCGTCGGCCCCGGCTTCTGGAACGCCTCATGAGCAGTGACCGCCGGCCGCCCGTCGAGCCAGACGCCGAAGGAGCGCCGCTCCTGAAGACCGACCACGACCTCAGACGGAGCCTGGGCGGCTCGTTCGGCGCGCGCCGCTCGCCGATCCGCCCGGCGGCGCGCTGGCTCGACACCAACCTCGGCGGCAGCAAGATCCTGCGCGACGAGATGCGCCACATCTTCCCCGACAGCTGGGCGTTCTTCCTCGGCGAGATCGGGCTCTACTGCTTCATGATCCTCGTGGTCACCGGCATCTTCCTGGCGCTGTTCTTCCAGGCCTCGGAGGCGCCGGTCATCTACAACGGCTCCTACGCGCCGCTGCAGGGCACCGAGATGTCCGTCGCCTACGACTCGGTGGTGTTCCTGAGCCTGGACGTGCCGGCCGGCCTGCTGGTGCGTCAGGTGCACCACTGGGCGGCGCTCGTGTTCGTCGGCGCCCTCGTCATCCACATGATCCGCACCTTCGTGACGGCCGCCTATCGCCGGCCACGGCGTCTCAACTGGCTCCTGGGCGTCGCGCTGATCCTCCTGGTCGGCATGAACGGCCTCTTCGGCTACTCGCTGCCTGACGACCTGCTCTCCGGCACGGGCCTGCGCATCTCGTTCTCGATCACCGAGTCGATCCCGTTCATCGGGCCGGCGCTCACAACGCTGTTGTTCGGTGGGGAGTTCCCCTCCGGCGGGCTCATCGCCCGCGTGTACCCGGTGCACATCTTCCTGCTGCCGGCGGCCATCGCGGGGCTGCTCGGCGCGCACCTGGGGCTGCTGTGGCTGCAGCGGCACACGCAGTACCCGGGTCCCAAGCGGAGCGACCAGGTCATCGTCGGCACGCCGCTCATCCCCGCCTACGCCCTGCGCACCACCGGCTACTTCCTCATCATCGCGGGGGTGTGCACCGCGTTCGGCGCGTTCGCGCAGATCAACCCGGTGTGGCTGTACGGGCCCTACCGGCCGTGGGACGCGACGACGGCCGCGCAGCCCGACTGGTACATGGGCTGGCTGGAAGGCGGCGTGCGCATGATGCCCGGCTGGGACATCCAGATCGGCGGCCTGCTCATCCCATCCATCTTCTGGCCGGCGGTGGTGCTGCCGGGACTGATCTTCACGCCGCTGTTCGTGCTGCCCTGGCTGGACTGGGTGGTGCGGCGCGACGGCGCGTTCCACAACGTGCTGATGCTGCCGGGCCAGCACCCGGCGCGCACGGCGCTGGCCGCCGGGTTCATCACCTTCCTCACCGTGCTGCTCGTGGCCGGCGGCAACGACGTCTTCGCGTTCGTCTACGGCTGGTCGCAGCCGGCGCTGCTCGCGGTCCTGCAGTGGACGTTCTTCGTGGCGCCGCCCGTGGTGGCGCTGGCGACGTACCTGCTCCTGCGAGGTACGGCGCGGCGGTGGGCCACGACCCTGCGCTGAACCGTGTGGCCGCCCGGGGAGCGCGCTTCAGGCCAGCCGGGCGGCGGCGACGGCCGCCGCGAGCACGAGCGCGAGGCACGGCCCCGTCACCTTGAAGAGCTGCCAGGCGGCCGCCCGGGACGCGCGTCCGAGCAGCCGCAGCGTGAACGCCCAGAGCAGCGCCACGGCGACCACGGCGCCGGCCGTGTACACGGCGCCGAACAGCCCGGCGCCGGCCGGCACGGCCAGCACCACGGTGAGCAGCACGACGAAGCCGGCGATGAGCCGGCGCGTCACAGCGTCGCCGTAGCGGGTGGGCGGCGTGGGGATGCCGGAGGCCCGGTACTCGTCCTCCAGCGCCAGGGTGAGCGCCCAGGAGTGGGGCGGGGACCACACCGGGATGAGCACGCAGAGCCACAGCATGGCGCCGGACCAGCCGGCGCCGGTGGCCGCCCAGCCGATGAGGGCGGGGAACACGCCGGCCACCCCGCCCGGCACGGCGCTGAGCGCGGTGCGCGGCTTGAGCAGCAGCGTGTAGACCACGACGTAGTAGAACGCGCCGAGCAGCGCGAAGACGGCGGCGAGGCCGCCGGCCACGGCCCAGAGAGCCGCGGCGCCGACGGCCACACCGGCCAGGCCTGCCGCCGTGGCGCGCGCCGGTGGGATGCTGCCGGAGGCCGTGGGCCGCCGGCGCGTCCGCTCCATGCGCACGTCCACGTCGCGCTCGATGACGTTGTTGAGGATGGCGGCGCCGCCGACGGTGAGCGCCGTGGCGACGAGCACCGCCGGCACGCGCCACGCGTCCACGGAGCCCCCGAGGAGCACGGCGGCCAGCACGGTGACGAGGAAGAGCGCGACGATGCGCGGCTGGGCCGCCCTCAGGTAGTCCATGGACGCCATTCTAGTCGGTGTGCCGGCGCGACCTTCCAGCGGGGACGGTTACGGCAGGCACTGTCGTAGCGCCGATGTTTCGTGCGAAGATAGGCGTGCTTCGGCGCACAAGAGCCGGCATGGTACACCGGGGGGACGCTTGAAGGGGAGCCTGGGGCATCGCTACAGAGGGTGGAGAGGCAGGCGGATGATCGCCGGTCCGCTCGCCGCGGCCGTCGTCATCGCCGCCGCGCTCGTGCTCGCGGGCTGCGATTCGCCGAGCATCCTGCGCTCCGCCGGCTCGGCGAGCGAGGAGATCCGCACCCTCGCCCTGTGGATCTTCGGCATCCTGGCCGTCGTCCTGATCACGGTGTGGGTGATCCTCGTCTACGTGATCCTCACCGGGCGCAAGCGCCGTGCGGAGGACGCCTCCCAGACCAAAGGCAACCTGCGCATCGAGATCATCTGGACCGCCATTCCCGCCGTCATCGTCAGCATCCTGTTCGTGCTCACCGTGGTCTACACGGAGCGCATCACCATGCCCGACCCGGGAGCGAGCTTCCGCGCCGTCGGCAACCAGTGGTGGTGGGACTTCCAGTTCAAGGATCTCGGGTTCAAGTCGCCCAATGAGGTCTACGTGACGCAGGGCCGCCCCGTGCGCATCGAGCTGCTCTCCGCGGACGTGATCCACTCGTTCTGGGTGCCGCAGATGGGCGGCAAGGTGGACATGATCCCCGGGCACATCAACCACACGCAGTTCATCCCGCTCATCCCCGGCGCGTATCTCGGCGAGTGCGCCGAGTTCTGTGGGGTCCAGCACGGGAGGATGCGGTTCCTCTTCGTGGTCGTGCCGCCGGAGAAGTACTCGGCGTGGGTCACGCAGCAGCAGAAGCCGGCCGCCAAGCCGACGGGGGCGGCGGCGGTCGCCGGCGAGCAGGTCATCGGCAGTGTCGGGTGCGGCAGCTGCCACACCATCCGCGGCACCGCGCTCAAGGGCACCTTCGGCCCGGACCTCACCCACTTCGGCAGCCGCGGCGGCATCGCCGCGTACACGCTCAAGAACACGCCCGAGAACCTGCTCAAGTGGATCCAGGACCCGCAGGGAGTCAAGCCCGAGTGCAAGATGCCCAACGTGCCGCTGCCGCTGGCGCAACAGCAGCAGCTTGTCGCCTACCTCGAGGAGCTGAAATGAGCGGTGTACCTGCGGAGCCCCGCTCCTTGGCGAGCCTGCGGCGGCGATCGAGCGGTGTACCTGCGGAGCCCCGCTCCTTGGCGAGCCTGCGGCGGCGATCGAGCGGTGTACCTGCGGAGCCCCGCTCGTCGGCTACTACCCTCGTCGGCCGATGAGCGACGTCGTCGTCCCACCGCCCGGCGGCGCCGCGCCCGAGGGAGCCCCCGTCATCGCTCACGCCGAGCGTGAAGGCCTGGGCGCCTGGCTCACCACCACCGACCACAAGAAGATCGGCCTGATGTACATCGGGACGGCGCTGGTGTTCTTCCTCATCGCCGTCGTCTTCGCGCTGCTCATGCGCACCCAGCTCATCCGGCCGGAGATGGGCTTCCTGTCGCCGGAGGCCTACAACCAGATCTTCTCGATGCACGGCACGACGATGATCTTCCTCTTCGGGATGCCGATGCTCATCGGGCTGGCGAACTACCTCGTGCCGCTGCAGATCGGCGCGCGCGACATGGCGTTCCCGCGCGCCAACGCGCTGAGCTACTGGCTGCTGCTGTTCGGAGGTCTGCTCATCTACAGCAGCTTCTTCTTCGGCGGCGCGCTCGACACCGGCTGGTTCAGCTACGCGCCGCTCACCCTCAAGGCGTACTCGCCGCACGACGGCGTCACCTTCTGGATCGTCACGCTGCTGCTGCTCGGCGGCTCGTCGATCCTCGGCTCCATCAACTTCATCGTCACCTGCCTGCGCTTCCGGGCCCCGGGCATGAAGTTCTCGCAGATGCCGATCTTCTCGATCGCCACGTTCATCAACTCGTTCCTGATCCTGTTCGCCATCCCGAGCCTGACCGCGGCGGTCGCGCTGCTCTACTTCGACCGCCAGTTCAACACCAGCTTCTTCGACCCCACCGGCGGCGGCGACCCGATCGTCTGGCAGCACCTCTTCTGGTTCTTCGGCCACCCCGAGGTGTACATCCTCATCCTGCCGGCGTTCGGCATCATCAGCGAGGTCGTGCCCGTGTACTCGGGCAAACCGCTCTTCGGGCGCAGTTCCATGATCGTCATGCTCGGCGCCATCGGGTTCCTCGGGTTCCTCGTCTGGGCGCACCACATGTTCGCCACGGGGCTGCCGAACTTCTTCAGCGCGATCATGGCCGGGACGAGCATGCTGATCGCCATCCCCACGGGCGTCAAGATCTTCAACTGGCTGGCGACCATGTGGGGCGGCTCGCTGAAGTTCAAGCCGCCCCTGCTCTTCGCCTCGGGGCTCATCGCGCTCTTCACCGTCGGAGGCATCACCGGCGTCACGCTCGCCGTGGTGCCGTGGGACTGGCAGGTGACCGACACCTACTACGTGGTCGCCCACTTCCACAACGTCCTCATCGCCGGCACCGTGTTCGCCGTGTTCGCCGGCTTCTACTACTGGTTCCCCAAGATGACGGGGCGCTTCCTCGGTGAGCGCCTCGGCAAGGTGCAGTTCTGGTTCACCCTCATCGGCTTCATCCTGACCTTCTTCCCGCTGTACGCGGTGGGGATCCTGGGCATGCCGCGGCGCGTCTACACTTACGCCGGCGACCTCGGGTGGAACGGCCTCAACCTGGTCTCGTCCATCGGCGGCTTCATCCTCGCGACCGGGTTCATCCTCCTCTTCGTCAACATCATCAGGAGCCTGCGCTCGGGAGAGGTCGCGGGCGACAACCCGTGGGGCGCCTGGACCCTGGAGTGGGCGACGGCCTCCCCGCCGCCGCACGGCAACTTCGGCCGCCTTCCCCAGATCGTCAGCGACCGCCCGCTCTACGACGCGGAGCACGGCTACGAGGACGAGGGCGGTCGCACCGGGCAGGTGGAGTGGACGGACGTGCCTCACCTGCCCGAGCAGCGCACCATCACGCCCTTCTGGGTGGCGTTCGGCATCCTCATCCTGGGCATCGGGCTCCTCGGCCCACAGCTCGTCTTCGTCGTCGGCTTCGCGCTCATCCTCATCACGCTCGCCGTGTGGATGAACGGGCGCTGGACCGAGATCGCGCCCACGCCGGCGGCGCCGGACGCCGAGCACCGCTTCTCTTTCATCGGCGCCGGCACGCTGGCGTTCATCGGCTCGGAGTCGGTCTTCTTCGGCTCGCTCATCGCCGCCGTGATCCACCTGCGCATCCACAGCTCGGTGCTCGGCGGTGGGTCCGGCGTGGAGGTGACCCTGCCGCTCATCAACACCGCCATCCTGTTCACCAGCGGGGTCACGGCGCACTTCGCGCAGACCGCGTACCGCGCGCGACGCAAGGGCCGGTTCTTCCTGCTCCTCGTGCTCACGGTCGTGCTCGGGACGGTCTTCCTCGGCGGCCAGCTCTGGGAGTACACGCACACGGGCTTCGGCCTGTCGTCCTCGATCATCGCCTCGTCCTTCTACGTGCTCACCGGGTTCCATGGGTTCCACGTGGCCTGCGGGATCGCGGCGCTCATCTACCTGTTCTTCCGGGCGCGCCGCGAGCTGCGGCGGGCGCCGGGCGAGCGCGAGCTCCCTCAGACCTCGCCCGGCACCTCCGGCATGGTCGACGCAGCCACCTACTACTGGCACTTCGTCGACGCCGTCTGGGTGTTCGTCTTCATCGTCGTCTACCTGCTCTAGAGCGTTGAGGCGGCTCGGCCCAAGCTGGCGGCTCTTCACCGCGACGCTCGCGGCTCTGGCGCGTCGGCGGCCGCGCTGCCGGGCGCCGCTGCGGCCCACTCGGTCCTCGAGAGCTCCCAGCCTGCCGCAGACTCGACGGTGCAGACCTCACCGCGGCGCATCGTCCTCACCTTCTCCGAGGCGCCGGACGTCAAGCTCTCACTGGTCAGGCTGATCGACGCGCAGGGTGCTCCCGTGCCCGGCGTCTCCGCTCCCCAGCCCGTGCCCGGCGACAAGCTGTCGATGCAGGTGGTGCCGGCCACCCCTCTCGTCGACGGCACCTACACCGTCAACTACCGGGCGATCTCCGCTGTCGACGGCCACGTGGACCCGGGGGCGTTCGCATTCGGCGTAGGGCAGGCGGCGGGCAAGGCGGTCGTGGTGGAGCTCCTGCACACCTCAGCGCTGGCCGACGCGCTGACGGATGTCGGGCGCTGGCTGCTCTACGCGTCGCTGGCCCTGCTCGTCGGCGCCGCCGCCACGAGCTTGCTGGTGTACCGCGCGGCTCCGCCCCGCAGCGGCGTCATCGTGCTGCGCTGGACGTTGCTCGTCGGCGTCGTCGCCCTCGGCTGTCTCACCTGGGGCGAGAAGATCCTGGTGGGCGCTCAGACACTGATGCCGTTGCTCGCCGCGCGGGAGGGCCTCTTCCTGGTGGCACTCGCGGTCGCGCTCGGGTTCTGCCTCGCCGCCGTGGTGCTCGTCGACCTGTGGCCGGCGCGCTGGAGCTTGTGGCTTCTCGGAGCCGCCGGCGCCGCGGCCGTGCTGACGCACGTGGTCTCGGGCCACGCCGCCTCGCCGTCTTCGGTGTGGTTTCTCAACATCCTGGTGCAGTGGATTCACATGACCGCCGTGGGCGTGTGGGTCGGCGGTCTGTTCTGGCTGCTTCTAGGGTTCCGCGGCCGCGATCGCGGCGAGCGCGCGGCTGCAGTCGGCGTGTTCACCCGCGTCGCCACCTGGACCTTGGTCGTCGTACTCGCGACCGGCCTGATCAGGGCTGTGGTCGAAGTGGGGTCGGTCACCGCCCTTCTCGACACGCGCTACGGCCTCACGCTCGCTCGTCAAACTCGCGATCGTGGCTCTGCTGGTCGGGCTCGGCGCCCTCAACCACTTCTTCTGGGTGCCGGCGCTGCGCAGAGGGGGGAGCGCGCAGGGCGAGCGCCGGTTCAGTCTCAATTCGAGCAGCGAGCTCGTCGTCGCCCTGGCCGTGCTGGCGGCGACCGCCGTCCTGAGCGGCCTGGCGCCGGCCGGCACCGTCGCTCGCGCCGGAGTCGGGCGCCGCACGGCAGCAGGCCTCCGTCGTCGCCTCGGGCAGCGACTATGCGACGACGGTGCGCGTCGAGTTCACGCTCACGCCGGGCGCCGCCGGACGGAACGACTACCTGCTCTGGGCGGACGACTACGATACCGGCGACCCCCTGGCCACGGTGACCTCGGTACGCCTGGAGTGCTCGCTGCCGGAGAAACCGGGGCTGAGCACGGAGACGGTGGAGCTGAAGCCGGCGCCCGACGGCAGCTGGACGGGCAGCGGCCTGGACTTCTCCGTGGCCGGCAGGTGGGAGGTCGTGGTGTACGTGCAGCAGAAGTCGAGCGGCACCACGGTCGACCTGCGGGTGCCGGTCCGGCCCGCGCCGGCTCCTTGACGCCGGCTGGTATGAGGGTAGACGTCTGTCCGTTTGGGCCTGACGGGCGCCGGGCAGTCTCGGGTCGACCCCCTCAAGGGGTCCCAAGTCAAGGAGGGACCATGAAACGCCTCGTAACTGCGGTCGCCGCTGCCACGCTTCTCGCCTTCTCGCTCGCCCTTGGTCGCCGCGCCCGCGCTCGCCCACGAGACGGCCACCGCCGGCGACCTCGCCCTCGAGCTGGGCTGGGGCACCGAGCCGGCCTACGCCGGCCAGCTCAACACCGTCCAGCTGATCGTCACTCACAAGGCCGACGGCGATCCGATCAACGATCCGGGCGCAAAGCTCACTGCCGCTGTGAGCTATGGCGACCAGACAGCAGGACTTCGCGCTCACGCCTGCCTATGATGCCGGGCGCCGGCATGCCGGGTGAGTACGCGGCGCTGATCATCCCGACCTCGCCCGGCGACTACACCTTCCACGTCAGCGGTAAGGTGGAGGGAGTCAAAGTGGACCTCGAAGTGGCCAGCGGCCCCAAGACCTTCTCTCCTGTGGAGGACGCGCAGGCGGCGCAGTTCCCCGTCAAGGTGCCCAGCACGGACCAGGTCGCGCAGCGGCTGGACAAGGAGCTCGCGAGGACCATCGACGATGCAGGACGCCGGCACCACCGCCTCCAGCGAGGTCTCGAGCGCCAGGACGCTGGGGTACGTGGGCATCGCCGTCGGCGCGGTGGGCGTGGTGCTCGCGGCGGTGGCGCTGATGATGCGCCGGCGGGCGTAGCCGAGCCCGGCCCACTCAGACGGCGAAGGTCAGACGGTGCATGGAGGCGTCAGCGCCGCTGGGGGGTCTGCGACTCGCGCAGCGCGTCCAGGGCCGGGTTGAGCTGCAGGGCGGCCACGCTCATGGCGTCGAACTCGTGCCGCGAGGGCAGGCGCGCGTCGAGCAGCGCGCCGACGACGCGGGTCGCGGCGCGTCCCGCGTCCAGCGTGGCTCCGGCAAGGTCCAGCTCGGCCTGGGGGGCGTAGTAGCCGCGCTCCTTGCCGGCGACGAGGAACGAGACGCGGGCGCGCATGTACGCGTCGATGACGTCGAGCCGCTCGGCCGCCTTGCGCAGCAGCGGCTCGTGCCAGCGGGAGATGGCCGGCGCCGCACCGGGCGCCGCCTGCAGGGGCCCGTCGTGGGACGTGAGGTACGCGACGATGGAGAGGAGCTCGGCGGTGCAGCTGGCCGTGTCCGGCGGATAGCGCACGGCAGCAGCCGCCACGCGCTCGTGGCGGCCGGCGGCTACCGGCACGGGGTCTGTTGAGCCGGGGTCCATCGCTTGCCTCGGCACAAGACTGCACCAGCGAGCGCCCGAGAGCAAGGGCCTGCCGCGCGCGGGCGCCCGCAGGCGGCTCCGCGCGCGCCTCCGCTCAGTCCTCGCCGTCCCAGTAGCCGAGCGGTTCGAGGCGGCCGATGACCCGGAGCCCCGGGAACGCGATCTTGCGCGACCGCGGGTACCAGATGGTGTCGCCGGCGTCGCGGTTGCCGTAGGCGAAGTAGGAGAGGCCGCCGGGACCGGCGCGGAAGGCGTGGGCGGCGCCGGTGCCGGCGAGCACGGCGATCACGTCGCCGGCGCCGACCGGGTGCTCCTGCGGCTGCCACCCGGTCACTCCGGGCGCCTGCTCGAGGTACGCGCCGTCGCCCTCGAGCACCACGAACAGCTCTTCGGCGCCGCTGTGGCAGTGCGGGGGCACGCCGAGCTTGCCGGCCGGCACGGCGAAGTGCCGCAGCGCGGTGCGCACGGCGCCGGCCTCCGTGCTGACGGACCGGCGCACGGAGGCGACCTCACCCCGGGCGATCTCGTCGGCCGTCACGTCTGCGAGGCTGACGATGCTCGGGGGCGGCGGCGAGGGCTCCGGCATCTCGAGCTCGCCGGCGGCGGCCTCCTGCGCGAACGGGTGCGGCGTCTCGCCGGCTCTGACCCAGCTGCTGCCCAGCCACGAGACCTTGGCCCTGGGCAGGAAGCAGGCCTCGGAGACGCTGCGCTCGCTGAACGCGAGCACGTCGAGGCCCTCGGGGCCGGCGACCAGGGTGTGGGCCGGCCCTTCCACGAGGTGCACCAGACAGTCGCCGGCGGTGACCGGGTAGGTCCGCCCGCCCTGCCAGCTCAGTCCCGACCCGGCGAGGACGAAGAACACCTCCTCCTCGCCGCTGTGCGTGTGCGCGGGCGTCGACCTCATGCCCGGCCGGACCTCGATGCGCCGCAGTCCTACCTGCCTCGAGCCCGCGGCAGTCCCGAGGTCCCGCCACGCGCCCGCGATGGGCCCGACCTCGACCTCACGGCGCGGCGCGTCGTCCCAGTTGACCGGCACTGCGTACATCTCGGCTCCTCCCCTCGCTGATCGCGCCCGATGCTAGCATCGGGCGCGGCAACCGCGCAGGACCTACGCCGGAGCGGCGTCGGGCGCAGGGCTCAGGCAGCCACGGAGCCTGTTCTCTCCCCCCTGAAGGGCACGCGGCGCAGGGAGAAGCGCCAGCCGCCCGGCACGTGCGGCGCCGCGCGCAGCTCGCCGTCATCGGCGTCGAGGCCGAGCAGCGTCCGCATCGCAAGCAGCGGAGCGCCCGACGACCAGGCCTGTGGCCGCGAGGCCTGCGGGTAGCGCACGGGGATCACCGTCTCCGCGCGGGGCAGCCCCGAGAACGCTGTCTTACCTTCCAAGCGTCCCATCTCAGATCGCCCTGCAGTAGCCCTACTCCACCGGGCCTTCCCGGGGCCTCAGCCGGTAAACGGTTGCTCCGGGCGGGCCGGAAGGGCCGGGAGCGAGGCGCCTTCAGAGCGATCCGAACTGCCGCTGCAACTCGTCGAGCGCCTCGGCCTTCGTCTTGTGGAGCCTGAACACGCTGGCCAGGCCGGTGACGGACAGGACCCGCCGCAGCGGGTCCTTGTCCACGACCACGTTCAGCGGCGACCTGGATACGTGCTGGGCCCTGATGAGGACGCTCAGCCCGATGGAGTCGATGAACGTGCAGCCGCTGAGGTCGACGACGAGGTGCTCGGTGATCCCGCGCTCATGGAGCTCGTCCAGCAGTTCGGACAGCTCCTCCGAGGTGTGCATGTCCAGTTCACCGCGGACGGTGGCGACGGCGGACGCCTCGCCGACCCACTCCGCGTCGCAGGCGAAATCAGCACACTCGAACTTCTCCATGAGTCGCTCGTCCTCCAGATGTGGAAGCCTCGTCGCGGCCCGCAGGCCGGCCGGGCCGGTCGGTCGAAGACGCCCCGTTCAGGGTCTTCCTTGCCGTTGCCCCGTTTCGGGCCTGCTCAGGCCCCGGCGCGTTGCCCGTCGGTCTGAACGGACCGCCGACTACTCGACCACGGCCGCGGCAGCGGTTCAAGCCGATGTCCGCCGCGGGGCGCTGATGACCGCCGGGACGAGCGTGCGTCCGCGCGACGGTATGCGCCGGCAACTCGGGCGGGGCGGGAATGGGGAGAGCAGGGCCGGAGGAGGTGGATCGCATGAACGTCGGTGGTGCACAAGCGCTGCTCGTCGCCGGCTGGGTCGTCGTCTCGGCGGCCGTGGGGTTCGTGGCGTGGAGGATCACCCTCAGTCGTGGCGGATCCTCCGGAGGCAGTCTGCTCGCGGGAGTGGTGTCCGGAGTGCTTGCGCTGCTCGTCGGTGCGGCGGTCATCATCCTCGCCGGCGTCGCGCTCGGCAGCTGACCGGGGCGGCGCTCCAGCATCGCCCAGCCGCGCCGCCGCTCCATCGCCGGTCCGTTGCTCCTCGACCGATGCGTGGAAGGTGAAGCACCAGGAGAAAGCGATACGGCAACGTCGGGAGGCTGATGATGAGGGGAGTGTTCCAGAGGATGAGCCGTTTTCTGGAGAGCGAGCGATCGCCGGGGACGGATCCATCCGACAAGACAGAGGGCGTCCCGGTCAACACCATGTTCGACCGCGACGTCGGTCCTCGCTTCCTCAGCCGCTGACAGGAGCGCCGTGCTCGCACTGCTTCCACGTTGTGCACCTTGGGGGCCGCGGCTACAGTCCAGGGGTCGGCGACGCAGAGAGGTGTGATCGGTGTATTCGGACGAGCTCCTCCTTCCCCTGTTCCACCGCCTGGTGGCGCGGGCGCCCGGCGTCCGATTGTTCGACTCGCACACGCACATCGGCGGCCGCGACCCGGACGGTTCCCACCTCACTGCTCAGGGCTTGCTGGAGGCCCTCAGCCAGACCGGCTCCCGCGCCGTCACGTTCCCGCTGATGGACCCCGACGGCTACCGCGACGCCAACACGGCGGTCGTCGCCGCGGCCGACGCCTCCGCCGGGCGGCTCGTCGCGTTCTGCCGCGTGGACCCGCGCGAGGACCCGGCTCCGGAACTGGCGCGCTGCTTCGCCCTCGGCGCGCAGGGCGTCAAGCTGCATCCGCGCGCAGAGGACTTCGACCTGCGCCACCCGGGCGTGCGCGAGGTGATGGCGGCCGCCGCCGAGCGCGGCGCGCCGGTGGTCATCCATTCCGGGCTGGGCATCCCTTCGCTCGGCCGCGACGCGCTTCGGCTTGCCGAACAGTTCCCGGGGGCGCCGCTCATCCTGGCACACGTCGCCGAACCCGACCTGGCGTGGATCTGGCGCGAGCTCCCGGACCATCCGAGCCTCTTCATCGACACGGCGTGGTGGAACCCGGCAGACCACATCGCCTTGTTCGCGCTCGTCCCACCCGGCCACATCCTGTTCGGCAGCGACACGCCCTACGGCACGACCCTGGCGGCAGCCATCGTCGCCCTGGCGACAGGCCTGGGGACCGGGCTCTCCGCTGCGCAGGTGGAGGCGGTCTGCGGCGGTCAGCTGCGACGTCTGCTGGAGCGCGACTGGACGCCGGAGACGCTTGACCTCGGGCCTGCGCCGGGAGCGCCGCCGGCGCGCCCGCCCCTCGTCGAGCGCGTGTTCACGCTGCTGGTCGGCGCCCTGGCGCGGATGCGCACGGCTGCGGCGAGCGAGGACCTTCTGGCCCTGGCGCGCCTGGGCTGCGACGTCGACGCAGGCGAACCGGGCGCCGGCGCGCTGGCCGGCGTGGCCGAGCTGCTCGAACTGCGCGGGGAGTACGCGCGGACGCACGAGGTCGACGGCCGCCGCGGGGCCGGCTTTCACCTGGTGCTGGCGGCGGCGGCGCTGGCCGGGTCGCCGGATGCCCTGGCGGAGCCGCCCGGGCCTGAGGTCTCACCCGCCTGAACGACGACGAGCGGCGAAGCGGGCAGCTGACGCCTGCCCGCTTCGCCGCTCGCGGTCTCTCAGGTCAGGCCTGGACGCAGTTCCCGGAAAGCTTGCAGGTGTCGATGCCGAGCAGCCGGTAGAGCGGGCAGAACGACACCACGGCGGTAGCCAGCAGGACCGCGGCCAGGAGGGAGAGGACGATGGCCGCTATCCCGCCGAGGGCGATGCCGGCAGCCACCAGGCCGCCGCCGAGCGCGACGCGGACGATGCGGTCGAGATTGGACATGTTGCGCTTCATGGTTCGCTCCTTGGAGGCCCCGCTGACGCGGGAGTGTGGTCGCCTCCCGGCTCGCTGAACAGCCGGGAGGCCTTGTCCGCTTGATCGAGGAGGATCAGGTCGATGAGACGGCACGCTTCGGCAAGCTGCGGGTAGGCGAGGCGGTAGCTGATCGACCGGCCGGTGCGTTCGGGTTCCACGAGCCCATGCGCGCGCAGCAGCGCGAGATGCTGCGACACGTTGGACTTGGAAGCGCCCGTGAGCCTCACCAGCTCGCCGACGGTGCGGTCGGACTCGGCGAGCCGGTGCACGATCTCGTGCCGCACCGGGTTGGAGAGCACGTGCAGCACCTCGGCGTGCCGCCTGAAGAGCTCCCGTTCCGTCGCCGTCGCTGCGCCCTGCGCTCATGTCACCTTCTCCTCGAGCATGCAATGTGCTTCTCATGTTCCATAGTTGCGCAATTTCTAAACTATCGGACAGACTTTCGTGCGCTTACGACAAGTCAAGTGATGCGGCGAGAGCCGGAGGCGCTGCGGCGGCCGGCTGCTTCCGGCGCCCAGCGGCGGCTGAGCGGCGCGCGCGGGACTACGTCGCCGGCCGGTCCCGGTAGCCCTCGACGAACCGCACGAACCGGTGGACGTCGGCGAAGTCCGACGCCAGCCCGAGGGAGACGCGGATCGTGTTGGGCACATTGCCCGTCTTGTCGGCGATGGTGCGCTGGCACTGCATCAGCGTGATCGCCGCGCCGGGATCCGTGAAGCATCGCTCCATGTCCTCGCGCGAGATGTGGTGCGCGACCTCGCCGTCTCCGGGGTTGCAGAAGCAGCCGCTGCGCACCGAGATGCGCTCGTGGGCGGCGGCCGCCTCGACGTCGTAGACGTCGTAGGGCCGCCCAGACGGGTCGATGAGGTAGAGCGCGATGGTGGCCCCGCGCCGCTCCATGTCGCGCGGCCCGAAGATCTTGACCAGCGGCGCGCCGTCGCTGTGGCGCAGCGCCTGCAGTTCCTCGAGCAGCCAGCCGGCCAGGGCCTGCACGCGCTCGTGGATCAGCGGGATGCCGATGGACTCGAGGTGCTCGATGCCGATGGTGACCGCCGGCAGGCCGAGATAGTCGATGGTCCCGTCCTCGAAGCCGCTGGCGCCGGGCGCGAGGCGGTACCAATCCTCCTGCTGAACGGAGGCGAGCGTGATGGTGCCGCCGGCGAACCACGGCCGGCGCAGCCTGGCGAGGGCCTCCCGGCGCGCGATCAGACAGCCGCTGCCCGTGGGGTACCCGAAGAGCTTGTAGAAGGAGATCGGTATGAAATCGGCGCCGATCGCCTGCGCGTCGACCGGGTTGGTGGGCGCGAAGGCGGCGCAGTCGAGGACGACGTCCCAGCCCAGGTCGTGTGCCTCGGCGACCCACTCGAGCGGATGCTGGGCGCCGCTGAAATTGGACTGCGCCGGGTAGGCGAACAGCTTGGCGGGACCGTCCCCGGCGCCGCGCAGAGCCGTGCGGACTTGCTCTTCGTCGAGCCGGAGGTCCTCTTCTCTCACGGGACGTAGGTCGTCACGGCCCCCTTGGCGTGGGCGAACTCGCGGATCCCGTTCACCGAGTTGTGGTTGTCGTAGCTCAGCAGGAACACGCCGCCGGGCGCGAAGGGGTACGCCTCGCCGACCAGCTTGAGCGCGCCGCTGGCGTTGGCCGTGAAGACGATCTCGAACTCGCTCTCGGGGGCGTTGAAGAAGCGGCGCACCGCGTCGCGCGCGGCACTGGCGAGCTTCGCCGAGGCGACGGAGGCGGGGTTCTGCGAGTGCGGGTTGCCCAGCACCTGCTCGCACAACAACTCCTGGTGGCGGCGGGCCTGCGACTCCGCGTAGAGACCGCCGCCGGTGTAGTCGAGGTAGGTGTGGCCGAGACGCTCGAGGCGCGCATACTCGGCGGCGCGGAGGTCGTCGATCGCCGCCGTGGCCGCATACGCCGGGAACCGCCGCCGGAAGTCCTCCTCGGCGGCGGCCACAGCTGTCATCCCGTTGCGTCCTTGCGCTCCCACACGGTGAGGCTACCACCAGGGGACTCCTGCAGCCTCGCCACGCCGGCCGGGCGCGCGAGGACCGTGCCGACGACGACGGTCCGCGCGCGGGCGGTAGACTGCTCACACGGCCGCGTCCTGTGCGCGGCGCACGTGCGGAGGTCGTCACATGAGCATCAAACTGCCCGACGAGACCCAGCAGAGGCTCGTCTCGTCCATCAAGCGGTTCTTCGAGGAGGAGATGGACGAGCCCGTCGGTGACCTCAAGGCCCTCCGGCTGCTCGACTTCTGCCTGCGCGAGATCGCGCCGAGCGTCTACAACCAGGCGATCGCCGACGCGCAGGCGTACCTGACCGACCGCGTCGCCGACCTCAGCGGCAGCAAGTACGAGGCGGAGTTCGACTACTGGAGCAGGAAGTGAGGCGAAAGCGCGTGCGGGCCGGGAGCGCATGACGCCGCTCGCGCAGAGTCACCAGAAAGGCGGAGACATCGACGCCATCTTCCGCCCCTGGCGACTCGGGTCGCTCGAGGTTCCCAATCGCCTTCTGCGCAGCGCCACCGAGGAGGGGCTGTCGACCGAGGACGGCGCGCCTACGCAGCGGCTCATCGATCTCACGGCCGACCTGGCGCGAGGCGGAGTCGGCCTGGTCGTCGCCGGCAGCGCTTTCATCAGCCGCGAAGGCCGGGGAGCCACGAACGTCACCGGCATCGACAACGACGTTCTGATCGAGCCGCTCGGCAGGATGTGCGAGGCCGTGCACGGCGAGGGCGGCCTGCTGGCCGTGCAACTGCTGCACAGCGGGTCCACGCTCCGGCCGGTGATGGTCGCCGAGAAGGAGGGGCCGTACGGACCTTCGGACGAGGCGATCGACCCGGTCTGCGAGGCGCCGGTGCGAGCGCTGACGAAGCAGCAGATCGCCGGCGTCGTGGGCGACTACGCGCGGGCGGCGTCGAGAGCCCGGCAGGCAGGCTTCGACGCCGTCCAGATCCACGCCGCCCACGGCTACCTGATCGACCAGTTCCTCAGCCCCGCCCGGAACCGGCGCGAGGACGCCTACGGCGGCTCGCCCCAGCGCCGGGCGCGCCTCCTGTACGAGGTCTTCGAGGCCGTTCGCGGCGCCGTCGGCGCCGACTTCCCCGTGTTCGTGAAGATGAGCGCCCACGACGGCTGACGCCGGCGGCACTGCTGCCCCAGGAGGCAGCCCGGGTCGCCGCCGAGCTCGACCGCCTCGGCATCGACGCCATCGAGGTCAGCGCCGGCACGCCCGAAGGCGCCCGCCGGAACGGCTGGGACCACATCATGCCGGCGCCCATCCCCGAGGGCAGGTTCTTCGACTATGCGCTCGAGCATCAAGCAGAACGTCAGCTGCCCCGTGATCTCCGTCGAGGGGTGGCGTGATCCGATGAAGATCGCCGTGGCGCTGCAGCGCATCGACGCCGTCTCGATGTGCCGCCCCTTCATCCGCGAACCTCACCTCGCGGCTCGATGGCGGGACGGAGACCCTTCACCCGCGACGTGCATCTCGTGCAACAAGTGCCTCGACCTCATCGTCGACCGGGGCCTGGGCTGCATCTTCCACAAGAGCGCGAGAGATAGGGCCAGTAGCCGCCGAGGTTGACGGGAGAAGGTAGGGGACGGTGAGGTCGGGCAGGCCGCTCGTACGGTCCAGCCCGTGGGCGCGATGACCCCATCGACCGGCGGCTGGCGAGAACCTGAGCGCGTTGCGGCTGGTCATTCATCCCCCAGTCCGTGGGACTCTCGCTCTGGCGGAGCGGCGGCCGTCAGGCCGCCGCACTCGACGCTCATGCGGCGACGTCCGCATCCGGCGCGCTCGGCGCCCGCCGCGTCGCCGACCGGCGCCGCACCCATTTCTCGACTTCGACGACGACGAAGGCAACGAGGCCCACGCCGAGGATCGGCAGCCACAGCCAGGCGTCCAGAGGCGCGCTTCTGAAGGCCGTGTTCATGAAGGGCGCGTAGGTGTACAGCAACTGCAGGATGATCGTGATGCCGACCCCACCCAGCACCCAGCGGTTGGAGAGCGGGTGGATCGCGAAGACCGACCGGGTCAGGGAACGGCAGTTGAACAGGTACATGAGCTCGACGAAGACGAAGACGTTGACGGCGACGGTACGCGCCACCGCGTCCCCGAGTCCGTGCTGCTCGGCCCACTCGAACAGGCCGAAGGCGCCCACGAGCAGGAGCGCTCCGACGAGGATGATGCGCTGGATCAGCACCGCGGTGAGGATCGGAGTCTCGGGACGCCGCGGCGCGCGCTCCATGATGCCCTCTTCTTTGGGTTCGAAGGCGAGCATCAGCCCCAGCAGCACCGCTGTCGTCATGTTGATCCAGAGGATCTGCACCGGGAGGATGGGCAACGTCGTGCCGAGGAAGACGGCGGCCAGGATCACGAGGCCCTCGCCGAGGTTGGTCGGCAGGGTCCAGGTGATGAACTTCGTGAGGTTGTCGAAGACGCCGCGGCCCTCCTCCACGGCCGCTTCGATCGAGGCGAAGTTGTCGTCGGTGAGCACCATGTCGGCGGCTTCCTTGGCGACGTCCGTGCCGGCTACGCCCATGGCCACGCCGATGTCGCCTGCTTGAGGGCGGGGGCGTCGTTCACGCCGTCGCCGGTCATCGCCACCACCTGACCGCGGCTCTGCAGCGCCTCGACCAGGCGCAGCTTCTGCTCGGGGGTGACGCGCGCGAACACCGACGTCTCCTGCGCGCGCTCGATCAGCTCCTCGTCGCCGAGTCCGCTCGAGCTCTCGTCCGGTGAGCGCGACCGGATCCGTCGTCCGCGCTCGAGACCGATCTGTCGCGCGATCGCCGCCGCGGTGATGGCGTGGTCGCCGGTGATCATCTTCACACTGATGCCGGCCGGCCGGCAGGCTTCGACCGCCGCGACCGCCTCGGGCCGCGGCGGGTCGATCATCGCCTGCAGACCGATGAAGGTGAGACCGGCCGAGGTCGTCATGGTCGAGCCGCGGAGTCTCGCGCGGCAGCTCGCGCGCAGCGAAGGCCAGGACGCGCAGGCCTTGGGCGGCGAGACGCTTGACGTCGGCCAGTACCGCCTCGCGTTCGAGCGGGACGCGACTCCCGTCGGCGTCGAGCGGCGTCGCTGCAGCGGTCGAGCACGACCTCGACGCCACCCTTCACGTAGACGACCAGCGGCCGTCCCTCGCCCAGGTCATGCAGCGTCGCCATGTACTGGTGCTCGCGACTCGAAGGGGATCGCGTCGACGCGGGGCGCTCGGCCTGCAGGCGCTCGACGGTCCATGCCCGCCTTGGCGGCCACGACGAGCAGCGCACCCTCGGTGGGGTCGCCCTGCACCGTCCAGCGCTCGTCGGCGTCGCACGAGCTCGGCTGTCGTTGCAGAGGACGCCGGCCACGAGGCATCGTCCGTAGCGCCGGGCGCAGGGCCTCGTCCGCCGGCGCCTGCGCCGCCTCGGGTCGGCGACCGCGCCCGTCGGGCTCGTAGCCGGTCCCGCTGACCTCGTAGCGGTCGCCGGCCGGCGCACGATGCGCTGCACGGTCATCTGGTTCTCGGTCAGCGTGCCGGTCTTGTCGGTGCAGATCACGGTCGTGCTGCCCAGCGTCTCGACGGCGGGCAGCTTGCGGATGATCGCGTCGCCGCCTGCGCCATCCGCGACACCCCGATCGCGAGGGTGATCGTCACCGCCGCCGGCAGGCCCTCGGGGATCGCGCCGACTGCGAGGGCGACCGCGGCCATGAACATGTCGACGAGCGGACTCGCCGCGCAGCAGCCCGACGGCGAACGTCACGCCGCCAGGGCGAGGATCACGACGAGCAGCAGCGTGCTGAACGCGGCGATCTTGCTGCGTCAGCGGCGTCTGCAGGTCCTCGGCGTCGGCGATCAGCTCGCGAGATGCGGCCGACCTCGGTGTCGTCGCCGGTGGCCGACCACCACGCCGGCTCCCTGGCCGAAGGTGACCAGCGTCGAGGCGTAGGCCATGTTCGTGCGCTCGGCCAGTACCGGTCATCGGGCGACGGGATCGGGGCGCCTTGTCCACAGGCACCGATTCGCCGGTGAGCGCGGACTCGTCGATCTGCAGGTCGCGGCCGCGGATCAGCGGAGGTCGGCCGGCACCTTGTCCCCCGCTGCGAGGAGCACGACGTCGCCGGGTACGACCTCGGTCGCCGAGACGCGTACCTGCTCCCCGGCGCGGAGCACCATCGCCTCGGTGGTCATCGTCCTGCGCGAGCGCCTCGATGGCCTCCACGGCCTTCGCCTCCTGGAGGTAGCCGATGGTCGCGTTCACCAGCACCACACCGAAGATCACCGCGGCGTCGATCCACTCCTCGAGGACCAGCGGTGACGGCGCCCGCGGCGATCAGGATGTAGATGAGCGGCTGGTTGAACTGCAGCAGGAAGCGCTTGAGGGCGCCTGGGCCGCCGCGCGTGGTGAGCACGTTGGCGCCATAGTGCTTCTGCCGATGCGTAACCTCGAAGACGTCGAGGCCGGCGTCTGCGTCGGTCTCGAGGAGGTCGACGACCTCGTCGGCCGGCAGGTGGTGCCAGTTCTGCCCGATGATGTGTTGCACGCGCTCCCTCCTCTCATCCCCATGGGCGGCGCAAGCCCGTCGTCGACACGCGGCGACCCCCAGGCTCACCGGCTGCCTCATGACGAAGGGCGCCGGTTCACCTGTGCGAACCGACGCCCCTCTCACGCGCAAAGCGTCGGTGCCGACCAGGCTTCCCGGCGCTCCGGTATTTGTGCTCATCTGCACTTGTGTCTGTCTTGTACCCGAGGCCAGGACGGAGTATGCGGCAGTCGACTCGGGGGCAACGTCGTCGCCCATGCCCCGGGCGTCACTGATCCCGAGGTCATGGGAACGCTTGAGTGTGCATACGGTTCCACGCTCTTGGCCGCGAGGCGGCCGACGTCTCACAAGAGGGTTGCCGAACTCATCGACGCCTCCCGCGCCCGTCACCAGACGTCTGTCCCCGCGCCTTCGGATGCTCACTTCGGCACAGGGCTCGGCGCGGACGGACGGCGCTCGGCAACAGCACGGCATCTGGACGAGAGGGAGAAAACCGAAAAGTACCTGAAAGATCAGTGGTGCCCCCAACGGAATTCGAATCCGTGCTGCCGGCTTGAAAGGCCGAAAGTACCTGTAAAACAGCCATAAGTGTAGTGCAATGCTGTGTGTCTTCCACGAGGGCGAGCCTGCGGAATAGGCACCAGAAGAGGCACCAAGCGCGCTTGGCGGAACCGGTCGGTTCAGCCGTGACGCGGCCGAACTCGGGAGCCGCATCCGGCGGGCATCGTGGCAGGCCGCCAGATGAGGCGCTTCGGACAGCATGGGCCCCGATGGCAGCAGCCTCGGCACGGGCGAATCGGGCTGGGCCCACTAGAGGCTGCGCGGGAGCCCCATAAGCTTGACTAGTGTGGCATCATAATCAAGGTTATTCCGTAACCTTGCTTAAGGAGTCGATGTGGCCAAGGTTATCAAGCGCCACTGGGTCACCAACGCGGGCTCCGGTCTGCCGCGCAAGGACCGCCGCTCCTGTGACTACGAGGCCTACGTGCCCGATTCTTTGGTCGATCGCGAGGTCGTCCTCGATGGGCGAGTCGCTGCCGACGTCAGCGAAGCCGACGCGGCCCTGGCGCGGTTCAGCCTCGAGGTCGGCGCCCTGGCCGACAGCGAGGCGCTGGCGCGCCTGCTGCTGCGCACCGAATCGGTCGCCTCCTCACGCATCGAGGGACTCGAGATCGGCGCCCGGCGCCTGCTCCACGCCGATGCTGAGCGCAAGCTGGGCGAACCAGCTCGCGACGTCACCGCGGCCGAAGTGCTCGGCAACATCGACGCCATGCTCTTCGCGATCGAGAGCGTCGGTGAGGGTGCTCGCCTCTCGGTCGATCTGCTCCTGGAGATCCATCGCCGCCTGCTGCTCGGCACACGCCTCGAGATGCACGGGGGCCAGCTGCGCGGCGAGCAGAACTGGATCGGCGGTTCTTCATTCAACCCCTGCTCGGCTGAGTACGTGCCGCCGCCTCCCGAGGCGGTCCCGGGCCTGGTCACCGACCTGTGCGACTTCTGCAACGACGATTCGTTGCCCGCCATCGCCCAAGCTGCGATCGCCCACGCTCAGTTCGAGACGATCCACCCGTTCGTCGACGGCAATGGGCGCGTGGGGCGTGCGCTGATCCACCTGGTCTTGAGGCGCCGGGGCGTGGTCTCTCGGGTCCTGCCGCCAGTCTCTCTGATTCTTGCGACCTGGGCTCAGGAGTATGTCGACGCACTCACAGGGACGCGCTATCGGGGAGCCGCGTCCTCGCGGACGGCCCAGGATGGTCTGAACCGCTGGGTCGGACTATTCGCAACGGCCACCAGGCGGGCGGTCGCCGACGCTGACGCCTTCGAGGAGCGGGTCGAGCTGCTTGAACTCACCTGGCGCAAGCGCCTCGGCCGCGTGCGCGCCGACTCGGCCGCCGACCTGCTCCTTCGCCGGCTGCCCGGCGCTCCGATCCTGACGGTGCAGAGCGCTGCCGAGCTGATCGGGCGCAGCGCTCAGGCGACCAACCAGGCGATCGCGCGTCTCACGGAGGCCAAGGTGCTCTCCCAGACCACAGTGGGCAAGCGCAACCGCGCCTTCGAGGCGCCGGAGGTCATCCGTGCCTTCACCGCCCTCGAGCGTCAGCTCGCCAGCCCCTCCGGGGACACGCGCATGGCGCCACCGACGCGCCGAGTGCCGCGCCGCAACTAATCGCAGGCAGCTTCTCGTTGCCGGCGGCGCGCCGACGATAGAAGGGTGGCAGCGGGCACTCGCCCTTGACGTGGGCCAGCCCGCCGGCGGGCTGGACTCGGACGTTCACGCCAGCACTGGCCACGGGTGGCAGGTGCTCGGTTTGGCGGAGTTCGCACCGCCGAGACTGAGAAGAGGCACCAAGGCAGGCTCGACGTCGGACTTGCAGACGTGACGAAAGTGCCGTTTAGCAGGTAAAAGAGTGGTGCCCCCAACGGAATTCGAATCCGTGCTGCCGGCTTGAAAGGCCGGTGTCCTAGGCCACTAGACGATGGGGGCACGTGGACCGCGCCGGGGGATTATACCTGCAACGTCGGGGGGGCGGCTGCACGAAGCGGGCCGCCCCTTCGCTGACCTCGGTGCTAGACTCCGCGGCGTGAGCACGACCGAACAGCCTCGCCGGCGTTTCACCACGCCGGTGCGCGTGCGCTACGCGGACACCGACGCCACGGGCACGCTGCACCCGGCCACCTACCTCATGTACTTCGAGGTGGCCCGGGTGGAGGCTCTGCGCGGGCTCGGAGTGCCGGTCGGGGAGTTCGCCACGCGAGGCGTGGCGATGCCGGTGATCGAGGCCGCCATCAGCGTGGTCCGCCCTGCTCGCATCGACGACCTGCTCGAGGTCGACGTGCTCCTCGACCGCATCGGCCCCGCCTCCTTCTCGTTCGACTATGAGGTGACGCGCGACGGCCTGCTGCTCGCCACCGGGTCCACGCGCATGGCGGTGATCGAGCCCGAGACCGGCCGCGCGCTGCGTCTGCCGGACTGGGTGCGCGAGCTTCTCGAGGCCATCGCCGGCTGATCCCGCGTGCGCCGGGCGAGCGCGCTCGCGGACGCGTGTCCCGGGCGGGTCTCCCGCGCTCGCCCCGGCTCGCGGCTGAGGTTTCGCCGCGTCCGCCGGTGCGCACAACTCCCGCATAGATACTGTCCAGACGCTCGAATCCCGTCCGGCCTGCCGCCGGCCGACCCAGGAGGCGTGATGATCCTCGAGTCCCCGGAGCGCGTCGCCGAGTACACCGCCCGCGGCTGGTGGGGGGAGAAGACGCTGGCCGATCTCTTCCTCGAGAACGTGCGTCGCACGCCCGAGGCGGTCGCCGTCGTCGACCCGCCGAACCGCGCCGCGCTGATCGCGGGCGAGCCGCAGCGCCTCAGCTACGGTGAGCTCAAGACCGCTGCCGACCGCCTCGCCAGGGCGCTGCTCGACGCCGGCGTCGGTCGCGACGACGTGGTCATGGTGCAGCTGCCCAACGTCGTCGAGCTCGTCGTCGTCTACCTCGCCGTCGCCCGCATCGGCGCGATCCTCACGCCGCTGCCGGTGCAGTTCCGGACGTACGAGCTGCGCCACGCCATCACCCTGACCGAGCCGAAGGTGGTCATCACCACCAGCTCCTTCGGCGACCACGACTACGTCGCCATGGTCCGCGGCCTGCAGCTCGAGTTCCCGTCGGTGGAGCACGTGCTGGCGCTCGGAGAAGAGCTCCCCGAGGGCGTCGCGTCGCTCACGGCGATCCTGACCACCGAGGCCGACACGAGCGCGGTGGACGACTACGCCGCCGCGCACCCCGTCTCCGCCAACGACGTGTACACCATCTGCTGGACCTCCGGTACGGTCGCCGAGCCCAAGGGGGTCCCGCGCAGCCACAACCTCTGGATCGCCATCGCCTGGGCGACCGTCGACGCCGCCCAGATCCGCGAGGGCGACACCCTCCTCAACCCGTTCCCGCTCGTGAACATGTCGGCGATCGGCGGCATGCTGGTGCCCTGGCTGCTGACCGGCGGCAAGCTGGTGATGCACCAGCCGCTCGAGCTGCCCGTCTTCCTCGCGCAGCTGGGCGGCGAGCAGGTGACCTACACGGTCGCGCCACCGGTCCTCCTCAACCTCCTCCTGCTCCGCCCCGGCATGCTCGAGAACGCCGACCTCAGCCACATCCGCAACATCGGCTCGGGCTCGGCGCCGCTCTCGCCCTGGATGGTCGCACAGTGGCAGGAGCGCCACGGCATCCCCATCCTCAACTTCTTCGGCGCCAACGAGGGCACGGCGCTCGCGAGCGACCCCGTCGACATCCCCGACCCGGAGGAGCGCGCTCTCTACTTCCCGCGTCTGGGCGTCCCCGGCTACGCGTGGACCAATCGCGTCGGCGCCATGATCGAGACGAAGCTGCTCGACCCGGAGACGCGCGAGGTGGTCACCGAGCCGGGTGAGGTCGGCGAGCTCGCCATCCGCGGCGCGACCGTCTTCTCGGGGTACTGGAAGCGGCCGCAGATCACGGCCGACGCGTTCGACGACGAGGGCTACTTCCTCACCGGCGACCTGTTCGCCATCGCCGGCGAGGGCGAGGACCGCTACCGCTTCGTCGGGCGCCTCAAGAACCTGATCATCCGCGGGGGCATGAAGATCGCCCCGGAGGAGGTCGAGTACCTGCTGGCCGACCACCCCTCGATCCAGGAGGTCGCGGTGCTCGGCGTGCCCGACGGGCGCAAGCTGGGCGAGGAGGTCGTCACCGCGACCGTCGTGCCCAAGGAGGGCGCGGAGGTCAAGCTGAGCGACCTCACCGACTTCCTCAGGCAGAAGGACATCGCCGCCTACAAGCTCCCCAGGCGGCTGGTCGTCGTGGAGAGCCTGCCGCGCAACGCCGTCGGCAAGGTCCTCAAGCGCGAGATCAAGCGGCAGCTGGTGGGCGCGACCGCCTAGCCTAGCGAGGCGGCTCGTGCGGTGGCGCCGGCGCGTCGTCGTCCGGCCGCGTCGCGGCGCCCAGGATGTGATAGCCGGCGTCCACGTAGACGATCTCGCCGGTCACCGCGCGCGCCCAGTCGGAGCACAGCCACAGCGCCGTGCGGCCCACGTCGTCCTGCGTGACGTTGGTGCGCAGCGGCGTGATGCGCGCCGTCTGCCGGTACGCGTCCCGGAATCCCGGCACGGAGCTCGCCGCGAGGGTCTTGACCGCGCCCGGGGAGAGGGCGTTGACGCGGATGCCCTGGGGGCCGAGGTCGTCGGCGAGGTAGCGCACGCAGGCCTCGAGCGCGGCCTTGGCGACGCCCATGACGTTGTAGCGCGGGAGCACCGTGCTGCTGCCGATGGCTGTGAGCGTGAGGACGGCGGCGCCGGGCGGCATCAGCGGCGCCGCGCGGCGGGTCAGCGCGAGCAGGGAGTAGGTGCTCGCGTCGAGCGCCGCGTGGAACCCCTCGCGCGAGGTCTCGGAGAAGCGGCCGGCGAGCTCCTCGAGGGCGCGAAGGCGACCGCGTGCACGAGCACGTGGAGCGTGCCGAAGGTCTCGCCGACGCGCGCGAAGAGGCGGTCGAGCGCCGCGTCGTCGGTGACGTCGCACTGCTCGATGAGCTCGGCGTCCACGCTCTCGGCCAGGGGGCGGACGCGGCGCTCCTGAGCGGGCGCGGCGTACGAGAAGCCGAGCCGCGCCCCCTCTTCGCGCAGCGCCCGCGCGATGCCCCAGGCGATCGACCCCCTGTTGGCGACGCCGACGACGAGCGCCGTCTTCTCGTCGAAGAGGCCCATCAGCCGCCGTCCTCGTCGTAGCGGGTGAAGACGAGGGAGACGTCGTGGCCGCCGAAGCCGAAGGAGTTGGACATCGCGACCCGCACGGGCACGCTGCGCGCGACGCCCGGCACGTAGTCGAGGTCGCACTCGGGGTCCGGGTCGGTCAGGTTGATCGTCGGCGGCACGACGCCGTCGGTGATGGCGCGCACGCAGAACACCGCCTCCATGGCGCCGGCGGCGCCGAGCGGGTGCCCGGTCATCGACTTGGTCGACGAGACGGGCACCTGCGCAGCGCGCGCGCCGAAGGCGGTCTTGAGCGCGCGCGTCTCGGCGGCGTCGCCGGCCGGCGTCGCCGTGCCGTGCGCGTTCACGTAGTCGACGTCCTCCGGCGACAGCCCTGCCTCGCGCAGGGCGGCCAGCATCGCGCGCGCCTGCGGCGCGCCGCTCTGGTCGGGCAGCGCGACGTGGAAGGCCTCCGAGCTCATGCCGTAGCCGACGACCTCGGCGTGGATGCGGGCGCCGCGCGCGCGGGCGTGCTCGAGCTCCTCGAGCACGAGGATCGCGGCGCCCTCCGCGATCACGAAGCCGTCGCGGCCCGCGTCGAACGGCCGCGACGCCTCCTCCGGAGCGTCGTTGCGCGTGCTCAGCGCGCGCATCGCCCCGAAGGCGGCGAGCCCCGTCTCGTTGACGGGCGCCTCGGCGCCGCCGGCCAGCATCGCCACGGCGGCGCCGCGCTTGATGATCTCGAACGCGTCGCCGATGCCGCCGGCGCCGGCGGCGCACGCGGTGGTCACCGCCTGCAGCGGTCCTTTGGTGCCGATGTGCAGCGAGACGTGCGCGGCGCCCATGTTGGGGATCATCATCGTCGCGAAGAACGGGCTGACCGCCTGCGGGCCGCGCTCGAAGAGCGCGCGCTGCTGGTCCTCGAACGTCTTGAGCCCGCCGCCGCCGCTGGCGACGACGGCGCCGATGTCCTCGGCCTCGGCGGCGACGTCGAGGCCGGCGTGCTCGACGGCCTGGCGCGCCGCCGCGACCGCGTACTGCGAGTAGGCGTCCATGCGCCGCGCGGCGCGCCGCTCGATGAAGGCCGCCGGGTCGAAGCCCTTGACCTCACCCGCGATGCGCGAGTCGACGCGCGACGGGTCGAAGCGGGTGATGGTGGCGATGCCGCTCTCGCCGGCGACCAGCCGCCGCCAGGAGGTCTCCACGTCGTTGCCGAGGGGGCAGACGATGCCCATCCCGGTGATGACGACGCGGCGCGGTCCCTCATGCACGAGCGGCCTCCCTCGGTCTCGCCGCCGGGCGGGTCGTGGGCGGTCCCCCGCTCACCGCGGCGCGAAGCGGTAGTGTGAGACGCCCCATTCCCGCCCGCCGCCGTACGCGAACGTCTCGGCGCAGGCGAGGAAGAAGAGCCGCCAGTCGACCCACCAGTCCGCGGCGGACTCGCCGTAGGTGGCGGCGAGGATCGGCTCGATGGCGGCGGCGCGCGCGTCGTAGCGCCGCAGCCAGTCCTCCAGCGTGCGCGCGTAGTGGCCGCCCTCCAGCCACCAGCGCTCCTCCGCGACGAGGTGCTCGTCGAACTCGAGGAAGAGGTCGTGCGCGGGCATCTGGCCGCCGCTGAAGAAGCGGGATCCCATCCAGTCGCTCGGGTCGTCGGCGCTGAACGTGTAGGCGAAGCGCGCGTGGCTGAACACGTGCACGAAGGCGCGGCCGTCGGGCTCGAGCCAGCCGCGCAGCCGCGCGAAGAGCTCGCGGTAGTCGCGCACGTGCTCGAACATCTCGACCGAGAGGATGCGGTCGAAGCGCGCCTCGGGATCGTAGGTGGCGATGTCGGCGGTCACGGGCGTGACGCCGCCGAGGCCGGCTGCCGCGCAGGCGGCGGCGATGTGCTCGCCCTGGGTGCGTGAGTTCGACATCGCCGTGACCCGGCAGCCGGGATAGCGCTCGGCGATGAAGAGGGAGAGCGACCCCCAGCCGCAGCCGAGGTCCAGTACGCGCATGCCGTCTTCGAGGCCGGCGCGCTCGCAGGTCAGCGCGAGCATCGCCTCCTCGGCCGCCGCCAGGTCGTCGACGCCGTCCGGCCAGAGACAGCAGCTGTACTTGAGCCGCGGCCCCAGGAACTCACGGAAGAAGGCCGTGGGCAGCTCGTAGTGCTGGCGGTTGGCGGCGTCCTGATGCACGACGAACGGCCCGGCGGCGAGGTCGGCGGCGTAGCCGCTCAGCGCCGCCCGGCCGTCGCCCGCCTCTCCAGCCAGCTGGCCGAGCTTGTCTCGCAGCCTGCGCCGGATGATCGCGCGCAGCAGCGAGTCGGGGACGCGTCGTTTGCCGATCACGTTGTGGTAGCGCGCCAGCGCAGCTCCTCTCGTCTGATGCGGACGATTCTACCCTCGTCCGCCCGGCAGCGTCTCAGGTCTGCGCGCCTTCAGCCACTCTCCTGAGGAGCACGAGACGGGGCGGCCACCCGCCGGGAGCCGCCCCGTCTCGTCCTCCGCCGCCGCGGCCGGTCTGCCGGCCCCCGCGCTCAGAAGTGCTCGCGCCGGAGCGCCGCCCTCCGGACCGCCCTGTCGGGCGCCGCACCGCGCGGCGTCGCGACGGCGTCGCCCAGCGCTCTCGCGACGTCACCCATGCGCCGCCACGCGCTCCGTGCGTCGGTCGTCATCGTCATCACCTTCCCTGCGCCTTGTCGCCACGCCTCTTCGGGGGCCTCGCGTCACGCACCAGCCGCGCGTGCTCCGCCCTGCGCTCGAGGTCCCGCCGCTGCTGCCTGACCAGGTCCAGCGTCACGAAGTCGAACATCTTGCGCACCCTCTTCCTCTGCTCGTCGATTCCGGTCACGCTCGCCAAGTCGTAACCACTGAATCCATTATACCGGTTACGCGTCACTAGTAAACACCTTTTGGTGGTATACATGCGGGCAGAACATGTTGCAGGCTTGAGAGACGAGGAGACGATGACGCAGCAGTCCAAGGAAGCCCCCGGCGATCTGGCGCAGGTCAAAGCGTTCGTCAACTCTCGGGACATCGATGAGGGGCTCGACGAACTGACGACGCCGGGCGAACTGGCCGCGTGGCTCACTGCGCGCGGCCTCCTGGAGCCGGGCGCCGAGGTGAGCGCGGCGGATCTGCGCCGGGCCAGGCTGTTCCGCGAGGCGCTGCGCAGCGCGCTGCTGAGCAACAACGACGGGCGGCCGGTGCCGAAGGACGCCGCCCGGATCATGGACGACGTCGCCGCGCGAGCACGGCTGCGCCTGCGCGTGGGCGCGGACGCCTCAGCGCGGCTGGAGGCCGAGGGTCGGGGCGTGGACGGCGCCCTCGGCCGCCTGCTCGTGATCGTCTACCGCGCCATGGAGAACGACAGCTGGGGGCGGCTCAAGGCCTGCCGCTCGGACACCTGCCAGTGGGCGTTCTACGACCACTCCAAGAACCGCTCCGGCCACTGGTGCTCGATGGAGGTGTGCGGCGCACGCCACAAGGCGCAGCAGTACCGCGAGCGCCACAAGAGCGGCTGAGACGCGGGTCAGCGCGCGGCAAGACCCGTTCCGGCCGTGATCCTTCCGTCGACGGCGTGACCGCCACCCTTCCGGGAACGCGAAAAGAGAGCTAGCAACGGAGGCGTATCCCATGCCCAAGACGATGAACGACGACGACTACCGCAAGAAGTACGAGGGCAAGTTGCCGAGCGGCAAATGGATCTCCGGCCCCGGGGACCACGCCGACCACGACGGCCAGTCGCTCATCACGCGGAACCACGAGGTGATCCAGCGCTGGGCCGAAGAGCGCGACGGCAAGCCCGCCACGGTGGGCGGCACCGAGCACGAGGGCCGCCCCGGCGTGCTGCGCTTCGACTTCCCCGGAGGCAGCCGCGACCTGCAGGAGGTCAGCTGGGATGACTGGTTCCGCTCGTTCGACGAGCGGCACCTCGTGTTCCTGTACCAGGAGAAGCTCAAGAGCGGCAAGCAGAGCAACTTCTTCAAGCTGAACAACCCCGAGCGTGAGGACGACGACGAGCGCGAGCGGCGGGAGAGCCGCGAGCGCCGGCGCAAGGCCGCCTGATCGGGGCCGGAGTCACCGAGTACCCGTTCGTCTACACGCGTGGAATGACGCGCTGAGCGCGACGTCCGGTGCGCCGGGGCGGGGGGCGCAGAGCCTCCCGCCCCGGCGCACGTACGGACGCGGGCGGGGCGGGCGCAGAACCCGCCGCCTCAAGGACCCGCGCCTCACGCGGGCGTGAGGCGCACCGTCTTGATCTCGAACGGCCGGAAGACGAGGGTGAGCAGGCGGCCGTCCTCCACCGCGAGCGGCGCCGGCTGCTCCTCCAGCAGGTCCACCTCTGCCGCCGCGGTCACGTCGAAGCCCAGGCGGAGACGCGCCGTGGTCCCGTGCCGGTGGGACTCGTACAGGCGGAGGATCACGTCGTCCCCGTCCTCCGCCCGCTTCACCGCCTCGACGACGATGTCGTCGGCGTCGACCTCGAGGAAGGAGGCGGCGGCCGGGAGCGCCGCCGCCTCGCCCGCGACCTGAGCGCCCGTCAGCGCGGTCGCCCGCAGCGGCACGTTCAGCTCGTAGGACGCCTGCACCACGCGGCCGTCCACGTGGTCGCCGGCGTGCGGGAACAGCGAGTACGTGAACGTGTGCTCCCCCTGGTCCGTGAAGTGCGGGTTGGGCTCGTCCGACGCCTGCTCCTCGCCCGCCGGCACCAGGTCTCCCGGGTACTTGACGCTGCGCAGCAGGTTCAGCTCGATCACGCCCTCCTTGATGCGGTGCCCGTACTTGCAGTCGTTGAGGAGCGCGACGCCGTAGTCGCCCTGCGAGAGGTCCGCCCACTTGTGCGCGGCCACCTCGGTGCGCGCCACGTCCCAGCTGGTGTTGAAGTGCGTGGGGCGGCGGATGTGGCCGAACTGGATCTCGAAGGTCGCGTCGTCGGCGTGCGGGGTCACGGCGAAGCCGGTGCGGAGCATGGCCCAGGGCTCTCGCCAGCGCACCGTGGTGCGGAAGTCGAGGCGCGCGCCGTTGGCCATGAGGGCGATGTCCTGCACGATCTCCGAATGGCCGATGCGGTAGGTCTGCCGCACCACGCCGCGGGCGCCGTCCACGCGCGCCGCCGAGGCCGTCAGCTCGGGGCGGCGCGGCTGCTGTTCGTGGTAGTCGGGGGGGAAGTCCCACACGTCCCCCGTGTCGGAGTAGACGGCGAGGACGTTGCCGGCGGCGCCGGGGGTGATGAGGTCGCGCCCCAGGCGCTTGTCGACGAGGGACGAGATGGAGCCGTCGGCGGCGAACGCGACGCGCAGCACGTCGTTCTCGAGCAGCGACGGCGAGGCCTCGACGTAGGAGCGCCCGTCGGCGTCGTCCGGCGGCGCGCCCTCGCTCCGCACCGCCACGCTGTCCGCCGCGGCGGCGTCGACGACCCGGTAGCCCATCGCGGGCACGTGGACCTCGTGCCAGGCCTCGCCGAGGCGGACCCAGTCGTTGCGCGGCCAGGGGAGCGAGTTGAGGACGAGGTACGGCGCCCGGCGCCCTGCCGTATCCACGGCCGCCGCCAGCCGCCCGTCGTACTCCGTGAGCAGTTCGCGCAGCTCGGCGTACAGCGCCGCGTAGCGCGGCAGCGCCTCGTCATAGACACGACGGATCGATGACCCCGGCAGGATGTCGTGGAACTGGTACAGCAGCACTTCGCGCCAGGCGCGCCCCAGCCAGTCCCGTGGGTAGGGCGCGCCGGCCACGACGCCGGCGAGCGTGGCCACCCACTCGAGCTCCCGCAGGCCCAGCTCGAGCAGCCGGTTGAAGCGCTTGACGCCCGCCTGCGTGGTCAGCGTGCCCTGGTGGCGCTCCAGGTACAGCTCGCCGACCCACTCGGCGAAGGCGCCGGCCTCCCGCCGCCACTCGTCGTAGAAGGCGGCGGCGGGCTGCTGCCGCACGGGGCTCAGCCCCTGCAGGTCGCGGACCCGGGCGAGTCTCTCCAGGTGCTGCTCGCCCGGCCCTCCGCCGCCGTCGCCCAGCCCGTAGGCCAGCAGGGCGTGGTGCGAGACGTCCTTGTCGCGATAGTTGGTCTCCGCCTTGCGCACGGACCGCGGCGACGCGCCGCTGTTGTACTCGTCCTCGGGCAGCATGTGGGTCAGCACGCTCGAGCCGTCGATGCCGCGCCACACGAAGGAGTGGTGCGGGAACCTGTTCACCAGGCTCCACGAGAGCTTCTGCGTGGTGAAGTAGCGCACCCCGGCCTGGGCGAGGATCTGCGGCAGCGCGCCGCTGAACCCGAAGCTGTCCGGCAGCCAGGCCGTCTTCGCGTCGATGCCGAACTCCTCGCGCACGAAGCGCTTGCCGTAGAGCACCTGGCGGACCAGGGCCTCGCCCCCGGAGACGTTGGTGTCGGCCTCCACCCACAGCGCTCCGAGCGGCTCGATGCGCCCGGCGCGGACGGCGGAGCGGATCCGCTCGTAGAGGTCGGGGTCGTCGTCCTTGATCCACTGGTACTGCTGCGGCTGGCTCGCCGCGAACACGTAGTCCTCGTAGAGGTCGAGGTTGGCCAGCGCCGTCGCGAAGGTGCGCGTGCTCTTGCGCATGCCCTCGCGGAGCGGCCACAGCCAGGCGAGGTCGAGGTGGGCGTGGCCGACGGCGGCGAAGCGCAGCACGGGGTCGCCGCCGCGGCGCGCGAGCGCGGGGCGCAGCACCTCGCGCGCCTCGGCGGCCACCTCCGGCAGCCCCTTGTAGAGCAGGCGACCGGCGCGCGTGAGCGCCGCGAGGACCTCGTGGTAGCGCGGCCGGTCGGCGGGCAGCACCTGCAGCAGTTCCCAGAGGACTTCGTAGTCGTAGTAGAGCCCGAGCACCTCGGGGTGGACGACGGCGAGGTCGGCCCGGCGCATGGTGCAGCGCTGCGCCGGGTCCTGGAAGAGCTCGTTGCACCCGGCGTCCGCCCAGACCTCGAGTCCGGTCGCCGGGTGCGACGCCGCGCCGGCCCCGATGGGGAGGAGGCCGGCGAGCGGCAGCACCGACTTGCCGGCCCTCTCCTCCGACGCTTCGTAGACCAGGTGGGCAGTGGTGAGCCCCCTGACCGGCTCGCCTCTGCCGTCCACCACCAGCAGTTCGCCGCCGGTGTCGATGACGGCCACGAGCGCCGTGGCATCCACGCCTGGGGGGATGCCGGCCGTGAACCGGAACCAGGCCGCGTCGAACGGCCGGCCCCAGGGGTCCCCGGGGGCCAGCTCCAGCCTCTCGCCGGTCTCGCGCTCCGCGTAGGCCACCGGCTCGTCAGTCCGCCACGCCGTGACCTGCAGCGGCGCCACCACGCTGTAGGTCGCGTCACCGATCGCGGCGAGCGCGGCGCGCAGCTGACGAGGGCTGTAGGGGGAGAACGTGGGCACTCTGTGGGCTTTCCCCGCCCCGTGCCGCGAGTACCGGCGGACGTTGCGGCCACTCCCGGTCGAGCGGGCTGTGCCTGCGGCTCGCGCCGGCGTTCTCCGGGCCTCAGCGCGCCGGCGCCGTCTCCCCGCACGCCTGCGGCCGGAGGTCGCACGCCGCCGGCTCCTCGCCCGCTTCGGCCTCGGCGGCCACCGGCGCCGGCCCCTTGGCGCGGAGCAGCGCGTAGAACACGGCGCCGCCGACGCCGAAGAGCAGGAGGGCGGCGCAGGTCGCCTGCGGCCCCAGCGCCGCCAGCATCAGGCCGCCGAGCAGCGGCGCGAGCGCGCTGCCGCCGCCCGTCCAGACCAGCGTCCAGGCGCCCATGTAGCGGCCGCGCAGCGCGGGCTCCGCCATGTGCGAGACGGCGGTCGCCGTGAGCGGCGAGAACAGGGCCATCGCCAGCGAGAGCACGACGACGGTGAGCATCAGGGGCCAGCCGAGCGGGACGAAGCCGGCGAGCCCCATCCCCAGCCCGTACAACAGACTGGCGATGCCGACCGCGGACAGGGCGTCGAGGCGCCGCACCGCGTGCACGGCGGGGTACTGCGTGACGACCATGCCGAGGCCGATGAGCGACACGAGCACCCCCCACGACGCCTCCGGCAGGTGGCGGTAGCCGGTCAGCAGCACCGGGAACATGGTGTAGGTCTGCCCGAAGATGAACAGCGGCAGCAGGGAGATGAGGCAGAAGAGCAGGAAGCGCCGGTCGGCGAGGACACGGCTCCAGCCGTGTCCGGAGCGCGCCCGGCGCCGCTCCCGCGCGTGCAGGCGACCGGACCGCGTGAACACGCTGAACACTCCGAACGGCATCGGGCCTTCGGCTGAACTCCGTCGCCGGGCGCGGCCTGGTCCGGTGCGGGTGCGTCTCCTTGAGCACCAGCACGACGAAGAGGAAGTAGAGCAGGCAGCCGGCGCCGGCGATCACGAACAGCGCCGCGAGCGGCGCGCCCAGGGCCAGCACCACGGCGGCGAGCGTGGGTCCGACCACGTATCCGGCTCCGATCATCAGCCTCACGAGGCCGTAGCCCTCCGCGCGCAGGTGCGGCCGCAGAAGGTCGGCGGTCATCGCGTTGCTCGCGGTGAGGTAGAGCGGCCAGCCGACGCCCCGGTCCACGACCATGAGGATCATGATGGGCCAGAACCCGTGGGCGAACGCGAGGCCCCCGTAGGCCACGGCCTCACACAGGGCGCAGCCCAGCATCACGGCGCGCCGGCCGTACCGGTCGCTGATGCTGCCGGCGAAGGGCTGGAGCGGCAGGCCCACCAGCGCGCTGCCGCCCATGATCAACCCGATCACGGCCGTCGAGACCCCGAGCCGGCGCTGCAGCAGCAGCGGCGTGTAGGGGAAGGCGAAGCTGATCGCGATCAGGTAGAGGAGGGTGCCGCCGACGAGCAGCCAGAAGCGGCGCGGGAAGACGCGCAGCCGGCGGACCAGGGACTGCGCACGGGGTTGACGGGTCAGGGACTGCAATTCGACTCCAGCTCAACCTACCCCTTGGGCGCGCCGCGGGCATCCCGGCCGTCGACGTTCTCGGGACCAGGAGTCGCGCTCGCGTGAAGGCCTGCGGCTCCGAGCGGGTACCGTGCAGACTGCGAGTCAATGACCATTCAGCCGGGAGACCCCCATGAGCGAACCCCAGCGCGCGATCGACACCGCGCTCTTCGACGAGAGCAGCGCGGTGTCCGACGACTTCTACCGTCACGTCAACGGGGGCTGGCTCGACGCCAACCCCGTCCCCTCCGAGTACGGGGCCTGGGGCGCGCCGCAGATCGTCCACGCGCGCAACCAGGACGTCCTGCACCGGCTGCTCGAGGAGGCCGCGGCGCGGAAGGACCCCCCCGGGTCCGCCGGCCAGATGGTAGGCGACTACTTCGCGGCGGCGATGGACGAAGCAGCGATCGCCGCCGCCGGGGCGGCGCCTCTGGAGCCCTACCTCGAGCGCATCGCCGCCGCCGCGTCCGTCGCCGACGTCCGCGAGATCGTGCGCGACCTGCAGCGCAGCGGGCCGGCCCCGCTCCACTCGCTCGGCGTCGCCCCCGACTTCGAGGACTCGGACGCCTACCTCGTCTACGTCGGCCAGGGCGGGCTGGGACTGCCCGAGCGCGACTACTACACGCGCGACGACGAGCAGTCGGTCGCGCTGCGCGCGCAGTACGTCACCCACGTCGCGCGGCAACTCGGCAACCTCGGTGACGCCGAAGACCGGGCGCAGGAGGCCGCCGCACGCATCCTCGCCTTCGAGACCCGGCTCGCCGAGGCGTCCTACACCGCCGAGCAGCTGCGCGACGTGCAGCTCACCATGAACCGCTTCGACGTCGCCGCGCTGGACGAGCTCATGCCGGCCTTCGGCCTGAGCGGGTACGTCGCCGACCTCGGCGTCACCTCGGCGACCGTCAGCGTGGACAACCCCGGCTTCTTCGAGGCGCTGGACGCGATCCTCGCCGAGACTCCGGTCGAGACGCTGAGGGACTACCTCCGCTGGCACGTGATCCGGACGTTCGCGTCCGCTCTCTCACCGGCGTTCGAGCTCGAGGCGTTCGACTTCTACGGCCGGACGCTCGGCGGCCAGAAGGAGATGCAGCCGCGCTGGAAGCGCGTGCTCAACGCCGCCTCGCAGGACATCGGCGAGCTGGTGGCGCAGCTCTACGTCGACACGGCGTTCTCGGCGCAGGCGAAGAGGCGCTGCGAGGAGATGGTCGACCACCTGCTCTCGGCGATGGGCCGCGCGATCCGCAGCGCCGAGTGGATGACGGACCCCACGCGCGAGGAGGCCCTGCGCAAGCTCGAGGGCTTCAACTACAAGATCGGCTTCCCGGACGAGTGGCGCGACTACGCCGGCCTCGTCATCGAGCGCGCATCCTACGTGGAGAACCGGATGCGCTGTGAGGCGTTCGAGTTCGCGCGGCAGATGGGCCGGCTGGGCCGGCCCGTCGACAAGGGCGAGTGGGCGATGCCGGCCCACGTGGTGAACGCCTACTACCACCCGCTGCTCAACGAGATCGTCTTCCCGGCCGGCATCCTGCAGCCGCCGTTCTTCTACGCCGACGCCGACGACGCCGTGAACTACGGCGCCATCGGCGCCGTCATCGGGCACGAGATCACGCACGGGTTCGACGACCAGGGCAGCCACTTCGACGCACACGGCCGGCTGCGCGACTGGTGGACCGAGGCGGACCGCGCCGAGTTCATGCGGCGGGCGCAGGCGCTGGTCGACCAGTTCGACGCCTACGAGGTCCTCGACGGCCTGCGCGTGAACGGCCACCTCACGCTGGGCGAGAACATCGCCGACCTCGGCGGCCTGAAGATCGCCCACGACGCGCTGCGCGAGGCGCTGGCCGGGCGCCCGGCCGAGACCATCGACGGCTTCACCCCCGAGCAGCGGTTCTTCCTCTCGTGGGCGACCGTGTGGCGCACGAGCTACACGGACGAGTACCTGCACCTGATCGTCAAGACGGACCCGCACTCGCCCGCCCGCGCCCGCGTGAACACCCCGGTCTCGAACCTGCCGGCCTTCGCGGCCGCGTTCGGCATCGACGGGTCGTCGCCCATGGCGCGCGACGAGGAGGAGAGCGCGCGCATCTGGTAGCCGCCCGCACCGCCCGCCGCTCGACCGCGTCACGCCAGAGGGCATCGGCGTCGCGGGCGCTGCAGCACCCCGTCCGCCGGTTCGATCGACGTGAAGTCCGGCGATCGCCTCCCCGATGCGCGATGCGGCGGCGCGTCGATCGCCTGGCCCGAGAAAGAGAGGTCTGCCCACGGCCATGCGGACCAGCGGACGATCGCGCCAGCTCCACGGAAGTCCGCGCCGCCAGCGGCCGCGCAGGAGTTCGTCGGTGGCGTGGAGAGCCACGGGCAGCACCGGGACTCCGGCGGTCTGGGCGAGGAACGCGACTCCGGCCTCGAAGGGGAGCGTGCGGGCCTCGCGCAGGTCCCGGTCTGGGAACACGGCGACCACGTGACCGAGGCGGAGCAGGCCGAGAGCGGGTTCGAGCACGCCGGCAAGCTCACCCTCCCGATCCACGGAGACGGCGGCCAGCCGGCGCACGCACCAGCCGACGAACCCTCGGTCGAAGTGACCGGGGCTCGCCATGAAGTGCAGCGTGCGAGGGAGCGCGACCCCCAGGATGAGCGGGTCGAGGTCGCTGGGGTGGTCGGCGACGATCAGGGCGGGGCCCGACGCGGGAAGGAGGTCGGCCCCGTCGATCTCGACGCGACCGTACAGGCGCACCACGGGGACGAGGATGAGGCGCGCGACCTTGTACAGCCACGGGTCCCCGGCCACGGCCAGTGGAAGCTCACCGCTGCGGATGCGCCCTCCTGCCACGCTCATCGTCCCTCCCGTCGCCGTTCGAACGGTTCCCAGGAGCGGCGCACTCTCACCTCGGCGCCGTTCGCGGCGAGGTGATCGTGAGAGGGAGGGCACTACGGAGCAGGTCGCCAGGGGCCGACGACCCTCGCCACTCCGGCACGCGCGCAGGAGACCCCTGGTGGGCCGCGTTGGGATCGAACCAACGACCTTGGGATTAAAAGTCCCCTGCTCTACCAACTGAGCTAGCGGCCCGCGGGGAGCGATTGTACCACCGGGCTCAGCCACGCTCGTTCCGGCACGACCCCGGAGTCCCAGGCTGGAGAACACTCAAGCTCGAGTAGAGGACGAGTGTTTCTGCCGGCCTTACGAGTGTCGTAGCCGTGCAACCATCACCCTTTGATGAAGGATGACAAAGGTTGAGCCTGCTTGAGTATTGCGGCCGAGCGCCAGCCGGGTAAGATGCACCCACTTCTCAGCGAAACGGTTCGCCGGATCGAGGAGGAGCGGTCGGGTGAGAGGCCCGAGATACTTCTTATCGAAGCGGCTCGCCGAATCGAAGAGAAGGGGTCAGGTGAGAGCCCTGAGAGACTTCTCGTCGAGACGGTTCGCCGCATCGGGAGAGAAGCAATCGGGTGAGAGGCCCGAAAGAGCCGCCGGCGCCGAGAGGTCCGGCGGCTCTCTTCTTGTCCGCCCTTGGCTGCTGGGGAGGGCGGCGCTCAGCTCCCGCCGTTGTCCTGAGCCGAGCGCCCGTAGGGCGCGGCGTCCGAGCGCAGGCGCACGAACTGCACCTGGTCGTCGCGGGGCGGGAGGCTGCCGGCCGCGGACGGCACTACCCGCCCCTTCCGGCTCTTGCCCGGCTCCGGCTCGAGGAACCCGCGCAGCAGGCACTCGCGCGTGAAGCCGAGCCTCAAGGCGAGCGCCTGTGAGGCCTCATTGCCGGGGTACGTGAGCAGCTCGAGCCGCTCAATGCCGACTTCGGCGAAAGCCCAGTCGATCACGAGGCGCGCCGCCGCCAAGGCTACGCCTCGGCGGCGCGCCTCGCGCTTGACCCAGTAGCCGACCTCGGCCGCCTGCCGGTCGGCGAAGTGGCTGATGCCGATGCTGCCGAGAAGCTCGCCGGTGTCCGCGTCCTCGATCGCCAAACGCGCGCTCTCGCCCGCGACCAGGCGGCGGCGAGCGTCGCTGATGAACGTGCGTGCGTCGTCGAGCGAGTACGGCGTTGGCAGCAGGTGGATCCAGCGCGCGATGTCCGGGTCGTCGCAGGCGGCCTGGAGGGCCGGAGCGTCCTCGGGCTCGAACGGCCGGACGAGCAGCCGGCCGTCGGTGAGCCGCGGCCAGCCGAGGTGGCCGGGACGGCCGCTCGCCTCTCCCGGCCGAGGGTCGTCCGTGAGCATGCCGAAGAGCACGTCGTCGGTGCGCCGCCCACGGGCCGTGAGGTAGCCGCGCATGACGCCCTCGCGCGTGAAGCCGGCCGCGAGGGCCACCCGTTGCGAGCCGATGTTGTCCACCTCCGCCGTGATCACGAGGCGCTCGAGCCCGAGGTCGTCGAACGCCCAGTCGCGGACGAGCCGCACGGCCGCGGTCATGACGCCCCGGCCGCGTGCCCAAGGTCCGCACCAGTAGCCGATCTCACCAGCCTGGCGCTGTTCCTCGACGCCCATCGAGATGGCGCCGAGGACTGCCCCGTCACGGGCGTCGGTGATCGTCCAGAAGGCCTCGCGCCGCTCGGGCCAAGCCGCCTTCTGCAGGTCGAGGAACGCGTCGAAGTCGGCCTCCGAGTACGGGTAGGGCGGTTGCCAGAGGAAGCGGCCGCACTCGGGGTCGTTGAGGCCGCGGACGACGGCCGGCTTGTCCTCGGGCCGCAGGGCCCGCAGCCTGAGCCGGCCGTCGCTCAGCTCCGGCGGCCGGTCGATCTGTGTCAGGTCCTTCATCCGTGAGGCGCCCTCGCGGGCGCCGGCGCGTCAGTGCAGGAAGTGGCGCCGCCCCGTGAACACCATGGCGGCGTCCCGCTTGTCGCACGCCTCCACGGCGGCCTCGTCACCCTTGGAGCCGCCGGGCTGCATGAACGCCGTGATCCCGTGGTCGATGGCCAGGTCCACGGCGTCCGGGAACGGGAAGAACGCGTCCGAGCCGACCACGGCGCCCTGCAGGTCGACGCGCGCCTTGTCGATGGCGATGCGCGTGCTGTCCACGCGGCTCATCTGGCCGGCGCCGACGCCCACCGTGGCGAGGTTCCTGGCCAGCACGATGGCGTTGCTCTTGACGTGCTTGGCGACCCGGAAGGCGAAGATGAGGTCGCCCCACTCCTGCTCGCTCGGGTGGCGTGTGGTGGCCACCGTCATCTCGTCGCGCTCCTCGATGTCGCCGTCCTTGTCCTGGATGAGGATGCCGCCGATGACGCGCTTGTAGTCGAACTCGCCGGGGTTGGCCTGGCGCCGCTCTTCGTTGCTGAGGATGCGGATGTCGGCCTTGCGCCGCAGGATCTCGAGAGCCTCGGGCTCGTAGCCGGGGGCGAACAGCACCTCGACGAACAGCTCGGAGAGGCGCTCGGCCAGCGGGACGTCCACGGTGCGGTTGACGGCGATGACACTGCCGAACGCGCTGTCGGGGTCGCACGCGAACGCCTTGTCGTAGGCCGCGGCGAGGTTCTCGGCCAGGGCGCAGCCGCACGGGTTGTTGTGCTTGATGATCGTGACGCACGGCAGCGTGAACTCGTCGCAGATGCCGCGCGCCGCGTTGAGGTCGTAGAGGTTGTTGAAGCCGAGCTGCTTGCCGTGCAGTTGCGCGACCTGCGAGAGCAGGTGCTGCCGCAGCCCGACCTCGGCGTAGTACGCGGCGCGCTGGTGGGGGTTCTCGCCGTACTTGAGGTCGAGCACCTTCTCGTAGTCGCGCATCACGTAGTCCGGGAAGTCGCCCTCGGCCTCGCTGAACCAGTTGGCGATGACGAAGTCGTAGTGCGCCGTGCGGTGGAACGCCCTGGTGGCGAGCTCGCGCAGCGTCTCGTAGGTGAGCTCGCCGGTGTCCTTGAGCTCCTCCAGGACCTCGTCGTAGTCCTCGTGACTGGTCACGACCGCGACGCCGGCGTGGTTCTTGGCGGCGGCGCGGATCATGCTCGGCCCGCCGATGTCGATGTTCTCGATGACCACCTGGTCCTCGACGCCGCGCCGCCCTGCTACCTCTTCGAAGGGGTAGAGGCTGCAGACGACCATGTCGATGGGCTCGATGCCGTGCTCGGCGATGGTCTGCATGTGCTCGGGCACGTCGCGGCGGGCCAGCACGCCGGCCATGAGCCTCGGGTGCATGGTCTTGACGCGACCGTCGAGCATCTCGGGGAACCCGGTGACCTCTTCGACCAGGGTGACGGGGATGCCCGAATCCTTGAGGAGCCGCGCCGTGCCGCCGGTGGAGATGACGGTGACCCCCATGTCGGTGAGGCTCTTGGCGAACGACTCGACGCCACTCTTGTTGAAGACGGAGATAAGTGCTCGCTTGACCTTCACTTCGCGCTCCTTCGGACGGGGGCTGCCCTCGCGGCGCGACCTCCGGCGCGCCGCGTTTGCCTCTTGTGCCCAAGCCTACAAGAAAGGCCGGGCGCGAGGAATGGTCGGCGCTCATGTCGGGCGCCCGCCGCCGGGCCTCTGCTAGACTCCAACGCATGCCGATGCTCCTCGCAGCGCTGCTCGCGGCGGCCAACGACGCGGCCGACCAGGTCGAGGCTGCCTCCGGCTGGTTCCAGTCGCACACCCAGGCGCTCATCACTTCCGCGATCATCATCGGCGTCGCCGTGGCGCTCAACTGGATCCTGCGGGTGCTGATCCACCGCCTGGTCCGCGGCGTCACCAGGGTGAGGGCGCTCCGGACGGAACGGCTCGAGACCCTCCCGGACGTCGCCGAGTGCGACCCGGAGCAGGCGGCGCGCGTGCACGCGCAGGCCATCGAGTTGAAGCGCGCCGAACAGCGCGCCGAGACGCTCGACTCGCTCCTGCGGTACGCCACGACGATCGTCATCGCCACGCTCACGGTGCTCATGGTGCTGTCGGAGCTGGGCGTGAACATCGCGCCGCTCATCGCCGGCGCGGGCATCGTCGGCGTGGCGCTGGGCTTCGGCGCCCAGAGTCTCGTGAAGGACTTCCTCAGCGGGATGTTCATGCTCATGGAGGACCAGTTCGGCGTGGGCGACATCATCGACGTGGGCGACGCCGTCGGGGTCGTCGAGCGCGTGACGCTCCGGATCACCATCCTGCGGGACGTGGAGGGCACCGTGTGGTACGTGCCCAACGGAGAGATCCTGCGGGTCGGCAACAAGTCGCAGCTCTGGTCGCGGATCGTCCTCGACGTCGAGGTGGCGTACGACACCGACATCGAGAAGGCGTCACAGGTCATCCAGCAGGTCGCGGACGAGGAGTGGAGGCGGCAGCGTCCGGGAGCGACGATCATCGAGCAGCCCGAGCTCTGGGGCGTCGAGCAGTTCGCGGCCAGCGCCATCGTCATCAGGCTGGCCGTCAAGACGCGGCCGGGCGAGCAGTGGGCTGCCGGCCGTGCACTGCGCGGGGCGCTCAAGACGGCCTTCGACGAGGCCGGCATCGTCATCCCGTTCCCGCAGCAGACGGTGTGGGTGCAAGGGGCTGCGGACGGGACACCGCAGGCAAAGCCCGGCGACAGCACCGCACCCGACGACGTCGAGGGCGAGAGGACCCAGCGCGGTAGCTGAGCGAAAGACGGTCCCAGACCGTCCGGCCGTCAGGCGAGCCGCGCCGCCGCCTCCAGTTGCTCGGCTGCGACCTCGTCGTGCACGCAGCAGCCCACGGCGTGGTCGTTGACGATACCGGCCGCCTGCATCAGCGAGTAGGCGGTCGTGGGGCCCACGAAGCGGAAGCCGAGCTTCTTGAGCGCCTTGGCCATCGCCCTGGATTCCGGGCTCTGGCCGGCCCAGTCCTCGCGCTCGCGCGGCGAGGCGTGCGCTGCCGGGCGGAACCGCCAGAAGAACGCCGCCAGACCGCCGTGCTCTTCGATCACGGGCAGGGCGGCGCGGGCGTTGGCGAGCGTCGCCTCCACCTTGAGCCGGTTGCGCACGATGCCGGCGTCGGCCAGGAGACGGTCGCGGTCGGCGTCGCCGAACGCCGCGACGGTGGCGACGCTGAAGTCCGCGAACGCGGCCCGGAACGCCGGCCGCTTGCGCAGGATCGTCAGCCAGGACAGGCCTGACTGGAACGCCTCCAGCGTGAGGCGTTCGAACAGGCCGTCGTCGGTGAGCACCGGGCGCCCCCACTCCTCGTCGTGGTACGCGACGTACTCCGGCGCGCCGCCCACCGCCCAGAAGCAGCGCGGCCGGCCGTCCGGGCCGGTCGCGAGCGCGTCACTCACTCTGCAGGCGGCTCAGTATCCTTGCCCCTCGCCTTGGCGAGCAGCTCGTTGGCCTGCTTCTGCGCCTTGTCCAGCAGCTCGGCGGCTTGGGCCTTCGCCTTCTCGAAGTACTCGGGTCCCTGCGTCTTCGCCTTCTCGAGCAGCTCGGCCGCCTGGGCCTTGGCCTTCTCGATGATGTCGGCGGCCTCGGCCTTGGCCCGGTCGCCGGCCGGCTTGGCCTTCTCGCCCCACTCGTTCGCCTTGGCCTTGGCCTGGTCGAGCGCCGGGCCGGACTTCTCCTTGGCGTCCGCGGCCAGCTGCTTGGCCTTGACGGTCGCGTCGTCGGCCATCTTCTTGGCGTCGTCCATGAGTCCCATGAATCGCTCCCTCCTGACGGGTGCACGAAGTTGTTCGCAGTCTCACTCTACCCGTCGGGCCGCCAGTTGCCTCCACGGCGTGCGGCGTCAACCTTCCCGCGTCGCGTTCACCAGGTCCCCTTCTGGTACTTGTTCGGGAGGACCCCGATCACGATGGCGGTGAGGATGTTGAAGAAGAAGCCGAGAACCGTGAACCAGAAGACGCTGTAGCCCTTGCCCTGCGCCCAGAGTCCGCAGAAGACGGCGAACGCGACAGTCGACCAGGAGCAGGATCAGACCGTACCACCACGTGCTCATTGAAGAGGCTCCTTGTCGCTCGCAGGTCAGATGTCGGCCAGGGCCGCTGACGTCCCCCGCACTGATCGCATGCTTCAGGGCCTTCCAGTCCGCCTTCGTCTGGTCCGCGTAAGCGGCCGCGAAGGAGCCCATCGCCGCGTCAAAGCTCGGCGCTGGCGCCGAGATAGGCGGCGATGGCGATGGGGTCGCCGGAGCGCGCGTGTGCGTGCGCGAGGCACCAGGCGCACGCGCGCACGTAGGCGTCGAACTGCTTCTGCCCGAGCGTCGCGATCTCCGCGGAGGCCTTCATGTCACGGAACTGGCGCCAGTAGTAGTGCCGGCCCTCCTCGAGGGCGTTGTAGCCGAGGAAGACGTCACTGGCCACCTGCACCAGGCGCTGGCCGTTGACGACGCGCGCGCCGCTCTGCCGGTACTGGCTACGGCCGGCGTAGGGCTCGAGGACCGAACGTCGTGGCCTCCTTGAACTGCAGGACGAGCACGTCGTCGTCACTGTGGCCGATGAACAGGCCGACGAGGCAGCGGGTGCCGACGCTGCCGACGCCGACGACCTTGCGCGCCACGTCGACGAGGTGGAACCGGTCGAGGAGCTGCCGGCGCTCCGGCGCGAGGCTCGTGCGGTAGCCGGCGAAGCCACGCAGGATGAGCTCACGCGCCTGATGCCGCCTGGTCGCCCGTCATCGACAGGTCCCGTAGTGGCGAGAGCAGCGGCGGGAGGCTCTTGAAGCGCAGCTTGCCGTCCTCCCGCTCGGTGAGCTTGCCGACGACCTGGGCGCTCGTGCGCAGGCGGATCTTCGTCAAGCGCCTTCCCGTCGCGGTCGCGGCGCTTGCTGGGAGGCCTCCTGCTGCACGAGGTCGGCCACGTCGAGGTGCGCGTACCAGGTCTCCAGGGTGGTCTTCCGGGCAGAACTCGCGCATCGCCACGCGGTAAGCGGTGGCGGCGCTCTCCGCGGCAGAGGCCGCCGCTTTCCGGCCGGCGCCGTTCTCCTGGGCGGCGACGGCCACGCTGGCGACCAGCCGCTTGACGTCCCACTCCCACGGCGCCGGCAGCGTCTCGTCGAAGTCGTTGACGTCGAAGACGAGACGCCGCTCCGGCGTCGCGAAGACGCCGAAGTTGGAGACGTGCGCGTCGCCGATGGCCTGCACGCGCAGTCCGGTGACGGGCGAGGGAGCGAGGTCGGCGGCCATCACGGCGGCGGCGCCGCGCAAGAAGGCGAACGGCGACGCCGCCATGCGGCCGTAGCGGATGGGGAGCAGGTCTTGCTGTCTGTCCGCGCCCTGCTCCACGAGGATCTCCACCGGGTCACGGCGGTCCGCCGGCGGCTCGTAGGCGCCGAGGTCGTGGCGGCTGACGACTGCCACGCGCCTCCCTGCCCTTCTCGATCGATGCCATGACGTCCATGGTCGCTCCTCTCTGCCTCACGCCGACTCAGTCGCGGGATCCAGCACCAGTTGCGTCTGGAGCTCCTGCTCTTCGTGGACGAGAAGACGGATGGTCGCGTAGGTGATCAGCACGATGGCGAGGCCGAACACGGCCGTCAGCTGATCCTGGTAGAACGCGAAGAACTCGTAGATGAAGAGCGTCACCAGCATGGCGCGCTCGAACCAGCGGTAGGCGGCGAGCCTCGAGCGCCGCCAGCGCACGATGCCGATGACGACGAGGACCCCGGTCGCGAACGCGGACAGGAGCTGGCCCCTCTCTGCGAAGTCGAGCGTGGAGAAGCTCGTTCCGGCCAGGAACGGGTACGCGACGGCGACGAGCGCCAGGGCCACATACCAGCCGACGACGAGGACCCGGAACCAGCGGTTCTCGCTGAGCTCTGCGGACGAAGCGGTCAAGATGAGCTCTGAGCCGGAGATACGGCCCGGGGGCGCTCTTGGGCACCTCAGCCATGCCGCGCACCATGGCGGTCAGCTGCCGCACGACAGGATCCGTCTGGTCGCAAAGCTCCAGCATCGCCAGGGCCTCCCCGCGCTCGGTCTCATCCATGTCGCGGATGACCGCCTCCTTGGTGAGCTCGAAGGCGTTCACGAGCGCGGACTGTGGCGACACGGCGACGTCGCGCGAGATCGCACGGGCGAGGAGGAGCAGCACCACGAAGATCACGTAGATGATGGCGATGGTGGGCTGGAAGAAGTAGTCGTTGTCGGAGGTGATGAACTTGCCGAGCTCGTCGATGAAGAGGCCGAAGCCGATGCCTGCGGCGAACGTGGCCAGCACCTTCCAGAGGCGTCCCTCCATGCTCATGAACAGGATCAGGGCGATGAGCATCCCGAGGCCGCCCCACAAGAGATGCGCGAAGTGGATCTTGCCGCCGCCCAGCTGCGGCCACCCCGTGGCCGCGAGGGCGGCGCGCACGATGAGGATGGTCGCGATGGCCGTGACCAGGAAGAGCTCGAGGTCACGGCCCACGTAGATGCTGCGCACGAAGAACGAGCGCTTGGGGGCGGCGCTCACGACCTGTTGCTGCGCCGCCGCGCCCTCCGTGCCCTGAACTGTCGTCGTCACCGAGCCCTCCCTTCACAGCAGCCGTGAGAACAGCCGGTACACGGAGTTGCGGAACTTCGCCGGGCCGCTGAGCGACTGCATCCACTCGAGCGTCACCTCGCGACAATCCTCGATGTCGCGCTCGTACTGCTCCGCGTAGTGCCGCGCGGTGCTCTCGTCGTAGAAGACCGCTACCACCTCGTCGTGCAGAATGAAGCTCCGGATGTCCCAGTTGCAGGTGCCGATCAGCGAGAACTGGTCGTCCAGGGTGACGGTCTTGGCGTGCAGGAACCCCGCGGTGTACAGGTAGACCTTCACGCCGGCACGGAGCAGTTGCGGGTAGTAGGCGTGCGCCGCGTAGAAGGGGATCTTCTTGTCCGGCACACCGGTCATCATGAAGCGTACGTCCACGCCGGCCTGGGCCGCGGCGCACATCGCCGTGATCAGCGGCTCGTCGGGGACGAAGTACGGCGACTGGATCCAGATGCGCTCGCGAGCGTTCGTGAGCGCAATGATGAACACGTCGCGGATGGTCTTGAACTCCGTGGACACGCTCGAGTGCAGCACCTGCACCGGAGTGCCCTCGCCCGGCGCGTGCGACGCGGGCTCCGCCACGTAGCCGGTCACCAGGTCTTCCTTGCGCCCGTTCAGCAGCCAGGTGGAGGCGAACAACATGAGGTAGGGCGCCACGACGGGGCCTGTCAGCCGGAATGAGGTGTCGCGCCACACGTCGAACCGCGGCCCGCCGTCGATGTACTCCTGGCCCATGTTCATGCCGCCCGAGTACACGGACTTGCCGTCGATGATCACCATCTTCATGTGGTTGCGGTAGTTGATGTGCGAGAGGTGCTTGAAGCAGGGCGCGACCACCGCGCCGGCCCGGGCGAGCTCCTTGAGCTCGTCCTTCTTGTAGCTGATGCAGCTGAGCCAGTCGTAGAGGATGTGGACCTGCACGCCGGCCCGGAGGCGATCGAGGAGGACCTTGGTGACCTTGGCCGTGAGCTCGTCCTGCTCCCAGATCAGGTACATGAGGTGGATGTACTTCTCGGCCGTCGCCATCTCGGCGAGCAGCGCTGGGAACTTCTGCGAGCCCGCCGTGTAGACGTCCACGGTGTCGGCCGGCAGGGGCACGATGCCGTCCTCGTGGCGGCCGGTGGACTCGACCCGGCCACCGGGCGTGCCCTCCATCTTGCGGATCGCGGCGTCCGAGAAGTCCGCGTTCGCGGCCAGCGTCGGACCGAGAGACCGCTCGGCGAGCCGGTTCATCTCTGCAAGGGTCTGCGTGCGCTTCCTGGAGGCGCGCCGGTAGTTCCGGCCGATGAAGAAGTAGGCGATGATGCCGATCACCGGCAGCAGCATGATCACGAACAGCCACGCGAGCACGGTGCTCGGGTCGCGGTCGTCGGTGGCGAGCGCGATCACGACGCCCGCCAGCGCGAGCAGGATCAGGATCTCGAAGGCCCAGCCCGCGATGCTCTGCGGCGTGACGGCTGTGAGCGTCTGCGCGGTGGTCTGGGCCAGGGTCATCACGCCGCCCTCCTCGTCGCACGCCGGGCGCGCTCGGCGCGCCAGATCGGGTCGACCAGCACCAGAAGCGAGATCACCAGGTACACGACGACGGCGACGAGCGGCAGGATGAGCCCGAGCAGCGTCGCCACGGCCTGGATGATCACCGCGACGCGCCGCTGCCGGTCGAAGGCCTTGAGCTCGGCGTCGGCCGCGTCGTCCGCCGCGACGCCCGGAGTGCGGCTCGCGTAGCCGAACATCACGTTCACCAGCAGCGACGCCAGCGTGAGGTTGATGCCGAAGATCACGACGGCGATGTGGGCGGCGCTGTCGTCGAGGTGGTTGGCCAGCAGACTCGTCGTGAACGGAAGGAACGAGACGAAGAGCAGGAGGACCAGGTTGAGGCCCATCATCACCTGGTCCGCCGCTTTGGTGAACCGCGTCAAGTTGCTGTGCGCCATCCAGACGCCCCCGATGAACGAGAAGCTCACGAGGTAGCCCAGGTAGCTGGCCCACTCGGCCCCGAGCTCGCGCAACAGCTCGTTCGCGTCGGTGGGCACGTGCAGCTCGAGGACCAGCAGCGTGATCGCGATGGCGAACACGCCGTCCGAGAACGCCTCGAGGCGCGTCGTCGGCAGGAGGCGGCTGAGGCCTCCAGTCTGTGATCTGTCGTCGGGCACGATGTTCCTTCTGTCGGGTCGATTGGTCAGTCCAGTTCCTGCGTCCCGCCGCCGCTCACGGTGAGCACCTGGCCGCTCACCCAGGAGGACATCGAGGAGACGAGGAACAGCACAGCGTTGGCCATGTCCTCCGGGTCGCCGAGGCGGCCGAGGGGTGTGTGCTTCAGCATCTGCGCCTCGATCTCCGGGGTGAGCACGGTCGCGAGGGCGTGGGTGCGGGTGGCGCCCGGGGCGATGGCGTTCACGCGCACGCCCTTCGGGCCGAGGTCGAATGCCATGTTGCGCGTGAGATGGTTCACGGCGGCCTTGGACGCGGCGTAGGACGTCATGTGGTCATCCTTGTTCTCGCCGGCCATGGAGCTGACGTTGACGATGGCGCCGTGACCGGCCGCCTCCATGTGGGGCGCGCACAGCTGCGAGAAGTGGAAGCCGGCGAAGACGTTGAGCTCAAACGCCCACTTGAACTTGTCGAGCGGCATGTCGAACGGCTGCGGGCCGCCGCCCCCGGCGTTGTTGACGAGGATCGTCACCCGTCCGAAGGCGTCCACGGCGGCGTTCACGACGGCTTCGCGCTGGTCTTCCCTGGTGACGTCGCAGGCGAGCGCGGCGGCTCTTCCGCCGGCCGCGCCGATGGCGGCGGCGACCTCCTCCGCGGCGGCCGCATCGAGGTCGCTGACGAGCACCGACGCGCCGGCCTCGGCGAGGCGTTCGGCGACGGCGCGTCCGATGCCGGCGCCGGCGCCGGTGACGATGGCCGCCTCGCCGGAGAGGTCGAGCAGGGAGTCGATGGGCATGGGGGTCTCCTCCTGATCGGGGTTCACTTGCCGGTGCTCCGGAAGTGGCAAACGAACCGGCACGTGTTCTCGCCGAACGAATTGTGGTTGGCCGGCAGCGAAGGCTTGCCGCCGACGCGGTGGCAGTACAGGCAGGTGGCGAAGGCGCCCGAGACCGGGTGGGTTACTTCAGGCGCAGGCAGAGCCGCCACACCTGCGGCGGGCGGCTGCTGGACCTGGTCCGGCTTGGCCTTGTGGCAGAACGCGCAGCGCTGCACGCGGAAGGTCAGGTGGCTCGCCGGCATGCCGAGCTGCAGGGCCGGGTCGCCGTGGCAGGTCACGCAGCGCTCCTCCAGCCCGGCTGCGGCGTGAGGTACCAGCGTCGGCGGCACTACATCGTGGCAGGCCCCGCAGCTCGAGGTGGGGAAGTTGCGGTGCGTCACCGGCAGCGTGTCCGCGGGCACCGAGTGACACCTTCCGCAGTCCGCGGTCTCCCGGGCCACCGGGTGCGGGATCCCGACCTTGCCCGCCTGGCCGTGGCACGAGCGGCAGTCGCCGACGCTGAAGTCGGCGTGCGAGGCAGGGAGCTTGGAGGTCTCGTGGCACCTTACGCAGTCCGCCTTGTCGCCGGTGACCCCATGCGGGATGGCCGGAGCGGCGGCGGGCGAACCCGGCGTGACGGGGGCCTTGGCAGAGACCGCCCAGGCGAACGCGCCGGCGGCGACGATCAGCACGACGAGGACCAGGCCGACGACCGCGGAGACGATCTTGTGCGTCATCTCATCACCTCAGACCATGTCGAAACGTTCGGTGTGCACGCGGTCGCGCGGGACGCCGACCTGAGGCAGCGCCTTCTCCATCGCATCCATGAGGGCGTTCGGGCCGCAGATGAAGTACTGGAACCGTGTGAGCAGGCGCTCCGGGAGATGCCGCTTCAAGATGTCCGCGTTGATGTAGCCGCGCTCGCCGGTCCAGTCGTCTCCGGGCCTGGAGAGCACTCGCACGACGGTGAGGTTCTCCATACGCCGGTCCAGTTCGGCGAGCTCCTCGTCGTACGTCAGGTCGGCCTCGTTGTTGACGCCGTAGAACAGCACGACGGGGCGCACGTCCCCCCGCTCCTCCAGGGCCAGGACCATCGAGCGCAGCGGCGTGATGCCGACGCCGCCGCCGATGAGGCCGTATCCGGCGCCCTCTTCGCGGTCGATGGTGAACACGCCGTGCGGGCCGTCGACCCACGCTTTTGCGCCGGGCTTCACGCTCGGGACCACCTTGCTCGACCAGTCGCCCAGCGCCTTGATGGTGAACGAGACCTCGTCGCCCGGCTGGTCCGCGTCGTTGGCCGAGGAGATGCAGATCGGGTGCTGGGTCATGGCGAAGGGCGTGCGGCCGAAGCCGATCCAGGCGAACTGCCCGGGCTCCGCCGCGAACCCCTTGTGGCCCTTGGGCTTCACGACCACCGTGCGGGCGTTGCCGTGCTCGGGCCGGTTCTCGACGACCTCCCACGGCCGGCTCCAGAGCCGCAGCGGCCGGAAGAGCCGGTAGCGGAGGAACAGCCCGATGAACACGGCCAGGTACACGGCCCAGAGCGCCTGCATGACGGGCATCGCCGCGAAGCGGCCGACCGCCACGATGTGGACGACGGCGGTGGCGACGAGCGCCATGGCGAGCACACCGTGCGTGGCTTGCCACAGCTCGTACGGGCTGCGCAGCCGTTTACGCAGCACGGACAGGCCGACGACGAGCAGGACGGCGATGAAGGCGACGGTGCCCATCCACACCGGCCAGGCCATCCCTCCGCCGGGCCAGAGGATCGCGACGGGGTAAGCGCGCGAGAGGATGAGCAGCGCCGGGTGCGCCAGCACGAGCAGCAGCGCGGCGATGCCGACCTCGCGGTGGAACTGCAGCAGCGCGTCCTCGCCGAAGGCCCCCGCCGCCCCGTTGGTCCGCGTGACCAGCGCCAGTTCGAACGCCATCAGCGCGAGTCCCAGGTAGCCCGAGCGCGTCGGCAAGTGCGATGCCGAAGCCGGCGGCGTCCACCGCGCTGATGAAGACGGCGCCGACGACCAGCGGCAGGAGGACGATGAAGGCGTAGAGGGCGAGCCAGAAAGCACCCTTGATGATCAGTCTCATGGCGTGGGAACCTGGAGTGGCACGAGCGCCTCCGCGTAGAGTGATGACAGTTGTCAGTGCCACTTGACATCCTGGACAATGGCGGACATAGTGCACCGGCAATGCACTACGTGTCAAGTGGAAACTGATGCTCGGTCGCGCTGCCTGTACTAGCGCGGAGGAGACGGACATGACCCGGACCGAACCGCCGGCGGACCCGCCGGCCACGAGGCAAGTCGTCATCACGACCGGGACCATCTGGCGGGCGGTCGCCATCGTCCTCGTCACCCTGGCGGCGCTCTGGGGACTCAACCAGATGCGCAGCCTCGCCATGATGCTCGCCATCTCCCTGTTCTTCGCCCTCGCCCTCACGCCGGGGGTGAATCACCTGCACGTCAGGCGGGGTTGGCGGCGAGGCGCCGCGGTCGGGGTCATTTACGTGGTCGGCGCCGTCGCCCTCATCGTCATGGTCGTGCTGATCGTCCCGGCCATGGCCAAGGTCGGCGGTCACATCTCGACCAGCGGCACCCAGTGGATGACGAGCCTGGACACCTGGGTGTCCTCGAAGCTCGGCTTCCACATCGTCGACAAACAGGCGTACAAGGACGGCGCGGTCACGGTGGGCGAGTTCCTCAAGCAGTGGGCGTCCAAGCTGCTCCCGGCCGCGGGCAAGGTCGTGTCGACCGGCGCCGGCCTCGTCTTCGAGGTCGCCACCATCGGGCTGTTCACCTTCTACCTGACGGCGGACTTCCCCCGGCTGCAGCGCGCGTTCCTCTCGTGGTTCAAGCCCGGACAGCAGGAGCGCCTGGGCTGGACGGTGGACCAGTCGATCAAGCAGGTCGGAGGCTACCTGTACTCGCGGCTGCTGCTGACGGTCATCAACAGCCTCGGCTTCCTGGCCGTGATGGTCGCGGTCGGTGTCCCGACGGGGCTGGCCATACCGTTGGCCGTGTTCGGCGGGTTCGTCTCTGAGTTCATCCCGAGCGTGGGCACGTACATCGGAGGCGCGATCCCCGTCGTGCTCACGCTCGCGCTCGCCGGCCTGGTCCCGGCGCTCATCGTCGTCGCCTACGTCGTGGTCTACCAGCAGATCGAGAACTACTGGCTCAGCCCGAGGATCAGCGCGAAGACGATGGAACTCAATGGGGGTCTGGCGTTCGGCGCGGCCATCGCCGGCGGCGCCCTGTTCGGCCCCATGGGGGCGTTCATGGCGCTGCCCGTGGCCGCGCTCATCGTGGCGGTCCTGCACAACTACCGCCACGCGTACCCCGTCTTCTACCAGTCGCGGTACGCCGACGCGCCGGACCAGACTGCGGCGGAGCCGGCGCAGCTGGAGGCGCTGCCCGTCGGGCCCTGCGGGACGAGCGAGCAGGTCGATTAAAGATTGCCTTCGAGTCGGTGACGGGAGGAGCACGTGCAGCAGCGCAAGGTGGTCGACTGGGAGGAGCGCAGGGCAGAGCTCGCCGAGGCCGTGTGGCGCACCATCGCGCGCCGCGGCCTCGAGAACACCTCGATCCGCAACATCGCCGAGGAGTCCGACTGGACGCGGGGCGTCCTGCAGCGGTACTTCCGCGATAAGGACGAGCTCATGCTGTTCGCCTACGAGCTCGCCAGCGACCACGCCGTGTCGGTCAACGTGAGGGCCATCGGCGATGCGACGGGGCTTGAGGCGCTGCGCCGCCGCTTGATGATCTACTCCCGTCCGGACGCCGAGCAGCGCCAGGTGACCGAAGTCCTCACGGCGTTCACGGTACATGCCAGGACGCAGCCTGCACTTGCCCAGGCTATCCATGAGAGGTACGTCGAGTGGGTCCGCGTGGCGCAGGCCATCTTCCGCGACCTGGACGTCCAGGGTGCGCTCCGCGAGGGGCTCGACCTCGAGCACACCGCGGTGGAGTACCTGGCCTTTGCCACGGGGCTGGGGCGCCTGGACCACCTGGACAACCAGATGTTCGAGAGGATCGACGCTGAGAAGGTGGTCGACGGCTACCTGAGCCGGATCGGCGCGTCGGGCGAGCTGGAGCGCCTGGGCATCCGGCCGTGAGTCGTCGGAGCCCGGCTCTCAGCCTGGGGACCCGAGGTCCAGCGCCGAGGGACCGGCCGGCTTCCAGGAGACAGCGTCGGCCGGCGGGCGCAGCCGGGCCGGCATGGCCCCGCCGCCGCTGCCGAAGCGGTCGAGGATCGTCTCCAGCAGCGGCAGGAAGCGGTGCACCTGACCGCTGCGGATCACGCGGTCCCACATCGGCTCCAGCTTCTTCCAGCCCGTGGTGTAAGCGAAGTGGCGCGCGTGCTCGCGCGCGTCGCCGTGACTGAAGGACGCGCGCAGGATGTTGCCCCAGCGGTAGAACTCGCGGTACGCCTCCCGGTAGCCCGCCTCGAGCTCATCCGCCGTCATCCCGGCCGGCGTGAACACCGCGTGCCGGGTGTCGTAGAGGTCCCAGTCGCGGCTCGTGACGCGGCCCTGGGCCGCGAGCCGCGCCTCCAGCCGCGTGCCGGGGTACGGCGTCATGATGTGGAACGTGGCCGTCTCGATCCCGCGGCTCAGCGCCCACTCCACCGTGCGCGGGAACACCGAGGGGTCGTCGTGGTCCATGCCGAAGACGAACGCGCCGTTGACCATGACGCCGAGGTCGTGCAGGCGGCGGACTGCGGCGTCGTACTGCGGGAGACCGGCCGGGCCGACGTGGGCCGCCACATCCCTCCGGGCGCCGATCAGGTTCTGCGTCTTGCCGGCGCCCACCAGATTGTCCTCGCTCAGCGTCTCGAAGCCCACGAACAGGCTGCGCAGCCCGCTCTCCACCGCCTTCTCAAGCAGCCCCGGTCGCAGCACCGCCTCGACCGTGCCGGCCGCCTGCCACACGCGTCCCGCGCCCTTGAGCCCGTCGAACAGCGCCCCGGCGAACGGCGGGCTGCCGAAGAGGTTGTCGTCCAGGAAGTAGAGGTGCCGGCCCGGGAGGCGGTCGATCTCCGCGAGGGCCTCGTCGACCGCCTGCACGTAGAACGACCTGCCCCCGCGGAAGAACGCCTCCTTGTAGCAGAAGTCGCAGATGTGCGGGCAGCCGCGGCTCACCACCAGCGAGTTGGGCACGAGGTAGCGGTCGCGCTTGATGAGGTCGCGGCGCGCCGGCGGCAGGCCGGCGAGCGTGCGCTCGGTGGAGCGGTAGAGTGGCTTGGGCCGGCCGGCGCGGAAGTCGCGCAGGAACGCCGGCCAGGTGTCCTCGCCGGGGCCGCAGAACACGCTGTCGGCGTGCTGCGCGGCCTCCTCAGGCAGGCTCGTCGGGTGGAGCCCGCCGAGGCAGACGTAGGCGCCCCTGGCGCGGTAGTGGTCCGCGTAGCGGTAGGCACGGCGCGCGGAGGTGATGTACGCCTCGATGACGACGAGGTCGGGCTCGTCGTCGAGGCGCAGCGGCTCGACGTGCTCGTCCTGCAGGTCGATCTCGTCTTCCGGGTCCAGGTAGCCGGCCAGGGTGGAGAGGCCGAGCGGAGGGAACAGCGAGTACTTGATCGAGCGCCAGAAGCGACTGTCCGGCGCGGTCTTGGCCGGGCTGATCATCTTGACGCGCAGGGGGCGGCAGCCAGCTGCGCGCCGAGTGATGCCGGTCGCGCGCGCTGCCTCGCCGGTCACGCGCGCCCTCCAAGCCGGTCCGCGAAGTGGGCCAGCATGACGTCGAGTCCCGTCTCGAACTCGCCGGGGCGGTCCCACACGGCCAGGCGCATGCCGACCCGCATCATGTTGGGGTAGTCGCCCCAGTGGCCGACGAGCTGAGCGACGATCTCGCCGGTCTGCACCTCGTCGCCCAGCATCCTGGCGAAGCCGAGGCCGAGCGTGTACGCGCCGAGCACGTGGTACACGGTCGCGGCGCGGTCCTCGCTGAAGCCCTCGCCGAGCAGCGTGCTCATCAGCTCTTCCATCCAGCGGCGGCCGCTCGGCGTGCGCAGGACGGCCGTCGAGATCAGCGGCAGCGCCCGGGGGTGCGCCTCCGTGAGCGCGTGCAGACCCATGAACAGCTGCCGCACCCGGCCCTGCCAGTGCGGGTGCGGCGGCGAGACGCCGAGGGCCGCCGCCGCGATCTTCTCGCTCACCGCATCCAGGATGGCGCTCTTGCTGGGGAAGTGGTGGTAGAGGCTCATCGGCTTGACGCCGGCGGCCGTGGCCAGCCGGCGCATGTTGAGCGCGTCCAGGCCATCCTCGTCGATGATCTCAAGCGCCAGCTCGACGATGCGCGCGCGCGTCAGCCCGGCGCGTCTGGGGGCGGTCTCCTCGGCGACCGGCATGCGTCCTCCTTGGTCGGCGTTCCGAGCCGTACGACGTAAGGCTTACAAAGTACGGTACGGGCGCCGACGGGAGCCGGTCAACGTACGCGTGTACGGTCGGCCGGGAGGCGTGCGCGGTCTTCGCGGCCATGAAGGCCGGCCGGAGGACGAGGTCGAACGGCCTGCCGACGGCGATCTGACGACGCGGGGGACGGCGACGCATGCGATGCGTGAGTTGTCTCCCGAAGGGACTTCTCTCGCTGTGTCACCTGTGGCCGAACGTTCCCCGTAGGCGTTGATTGCCGGGACCCGCCCTCTCTCTGCGCCGCCTCTGTCTGACTGTATCCAACGGCTACAGTGTCGGTGGTCGTCGAGGCCTGCGTCCAAGCGATCGCCTGTAGCCAATGGATATCCGTCGACAGAGGAACCCGGCAGGGCTCACTTCAGGCTCCGCACGGAGCCCCTGGCGAGCCCTGCGGGAGCGCTACCAGCTGGGGGTGGCGCGCGCGGTCCAGCGGCCGTCCGCGCGCGACACGCGGACGGGCACGCCGAAACAGGCGCTGAGCGGCTCGTCGGCGAGGACGGCGGGCGCGGGGCCGCAGGCGCTCGCGCGCCCGTCCGCCAGCAGCAGCGCGTGGGTGATGGTCGGCGGCAACTCCTCGAGGTGGTGCGTGACGAGGACGACGGCCGGGGCCGGCTGCTCGCCGGCGAGCAGAGCGAGCGCCGCGAGCAGCGCCTCCCGGCCGGGCAGGTCGAGCCCGTCGGCCGGCTCGTCGAGGAGCAGCAGCGGCGGGCGGCGCATCAGGGCGCGGGCCAGCAGGATGCGCCGCCGCTCGCCCTGCGAGCACGACGCGAACGAGTGCTGCGCCACGGCGGCGCAGCCGAACTGCCGCAGCAGCTGCGCCGCTCGCTCGTGTGACTCGGGGTCGAGCCGCTCGTGAAGCACCTGGATGGTGCCGGTGACCCCGGTGAGCACCACGTCCAGCGCCGTCCGCCGCGGCGAGAAGGCGTCCTCGGTCTTGACGTCCACGTGGCCGATGCGCTCGCGCAGCGCGCGCAGATCCACGCGGCCGACCGTCTCGCCCAGGATCCTGACCTCGCCGCGACTCGGGTGCCGCATGCCGGCCGCGACGTCCAGCAGTGTCGACTTGCCGGCGCCGTTGGGTCCGAGCACCGCCCACTGCTCGCCGGGAGCCACGGTCCAGTCGATCCCGGCGAGGATGGGCTGGCGCTGTCGGAGGCGAACGTCCCACTCCCAGACGGTGACGCCGTCAAGACGCAGGGCCGGGATGGGCGCCATCGGCCGGCGAGCGGTCAGCCGAGGCCGGCGGCGCGCTCGCCGCGGACGCCCAGCCGCGCGGCGGCCGAAGCTGTGGCGAGGGCCTCGCGCTCCTCGGCCACGAGGCCGACCGTCGCGCGCGCCCTGCCGCGCGCGGGAGAGTCCTTCTGGCGCTTGGGCCAGGAGCGGACGGCGGCCTCCACGGCGCCCCGGCCGCCGTCGGCGAACGCCCGCGCCAGCTGCGCCTGCACCTCGGCGTCGGGGCTCGCGGCGGCGAACTCCGCCGCCGCGATGGCGTAGCCGTTGCCGTTGAAGCTCAGAGAGACGCCGCCCCAGGCCTTGACGGCCTCGAGCGGCGGCGCGTCGGTGATCGAGTCGCCCACGTACATCACGCCGCTGCCCTCCACGGCCTCGGCGCGACGATCTCCTCGAGCGCGGCGAGTTTCTGCCCGCCGCCGACGGGGCGGACGGCGGCCACCATCTCACCGCTCACCCTGCCCTCCATCGAGCCCCAGAAGAGGTCGTCCAGCTCGGCCACCGTCGCCTGATCCCGGGGCGAGAGGTCGGCGGCGGAGCTCGCCCCGTCCGGGATCTCGATGACCGGGCGCGCCAGCACGAGGACCACGGCGGCGCGCAGCCACGCCGCCTCGTCCTCGGGCATGTCCCACTCGTCCAGGCTCAGCTCGGTGCAGCGCACCTGCTCCAGTGGGAATCCGGCGAGGTCGCAGAGCGCGCGCAGGTAGGGCGTGTACGAGGTCGAGATGATGTACGCCGGCATGAGCTTGCTCACCGCATCCAGGACCTTGAGCGCCTGCGGCACCAGCAGCACCCGCTCCGCGCTGAAGGACTCCACGTCCTCGTCGGAGACGTAGAACGCCTTGAAGAACGGCGGGACCAGGCGCAGCGTGTCGCCGGCGTTGTAGCCGGGCCTCCTGACCACGTCGGCGAGGAAGTCGTCGTAGCGGCTGATGCGCGCGAAGAACTCGGCGCCCTCGGGGATGAACCGCTCCGCGATCTCCTGCGCGTTGTCGTTGCGGGTGAGCGGCCCCTCGCAGTCCGTGACGTAGATGCGGCCGCCTCGGGGAGCGCCCGCGCCGGAGGCGCCGGCGGCACTCGCGGCGTCCTCGGCGGCTCCTGCGCTCACGACTGTGCCACCTCGGCGTCGACGAGCTCGGTGAGGTCGAGCGGCAGCCGGGTGGACTCCGCGAACACGCAGCCGTTGGCGGTGTTGAGCTGCCCGTCCGCGAACTGCCGCAGCGTCTGGTACAGCAGCGGGATCTCGCGGACCTCGCCGCGGCGGCGCACCTCGGCGAACAGCGGCTCCGCCTCGCCCTCCGCCGCCGCGATCTCCCGGACGCTCATCGTCTCGCGCTTGGCGTGCCACTGCGCCCACAGCGGGTCCCAGTCGGGGCCGCGCAGCGGCAGACGGAAGTAGGACACCACCGGGCCCCGGTCCAGTTGCGCGGTGGCCAGGTGGATCATCGCCCCCGTCTCCTCGGCCTCCGCCTCGAGCAGGTCCCAGATCACGTCCTGCCACATCCCCTTGGGGCCTCCCGGCAGGGCCGGGTGGAGATTGAGGATGGCGAACCGGCGGCAGAGCTCCGCGCTCGTGATGAGCATGTAGCCCGCCAGCACGAGCACGCCGAGGTTGTACGGCACGAGCAGGTCGGCGACGTCGCGGTGATAGGTGTTGCGCCAGTCGGCGCGTGAGACGCCGAGCTCCTGCGCCTCCGCCCAGCTCTCCCGGCTCGACAGCGTGATCGCGGGGAGCCCGAGGCGCTGCACGAGGTCGAGAAAGCGGTCGCTCGCCGGCGCCTCGCCGCGCTCGCGGTCGCTGAACACGGCGCCGATCTCGAGCGGGAGGTCGTCCCGCTGCGCGCGGGCGACGACGTCCGACAGCAGGTTGGCGGCCGCCTGGTCGCGGCCGGTCGAGAGCCAGCCGATCCTCACGCGCGGCTCCTCACGATGCGCCCGCCGGCCACGACGGCCAGGCCGGCTCCGAGCCCCCTCACCAGCCGGCCCCCGCAGTGGGCGCGTCATCGCCGCGCTCCTCGGCCAGGCGCTCCTGCCAGGCGGCCGCGTCCGGGTAGGCGCTGCGGCCGAGGCCGGAGATGCCGCGGCTGGCCGCCCAGGCGGCCAGCCGGCCGGCGCCCTGCAGCCCGGCCTGCTCGATCATCGCTGCCAGGAACCCGGCCGCGAAGAGGTCGCCCGCCCCGGTGACGTCGACGACCTCGGCCGGCTGCGGCGGCACGTACATGTCCACGCGGCGGCCGACCAGGCGTGCCCCGCGGCCGCCCATCTTCACGATCACGAGGCCGACGCCGGCGTTGAGCAGGAAGTCGAGCGACTCGGGGAGCGAGAGGCCGCAGAGCATCTCGAGCTCGGTCTCGGTCGAGAAGAGGTAGGCGCAGCGGGCGAGGAGCGGCAGGAAGCGCTTGACTCCCTTGCGCGCGTAGATCTCGCCGGGGTCGAAGGCGACGTCGACGTCGGCGGGCAGCCGCTCGAGCAGCGCCAGCTGCGCCGCGAGCGGCTGGTCGCCGACGAAGCTCGAGAACAGGGCGAAGCGCGTCTTGGGCAGGCGCCTGGGCAGGTCCCCCGGCGCGAACGCGTCGTTGGCCGCCGGCCACACGAGGTTGCGGCGCTCTCCGTCCTCGTCGAGCAGCACGTAGACGCGGCCGGTGTCGCCCTCGCGGTGCAGCAGGCGTCCCTCCGCCGGGGCCAGCTCCTGCAGCACGAACTGACCGTCCTCGTCCGCGCCCACGCGGCCGACCATCGCGGCCGCGTAGCCCATGCGCGCGAGCGCGTGAGCCGTGTTGGACGCCTGTCCGCCGCCGGCGCGGACGGGCCGCACGTGGGCGAGCGCTTCGTCCACCGCCTTGCGCACCGCAGGCTCCATGAGCTGCTCGGTGCCCGGCGGTCCCAGCTCGTCCCAGAGCGGGAACGTCCGCGGGAGCCGGTAGATGAGGTCGAGGTTCAGCGCGCCGCAGCCGAGCAGCTCGACCGGCTTCATACGCGGAGCTCCCCGGTGTAGCGCACCGCTTGCCCGTCGCCGCGCTCGACCACCTTGCCCACCACGCGGACGCCGAACTCGGCCTTCTCGATGACGGCGACGTTCTGCTCCACGTGGGCCGGGTCCATGGCGACGACCATGCCGAGCCCGCAGTTGAAGGTCCTGAGCAGCTCTGAGCGTTCCACACCGAGCCCGTGCAGCCAGGCGAACAGCGGGCTGGGCGTCCAGCTCTCGAGGTCGATGACGGCGGCGAGGCCGTCCGGCACGGCGCGCCCGACGTTGTCGGGGAACCCGCCGCCGGTGATGTGCGCCGCCGCGTGTACCCCGCCCGCCTGGCCGAGGTCGCGCAGCACCGGGCTGTAGATGGCCGTCGGCGTGAGCAGGACATCCCCGACTGTGGAGCGCGGCTCGTAGCACGGGCCGAATCCCTCGCCGGGGATGATGCAGAGACCGACGCCGCCGCCCTCGCTGATGAAGTTGCTGGCCAGATCGATCGCGTGTTCCTTGAGCAGGTGGCGGATGAGGCTGAAGCCGTTGCTGTGGACGCCGCTGGAGTCGATGCCGACCAGCACGTCGCCGGCCTTGACCAGCTGCGGACCCCACAGTGCGTCGCGCTCGGCGACGCCGACGGCGAAACCGGCCATGTCGAAGTCGCCGCCGGGGAATTGCCCGGGGTGCTCGGCGGTCTCGCCGCCGAGCAGCACGCATCCCGCGCGGCTGCAACCCTCGTCCACGCCGGCGACGATGTCGGCCACCTCCTCGGGCACGACCTTGCCGACCACGAGGTAGTCGAGGAAGAACAGCGGGACCGCGCCGCACGCCGACACGTCATTGACGCTCATCGCCACGAGATCGATGCCGATGGTGTCCAGCCGGCCCAGCGTGCGGGCGATCTCGATCTTGGTGCCCACGCCGTCCGTACCGGCCACGAGGACCGGGTCGTTGAGGGGCGGCAGGCCGATGGCGCCGCCGAACCCTCCGAGGCCGCCGATGACGAGAGGACTCTTCGTGCTGGTGAGGCGTTGCTTCATGAGGTCGACGGCGCGGTTGCCCGCTTCGACGTCGACCCCTGCCTGCTTGTACGTGAATCCGTGCTCTTCGGCCACGCGCGCTCCCCCATCCAGAATGTCCGCTCAGTCTATGCCGAGGCTCGGTCCGGCATCCAGTGGCAGGGCGCGCCGATCGCCGGCGCCCACGCGTCACGGTTTCGACGGCCCGTCTCTCGTCGTACCATTCCCTCATGAGGACCTGGAGGGCGCGGAGGAGATGCGCGGCGGCGCTCGCAGTCGTCCGCCTCCGCCGCGCTGCCGCCGCGCTTCTCACGGCCGCGCTCGCCACCGCGCTCGTCGTCGTTCTGATCGCCGCAGGACCCGCCGCCGCGAGGCACTACGCCACGGAGGTCTCGCCCACCTACGACCGCGGCTACAAGGTCGACCTGCTCGAGAGCCTCAAGCAGCCGCCCGAGCTCGTGATCTTCGGGGGCTCGCGCGCCCAGCGGTTCGCTCCGGCGGTCGCCGAACACCTCACGGGCCTCCCGGCGTTCAACTTCGCCGTCCAGAACAGCCGGCCCGAGGACGTCTACGCCATGTCGCGCCTCCTGTTCTCGCGCGCGCCAGACGTCGGGCTCCGCTGCATCTGGGCGCTCCAGGCCAGCAGCCTGGCCGACTCTCCGCTGCACCCCGGCCTCCTGGCCGACGAGCGGCTCACCCGGTTCCTCCCGGAAGATCTCGTGCGGGCACAGAGCGCCGCCGTGACGAGCAGCAAGGGCCGTGAACTGCCGAGCTACGCAGAGTTCACGGCCCGCGGCCGCCTTCTCCTGAACAGCTACGACCTGCGGCTGAAGAAGGGCATCCCCTTCGCGAGGACCCTCTCCGGCTACCTCTCCAGGATGGTTCCGAAGGCAGGCGGGCCGATGGCGTACACGCAGACGCGCGCCAGGCAGTACTTCGAGCGCACCCTCCGGCTCTACAACCAGCACGGGGTGGAACCGGTGCTGGTGATCATGCCGTACCACCCCGCGGCGCTGGCCGCCTTCCGCGCGGTCGGCTGGGACCTCAAGGAGAACGCGTTCAAGGCGTATCTGGAGAGCCTGCGCGGCAGCTACCGCTTCCACCTCGTGGACTACACCGACATCAGGTCGTTCCACGGCAGCGAGCGCGCGTTCTACGACGGCGCGCACATCACCGCCGCCAACGCGCGCCGGATCCTGTACCAGATCGTCAAGGACGCGCCCGAAGCGTTCCGCTGAGCCACTTGCGCCCGCACCGTCGACTGCGCCCTCGCCTGCCCCCGACGGATGGGTCGTCGGAGCCGACGAGGTGCCATGGGGGACCTCTATCTCGCTGTATCCATCGGCTACATGTCGGCGCTCGCGAATCGCACGCCCGCGAGCCGGATGGATATCCGTCGGCTACAGGTGGAGAGAGGGGCCGTGAGACAGTCTCCGCGCCTCGGCCGCGGGCGCGGTCGAAGCCGGGTCTCCGCGCCTCGGCACGGTGCGGTGGAGGATCTCCGCGCCGCGGGCGCGATCGCGGTGGAGCCTGGTCAGGCGCCTATCTGGCCGTCGGCGAGCGCCGGATCCGGAGGTGCGAGCCCGGGCGGCCCCGCGTCTGCTCTGCCGGGCGGCCCCGGTCCGGCTCCCTCTGGCGCGAGCGCTTCTCCCGCGGTGGACGCGGCGGATCCGGCGGAGAACACCCCGGCCGCCTTCATCTTGAGCCGGGCGTCGACGGCGATCTTGAGGAACGGCGCCGCGAACACTCCGCCGACGGCGCCGAACATCAGGCTGCCGGCGGTGGTCGCGAACAGGACCGCCAGCGGGTGCAGGCTGAGCGCCGAACCCAACGCGAACTGCGAGACGATCGTCTGCAGGTAGCCGTTCGAGATGATGACGATGACGAGCATCGGGATGGCCTTGGAGGGCCCGCCGGACCCGAGCGCGATCAGGACGGCGAACGCACCACTGATGATCGCGCCGAAGAACGGGATGTAGTTGGTGAACCAGCCGATGACGAAGATGGCCCCGGCGAGCGGCACGCCGATGATCAGCGCCCCGACACCCATGACGGCTCCGTTGAAGAGCCCGACGAGAGTGCTGCCGTACAGGTAGCCGCGGAAGAACCTGGCGCTGCCGGCGAAGATGTCGTAGGCCACGGCGGGCGGCACCGGTCCCATGCGCCTGGACGCCCATCTGCCGAGCTTGCGCCCCTGGATGAGCAGCCAGACGAAGATGTTGAGCCCGATGAACATGCCGAAGATCAGGCTGGCCACGCCGCCGATCAGCCCTACGATGCTGCCGGCCAAGCCGCCGGCGGCGTTCTTGGCGAGGGACTCGACACTCGACTTGAGCGAGTCTATCTGCGACTGCGAGACGCTGGTCGACTTGAGGGACTTCTCGATGTCGTTCCAGGCCGACGTCAGCTTGGCCTGGATCTCCGGGATCTGCTTGAAGACGCTGAAGACGATGAGGAGGCAGATGGCCACGCCGAGCAGGATGAGCAGCGCCGAAACGATGATCGCCCCGAAGCCACGCTTGACGTGGTGCTTCTCCAGCCAGTCGACGACCGGCAGGAACGTGCCGCCGAAGAGGACGGCGAACAGCGCCGCGAGGAAGAGGACCTTGACCATCGCGAACAGCAGCAGAAGGAGCAGGACGACGGCCGCGACCAGCACGATGATGCCGCTCCAGCGGCCGATGTCGTTGGCCCAGTCCGGCACGGCGAACCGGCTCGTGCCGCCGCCGCTCCTGTGCTCAGCGCTCATCCGCTCCCCTTTCGTGGGTTCGCGACATGGTAACCCAAGGGTAAGTGGTCGCATAGCCCCGGAAGAAGGGGCGACGCTCTAGTCTTGGGCGCGGTACTCGGCGACGATGTCGGCCGGCGCGCGCTGCTCGCGGAGCAGCTCGCACATGCGCTTCATCGGAGCGTCGATGTGGTGGAAGAACGCTTTGTAGCCGGGGCAGAGGTAGTTGAGCCCCGGCTGCCCGTCCGGCGCATGACGGATGCGGTCCTTGACGCAGCCGCCGTGGCAGGCGAACCGCACGTCGCAGTCCAGGCAGTACTGCGGCAGCGCCGTCTGCTTGCCGTTGCCGAAGAAGATCTGCGGCTCGACGGAGACGAGCTCGGCCAGGTGGGTCTCGTGGATGTTGCCGCGGCGGTAGTCCGGCTCGACGAAGTGGTCGCAGGCGTACACGTCGCCGTTGAACTCCATGGCCAGCGCCGTGCCGCAGGAGGCGGTGTGTACGCAGAGCCCGGACGGCTCGCCGAACCAGTTGGCCAGCGCGACGTCGAAGAGCTGCACGAACACCGTGCCGACGTCGCGGCGCACCCACTCGTCGAACACGCCGATGAGGAACCGGCCCCAGCCCTCGGGCGTGACCGACCGTTCCGTCACCTCGTAGCCGTAGGGCACGCCGTTCTCGCACGGCCGCTCCACGATCGGGATGAGCTGGATGAACTCACTGCCGCACTCGTCGCGCAGGAACCGGTAGACCTCGACGGGGTGCGCTTCGTTGGCGGCGTTGACCGTGGTGAGCGCGTTCCACTCCACCCCGTGCTCCCGGAGCGTCGCGACGCCGCGCATGACCTTGTCGAACACCGGCCTGCCGGCCTTGTCCCGCCGGTGGGCGTCGTGCAGCTCGCGCGGTCCGTCGATGCTGAGGCCGACGAGGAACCCGTTCTCGAGGAAGAACCGGGCCCACTGGTCGTCGATCTTGGTCCCGTTGGTCTGGATGGTGTGGACGATCTCCTGGCCCGGCCGGGCGTACTTCTTGCCCAGCTCGACGGCCCGGCGGAAGAACTCCAGCCCCATCAGCATGGGCTCGCCGCCCTGCCAGGCGATGTTGACCTCCGGCGTGCGATGCGACTCGAGGAGCTGGCGGATGTACAGCTCGAGCGTCTCGTCGGTCATCCGCGGCGTCGCCTCGGGGTACAGCCCTTCCTTGCCCAGGAAGTAGCAGTAGGAGCAGTCGAGGTTGCACGACGAGCCCGTCGGCTTGACCAGCAGGTGGAACGACGGCGGCAGCGCGGCGGGGAGGTGAGCGAGGGCGGGCGGTTCGGTCATGGGCGCCTATGGTACCCGAAACGAAGGGCGCGGGACGACGACGTGGTCATCCCGCGCCCCGTGAGGCTGCATCTGTGCCTGATCGCGAGCGGCGGAACACCCTTCAGCGCTCGCGTGGACTCGCCGTCAGCCGCGCCCGTGAGTGTGTCGTGGGTGGGTTGCATATTGCCCGCGCTGACGTAGGTTACCTGAGGGTAACGCTCTCGCGACGTGGAGGCGCTCGTCGGGGCAACGCGATTCGGGCGCGCCGGGCGAGGAGAGGATGCCCGTGTGGCGAAGCTGTCACGCGGCCGACGTGAAGGGGAGGGACGTGCCGGCGACCAGGTCCAGCAAGCGACATCGTCTCAGCCTGCACTTCCGCGTACGCCCGCTGCTCATGCGCTGGCTCGTGTGCGCGCTCAGCCTCGCTCTCACCGCGATCATCGTCCCGCACGTGTACTTCTCGGGGACGGACACGCTCAACAAGGTCCTGGCGTGGCTGGTCGTGAGCGCAGTCTTCGGCGTGCTGATCACCTTCGTCAAGCCGCTGGTGCAACTCCTGCTGCTGCCGCTGATCTTCGTGTCGTTCGGCCTCGTCCTGGTGCTGATCAACACAGTCGTCATCTGGATGCTCTCGTGGATCTTCCCGAGCTGGTTCCACGTGGACCGCATCCTATGGGCGTTGGTGGCAGGGCTGGTCAGCGGCGTACTGGTCGCCGTGTTCGAGAACCTGCTCGGCATCACACCGCCGATCATCCTCGGCCAGACCGAGACGCTGAAGATCCGCCTGGCGCGCGCCCGGCCCGCCTACATGGAGGGCGAACTGCTCGACGCCGCGGTGACCGGCAAGGACAAGCTCAAGCACATCGTCGGCAAGGGCGACGCAGACGACGGAGAAGGCGGGGGATCGTGAGACGAACCTCCCTCGATCGGATGCGGGAGGACCTGCGCCTGCAGCAGGTCTACAACACACTGATGCGGTACGGAATGGATGTCGTGCTGGAACGGACGCCCTACGTGGGCGGGCTCAGGCGCAGCATGCAGACGTGGGTCTGGCGGCTCCCGAAGGGCTGGGAGGAGCCGCCTGCCGCCGTCCGCGTGCGGATGATGCTGGAGGAACTCGGCCCGACGTATGTCAAGATCGGGCAGATCGTCTCCAGCCAAGCCTCGACGCTTCCGGTCGACATCGCCGCGGAACTGGAGAAGCTGCAGGACGACGTACCGCCGTTCCCCAGCGACCAGGTGCGCGTCGCGATCATCGAGGAGCTGGGGGCGCCGCCGGAAGAGCTGTACGCCTCGTTCGAGCCCGAGCCGTTCGCCGCGGCCTCGACCGCCCAGGTGCACCGTGCGTTCCTGCACGACGGCACCAAGGTCGCCGTCAAGGTCCAGCGCCCTCTCATCACCAACAAGGTGCGCTCCGACCTGGGCATCTTGCTGAACGCCGCCCGCGTGGCGTCGCGGCGCTCGGAGATGGTGCGCACGCTGGACGTCTCGGGCATGCTCGAGCAGTTCTCGTCCGGCGTGCTCGAGGAGCTTGACTACCGCGGCGAGACGTACAACGCCCTCCAGCTCTCCAAGAACATGGAGGGCCTGCCGGGCGTCCACGTGCCGGTCATCTACACGCAGCTCTCCACCTCCAAGATCATCACCCAGGAGTTCGTGGAGGGCGTCAAGGTCAGCGACGTGGAGGCGATCCAGGCCGCCGGGCTCGACCGGCGAGGAGATCGCCCGCAACGCGCTGCGCGCGCTCATCAAGCAGCTCCCCGTCGACGGCTTCTTCCACGCCGACCCGCACCCCGGCAACCTGCTCGTGAACCTCGACACCGGGGTGCTCACGTTCATCGACCTCGGGATGATGGGCGAGCTCGACGTCCAGAAGCGCCTGCGGCTGGCGCAGCTGATGGTCGTCGCCCAGCAGGGCAGCGTTGAGGGCATGGCGTCCGCCCTGCGCGGCATGAGCGTCCCCATCGTCGGCGAGGTCGACGAGAAGGGGTTCCGGCGCGACTTCGTGCGCCGGATGGGCCGCTATATGGCCCAAGGTTCTCCCACCTCGTTCGGGCAGATCGCCAACGAGGGGTTCGAGGTGCTCCGCGTGCACGGCCTGCGGCTGGACGCCGACCTCACGCTCGCGGTCAAGGCGCTGGTGCAGACCGAGAGTGTGGCCCGGGCGCTCTCCACCGGCAGCGGCCTGATCAAGGAGGGCGTGCCGATGCTCCGGGACATGGTCGTCGAGAGCATCACCGGGGAGAAGATCCTGGACATCGCGACCAAGCAGGTCATGCAGTCGGCCGGCGAGGTGATCGAGCGCCTGCCGACGCTGGCCGGAGCGACCACCAAGTGGCTCGACCAGTACCAGAAGGGCCGCTTCGAGGTCACGGTGGACACGTCGCAACTCTCCAAGGAGGTCGGCAAGCTCACCCGGCTGGGCCGCGAGATCGTCATCGCCGTCATGCTCGTGGGCATGCTGGTCGGCTCGGCCATCGCCTCCTACGGCCTCGCCGCGCTCGACCTCAAGACGCCCGCGTGGGTCGCCGTCGAGCGGCTCGCCGTCGTCGGCTTCCTGCTGGCGCTGGTCCTGAGCTTCGTGATCGTGCTCAGGCTCGTGTGGCGCTGGTTCCGCGGAGCCGCGGCCGACGAAGACTGACCGCGGCGCGTCGCGCCGCGCGAGGACCTCGTCGGCAGGGAGCGGGCCGGCCGTCGTTACAGACCTTCGACCGCCTCCAGCCGGCCGGACTCTATCGCCGCGAGGAAGGCCTCGTAGTCGCGCTCGTTCTGGTCCGCGTAGCGCTCCGAGAAGTCGGTCATGGCCACGTCGAACCTGTCGTTCTTGCCCAGGTACGCGGCCATGGCGACCGCGTCGCCCGAGCGCGCGTGGGCGCGCGCGAGCGTCCACCCGCACAGGCGACCGTAGAACTCGAGGCCGAACGCCTGCAGCGACTCCACGTCGGCCGAGCCCTTCATGTCGCGCAGCTGACGCCAGTACAGGAAGCGGTTCTCCTGGTAGCCCTTGGTCCAGCCCAGGAAGATGTCGCTGGCGGCCTGCATCATGCGCTGGCCGTGCACGACGCGGGCACCGGGCTGATGCCGGCTCCTGGGCAGGTGGTCCTCGAGCACCGAGGTGGTCGCCTCCTTGACCTGCAGGAAGAGCGGATCCTGCTCGTCGCGTCCCGAGGAGCAGGGCGATGAACGCGCGCGTGCCCACGCTGCCGACGCCGACGACCTTGCGCGCCACGTCGACCAGCTCGAACTTCTCGAGCAGGTGGCGGCGGTCCGACTGCAGGCTCGCGCGGTAGGCCCTGAGCTCTTCGTGGATGACGTGGTGGACCTCGTCGGCGGAGATGCCGTACGTCTCGAACAGCTCGCGCGCGGGGACGACGATGGGCGGCTGGCTGACGATACGGTAGTGGCCGTCGGCGTACTCGGCGAGCTTGGAGAGCGCCTGCAGGCTGTCGCGCGTGCGAGCCTTGTCGGCGGTCCGCTGGATGCGCTGCTGCCCTGTCAGCTGCAGCGCCTGAAGCTCCTCTGCCGCCCTCGCCTCCTGCTTGGCCTTCTTCGCCTGCCGACCCTTCTTCGCCGCCGCCTTCTTCGTGACGGGGGCGGGTTCGGGCGCCATGGCGCGCATGGCGGCCAGCATCTCCTGCTCGTCGAGGTGGGCGTACCAGATGTCCATGACCCGCATCTGCGCGAACCTCGTCATGGCCTCGCGGTAGGCGCGCACGACGGCGCGTGTGGTGGTGCGCTCGTCCTCCTTGCTGAAACCGTTGTTACGCGCCGCGATCGTGAAGCTCGCGGCCATGCGAGCCACGTCGTACTCGAACGGGCCGGGCAGCGTCTCGTCGAAGTCGTTGAGGTCGAAGACGAGCTGGCGCTCCGGTGACGCGAAGACGCCGAAGTTGGAGAGGTGCGCGTCGCCGCAGAGTTGCGTCGTCAGGCCGGCCCTGGGCGTGTCCCTGAGGTCTGCCGCCATGATCCGCGCGGCGCCACGGTAGAACGTGAACGGCGAGACCATCATGCGACCGTGGCGCACGGGGACGAGGTCGGGTTCGCGCCGGGCGTTCTGCTGCTCGAGGAGCACGATGGGGTCAGGGCGGTCCGCGGCCGGCTGCCAGCCGGCGTGGCTGTCCGGGGAGACCGCTTTGCGCGCCGCCTTGCCGCGCGCCCTGCGCTCCTCAGCGCTGGGATGCGCGATCTTCGTGGCTTGGGCCATGGGTCTGCCTTTCTGCTTTCGGAGTCGTGCTGGACGTCACAGCGTATACGACGGCGCGGTGCGGGCAAGGGGCTGTGCGCCCCCGGCCCGCGCCGCGCCATACCGGAGCGACGGACGCCACGAGCGGTGGCGCCAGTCCTCTGACCTCACCGCGATGAGGCCGATCATCAGCAGCTGGGCTTCACCTCCGGTCTCAGCCGGCCGCTCCGTGTGCGATGGCCTGGACGGCGTGCTGGTGGTGCAGCGCCATCTCATCGCCGTGCTTGTGCGGCGCGAGGTCGAAGGTGACCTTCTTGACCGTGCCCGTGAACGCGTAGGGCGCCCTGGGCTCGTAGTCGAGGTCGACCACCCCGCCGTTGTCGCGACCGATGTCCATGCCGGAGTAGCTGGTGAACATGATCGGCACCGTCCTCGGCATCTGACCCTCGCCCACCGCCCGGTCGCCGATGAACAGCGTCACCTTGCCGCCGCTGCCGGGCTTGGGCTCGTCCGCTTCGAAGAGCATCTTCACGCTGACGTCCCCCGCCGGCAGCTTCTCCGTCGCGACCTGCTTGTAGGTCTCCACGCCGAGCAGCGAGTAGGTGTGGCGGAGCAGGCCGTCTTCGCCGACCCAGAGAGCGAAACCGCCGATGAAGTCCGCGTCCGCGACGATGACGCCCTCGGCGCCCGCCTCCGGCACCGTCAGCTCGGCCTCGATCGCGTAGGACCGGCCCTGGACGCGCGGCACCATGCCGCGCTGGATGTTCTGCACGTCGCCGGCGAACTCGAACCGGGCGACCGTGGGCAGCGGCGGCAGGATGCCGTAGATCACCGACATGCCGCCCATCAGCGGCAGCACCCGGTTACGCTCCGCCTCCTGCCACCACAGCTCTTGAAGCTCGGTGACCTTGTCGGGATGCTCCGCGGCGACGTCGTGCGCCTGCGAGAAGTCCTTCGTCAGGTCGTACAGCTCCCAGCCGACGTCGCGGTCCGGGTCCCAGTCGGCGTCCGGCCCGAACTTCGCCAGCGTCTGCGGCGAGAGGTCCCACGGGAGGCGGTCCGGCCGCGAGGCCGCCCACCAACCGTCCTTGTACATGGCGCGACCGGCGAACATCTCGAAGTACTGGGAGGTGTGCCGTGCCGGCGCGTCGGCGTCGTCCAGTGTGTAGAGGAAGCTGGTGCCGTCCATCGGCTCCTGCTCGATGCCGTCGACGGACTCGGGCTCGGGGATGCCGGCCGCCTCGAGAATGGTCGGGCCGACGTCGATGCAGTGCGTGAACTGGTCGCGCATCTGCTTGTCGGCCTTGAGCCGCGCCGGCCACGCCACGGCCATCGGGTCGCGGGTGCCGCCGAGGTGGCTGGCCGACTGCTTGCCCCACTGGAACGGAGCGTTGCAGGCGTGCGCCCAGGCGGCGGCGATGTGCGGCGCCGTGTGGTCGCCGCCGAGCTCCTCGATGCCGCCGTACTGGTCGATCAGCTTGAGCTGCTGCTCGGCGTCGAGCATGATGCCGTTCAGGAAGGTCATCTCGTTGAACGAGCCGGTCGTGGTGCCCTCCAGGCTGGCGCCGTTGTCGCCCCAGATGTAGATGACGAGCGTGTTGTCGAGGTCTCCCATGTCTTCGATGGAGTCCAGCAGGCGGCCGACGTTCCAGTCGGCGTTCTCCTGGAACCCGCAGTAGACCTCCATCTGGCGCACGTAGAGCTTCTTCTGCTCGTCGGTCAGTGAGTCCCAGGCGGGGAAGGCGTCGGGGCGCGCGGTGAGCTCGGTGTCCTGCGGCACGATGCCGAGCTCCTTCTGGCGCGCCAGGGTACGCTCGCGGAGCGCGTCCCAGCCGTCGTCGAACATGCCCTTGTACTTGTCGGCCCACTCCTTGGCGACGTGGTGCGGAGCGTGGGCGCATCCGGTGGAGTAGAAGAGCATCCACGGCTTGCGCGCGTCCTGCGCGCGGACCGCGTGCAGCCACTCCACCGCCTTGTCGGTGATGTCGTCGGGGAAGTAGTAGAGCTCGCCGTCCTTGCCCTCGGGCACGCCGAGCGTCCAGTCGTCCTGCGTGATGATCGGGTCGTACTGGCCGGCGGCGCCGCTGAGGAAGCCCCACCAGTGGTCGAAGCCCCAGGACTTGGGCCAGTGGTCGAAGGGGCCGGCCGCGCCCTGCACGTTGTCCGGAGTGAGGTGCCACTTGCCGAAGCCGCCGGTGACGTAGCCGTTCTCCTTGAGGATGCGCGGGAAGGCGGCGCAGGAGCGCGGCTTGCTGGCCGAGTAGCCGGGGAAGGGGCCGGGGTACTCGGCGATGGAGCCGAATCCCACCCGGTGCTGGTTGCGGCCGGTGAGCAGGGCCGCGCGCGTCGGCGAGCACACCGCCGTGACGTGGAAGCGGTTGTAGGTGATGCCCATGTCCTGCACGCGCGAGAACGCCGGCGTGCGGACGGGGCCGCCGAAGCTGTCGATCGAGCCGAAGCCGGCGTCGTCGATGAGCACGAGGAGGACGTTGGGGGCGTCCTCGGGCGCCTTGGGCCCGGGGATGAACGACCAGTCGGCGATGGAGTCCTTGAGGGTGCGGCCGGCCGTGCCGCCGAACGTCTTGTCGGGGATCGGCAGCACCGTGCGGTCCGGCACGAACTTGCCGGTCGCCTCGGCGAGCGCCGCCTTGAGGCCCCGGAGGCCGTGCTTGTCCATGGGAGCGACCGACTTGGCCGGCGAACCGGCGAGCGCCTGCTCGGCGACCAGGCGGTCTTCGTCATCGATGATGGCGATGACCGCCGCTGTGCCGGGCTTGAGCTTCTCGCCCAGACCGGTCTCGAGGCCGCTGTCGACCTTGTGTTTGGCGAACTTGCCGGCGAGTCCGCCGGCCGCCGCCCCGACAGCGGTCGCGGCGAGCAGCGGTGGGGCCGCGAGGCCGACGAGCACGCCCACACCGCCGCCCCAGCCCATGCCCTTGCGTCCGAGGTGGTCGCCGGTCTGCGAGACGCGGACGTCGCCGCCCTCATCGTGCTCGACGAGGATGACGCCCTCGCTCTTGACCTTCTTGTCCTTGACGAGTCGCACCAGCCCGTCGAAGTCTGACCTGGCCGGCTCGACGGCCTGATAGCCGGCCATGATGACCGAGAACGTGTCGCTCACTGGTCCCTCCTTGGATCTGGGTGGGTCCGCCCGGGCGTACCGGCGGGTGTTGGTGTCGGGTAGGCTTGGCGTCGGCGGCCGTCCTGCTCGGCGCGGCCGTTCACGTCAACTAAGTTACCACAGGGTAATGGCGTCGCGTGCCGGGTGCACGGGCAACGATCGACCTCATGCGTAGAACCCGCCTGACGGTAGGAGAGATGGGCTCATGACCGACGCCGGAGAACGCAAGCGCAGACGCGGCAGGGAGCAGACGACGGCGGCCATGCTGGACGCCGCCGAGAAGCTCTTCGCCGAGCGCGGCTACACCGCCGTGAGCGTGCGCGACATCGCCGGCGAGGCCGGGGTGAGTCACGCGCTCGTCCACCGCTACCTGGGCTCAAAAGCGCAGGTGTACCGTGCCATGCTTCTGCGCCGCGAGAGCGTCATCCGTGACGCCGCGCCGGGCGAGGACGACCTGATCGAGGCAACGAAGCTCATGCTGCGGGAGGCCGTCCTCAACCAGCGGGACTACGTGCGTCTGATCGCGCACTCGGCTCTCCACGGCATGTCCTACGAACGGACTGCCGGGCGCTTCGCCGCTACAGAGCGGCTCGTGGAGCTGGCCCGCGAGGTCGCCGCCGCAGGCGACGCGAGAGATCCGGACGCCCCCGATCCCCGCTTCGTCATCGCTTCCATCGTCGCCATGCTGCTCGGATGGTCGGCCGGACGGGAGTGGATCCTGAAGGCGGTCGACTTCGAGTCCATGAGCGACGAGGAGTTCACCGACGAGTTCGAGCGCGTCGTCCTCGATCTCGAGCGGCTGTACTTCCCCAGCCTGAGAGCCGGGGGCGACGCCGAGGCGCAGTGACTGCCGGCGTCGCGCCGCCCGGCGGGCGCCGCCGCCTCGACGAGCTGCGAGGTGCGCAGAGTGCGCCGCACGGGTAGAACATCGCCAGTCCCGAGCCACGCCGGCCGAGCGCGCCGGGCGGGCTCGACCACGGAACCAAGGAGGGTGCATGAGCGAGTTGATGGTACTGGGCTTCGAGAACGAGGCGGCCGCCGAGGAGTTCGGCGTCACGCTGGCCCAGATGCAGAAGGACATGATCGTGCAGTTGCAGGACGCGTCCATGGTCGTGCGCGACGCGGACGGCAAGCCGCACGTCAAGCACGGCAACAAGCTGGTCGGCGCGGGCGCCCTGGGCGGCGCGTTCTGGGGCATGCTTTTTGGCCTGCTCTTCTTCGTGCCCTTCCTCGGGCTCGCCATCGGAGCCGGCATGGGGGCCTTGTTCGGCAAGCTCGGCAAGACCGGCATCGACAGGCAGGTGCTCGAGCAGATGGGCGACGCGGTCCCGCCGGGCAAGGCGGGCTGGTTCCTCCTCATCGGTCAGATGACCGAGGACAAGTTCCTCGCCGCGGTCGAGGGCACCAACGCCACGCTGGTGCGCTCCAACCTCTCGCACGAGCAGGAGGAGCAGCTCAAGGAGGCGTTCGGCACCGAGAAGCACGCCAAGGACTGAGTCCTCTCCAGAAGTGAGCGTGACGCGGGGGCGGCCCGGGAGGGCCGCCCCCCGCGTTTCGGTCTACACTGGACCGCACGTCGCGGGAGAAGGGGGCCGAGGTGGAAGAGATCGAGGCTGGGAGGCACGGGGCGGCGCCCAAGTGGGCTCCGGGGAGACCGAGGATCCGCCCGCGGCGGATGCTGCTCCAGTGGGTCGTCAGCGCCGCCGCACTGTACATCGCCGCGCTGATCATGCCCGGCGTCAAGGTCGAGGGCTTCCTCGGCGCTCTCCTCGCCGCCCTCCTGATCGCCGTTCTCAACGCCGTCCTGCCGCCGGTCGTCGCCGCACTCCGGCTGCCGTACATGCTCGCCATCGGCTTCCTGCTGGTCCTCTTGCTCGATGCCCTGATGGTCCTGGCGGCCGCCAACGCTTCGGACAGCACCTTCTACGTGAGCGGGTTCTTCGCGGCGCTCCTCGTCGCGCTGCTCGCCGCCGCGGTCGGCGTGGCCCTCGAGGTCCTGGTCGGCATCAACGACGACGACGTCTATTCGCTGCGCGTGACGCAGCGCATCGCGCGGCGTTCCCGGAAGCGGGAGGCCACCGACGTGCCCGGCATCGTCTACCTGGAGATCGACGGCCTCGCCCGGCCGGTGCTGCAGCGCGCCATACGCGACGGCCATGCGCCCGAGATGGCGCGCTGGCTCGCCTCCGGGTCCCACCGGCTCACGGAGTGGGAGACCGACCTTTCCTCCCAGACAGGAGCGTCGCAGTCGGGGCTGCTGCTCGGCTCCAACGACGACATCCCCGCGTTCCGTTGGGTGGAGAAGGAGTCGGGGCGCATCATGACCTGCTCCGCCCCGGCCGACTGCGCGCTCATCGAGGAGCGGCACTCGAGCGGCGCGGGCCTGCTCGCCGGAGGCGGCGCGAGCCGCAGCAACCTGCTCTCCGGCGACGCCGACCACGTGATCCTCACCGTCAGCCGGATGGAGGCCGAGAAGAAGGCCAACCCCGGCTACCGCGCCTACCTCGCCGACGGCTACAACGTCACGCGTACCTTCGTGCTGTTCTTCTACGAAGTCGTCCTCGAGCTCGCCGGCGCGGCGCGGCAGCGCCGGCGCGACGTGCAGCCACGCGGGCACCGCTCGCTGAGCTACGCGTTCCTGCGCGCCGGCCTCTCCGTGTTCGTGCGCGACTTCACGGTGCACAGCATCATCAGCGACATGATGATGGGCGTCCCGGCGGTGTACGCGTGCTTCGCCGGCTACGACGAGGTCGCGCACCACTCGGGCCTCGAGCGCGCAGACGCGATGGAGGTGCTGCGCAAGCTCGACCAGCAGTTCGGGCGCATCGCCCGCGCCCGCCGGTACGCCGCGCGCCCCTACGAGATCGTCGTGCTCTCCGACCACGGGCAGACCCAGGGCGCGACCTTCTTGCAGCGCAACGGCTACGGCCTCGACGAACTCGTGGAGCGCAACCTGCGCGCGTCCGGCGTGGAGAGCGCGCTCGGCGGCGACGAGAACGATTCCGCAGTCTCGAAAGCGGTGCGCGAGGCCACCGGGCGCGAGCAGAAGGACGAGGGCAAGCACCAGGTCGGCGACCGCAAGGTGATCGTCATGGGGTCAGGCAACCTGGGGCTCATCTACCTGATGGACGAGCCGCGGCGCATGACGATGGAGGAGATCGACGAGCGGCACCCCGACCTGCTGCCGGCGCTGCGCGCCCACCAGCACGTCGGCTGGCTGCTCGTGCGGTCGGCGGAGCACGGCGCCGTGGCGCTCGGGGCCCGCGGCGCCCACTACCTTGCCGAGGGCCGCGTGGAGGGCGAGGACCCGCTGGCGCCGTTCTCGCCCACGGCCGCGGCTCACCTGCTGCGCACGGACGGCTTTGCGCACGTCGCCGACATCATGGTGAACAGCTTCTACGACGAGCAACTCGAAGAGGGCTGCGCGTTCGAGGAGCTGATCTCGTTCCACGGCGGCATGGGCGGGCCGCAGACGCGGCCGTTCCTGCTGCACCCCGTGGAGCTGGAGGCGCCGGACGGGCCGATCGTCGGCGCCGAGGCGGCGCACCGGGTGCTCGCCGGCTGGCGCCGCCGGCTCCAGGGCGAGGCGGCGCCGGGCGCGGCCGATGCCGCAGTGGCGCCGGCCGGCCAGAAGGAGCCGGCCTCGGCGTGAGGCCGCGACGGCTGAGCATCGCCGCCGCGGCCGCCTGACCGCCGGCCGCCTGTCTCAGGCCTCCTGCTTCTTCTCCTCCGCGAGGGTCTTCTTCAGCTCTCGCGCGGTCTGCTTGTCGGTCTCCTTGACGGCCTTCTTCTCGGCCTTGGCGAGCTGGCGCTCCACCTCCTGGACCCAGATCTCCTCGAAGACGGCGATGATGCCCGACGTGCCGGGCGGGACGACCTCGTCGACGTCCTTGGCGATGTTCTTCTCGTCGTGGTGCTTGACGAGCTTGCCGGAGAGCCCACCGATGAGGCCGCCGACGACCATGGCGCCCAGCAGCGGCGGCGCGAACAGGCCGACGACGAGGCCTCCGGCCACACCGATGGTGGCGCCCTTGAACACGTCGTGGTCGCCGGACTCCTTGACGTGCAGCGCACCGTCGGCGTCGCGGCTCACCAGCACCATCCCGTCGATGAACACGATGCCCTCGCGCTGCGCCTTCTTCAGGGCGTCGAAATCGGCCTTCGCCGCGGCCGGGTCCGTGTAGCCGGCGATGTACAGGTCGAGCGGTACGTCGTTCATGGAGTCCCTCCTGTGGGGCCGCGGCCAGCGGCCGCAGCGTCCGTTCAGTGTCGGGTGTGAGCCTGCCCGGGGACGGCGGCAGCCGAACATCGGTCACGGCGCGGGCGTCACGTGCGCTCGGCGAGAAGATCTCTCTGACAGCACTCTCTGACTGCTGCGCGTCGGCGGCGCGTGATCGCCCGCCCGGACTGCGACCGGCCGCGCCCCTCAGTCGTCGATGATGCTGATGGCGTCCACGGGGCACTGCTCGGCCGCCTCCTCGCAACAGCCCGCGTCCGCGCACGCCTGGGCGGGGTCCGGCGCGACGACGTGCGAGAACCCGTCGTCGCCGACCTCGAACACATCCGGGCAGATCTCCTCGCAGGTCCCGCAGCCGATGCAGAGGCTCTCATCGACGACCGGTCTCATGGCGCCTCCTCAGAGGGGGTGGTGGCAGGACAGGTCTACCCGCAGGGCCCGCGAGCGGCACGCTCCGGCGTCAACTGGAGGCGGGAGGCGGCGGGCGACCACCCGGCAGAGAGTCTCAAGAAGCCCTCAGAAGACTCTCAGTGGATTCCCAGCGTGCAGCGGTACAAAGGTCCACAGCGGAACACATCCACCCGTGAGCCCCGTCCGGTCCGACGGGCGCCAGGTCAGAAAGGCAGCAAGCATGAAGAGGTTCGTCAGCACACTGGTCGCCGGCTTCGTCGGGGCGGCCCTTCTGCTGGCCGTCGCCCTCGGGACGGGGGTCGTCGGCGGGACGTCCACGACCACCGTGGTCAAGGGCGAGCCGGCGTCGTACACGACCAGCAGCGGCCTCGACGCCCAGCAGATCTACGAGGACAACGTCAACAGCGTCGTAGAGATCGTCTCGACCTTCCCAGGAGCCACCGATATGTGGGGCCAGTCCACCGGCGAGCAGCAGGGCATCGGCACCGGCTTCGTCGTCTCCAAGGACGGTGAGATCCTCACCAACGCCCACGTCGTGACCGAGAGCGGCGTGACCGCGAGCTCGGTCGTGGTCGTCTTCAAGAGCGGCAGCGACGCACAGGGTACCCCCATCCCGGCCACCATCGTCGGGTCGGACGAGTCCACCGACGTCGCCCTCATCAGGATCGACCCGAGCCAGGCTCCGGGCGAGCTGACTCCGGTCAAGCTGGGCGACTCCACGCAGGTCGCGGTCGGCGAGTCGGTCGTCGCCATCGGCAACCCGCTCGGCCTGGACTTCTCACTGTCCACCGGCGTGGTCAGCGCCACCGACCGCCAGCTGCAGAGCCCCAACGGCGCGACGATCACCGGCGGCATCCAGACCGACGCGGCCATCAACCCCGGCAACTCTGGCGGCCCATTGTTCAACGCCGAGGGCGAGGTCATCGGCATCAACGAGCAGATCGCCTCACAGGCCGGCGGCAACGAGGGTATCGGCTTCGCCGTGCCCATCAACACCGCGGTGCAGGTGATGCAGGCCATGCGGAGCGGCCAGTACGCACCGCAGGCGCAGACCCAGGGCGACTCCGGCGGGTTCTACTCCCCCTATTGAGTCGGCGGACAGACTGAAGCACCGGGAGGGCCGGGGCGGCGCAGCCGCCCCGGCCCTCCGGCGTCAGGGGGCCGGCTGCCGCCCCGCCCGCCGCGCCGCGATGCGCTTCTGCAGCGGCGGCATGACGATCATCACGGTGGCGATGGCCAGCACGATGAGCGCCATCATCGTCGCGCCCTCGTCCAGCATGAAGCCCGTGAGCAGCACCACCATCAGCGGCGTGCGGAACAGCGCGTAGACCGCCCCGGCCATGATGCCGGCCACGAAGATGGCCACCGGCACGCCCGGGAACGCGAGGTTCAGCGCCAGCGCCACCGACGTGGAGGCGAAGATGAGGGGGAACGTCGGCCCGCCGAGGAACCCGCTGCGGAACCCCACGGCGAGCAGTGCGAGCTTGCCGACCGCCATGACGAGCAGCAGCGCGATGCCGTAGCCGGCGGCGTCCTTGACCACCGTCTGCACCTGCGTCTCGCCGGCGAACATCATGACGGGCGCCGCCACGCCGACCACACTGAAGATGACGCCGGCGATGAGCGCCCGCAGCACGACCCGCTCCTTGAAGCGGCCGAAGAAGCCGCCGGCAGCGCGCAGGAAGCCCGCGGTGAGCAGGGCCAGGATCAGGCCGACGAGCGCCAGCGGGATCATGAGCAGGGCGTACCAGAGCTTGTAGTCCTGGACCGCCGGCAGATCCAGGAACCCGAGGAACCCGACCTCGCCGAGCAGCAGGAAGATGCCGTACCCGACGGCGCCGCCGATGAGGCTTGCGGGCAGCGTCGTCAGGCCCTGCTGCCTGGTCTCGGCGACCTCGGTACCGAGCACGGCGGTGAAGATGGGATTCTCCAGCAGCCCGTTGTAGCCCGAGGACACGCTGGCGAACACCAGCTTGGGCCGCCGGTCGGCCGGGATCCTCAGCAGCTCGCAGTACAGCGCCGCGATCTTGGCGGCGATGTTGCCGATGGCGCCCTCGGGGCCGAGCACGGCGCCGGAGAAGAGTGAAGCGAGCGAGGTGGCGATGGTGGCCGGAAGGTCTCTCCACTTCAGGTGCGTCACGTCGCCGGTGAGGCTGTCCAGAATGGAGCCGTCGAGGTTGCTCGGCGCCTTGGCGTACTTCACCAGCGCGCCGACCAGCAGCGAGAACGGGATGCAGATGACGGGGAACATCCAGGCGTTGCCGGCGACGAAGGAGTTCTGCCAGATGAGCTTGTTGAGGGCTTCGTACAGCACGAACCAGCCGAGCACCAGGAACCCGCCGATGAGCGAGACCGCGATGACGTGCAGGTAGAGGCCGTAGGGATAGGAGGCCTCTGCGGGTCCGGCGGCGGAGGGGATGTCGTGAGCGTCGGCCGGGGAGCCGGGAGCGGGCGGCGACGCGGATGTGCTCGGAGCAGTGCTCATCGCGCGTAGCCTACCCTCATCCCGCGTCCGCGTGCGGCTTCTGGTCTCCCCCCGGCATCCCCAGGCGGCCCTGCGCCGCGAGGCGGGATGGGAGGTCTCCTCCACGCCCGCGCAGGATCCACGCGAACACCACCGCGACGAGGGCTCCGGCGAGCGGCCCGGCCACGTACGCCCAGAAGTGCGTGAAGTCCAGCAGGACGAGATCGGGACCGAAGGAGCGCGCCGGGTTCATGGAGGCGCCGCTCACCGGGCTCGACCAGAGCCCGGCCAGGACGATGTAGCCGCCGACGGCCAGGGCGCCGAAGAGGCCGACGTTCTGGGCGCCCGACGCGGTCCCCAGGATGACGCTCACGAGGCCCAGGGTGAGCATCATCTCCATGAGCATGGCCTGGGCGCTGCTGATGCCCGGCCCCGGCTCCGTGGCGCCGAGCATCCCGTACTTGCCCACCGCGGCCCAGAGGAAGAGACAGGCCAGCGTGGCTCCCAGCAACTGCACGGCGACGTAGCCGGGCACGCGCTTCCACGGGAAGTCGCCGCGGGCCGCGAACGCGATGCTCACCACCGGGTTCAGGTGCGCTCCGGAGACGGCGCCCATGAAGAGGATGACGGTCATGACCGTCAGACCGGGAGCCGTGACCGCCGCCGCTCGGCCGACCGCGCCGTCTGACTGGGCGCCGACCACGGCTCCCCCGGCGCCGGCCAGCACCAGGAAGAAGGTGCCCAGCAACTCCGCGAAGAGGCGGCGCCACTCGAGCGCCGGGTCGTCGAAGTCCCCGAGCGTGCCGAAGGCCAGCTGGGCGCGATGCCGGACATGAAGATCGACCGGAGCGTCCGCGGTCGTCGGCGGACCTGTGCTCACCATGCGCGCCTCCTCCTGCGGGCTCCGACCGACCGGTCGCCGTCCGGCACCCGGATGCTGGGAGGGAGTTCGCCGCCGTGGAGGCGTTCGCCTGCCGCGCTCGTTGGCCGTGCGCATGCACAACGGCGACGGCCGGCGGACGAGAGAGTCCGCCGGCCGTCGCCGTTGTGAAGCGTGGGGACGAGCTCAGTCCTCGATCGCCATGCCGATCTCGGCGCCTACGGCGAGCAGGTCCTGTGGGTGCAGCCACTTGTCGGCCAGCGCCACGCCGCCGGCGTTCGCGATGGCGTTGCGCAGCGGTATCGCCCAGCGGTGCTCGAGCAGGCAGATCGCCGCCGTGCTGCCGGCGGGGATCGTGTCGGCCAGATACCACACCTCTTCGTCGTCGAAGGCCGTGCCCTCGTCGCCGAGCTCCGCGCCCGCCTCCGCGCCCGCCTCGGCGCCGTCTTCGCCGGCCGCGCCGAAGCCGATGAGCGCGCCCGCGAGGGCGCCGAGCTTGGTCAGTTCGTGCTCGTCCGAGATCTCGACCTTGTCGATCGAGCCGTCCTCTTCCTTGTGCACCACGAGCAGGTCGATGACTCGCACGATGTCCTGCTCGGCCAAACGCTCGAGCTCCGCCAGCGCCTCGCCCTTGAACTCGGCGTCCTCACCGAAGCCTACGACGAGGACCTGCACTGGTCCCATTGCCATTCCAGTCTCCTTCGTTCGATCGGCCGGGTACCGACCGGCTACATGCTCTGCAGGATCTTGGTCTTCTGGAAGTCGAACTCCGCCTGGGTGAGCACGCCCTGGTCGAGCAGGCTCTTGAGCTGCGTCAGCTTGGCCATGGGATCTTCGTCTGCGGTGGGAGCAGCCGGTGCTGCCTGTGGCGGCGCCTGCTGGTACTGCTGCTGATCCTGCTGCGCCTGCAGATCGTCGATCTGTGCTTGCTGGTCGCGGCTCTGCTGGCCCTTCTTACCGACGTGGTAGGCGGTGCCGCCCACCACGGCGGCCGCGAGCAGTGGCCTTCTCCTCATGCGCATGTTGTTCCTCCCTGTCTCTCGCCGGCCCCCGCAAGGGCGGGCATCATGGGTGGCCCGATGGTAACCAGCGCCTCTCGCAGGCGCAATGCCGCAGCTGTCCTCCCGTCACATCCACCTTCCCCATCAGAGCAGACGCGAGAACAGGCGGTAGCACGAGTTGCGGAACCGCTCGCCGCGGGTCAGCTCGGCGAGGTCCGCCTCCGTGATCTGGATGCAGTCCTGGATGTCGCGTTCGTACTGATCGCCGTAGTTCGTGGCGACAGCGCGGTCGTAGAAGATCGAGACCACCTCGTCGTGCAGGATGAAGCTGCGGATGTCCCAGTTGCAGGTGCCGATGATCGAGAACTGGTGGTCCACCGTGACCGTCTTGGCGTGCAGGAAGCCGGCTTTGTACTGGTAGACCTTCACGCCCGCGCGCAGGAGCTGCGGGTAGTACGCGTACGCCGCGTAGAACGGGATCTTCTTGTCCGGGACCCCAGTCATCATGAAGCGCACGTCGATGCCACTCGCCGCGGCCGCGCACATCGCCGTGATCAGCGGCTCGTCGGGCACGAAGTAGGGCGACTGGATCCAGATGCGCTCGTGTGCGTTCGCGAGCGCCGTGATGAACACGTCGCGGATGGTCTTGAACGTGGTCTGCACGCTGGAGTGCAGCACCTGGACCGGCGTCCCCTCGTGCCGGTGATGCTCCACGACCGGCGGCATGAAGTCGGTGGCCAGGTCCTCCTTGCCGCCGTTGTTGAGCCACGTGGAGGCGTACAGCATGAGGTAGGGCGCGACCACCGGTCCGCTGAGGCGGAACGACGTGTCGCGCCAGACGTCGAACCGCGGGCCGCCGTCGATGTACTCCTGTCCCATGTTCATGCCGCCGCTGTACACGCTCTTGCCGTCGATGATCACCATCTTCATGTGATTGCGGTAGTTGAGGTGGGGCAGGCGCTTGAAGCAGGGCGCGACGACCGCGCCGGCGGCGGCCAGTTCGTTCAGCTCGTCCTTCTTGTAGCTGATGCAGCTCAGCCAGTCGTAGAGGATGTGCACCTTGACGCCGGCCTTCATGCGCTCGAGCAGCACGTCCTTGACCTTGGCGGTCAGCTCGTCCATCTCCCAGATGAGATACATGAGGTGGATGTACTTCTCGGCGGTCGCCATCTCGGCGAGCAGGGCGGGGAACTTCTGCGAGCCGGCCGTGTAGATGTCCACGGTGTCGGCCGGCAGCGGGGCCACGCCGCCCTCGGTGCGGCCGACGGCCTCGATGCGCGCTCCGGGAGTGGCCACGAGATCGTTGATGGCGTCCGCGGTGAACTCCGTGTTCGCGGCCTGTACCGGCGCTAACGACTCATCCGCGACTGCGTCCATCTTCGCCATGATCCTGCGCCGGCGCGGTGAGTCGCGGCGGAAGTTCCGCCCGATGAAGAAGTACGCGATGAGACCGAGGATCGGCAGGAGGAGGACGACGAAGAGCCACGCCAGCACGGTGCTCGGGTCCCGGTCGTCGGTCGCGAGGACGATGACGACGCCCGCGATCGCGAGCAGGATCAGGATGTCGACCACCCAGAACCCGAAGCTGAAGAACCGCTGGGTGAAGAAGGATCCGACCAGGACCCCGGCGTAGCTCGCGATCATCGTTCCCCCGTGTCCGTGCGTCACCAGTGCGCACGCATTGTTTCATATTCGCTTCGTCGTCGTGACCGCCCGGTCACCGTCGAGGCGGACGTCCCGCCCTCGCCCCGGGCGCCGCCTGCACTCGCGTGAGCCGCAAGGGCAGCGTAACCGCGCGGCGCCCGCATGTGACCTCGGGATATCCCGAGGGGGGGTCAACGCGCCCGTCGTGGTCGGCTCATCCGTCCGACGACGACCGGCTCCGGCGGAGGTGATGCAGCGCCCAGACGATGAAGCCGGGAATGGCGGAGGCGGCGACGGCGATCGCCAGGGCGAGCGCGAGGTAATCCTGCACCCAGGACACGTTGCCGAACAGGTAGCCGGCGCCGAGGAAGACGGTCACCCAGAGGACGGCCGCCAGCGCGGCGAAGAAGAGGTAGCGGTGGAACTCCATCTTCGTCACGCCGGCGACGAAAGGGACCAGCGTGCGCACGATGGGGAGGAAGCGGCAGGCCACGATCGCCAGGCCGCCGTGCTCCTCGTAGAACTCGTGCGCCTGCTGCACGCGCTCGGGCCTGAGGTGCTTGCGCGGCTTGCTCAGCAGGCGCCCGCCGAGCCAGCGTCCGATCAGGTAGTTGACCACGTCACCGAGAAAGGCGGCCGCCACGAGGAGCGGCCACAGTGCTGCGATGCGCAGAACCCCGGCGCCGGCGAGCGTGCCGCTGGTCAGCAGCAGGGACTCGCCGGGCAGGAACGGCGCCACGACCAGTCCGGTCTCGCTGAAGATGGTCGCGAAGATCGCCGCGTACGCCCACAGGCCGAGCGCCTGGACGGCCTGTGTCAGATACTCGTCGAGGTGGACGATGTAGTGGAGCAGCTGGTCCACGCCGGCTGCGCCCGGCTCAGGCCGGCGCTTCGGTCGGCCCGCCCGGCCGGTGCGGCCCGGCCGGCGACCCCGCGCGGGCCCCTGTGACCGTCGGCGAACCGTCCGCCGCCTTCTCCTCACCCCGGTACAGGCGTCGCGCCTTGTAGACCGTGCGGTAGCGGTCGTAGAGCACGATGATCAGGGTCAGCAGGTACGAGAAGAACAGTGTCATGCCGAAGTCCACGCGGGCGCTGCGCACGCCGAGGAAGCGGTCGAGCGCCTCCAGCGCGAGCACGATGATGAGGTTGACGATCAGCATCGTCACCAGCTCGCCGGCGAGCAGGCTCCAGCTGCGGCCGCGCAGCGCCAGCCAGTGGCTCACGGCGGCGTTGATCACCGTGAAGATCGCCACCCCGATCAGGATACGCAGCGGGCTCGCCGCCCCGCCCGACAGCATGAGCCCGAAGATGATGCAGACGATGGCGGTGAGCGCCACCTTCTCACGCAGCGCCCAGCCGAAGATGCTGGTCTGTGCGCGGACCTTGCGGTACGGCTCCGCGCCACGCAACAGCGCCGGCAGCGGGTCGGGCTTGATCCGGAGCTTGTGGTCGAACGGCGGCGCCTTCTTCCTGATGATCCAGTAGGCGATGCCGATGATGGCGAGCACGGCGAAGATCGCGGCCGATCAGCACCCACGGCCGGTTGGCGATCGCCGTCGCCCAGCTGTCGGTGGCGTCCACGCCGAACAGCGTCTCCTTGATGAAGTCGGTCATGTCGAGTTGCGCGATGTGGATCCACCACTCCTGCGGCAGCTTGATGAAGATCCAGATGGCCGCCGCCGAGAGGATCACCGTCCACTTGCCCATGTGCTTGGTGTCCCAGCCCAGCCTCACGGCCTCGACGAAGAGGAAGAAGTACTCGAAGGTGTTGGGGAAGATGAACAGCACCGCGCGCACCTGGGTCATCTCGAAGAGGATCACGCCCAGCATGCGGTAGTAGTAGAGGAACTGGCTCATGCGGAACGCGCCCTGGTTGGTCCAGTTGCGCAGCGTGGAGAGGTAGGCGACGGAGAGGTAGTAGACGTCGAGCGCCTTGTCGTAGGACTGGTAGCCGTCGAGCGGGATGGCGGGGAACTGCTGGAAGATGCTCTGGTCGACCGAGTCCAGGATGAGGCACGAGAGGAGCGCCGGCACCGGGAAGTAGGGGATCAGCAGCGGCAGGGCGAGCCGTCCGCCGACGACCAGGACGACGACGATCCACTCGGTGGTGCCCATGCCGGCCTCGCGTCAGCTCTCGTCGCCCGCGGCGGGCGGTTTCATGCCGAGGTCGTGGATCTCGTCCTGCAGGAGGTTCTCGAAGGCGGCTCCGTCGCGGGCCGGCCCCGCCGGCTCATCGGACGCTCTGATCGCGCGTCCTTGCGCGTCGGTCCCGACGACGAGGTCCTGGCGGGCGTCGTGCGTGTCGGTGACGTCCGGCACGGCCGTCTGGCTCCTGCGCATCAGCGCGTAGATCAGGTAGCCGAACCCGAGCACGGCGAGGAGCACCACGATGATGACCACGACCAGTGTCACGAAGGCCTCCTGTCTCGGGGCACGCTGCCTCCGCTAGCCTAGCCTTCCTCCGGACCTCGTGTCCACGCTGCCGGCGGGCGGCCGGGCCCCTCGTGCCCGGCTGACTGGCCGCTGCTGCACTCACGTTTGGAGAGAGTCCTTCTGAGGGCGTTACCCGGCGGTCAAGATGCGGTAGTGTAGCCGCACCCAAGATAGGAACGTGGAGGAGAGTGTATGAGCGAGATGATGGTTCTCGGCTTCGAGAACGAGCTGGAGGCCGACAGGTTCGGCCTCAAGCTCGCCGAGCTGCAGAAGGACATGATCGTGCAGCTGAGCGACGCGGCCGAGGTCGTTCGCGACCCGGACGGCAAGCCGCACGTCAAGCACGGCCACGGCCTGGTCGGCGCCGGCGCCATGGGCGGCGCGTTCTGGGGCATGCTCTTCGGCCTGCTCTTCTTCATGCCGTTCCTCGGCATGGCGATCGGCGCCGGCCTCGGCGCCCTGTTCGGCAAGGGCGCGAAGACAGGCATCGACAAGCAGGTCCTCGAACAGATGCATGACGCCGTGCCGCCGGGTAAGGCCGGCTGGTTCCTCGTCATCCAGCAGGTGACCGAGGACAAGTTCATGGCCGCCATCGAGGGCACCAATGCCACCCTCGTCCGTTCCAACCTCACGGCCGAGCAGGAAGAGCAGCTCAAGCACGCCTTCGGCGCCAAGAAGCACAAGAAGGAGGCCGAGACCGCCTGACCTCAGGCGATCGCGGTCGGAGTTGCGATGGCGGGCGGGAGGCCGGAAGGGCCGCCCGCCCGCCGTTCTTTCACAGAGGGACCGGCGGCCGGCGCCGCGGGCAGCCGGCCGGCGCGGGATGAGGGAGACGAGATGGCGGACGACGGAGTCGGCGAAGATCAAGCACAAGAAGAACCGCCTCGAGGCGTTCAGCGACGGCGTGTTCGCCATCGCCATCACGCTGCTCGTGCTCGAGATCGCCGTTCCGGCGGTCAAAGGCGAGCAGCTGTTGGGCGAGCTCCTGCACGAGTGGCCCGTCTATCTCGCGTACTTCGTCTCGTTCATGACGATCGGCGCGGTCTGGATGGAGCACAGCGCTCTGGTGGACGCGCTCGACCACATCGACGGCGTCTTCATGCGGCTCAACCTCGTCTTGTTGCTCTTCTCCGCGTTCCTTCCGTTCCCCACGCGCATCATGAGCGAGTTCGCCGGCGACATCCCCGGAGAGCGCGTGGCGGTGGTGTTCTACGGCCTCGTGTTGCTGATGATGACGCTCATGCTCCTGATCATGGGCCGGCATGCGGAGAACGAGGGCTTGTTCGGCGGCGACGTCGAGGACGAGGAGAAGGAGAGGGCCCGGGTCAAGTACCAGCTGCTGCCGGGCCTCATCGCCTACATCGCCGGCGGCGCGCTGGGGCTGCTTTCCCCGCAGATCGGCGTCGTGATCTATCTGCTCATCGCGATCTACCTGGCGATCCCGATCCGCGACGTGACGCGGCTGTACAAGAAGAAGGTCGCCTGAGCCGCCCCGTGCGTTGCGGCGTGGCGATCGATTGGCGATACTGAGCCGCCACCGCGAGCGTCCTGGAAGGAGGGGTTGATGGCTGAGGATACGACTGCCGGCGCGACCGGCGGAGGGGCGACGGCGGGCAAACGGGGCGCCAAGGCGGTCGCCGCGGCATCTGCCGGCTTCGTCCTCTTCGTGCTTGCGACCGGCCAGTTCATCATGGCGCTGGACAGCTCGGTCATGAACGTCTCGATCGCGACCGTGGCCGAGGATGTGGGCACCACGGTCACCGGCATCCAGACGGCGATCACCCTGTACACGCTGGTGATGGCCTGCCTGATGATCCCCGGCGGCAAGATCGGCAGCATCATCGGCCGCCGGCGCGCCTTCTCCATCGGCTGCGTCATCTACGCCGCCGGCTCGCTGACCACGGCGCTGGCGCCGAGCCTCCTGGTCCTCATCATCGGCTGGTCGTTCCTCGAGGGCATCGGCGCCGCGCTGATCATGCCGGCGATCGTCGCGCTGGTGGCCGGCAACTTCGAGGTCGAGGCCCGTCCGAAGGCCTACGGCCTCATCGCCGCGGCGGCCGCGATGGCGATCGCCGTCGGGCCGCTCATCGGCGGCCTCGTCACCACCTACGCGTCCTGGCGCTACGTGTTCGTCGGCGAGGTCGTCGTCATCGTCGTCCTCCTCTTCTTCGCGCGCCGCGTGCAGGACGCGCCGGTGGAGAAGCGCCCGCGTCTCGACGGCATCGGCGCCGTGCTCTGCGCCATCGGCCTGGCGCTCATCGTCCTCGGGGTGCTGCGCTCCTCCGAGTGGGGCTGGGTCGTGCCCAAAGAGGGCGGGACCTCGTGGCTGGGCCTCTCGCCGACGATCTGGCTCATCCTCGCGGGCGGCCTCGTCCTCTGGCTCTTTCTCCGCTGGCTGTCGCGCCTCGACCGGGCGGGCAAGGAGCCGCTGGTCGACCCCGCGCTGTTCCGCGTGCATCAGCTGACCGGCGGCCTCGTCATGTTCTTCCTCCAGTTCCTGGTGCAGATGGGGATCTTCTTCATCATCCCGCTGTTCCTCTCGGTCGTGCTGGGGATGACCGCTTCACAGACGGGCGTACGCCTGCTGCCCCTGTCCGCCGGCCTGCTCCTCGCCGCCGTGGGGGTCCCGAAGCGGTGGCCCAAGGCGTCGCCGCGGCGAGTGTGCCGGGTGGGACTGCTCCTCATCCTGGCCGGCATCGTCCTGCTGATGAGCGGGATCGACCTCGACGCCAGCGCCGCCGTGGTCCTCGTCCCGATGCTGCTCATCGGCCTCGGCATCGGCGCGCTCGCCTCCCAACTGGGAGCCGTGACCGTCTCCGCGGTGCCCGACGAGAAGGCCTCCGAGGTCGGCGGCCTGCAGAACACCTCGTCCCAGCTCGGCTCGTCGATCGGTACGGCACTGGCGGGCTCGATCATGATCGCCGTGCTGACCACCTCGTTCCTGGCCGGCATCCAGAACAACCCGAACGTGCCGCCCGAGGTGAAGTCCAAGGCGAACGTCGAGCTGGCCGCCGGCATCCCGTTCATCTCCGATGCGGACCTCGAGCAGGCGATGCAGGACGCCGGACAGTCCGCAGAGGTGACGCAGGCGGCCCTCGACGCGAACAGACAGGCCCGGATCGACGGCCTTGACGCGGCCCTCGCCGTCCTGGCGCTGATCGCCGTCCTGGCGCTGTTCTTCACCTCGAGGGTCCCGAAGATCCCCGTGGCCGCTGCCGCCGAACCCGCCCAGGCGCGGGGTCCCTGAGCGGAGCGCACGCGGAGACCTGAAGGTCAGTCCGGCGCGGGCGGCGAGGATGGCTGGTGCGGACGTGAGCGTCACGCGCAACGGGGGGCGAGGACCGAGGTCCTCGCCCCCCGTTGCGCGTCCGGCCGGCCGCCGGCCCGCGTCAGGTGGAGGATTCTTCGGCCGGGACGGGGTACGACGCCGGCTCCGCGCCGCGGCGCGCCACCAGCTTGCCGACCTCCCAGAGGAAGAACAGCGCGATCGCCGGCACCAGGGCCAGCAGCCACTGCGTGGCGGTCAGCTGCTCGGTCCCGAAGATGCGGCGCATGACGTCCATCTGCGTGATGAGCACGGCGAGGACGATCTCCGCCACGGCGGTCCAGTTCAGGTCCCGGTTGTCGAACGTCTCGCTGGTGAGCGCCGTCGCGGTCACGCTCCGCGCCTGGAACGCCGCAGCCACGATGAGCAGCGAGAACGCGGTGAGGCCGATCGAGGAGCCGATCGCCTCGCTGCCGTAGTGCGTCGAACCGTAGCTGATCAAGGCCAGCGTGCTCACGGCCATGAACAGCCCGACGAGGCCGGCGGTGGTCAGCAGGCCTCGCGTCATGATCGTCGCGTCGCGAGGCCGCGGCGCGCGGTCCATGAGCCCCGGCGTCTCCTTGTCCATCCCCAGGGCGATGCCGAGCGGCGCGTTGACCAGGAAGTTGATGTAGAGGATCTGCGACGCCGAGAACGGCTGGCCGGCGGCGATGTTGAGGATGCTCGCGCCGAGGAACGTGATGATGTAGGCCGCGAGCTCGAGCATCACGAAGCGGATGAACTTGTTGAGGTTGTCGTAGACGGCGCGGCCCTTCTCGACCGCCTTGACGATGGTCGCGAAGTTGTCGTCGGAGAGGATCATGCGGCCGGCGTTCTTGGCCACCTCCGTGCCGCTGCCCATGGCGATGCCGATGTCGGCCGCCTTGATCGCCGGCGCGTCGTTGACGCCGTCGCCCGTCATCGCGACCACGTGGCCCTTCTTGCGCAGCGTCTCGACGAGCAGCACCTTGTGCTCCGGCGCCACGCGGCCGACCACGCCGATGTCGTCGATCCGCCGCAGCCGCTCCGGCTCGCTCATCGCGGCGAACTCCGTGCCCAGCATCGCCTCGCCGGGGATGCCGAGCTGCTCGGCGATGGCGGCGCCGGTGGTGACGTCGTCGCCGGTCACCATGCGCACGCGGATGTGGGCGCGCTGGGCGTCGCGGACCGCCGCCTTGGACTCCTCACGCGGGGGGTCGACCATGCCGACGATCGAGGTGAGCTGCAGGTCGGTGACGTAGCCCAGGAGGTCGCCGTCAGGATCGAACGCCGCCGGATCCAGGTCGCGGACGGCCGCGGCCATCACCCGGTGCCCCTCGCCGGCCATGCGCACGGCGGCGTCGTCGGCCTTCTTCTTGAGGGCGTCGTCCCAGGCGATCGTCCGGCCGCCGGCCAGGGCGCTGCCGGTGCGGTCGAACACCGCGGGCGCCGCGCCCTTGACGAAGATGCGCACGACGCTCTTGCCCGCGGCGTCGGTCGCCGGGCAGAACGTGGCCATGAGCTTGTAGACGGGGTCGAACGGCAGGGTGGCCTGCCGCGGGAAGCGCTCGCGGCTGGCGTCGATGTCCAGCCCGGCCTTGTGGCCCAGCACCAGGAGCGCGCCCTCCGTCGGGTCGCCGACGACCTTGCCCTTCTCCAGCTTCGCGTCGTTGGCCACGATGTACGGCAGGATCGCGTCGTCGATGGAGGCGGAGGTGCCGGCCGCGTGCTGCACCCGCCCCTCCAGGCCGTAGCCGATGCCCGAGACCGTGTACCGGTCGACCGCGTCGAGCACCTCGACGACGGTGACCTGGTTCATCGTGAGCGTGCCGGTCTTGTCCGAGTTGATCGCCGAGGTGGAGCCGAGCGTCTCCACGGACACGAGGTCCTTGACGATCGCCTTCTCCGCGGCCAGTTCCTTGGCGCCGGCCGAGAGGATCACCTGCAGGACGGTCGGCAGCGCCGTCGGGATGGCCGCGATCGCCAGGGCGATGGCGGTGATGAACAGGCTCTCGGCGCTCTGGCCCCGCGAGAGCCCGAGCACGAACATGAGGATCATGGTGCCGAGGGCGGCCGCGCCGATCCACAGGGTCATCGTGTTGAGCTGGCGGGTCAGCGGCGTCTGCTCCTTCTTGGTCGCCGCCAGCATGCCGGCGATCTTGCCGACCTCGGCGTCGGCGCCCGTGCCGGTGACGATCATCACGCCGCTGCCGTGCGTGACCGGCGTGTGCATGAACGCCACGTTGGTCCGGTCGCCCGGACCGAGGTCGGTGTTCGCGAGCGCCTCCGTCGTCTTGGAGGCCGGCACGCTCTCGCCGGTGAGCGCGGACTCGTCGATATCCAGCGAGTGCGCCTCGATGATCCTGCCGTCGGCGGCGACGTCGTCGCCCGCCTCGAGCATGACCACGTCGCCGACGCACGACCTCCTCTGCCGGGATCTCGGCCTCGGCCCCGTTGCGGCGCACTCGCGCGGTCTGCTGCATCAGTGATTTGAGCGCGTTCATCGCGCTCTCGGCTTTGCCCTCCTGGCGCAGGCCGGTCACGGCGTTGAACACCGTGAGGGCGATGAGCACGAGTCCGGTGCTCCACTGGCCGATGACCAGCGAGATCACGGCCGCGATCAGCAGGATGATCTGCATGTAGGCGCGGTACTGGTCGAGGAACCGCCGCCACCCGGGCTCACCCTGCTCTTCGGGGAGAGTATTGGGCCCGTCTTTCTGCAGCAGCTCGCCGGCCTTCGCCCCGGAGAGGCCGCTGGCCGGGTCCACGCCGAACCTGCCGGCGACCTCATCGGCCGAGAGCGCGTACCAGCGCTCGGCAGTGCCCGTCGCCTCTGTCCCCGCCATCTCAGTCGTCGCCATTGCAGCCCCCTCGCGGACGTCGCCGCCGGTCACTTCGACTTCTTGCCCTTCTTGCCGGACTTCTTCTTGCCCTTCTTGCCGCCCTTGCCGTCGGCCTTCGCCTCCGCCGCGTGCTCCTCCGCCTCGAACGGATCGGCCTCGGCGCCGTCGGGGGCCTCGGCCTCGAGCTGCCCCTTGGTCTCCATCAGCGCGTCGTGCGCCTCGGGCGTCACCTTGGGGAACTTCGGATCGATCTTGATGAGCGCGTTGGCGATGACCGCCGCGGCGCAGATGCGCGCGAACCACTTGTGGTCGGCCGGGATCACGTACCAGGGCGCCCACTCGGTGCTCGTGGCCGAGAGCATCTCGGAGAACGCCTTCTGGTAGTCGTCCCAGTAGCTGCGCTCCTTGACGTCAGAGGCCGAGAACTTCCAGTTGTGGTCGGGCAGGTCGATGCGCCGGAGGAACCGGGTGCGCTGTTCCTCCTTCGACAGGTTGAGCAGCAGTTTCACCACCGTGAAGCCGTTGTCGGTGAGGTGCTGCTCCCAGGCGTTGATGTCGCGGTAGCGCTTCTTCCAGACGTCTCGCCCTCGCGCCTGCCGCGGCAGTTGCTGGCCCTGGAGGATCTCGGGGTGCACGCGCACCACCAGGACCTCCTCGTAGTAGGAGCGGTTGAAGATGCCGATCTCGCCGCGACGGGGCAGGTTGCAGGCGAAGCGCCACAGGTAGTCATGGTCGAGTTCCAGCGGAGAGGGAGCCTTGAAGGAGTGCACGGAGACGCCCTGCGGGTTCACGCCGCTCATCACGTGCCGGATGGTGCCGTCCTTGCCGGCCGCGTCCAGGGCCTGGAGCACGACGACGACGCCGTGCGTGTCCTGGGCCGCCAGCCGCTCCTGGTATTCGCTCAGCAGCTCGACGCCCTGCGCGAGCAGCTCCTCGCCCTGCTCCTTGTCCAGGAACCCCGCCTTGTAGCCGGGGTCGAAGTGCTTCGCCAGCGTCACCCTTCGCCCCGGTTCGACGCGCAGCGGCTCGATGAACTCGGCAATACGTTTTGGCCTCAGGTCTGCCATCTCGTGACCCCTTCCCCTCGGAGAGTCTGGTTGCGCCCCGTGCGCGTGTGCGCAGTCTACATGTGGCTCTACGGCAGCGGGGGTGAGAGTCGAGTGACCCTCACCCCCGGGAAGACTTCGCCCGCCCTCTGCGGGCGGTCGCAGACGCTTGTGCGTCGGCCTCAGCGGCCGGGGCCGAATCCTCCCGGCCCCGGGCCCGGCCGCACGCCGATCCCCGGCGCGCCGACGCCGCGGCCGGGCCTGATGCCCGGTCCCGGCGCGCCGCGGCCCGGCGTGGCCACGGCGACCACGGCGGCCGTGCGCGCGACGGGCCGGCCGATCACGCCCGGTCCTCTGCGTCCTGGTCCCAGCGGCATCTCAGGCTCCTTCCGTCTCGGCGGCCTCGGCGCGCGCCTCGGCGGCGGCGATGATCGCCTGCATGGGGATGCGGCCGCTGGCGACCAGCTGGCCGCCGGACCTGCGGATCGAGGAGGCGAACGGCGCCGCCCAGCTGTTCTCCCAGACCAGCGCCGCGGCCACGGTGCCGGGCTCGAGGGCGTTCGCGATGTGGCCGACGTCCTCCTCGCTGAGCAGCTGCGCGTACTCGGCGCCCAGCTCGCGCAGCAGCGCCGGCGTCGCCGCCTTCGAACTCGTGCAGCTCGAAGGCGTCGACCTCGCCGCCCTCGTCCTTGGTGATGATCAGCAGGTCGAGCACGCGCACCGTGCCCGCGTCGACCAGTGCCTTCAGCTTCTCCGCCATCGCGCCGGAGAAGTCGGCCTTGCCGGCCGGGAACTCGACCACGAGGTAGTCGATCGGTCCCAGCTCGTCCATCACTTCGTCGTTCATCAGCACTCCAGTCCCGATTGGATCATCAGATGGATCTTCAGACAGTGCTCGCGCTGCTCGCGGACCTGCGGTCGACCCCGGACTTCGCGCCGCCGGACCATGTGGCGACGTCGAGAGCGACGGCGAGTCCGATCCAGAGCCAGTCCAGGCCGTGCACGCCGCCCACTGCCACGCCCGCCCACATGAGCGTGGTCCACGGGGCGATGAAGAAGCCGATCACCGGCCAGAGCCAGCTGCTGAACGCGGCGTCCCATCGCGCCGGCTGGGCGATCCACCAGATGATGATCGCGAAGCGCGGCCCGAACAGGAAGAGCGAGGAAAACAGACAGCACATAGAGACTCCGTTCCAGTGTGGTGGGCGGGACCAGGCGATGTCTCGAGGTCCCGCACACCGTACCCCCCAAAGGGCTTCATGAGATGCGCGGAAGTCACCAGATGGTCAAGACTCCGCACAATGACGAGGTCGCGGACTATCCCAGGCGCACGCCTTCGACGTCGATCCCGCCGCCCTGCGGGGAGCTTGCTCCAGCTCCGGCGCGCCCACTCCTCCTTGAGCACTTCCTCGGCCGCCTTCTCGAGGAACTCCGGACGCGCCCACTCGTCCACGTCGAAGTCGTGCTTGATGTAGCCGTGCTCGAACATGAAGTCCTTGCCGATCTTGACGCACTCCATGTTCCGCGCGCTCAGGCTGGGCACCATGTCGACGTCCTTGATGCCCTGGTAGGTGTCCTCGGCGTCGAGGTAGAACGTCTGCCGGTTGAGGATCGCGCCGGCGGCGTGCTTGTTCTCGTTGGCCCAGCGGCCGACCTTGATCATCGCCTTCATGTACGCCATCACGAGCTCGGGGTGCTCGTCGGCCATCACGTCGGTGCAGGTGATGACGGCGGGGGTGTTGGCGACCTGGATCGTCCAGTCCGGGTACCTGGAGAGGTCCTCGATCATCTTGATCTTGCCGGTGGCCTCCTGCAGGTGCTGGAAGACCTTGCTCTGCGTGTAGATGGCGTCGACCTTGCCGCCGAGCAGCGCCGTCTCGAGCGGGCGGAAGGCAAGGTCGTGCTTGTGGTCGCGGCGCATCCACAGCTCGGAGGGGTTGTTCATCTGCACCTGGAGCATCTCGGGCTTGTCGTACCAGTCGTCCGGATACGGGAACTCGACGAGCTCGACGTCGTCCATGGTCATGTCGTTGAGCTTGAGCATGTTCAGGATGCCCATGTGCTCCTGGATGCGCCACCAGTCGTTCTTGATGGTGTTGAGGCTCTTGGAGATGCCGATCTTCTTGCCCTTGAGGTCGGACATCTTGAAGATCTGGTCGCGGGCGCGCACGGCCATGCAGCCGCCCTCGTACACCCAGGTCGCGCCGAGGAGCACGGTGCGGCGCAGGTCCGCGTTCACGTGGATCGGCGGGTAGAGGCCGCCCATGCGGATCAGGTTGTCGAGGTTGTGGATGTAGTGCGGGTACCAGTTGTTCTCGGGCGCGTGGCGGAAGTAGGCGTACTCCACGCCGATCTTCTTGTACTCCTCGCGGCACCAGCCCAGCTCCTGGTCCACGTTGTTGGCAGACACCATGGGGCAGTTGGTGAACCAGACTTCGTTCCAGTCCAGGGGCACCGTGGTGGCGACTCGTTCGGTCTCAGCCATGTCGGTCCTTTCGTGTGAGATGGCGGGTAGGAATGGTCACGCGGACGCAGGTGCATCCTGTGCGTTCGGCCCGTCCGGCGCCGTCTTGCCGCGCCTTCCCAGCAACCGCGCCGCGGGGAGCAGGATCAGCGGCAGGACGATGGAGGCGACGAGCACGTACGGCAGGGTCTCGGTGCCGGCGAAGTTCAAGCTCGCGACGAGGATGGCGGCGGCCACGTTGCGCTGGGCCGTCCCCAGCCCGAGCGTGCTGCGGACGTCGGCATCCCGGCCGCCGCAGGCGAAGCCGATGGCCAGAGACCCGACGACGAAGACGACGAGCGCCAGGAAGCCGTAGGAGCCGACCAGGTCGATGATGTTGGAGATGTTCAGTCCCAGCCCGGCGACCAGCATGATCAGCAGGGCGACGCCTGAGACGCGGTTCATCAACGGCGCCCAGCGCTTCGCGCTCTCCGCCGAATGCGACCTGAGCAGGAGGCCGACCACGAGCGGGACGAGCATGGTCACGATGAGCGACTTGGCGATCTCACCCGCGTTCACATCCACGCCGGGCAGAAGCAGCGGCAGGACGAGCGGCACGTAGAAGATGGTCACGACCATCAGCAGGAACATCAGCCCGACGCCGAGGGAGAGCTTCCCCTTCGAGGCCTGCACCTCTTTGATGAGGAAGGGCGCCCCGGCGACCGTGGACAGCACGATGAGGCCGATCTTCAGGGGTTCGTCGAGCGGGATCACCAGCGTGATGACGTACCCCAGGAGCGGCACCAGCGCGAAGTTCGCGATGAGCGCCAGGATCACGAGACGGGCGCTCTTCAGCGGCTGGACGATCTGGCCGCCGGTCAGGCTCAGGCCGGTCGCGAACATGCCGCCGACGACGAACGTCAGGCCGGCCAGCGTCGCGATCGTGGAGATGAACTGCTCGACCGTCACGCGCGACCCCCGTGCTCAGAACCCATCATGGTGCTCGTTGGCAGGCAGGCCGGCTTCCTGCCAAGCGGCGAAGCCGCCCTCGAGGTTGGCGACATTGATGTAGCCCATGTCCAGGAGCGTGGCGCAGGCCAGTGAGGCGCGGACCCCTGAGCGGCAGTACACGATCACGCGGGCTGCCGGGTCCAGCTCCGGCCTGTGCTTCGGGCTCGCGGGATCGGCGGCGAACTCGAGCAGGCCACGTGGGACCTGCACCGCGCCCTCGATGTGGTGCTCCCACTCCACCGGCTCGCGAACGTCGAGGAACACCACGTCCTCAGAGACCCCCTCGAGCGACGCGTCCTTCGGGGACACGGTCGCGACACGCGATCTCGCTTCGCCGACCATCTCAGCGACTGTCTTGGACATGGCACCCTCCTTGTACAGGCTTCATGAACGCAGGTCTGCCGGAGGCTAGTCGGCAGCGGGAGGGTTGTGACCTCGGGAATCTACGAGGCGAGCCGCTCGGGAAGTACGAGGCCGCAGGGGGTGGTACCGTTGAGGACGTGGCCGAGACAGAACACAGCGCGCTCTCACCCGAGCCTCTGGAAGACCGCCTCGGGTTCGAGATGCTCATCTCCGACATCTCCTCGCGGTTCGTCAATTTGCCGTCGAGCGAGGTGGACCGCGAGATCGAGAACGTGCAGCACCGCGTCTGCGAGGTCCTCGGCGTCGATCTCTCTGCCCTCTGGGAGGAAGTCGTCGCCGGAGGCCCCCTCACGCTCACGCACTTCTACAGCGCCCAGGAGGAACTGCTGCCTCCTCTGCGGGGGATGAGCGCCGGGGAGTACTTCCCGTGGCTCCAGCAGGAGATGCAGAACGGCCGCGTCGTCGTCGCGTCATCGCTCGAGGAGCTCCCTGAGGAGGCCGCTCTCGACCGTCAGAACCTGCGCCTGTTCGGGGTCAAGTCGAATCTCACCGTCCCCCTGCTGGTGGGGGGCACGTTCAATGTCGGAGCTCTCGGGTTCAACACCACGCGATCGGAGCGCGACTGGCCGGACGTCGTGGTCAAGAGGCTGCAGCTGATCGCCCAGGTCTTCGCCAATGCGCTGGCGCGAAAGCGCACCGACGAAGCCTTGCGGGAGAGCGAGGAGCGTCTGAGCCTCGCGGCGGACTCCGCGGGCGCGGGGCTCTGGGTCCTGGACTACGCGACCGGGGTCTTCTGGGTCACGGGGAGGACGCGGTCGATCTTCGGGTTCTCGCCGGACGAGGCCATCACCCTGGAGCGTCTCGAGGCCGCCGTCCACCCCGACGACTGGCATCTCGTCCGCGAGGCCATCGAGCAGCCGGCCGGCGCGGGCGAAGGCCTCGTCACCGTCGAGTACCGGATCCTCGTGCCGGGCGAGCGCGGCGAACGCTGGGTCTCGTCGCGCGGGCGGCCCCACCACGCGCCCACCGGCGAGCGCGACCGCCTGATGGGCGTCTCGATCGACATCAGCGAGCGCAAGCGCGCCGAGGAGGCGCTGCTTGCGAGTGAGGCGCGGCTGGCCGCGGGTGCCGAGCTCGCCGGCCTCGCCTTCTACGAAGTGGACTTCGCCGCGGGCTCCATGTACTCGGACGATCGGCTGCGTGATCTCTGCGGCGTTCCTCCCGACCGCGTCGCCGGTCTCGGGGTCCTCGACTTCTGGATGGAGCACGTGCACCGGACGACCGTCCCCGGGTGGTGGAGTCGCGCCGGCAGATGCACGTGGGGGAGCAGGAGCGGTTCTCCATCGAGTATCGCTACGTGCGTCCCGACGGAGACGAGCGCTGGATCCAGCACCTGGCGGGCGCGGCCTCGCGCGATGCCGGCGGCCGCGCCGTCCGCACCTACGGAGTCCTCCGTGACGTGACCGACCGCAAGCGGGCCGAGGAAGAGGCGCGTGAGCTGAGCCGCCGCCTCATCCGCGCGCAGGAAGAGGAGCGCGCCCTGCTCGCGCGCGAGCTGCACGACGACGTGAGCCAGCGGCTCGCCGTGCTCGCGATAGAGGTCGGGCGCGCCGAGCTGGCTGCTGCGGACAGGGAGCATGCGGATGCCATGCGTGCCGTCCGCGAAGGGCTCGTGAGTCTGAGCGAGGATATCCACTCACTGGCCTACCAGCTGCACCCCTCGGTCCTCGAGGAGCTGGGCCTCGTCGAGGCGCTGCGCGCGGAGTGCGAGCGCCGGACGCGCAGGGGCGAGCTCGACGTCTCCGTGGATCTCGGACCTCTGCCGCGCGCGCTCACCAGGGACTCCGCGCTCTGCCTGTTCAGGGTCGCGCAGGAAGCCCTGAGCAACGTGGCTCGTCACGCAGGGGCCAGTCGCGCGAGCGTCACGCTGCGGCAGGTCGGTGACGGGTTGGTCCTCGCCGTGTCCGACGACGGCCTCGGCTTCGCCCCGGGGCGCTCCGGAGAGAGGATGCACCTGGGCCTGGCCAGCATGAGCGAGCGAGTCCGCCTGGTGCGCGGCACGCTCGACATCGAGAGCGCCGCCGGCCAGGGCACGAAGGTCATCGCCTGGGTGCCGGTGGGGGAGGAGGAGTCGTGAACGCCTCCGCTCACCGACCGCGAGTCCTCCTCGCCGACGACCACCTGATGATCGCCGAGGCGCTGACAAGCCTGCTCAGCCCCGAGTTCGAGCTCGTGGGCGTGGTCGAGGACGGGCGCCGGCTCATCGAGGCGGCCGGGAGGCTGCGCCCCGACGTGATCGTGGCCGACATCACCATGCCCCACCTCAACGGCATCGACGCCCTGATCCGCTTGAGAGAAGAGGGCAACAGCGTACCGGTCGTGTTCCTCACGATGCACAAGGACGTCACCTTCGCGCGGCGCGCGCTGGAGGCCGGAGCGTCGGGCTTCGTGCTCAAGCACTCGGCCTCGGTCGAACTGATCGCCGCTCTTCACGCGGCGCTCGAAGGCAAGACCTACCTCACGCCGCAACTGGCCGGTGAAGTGCTGGAGGCCATGAAGGAGGGGCCGTCGCGAAACACCGACCCGGCCGCCTCCCTCACGCTGCGGCAGCGCGAGGTCCTGCAACTCCTGGCCGAGGGCCGGTCGGCGAAGGAGATCGCGACCAGCCTGTCGATCTCCACCCGGACGGTGGAGTTCCACAAGTACCAGATGATGGAGACGCTGGGCCTGCGGACCAACGCCGAGCTGATCCACTTCGCCATCAAGAGCGGCCTCGTCGAGTTCTGACGGTCGCAGCCGTGCGACGGCGGCCGTCGGCCCCGGACTCGTAGTTTCTCGACCGCCTCCCCGTACTTTCCCGAGGTCACAGGCGCGCTGCCGGCGACTAGGCTCTGGCTGACCCAAGCGTCGCCAGCTCGCGAGGAGGACCAACCCAATGCCCTACGAGCACTCGAGTTGCGTCCTGCTCGCGGACGGCCACCAGGGCCTGACCGAAGGGGTGCGCGGGCTGCTCGAGACCGCCTTCGGGACGGTGATCATGGTGGCCGACGAGGCCTCCCTGCTCGAGGGCGCCCGCAGGGTGCAGCCCGATGTGGCCGTGGTGGATCTGTCCCTGTCCTGTCACGGCGACCTGGAATGGCTGCGCGCCCTGCGGGAGCGGTGCCTCGGCACGAAGGTCGTGGTGCTCAGCGTGCACGACGAGGAGAGCGTGCGGCAGGCGGCCATCGAGGCGGGCGCCGACGCCTTCGTCCTCAAGCGCTCCCTCGCCACCGATCTGCTTCCCGCCATTGCTCGCCTGCGAGGCGGCTGAATCCCGCCTCGTAGTTCTTCCGCTCCCGACCGGTAGTTTTCCGAGGTCACACGCTTCGACGTCTTCGTTAGTCTGGGCGATGTCAAGCGTGACGAAAACGAGGGAGGCGGAATGAACAGCAAGTGGGCTGGGTGGGCGGCGACAGGCGCGATCCTGATGGTGATCGTCGGCGGCTTCAAGGCGATCTCGGGCTTCATCGGCCTGTTCAACGATGAGTGGCTCGTGCGCGGGTTCAACGCGTACTACTTCATCGACATCAGCGCGCTCGCCTGGTGGTATCTGATCGTCGGCGTGATCCTCGTCCTCGCCGGCCTGGCCGTCATGAACGGCAGGGCCTGGGGACGCTGGGTCGGCGTGTTCGCGGCGGGCATCGCCATCATCTCCGAGCTCCTCTGGCTGCCGATCTACCCGCTCTGGTCGATCCTCCTGATCACGATGTACGTGTTCATCATCGTCGGCCTCGTCGCGGTGGGAACGGAAGACTGACCGCGCGCGGCCTGTGCGGCCGGGGACGAAACGGCCGAGAACCGGCGCCTCACCACTAGGATGGGGGACGTCCCCGGGATGGATGGATCATGAGCAGACGGCCACCGTTCACCGACTTCGACATCGCGGTCCTTCCGACGGCCGAGCTTGGGGAAGGACCGCGATGGGACGCGGCCACCAGTACGCTCCTCTGGGTCGATATCCCCGGGAAGAGCGTCCACCGGTACGATCCGGCGACGGGCAAGGACACGTCGTCGAAGGCCCCGGACGTGGTCAGCCTTGCCCTGCCGCGCCGTCGCGGCGGCGTCATCATCGGGCTTCCGGACGGCTTGCACGTGCTCGACGGTGAGCGGTCGCCTCTGCTCGCGCCCCTCGATGCGGCTAGTAGGGACACGCGCACCAACGACGGCGCCTGCGACGCCGCAGGCCGGCTGTGGGTCGGCACAATGGCGCTCGACGAGGCTTCATCGCTCGGCGGTCTGTACCGGGTCGACGCCGACCTCTCGGTGACGGCCATCCTGACGGGCACGACCATCTCGAACGGCCTCGGATGGAGCCCCTCGGGCGACCGCTTCTACTTCATCGACAGCCCGACGCGCCGTGTGGACGTCTTCGACTGCGACCTGACGGCCGGGACCATCGAGAACCGGCGCCTCTTCGTCACCGTTGAGGTCGAGGGGGCGGTGCCCGACGGCATGAGTGTCGACGCGGAAGGGTGCCTGTGGGTAGCGCTGCACGGGGGCTGGGGTCTGCGACGCTACTCGCCGGACGGGGACCTGATCGCCGAGGTCGGACTGCCCGTCGAGAGGATCACGAGCTGCTGCTTCGGCGGTGACGACCTGCGCGACCTGTACGTCACGACGCGACGAGAAGGGCTCAGCGCCGGCGAGCTCGCGGAGCAGCCGCTCGCCGGCGCGCTCCTGCGTGTGGACGCCGGCGTGGCCGGCCTCCCGACCCACGCGTTCGCGGGCTGAGCGCGGAAAGACGAGGTGACCATGAGACTCGAAGGCAAAGCGGCGCTCGTGACCGGCAGTTCCAGCGGCATCGGCGAGGCCATCGCCCTGCGCTTCGCGCGCGAGGGGGCCGACGTGGCGGTGCACTTCCACCGCGAGGAGGACGAAGCGCGTTCGGTCGCGGCGCAGATCGAGCAGATGGGCCGCAGGTCGGTCGCGCTGGGCGCCAACGTCGGCGTGGCGGCGGAGGCCGAGGGGCTCGTGCGCGACGCGCACGCGGCGCTCGGCCGCCTCGACATCCTCGTCAACAACGCGGGCGTGGAGATCCGCGAGCCGTTCGTCGAGGTCAGCGAGCAGCACTACGACCTCGTGCTCGGCGTCAATCTCAAGGGCGCGTTCTTCGCCGCCCAGGCGGCGGCGAAGCTCATGATCGACGCCGGAGCGGGCGGCCGCATCGTCAACGTGTCCTCCATCCACGAGGACGTCGCCTTCCTGCAGTACGCCACCTACACGGCGTCCAAGGGCGGCATGCGCATGCTCATGCGGACGATCTGCCAGGAGCTGGCGCCGTACGGCATCACCGTCAACGACATCGCCCCGGGGGCGATCGCGACTCCGATCAACAAGCGCACCTTGGGCGACGGCGAACTCCTCCACGCGCTGCAGGAGGTCATCCCGGCGGGCCGCCTCGGTGACCCGGACGAGGTCGCCTCGGTGGCGGTCTTCCTCGCCTCCGACGAGGCGGCCTACGTCACCGGCAGCACGTACTACGTCGACGGCGGTATGGCGCACTGGAACAAGGGACTGTAGAGCACGCGCGACCGACGCGACAGGAGCACGACGATGACGGAACCCACACGCGCGTTCTTCACCAGGATCGCCGAAGAGCACCAGCCGACGCTCCAGAGCATGACCGGTACGGTGCGCTTCGACATCGCCGACGGAGAGCGCACCGAGCACTGGTACCTGCAGCATCCGCAAGGGCGACGTCTCGGTGTCGCACGACGACGCCGGGGCGGACTGCGTGATCAGCGCCGACATCGGCACGTTCGACGAGATCATCTCCGGCCGCATGAACGCGATGGCCGCCGTGCTGCGCGGGGCCGTCGGCATCACGGGCAAGGTCGTCCTCCTCACGGCGCTGCAGCGGCTGTTCCCCGGCCAGAGCGAGACGCAGGCCGAGCCACCCGCGGGGTACGCGAGGAGGCAGTCATGAGCGGTGAGGTCAAGATCCTCGACGGCAACACGTTCGTCGTGAGCGATGAGGCGGGGGACATCGAGGCTTCGCCCACGGATCCCACGGGCCTGTTCGCGTTCGACACGCGCTTTCTCTCCAGGTGGGTGCTCACTGTGGATGGCCAGCGGCTCAACCCGCTGTCGGTGGACGACCTGCAGTACTTCGAGACCCGGTTCTTCCTCGTGCCCGGCACCGGGACCGTCTACATCGACGCCAAGCTGTCGGTGATCCGCCAGCGCGCCGTGGGCGGGGGCTTCCACGAGGAGCTCACGGTCCTGAACCATCGACGAGACGCCCGTCGACCTCGAGGTGCGGATCGAGGCCGCCTCGGACTTCGCCGACCTCTTCGAGGTCAAGGACGCCCTGCAGAAGAAGGGCGCCTACTACACCGGCGTGGACGACGGCCGCCTGGTGCTCGGCTACAAGCGAGACACCTACGTGCGCGAGACCTGGGTGTCGGCGACGGCGCCTTGCGCGGTGGACGAGCACGGTCTGACGTTCGACGTCCACCTGGAGCCCCACGGCGAGTGGACGACCGACCTCCACGTGACGCTCGGCCGCGCCGTCGCGGGGCTCAGCGTCGAGCAGCCGAAGTACGGACGGCACGCCAAGGACCCGCTGCCGATCATGGAGCGGAGTCTGCAGAAGTGGATGGAGGAGGCCCCCAGGCTGGATTGCGACTGGGACCCGCTCAAGAGGACGTACGAGCGCAGCCTCGTGGACCTGGCGGCGCTGCGCTTCTCTCCGGTGTCGCTGCCCGGCCACTACCTGCCGGCGGCCGGGCTGCCCTGGTTCATGACCATGTTCGGCCGCGACAGCATCTTCACCAGCTTGCAGGCGCTGCCGTTCACACCCGAGCTCGCCCGGACGACGCTCGTCGCCCTCGGCCTGTGGCAGGGCTCGCGCCGGGACGACTTCCGCGACGAAGACCCCGGCCGCATCCTCCACGAGCTGCGCTTCGGCGAGATGACGGCGTTCGAGGAGCGGCCGCACTCGCCGTACTACGGCTCGGTGGACGCGACGCCGCTCTTCGTGGTGCTGCTCGACGAGTACGAGCGCTGGACGGGCGACACGAAGCTGGTGCGGGCTCTCGAGCATGAGGCGCGCGCGGCCCTGGCCTGGATCGACGATTACGCCGACCTGCAGGGCAACGGCTACATCGCGTACCAGCGCCGCAACGAGCAGTCGGGGCTCGAGAACCAGTGCTGGAAGGACTCCTGGGACTCCATCTCCTACCACGACGGCCGCCTGCCGGGGTTCCCGCGCGCCACCTGCGAGCTGCAGGGCTACGCCTACGACGCCAAGATGCGCGGCGCCCGGCTGGCGCGCCAGGTGTGGCGTGACCCCGATTTCGCCGACCGGCTCGAGAAGCAGGCGGCGGAGCTCAAGCGGCGTTTCAACCGCGACTTCTGGGTCGCCGACCGGCAGTACTTCGCGCTCGCGCTGGAGGCCGACGGCAGCAAGGTGGACGCCCTCGCCTCCAACAACGGCCACCTGCTCTGGAGCGGGATCGTCGACAAGACGAAGGCCAAGGCGGTGGCGGCGCACCTCATGTCGCCGGCCATGTACTCGGGCTGGGGCGTGCGCACGCTGGCCACGGGAGAGGCGCGCTACAACCCGATCGGCTACCACGTCGGTACGGTCTGGCCCTTCGACAGTTCCATCGTCGCCTGGGGCCTGCGCCGCTACGGGTTCAAGGAGGAGGCGGCGCGGATAGCCGCGGGCATCCTCGACGCCGCCGAGTTCTTCGACGGACGTCTGCCCGAGGCGTTCGGCGGCTACCCCCGGGAGCTGACCAAGTACCCGGTGCAGTACCCGACCGCCTGCAGCCCGCAGGCGTGGTCGACGGGCGCTCCCCTGCTGCTGCTGCGCACCATGCTCGGGCTGGAGCCCACCGGGGACCACCTCATCGTCGACCCGGCGCTGCCGGTCGGCATCGGCCGCCTGGAACTGCTGGACATCCCCGGGCGCTGGGGGCACATGGACGCCTTCGGGCGCGGCCGCGTGAACGTCGAGAAGCGGCGGCGGTCCCGCTCCCAGCTGGGAGTGATCGACCACGAGACCAAGAACGGCCGTCGCTGACCGGCGCCGGGCGAGGCATACGATCGAGAGTGTGAGAGGACGACCATGAAGGTGATCATCGTTGGAGGAGTGGCCGGCGGAGCTTCGTGCGCCGCGCGTCTGCGCAGGCTGGACGAGAGTGCGGAGATCGTCCTGCTGGAGCGGGGACCCTACGTGTCCTACGCGAACTGCGGGCTTCCGTACTACGTCGGCGGCGTCATCGACAAGCAGGCGAGCCTCCTGCTCGCGACGCCGGAGGTGTTCCGCCAGACGTTCGCCATCGACTGCCGCACCGGCTGCGAGGTCGTCGGCATCTCCCCGGCGGAGGGGATCGTGGAGCTGAAGGATCTGGCGACGGGCGAGGTGACCAGCGAGAGCTACGACAAGCTCGTGCTCTCGCCCGGGGCCGCGCCGATCCGCCCGCCGCTGCCCGGGATCGACCTGCCGGGCATCTTCCCGGTGCGCACGGTGCCGGACGCCGCCGCCGTGCGCGAGTGGGTGCAGAGCAGCCTCACCGAGCTCCCGGGCCTCGACTCGTACACGGGCGCACAGGCCCGCCGGCGGCAGCGCCGCGCCGTCGTCGTCGGCGGCGGGTTCATCGGCCTCGAGATGGCCGAGAACCTCGCGGAGCTCGGCCTCGACGTCACCGTCGTGCAGCGTGGCGACCAGCTCATGACGCCGGTCGACGGGGAGATGGCGCGCTACGTCCAGCGGCACCTGGAGAACCACGGCGTCCACATCGTGCTGAACGACGGCGCGTCCGGCTTCGAGCAGGCCGAGGCGGGCTCGCTCGAGGTCCTCACTCTGTCCGGCGAGCGGCTGCCGGCGGACGTGGTGGTGCTCGGCATCGGGGTGCGCCCCGAGACGAAGCTCGCCGAGATGGCCGGCGTCGAGCTCGGCGAGCACGGCGGCATCCGCGTGGACGACCAGATGCGCACGAGCGACCCGGACATCTTCGCCGTCGGCGACGCCGTCGAGAAGTTCGACTACGTGACGGACGAGTGGTCGATGCTGGCCCTCGCCGGGCCGGCCAACCGCCAGGGCCGCGTCGCCGCCGACGTGCTGGCCGGCCGCGACGCGCACTTCCGCGGCGTGCAGGGCACGGCCATCGTGGGCCTGTTCGGCGGCGCCCTCGCCTGGACCGGCGTGAGCGAGAAGACGCTCAAGCGGAGGGGCGACGACGACTACGAGAAGGTCTACCTCTTCCCGAACTCGCACGCCGGCTACTACCCCAACGCCCTCCCGATCGCGATGAAGGTCATCTTCCGCAAGTCCGACGGCCGGCTCCTCGGGGCGCAGGCTGTGGGCCGTGACGGGGTGGACAAGCGCATCGACGCCATCGCCGTGGCGATCCAGCTCGGCGGTACGATCCGCGACCTGGAAGAGGTGGAGCTCTGCTACGCGCCCCAGTTCGGCAGCGCCAAGTCGCCGGCCAACTTCGCCGGCATGGTCGCCGGCAACGTGCTGGCCGGCGACATGCCGCTCGCGCACTGGGGCGACCTGGACGGTGAGTTCCTGCTCGACGTCCGGCACCCCGAGGAGCTCGCCGCGGAGGCGCTGCCGGGCGTCGTCAACATCCCGGTCGACCAGCTCCGCGGCCGTCTGGGCGAGTTGCCGCGCGACCAGACCATCGCCGTCATCTGCCGCTCCGGCCAGCGCGCCTACTACGCCGTGCGCGTCCTGCTGCAGAACGGCTTCGACGCGCGCGTCATGTCGGGAGGTATGCTCTCGCACGAGATCTTCTCCGAGGTCTGACGCGGGCCGTCCCGGAGGCCGCAGGAGGGCGATGCCGTGAGGGACGATCTGTATCTGGGCCTCGACGTCGGCTCGTCGAGCACGAAAGCCGTGCTCGTCGGGGCAGACGGGGTCGTGGTCGCCGACGCGCGCATCGAGCACGGCATCTCGCGCCCGCAGCCGGGCTGGGCCGAGCAGGACGCCGAACGTGACTGGTGGGGCGGCGTGGTCGAGGTGTGCCGCCGCGTGCTCCCGGGCAGCGCCGCGCGCGTGCGCGCCGTGGGCGTGAGCGCCCTCGGCCCCTGCGTCCTCCCGGTCGCCGGGGACGGGCGCGCGTTGCGGCCCGCCATCCTCTACGGGATCGACACGAGGGCGGTCGCGCAGATGGAGCGGCTGACCGCCGAACTGGGCGCGGAAGAGATCCTCGCCCGCTGCGGGTCGCGGCTCTCGAGCCAGTCGGCGGGACCGAAGATCCGCTGGCTCGTCGACGAGGAGCCGGGCGTGTGGTCCGCGACCCGGCGTGTCTTCGGCGCGAGCTCCTACCTGGTCTCGCGCCTCACCGGCGAGTACGTCCTCGACCACCACAGCGCCAGCCACTGGGCGCCGCTCTACGACGTCCACACCAACGCCTGGATCGAGGAGTGGGTGGAGGCGGTCGCCCCGGGGCTGCTGTTGCCGCGGCTGGTCTGGCCCCAGGAGGAGTGCGGGGCCGTGAGCCGTGAGGCCGCGGCGGCGACCGGCCTGCCGCGGGGCGTTCCCGGTCGTCGCCGGCAGCATCGACTCCTGGTGTGAGGTGGCAGCCGCCGGCTTGCGCGGCCCGGGCGAGGGGCTCCTCGTCTACGGCACGAGCATGTTCCTCGTCGAGGTGCACAGCCCGGCGCGGCCCGATCCGCGGCTGTGGAGCACCGTGGGCTTCGCACCGGGCGCGCTGAACATCGCCGCCGGGGTGGCCTCGGCCGGGGCGCTCACCTCCTGGCTCCAGGACCTCACCGGTGAGGTCCCGTACGAGATCCTGTACGAGGAGGCCGCCGCGGCGGGGACCGGCGCCGGCGGCCTCCTCGCGCTGCCGTACTTCGCCGGCGAGCGCACGCCGCTGTTCGACCCGGACCTTCGCGGCGCGCTGCTGGGGCTGACCGCGGCGCACGGCCGGGGGCACCTCTTCCGGGCGCTCATGGAGGCCGCCGCCTTCGCCGTGCGCCACAACCTCGAGACGATGCGCGAGGCGGGGGCGACCATCGCCGGCCTGCGCAGCAGCGGCGGCGGGGTGGCCGGCGCGCTCTGGCCGCAGATCGTGAGCGACGTCACCGGGCTGGGGCAGGACGTGCGCAGGGGGCCGTCCCGCGCGGGCGTCGGCGCCGCTCTCTTCGCGGCGGTGGCCTCCGGCGCGGCGTCGCTGCAGACGCGCTGGCCGCAGCCGACGGAGCGCGTGGAGCCCGACCCGGAGGCGGCGCTCCTGTACGACGAGCTCTACGGGCGCTTCAGCGAGCTGGCGAGCGCCACCCGCCCGCTCGCCCACGCGCTCGCGGTCTGGCAGCGGGCCCTCGCGCATGACACGATGACGCCGGTGGAGAGGGACGGGGGCGACCACCCCGCAGAAGGACGAAAGGGGACGACATGACCGGCGACACCGCACTGCCCAGGCCCGGCGCAGCACGGCGGCTCGCCGCCGTCGCCGCCATCGTGCTGGTCGTGGCCGTCATCGTCACCACCGTGCTCGCCATCGTCGACCGGCCGCTCGAGGTGGTCGTGCAGGTGGTCTTGCTGGCGGTCGTCCTGCTCGCCGCGTGGAACGCGCTCACGCGCAAGCAGGCGGCGCGGGTGGTCTGGATCGTCGTCGCCGTCGTCGCCGCCGTCGCCGTCCTGGTCATCCAGGTCTCCGGCTTCGAGGGGCGCCTGCTCTCGCTGCTGGTGCGGCTGGCCCTCCTGGGCGTCGCGCTTGCTCTGGCGCGCTACGCGCTGACGCGCGACGTGCGCTCGCTCAAGCAGATGGAGACGCCGGGGAAGCCGGTACCGGCCGCGCGGCACGGTGTACTCATCATGAACCTCAAGTCCGGGGGCGGGAAGGCCGAGAAGTTCCACCTCGTGGACGAGTGTCGCGCGCGAGGGATCGAGCCGGTCGTCCTGCAGCGCGGGGACGACCTGCTCCAGCTCGCGCGCGACGCCATCGACGGCGGCGCCGACGTGGTGGGCATGGCCGGCGGCGACGGCTCGCAGGCGCTCGTCGCCAGCATCGCCGCCGAGCGCGGCGTGCCGATGGTCGTCATCCCGGCCGGCACGCGCAACCACTTCGCCCTCGACATCGGGCTGGACCGCGAGGACGTGGTCGGCGCGCTCGACGCCTACGGCGAGGCGCGCGAGCGCGTCATCGACCTCGCCGACGTCAACGGCCGCATCTTCGTCAACAACGTGTCGCTCGGTCTGTACGCGACCATCGTGCGCTCGCCGGAGTACCGCGACGCCAAGCGGGAGACGACCCTGGCGGCGCTCCCCGAGATGCTCGGCCCCGGGTCCGAGCCGTTCGACCTGCGCTTCACCACTCCGGACGGCGGCGAGCACCACGGCGCGCACGTGATCCAGGTGTCCAACGGCCCGTACGGGACCACCACCGGCGGCATCACCTCGCGTCCGCGCCTCGACACGGGCACGCTCGGCGTCTTCTCGCTGGTCGTGCCGGACGCCGCGTCGGCGACGCGCGCCATCGCCGCCATGACGACCGCCACGCCCGCCCTCTACGAGGGCTACAAGACCTGGAGCGCGCCGACGTTCGAGGTGGCCTCGGACTCGCCGATCGCGGTCGGGCTCGACGGAGAGTCACTGGAGATGGAGCCGCCGCTCGTGTTCCGCTCGCGGCCGGGCGTGCTGCGCCTGCGGCTGCCGCTCGGGGCGATCGGCTACTCGCCGGCCGCACGCGCCACCGGCGTCAAAGGCCTGCTCGGGCTGTGGCGGGTCGTGCTCGGGCGGCCCGTCCACGTCGACGCCTGACGCGCGCCGCCGGGCTCAGCGGTCCGGGTCCTGCTCTTCCAGCGCGTCCTGCCAGCGGTGCGGCACGTCGTCTGACTCCGGGTCGTGCGCCGCGATGTCCCGCATCGCCGGCTTCATCTTGGCGAAGAAGTGCTCCCGATCCAGCTCGTCGAGCAGCCCGTAGGTCCTGACGCGGTCCTGCAGTCTGGCCCGCAGTTCCACGAAGGCGATGTGGATGCCCTTCTCGTTGAGCTCGTGGTCCAGGCCCCTGAGCATGTCTGCCGCGGTGACGTCGATGTCCGTGACCGCCTCGCACTGCAGCACCACCCAGTGCGGCTCGCGCTCGCGCACGAGCCTGCGGATCTGACGACGGAAGATGCCGGCGTTGGCGAAGAAGAGCGGCGCCTCCCAGCGGTAGATCACGACTCCGGGGGCGAGCTCGGCGCCGGGGTAGCGCTTGACGTCGTGCCAGCCCTTCAGGTCGTGGACGTAGCCGAGCTCGGCGCCCTCCGGCCACCAGCTGTGACGGAAGAAGAGCAGGATCGAGAGGATGGCGGCGATGAGGATGCCCTGCAGTACGCCGAAGAAGACCACGCCTGCGGTGGCGACGAGCGAGAGCGCGAGCGCGGTCTTGCGCACGCGGGAGAAGCGTCCGAGAGACGCGAGGTCCATGAGCGAGACCGCGGCCATGATGACGACGGCGGCCAGCGCCGTCTGGGGCAGGTCGGCGAGCAGCCCCGGCAGGAAGAGGAGCAGCAGGATGACCACGCCGGCGCCGACGAGCCCGGTGAGCTGGCTCTTGGCCCCGGAGCTCTCGGCGACCGCAGTCCGCGAGCCGCTGACGGAGATGGCGAAGCCCTGGAACAGCCCGGCGGCCGCGTTGGAAGCCCCCACGGCGATCATCTCGTGGTCGGCGTCCACTTCGTCGCCGCGGCGGGCCGCGAAGCTGGACGAGGTCGCGATCGTGTCCGTGAGTGAGACGAGCGTGATGCCGACGGCCGCGGCGAAGAGCGCCGCGAGGTCGCTCAGGCTGGTCCAGGGCAGGGACGGCGTGGGCAGGCCCTGCGGCAGGACGCCGACGGTCTCAACGCCCTCGGCCGCGAGGCCGAGGGCGCCGGAGACGATCGTCGCGACCACCACGGCGACGAGCACGGCGGGGACCCTCTTGCTGATCCTCGGCAGCACGATGAGCATGGCCAGCACGCCGAGGCCGACCAGCAGGGTGGTCGTGTCCGTCTGGTCGAGGCCGGCGAAGAACGCCTGGACCTCAGCGACGAACTTGTCCGCGTCGGTTGAGAAGCCGAAGAGCTTGGGCAGCTGGCCGACGATGATCGTGATCGCCAGCCCGTTCATGTACCCGACCTGGACCTCCTTGCTGAGCAGGTCGGCGATGAACCCCAGTTTGCCGACCCCGAGGCCGATCTCGATGAGGCCGACCATGAGCGCCAGCATGCCGGCGAGGGCGATGGCCTGCGCCGGGTCGTTGGCCACGAGCAGCGGCGTGATGGCGGCGAAGATGAGCGGCGAGACGGACGAGTCGGGGCCGAGGACCAGCACGCGGCTCGGCCCCAGCAGCGCGTACACCACGAGGCAGGCGATGGTGGTGTAGAGGCCGGTGACGGGAGGGAGCCCGGCCAGCTCGGCGTAGGCCAGCCCTTGCGGCACGAGGATCGCTGCCAGCACGATGCCGGCGACCAGGTCGAAGCGCAGCCACTGCTTCTTGTAGGCGCGCAGCATGCCCACGCCGGGGATCGCCCGGTCCAGGCGGCGCCGCCTGGCGCCGTCCGGCGCCGAGGCGCCGGGTACGCTCTGCGTCGAGGCCGCTCCCACCGCTCCCCCCGTCCTCTCGGCTTCACCGATCGGTCACGAATGGTAGCATCACCCCGTGACCGAGTCGCCACCCGATATTCCGGCCGAGGCGCCGCCCGAGGAGGAGCTCCGGCGGGCGGCCCCGCAGGGTTCGTTGCGGCGTCGCGTCCTCGACGAGCTCGTGGAGCTCGACCTGGCCGTCTACGAGGCCATCGAGGCGACGCCCACCCCGACCATCGACGTGCCGCTGCGCAGGCTGTCCAACGCGGCCAACCACGCAAAGCTGTACGTGGGCATCGGGGCCGTGCTCCTGGCGGTCGGCGGGCGCAAGGGGCGGCGAGCGGCCGTCACCGGCCTCGCCGCCGTCGCCGTGAACTCACTCGTCGTCAATCAGCCGATGAAGCTCCTCAGCCACCGGCCACGCCCCGAGCGCGGCCGCGTGCGCGTGACCGAGGCCCGGCAGACCAGGATGCCCACGTCGACGTCGTTCCCCAGTGGCCACTCCGCCTCCGGCTTCGCCTTCGCCGCCGGGGTGGCCGAGGCGATGCCGCAGCTCGGCATCCCGCTGCGCGCGCTCGCTACCGTAGTGGCCTACTCGCGCGTCCACTCCGGCGTGCACTATCCGGGCGATGTGGTGGTGGGCTCCCTGGTCGGCATGGCCATCGGCGAGGGCACGGTGCTCGCCTCGCGCGCCGTGCGCGCCCGCCTGCCCGGCTCGGCCACGGACTGACGCGGCGCGCCGCTGTGGTCTGAGGATCGGGCGAAGCGACGATGGGTGACCTCTGGGGCACGCTCCTCCCGCTGATCCTCGCCAGCGCGCTCGTGCCGGTGCAGGTCACCCTGACCGTCCTCTTGCTGCGGTCGTCCCTCGGGACCGCGGCCGCGTGGGTGGGCGGCATGACCGCCACGCGGCTCGTCCAGGGCGTGCTGTTCGGCGTCGTGTTCGCGGAGGCCGGGTCGTCGGCGCCCGAGGGCCAGTCCGGCCCCGGCCCCGTGGTCTCCGGCGTCCTGCTCGTCGTGGCCCTGCTCTTCCTGACCAAGGCGGTGAAGGAGCTGCTCGGCGGTGGCGGCGACGACGGAGACGACGAATCGTCGCCGCCCAGGTGGATGCGGCTCACCGAGGGGGTCACGCCCGGCAGGGCCTTCGTACTCGGCGCGGCCTACGTCGCCGTCGCCGCCAAGCTCTGGGTGTTCACGCTCGGGGCCGTCGGCGCCATCGACGAGGCCGGTCTGGGCGGCGCGGCGTCTGCGGCCCTCTTCGTGCTGTTCGTCGTGCTCGCGCAAGCCGTGCCGATCGCGGTGGTCGGGTACGCCGCGGTCGCCCGCGAGTCGTCCCGCGGCCTGCTCGACGCGCTGTCCGGCTGGCTCGAGAAGAACAGCCGGACCATGGTCATCGTGCTCGGCTTCGTCTTCGGCGCGTGGTTCCTGCTCAAGGCCCTGCAGGGCCTCGGGGTGCTCTGAGCCGACGCCCCGCCCTGTCTACTCGGCTCGGTAGTGCGCGAGCGCCGCGCCGTCCGCGTCCCGCAGCCAGAGCTCGTCTCCCTCGATGAGGTAGGTCGCGGTCCGGGGAAGAGCCGCGAGGTACGCCGCCTCCTGGTCCATCGCCTTCTGCGGCCCGGCCATCTTGGTGGTGACGATCGCCCCGTCGATGGACATCGTCTCGCCCGACGTCGTGTAGGTGGTCGAGTACTGGTTCACGGAGGCGTTGCCGCTCAGGCTCGCGTCCTCGCCGAAGACCGCCGTGACGCTGGTGCCGTCCGCGACGCCCTCGAGGGCGCCCTTGCCGTTGTTGTAGGCGAGCGCCCGCCAGGTCGTCTTCTCCAGCGACGCCGGCACGACGGCCTCGTACCGCACGAGCGTAGCGCCCTTCGCGTCCATGAGCGTCAGCGTGTCCGCGGCGACCGCGAACGAGGCCGCCTCGGTGAGGGCCGTGAAGTAGGCCCCCTCCTGCGCCATGGCGTCCTCGGGACCGGCCATCAGCGTCGCCGCCGGCTGTTCGATGGTGATGCCGTCGGGCTCCCCGGTGCTGTAACCGGCGGAGTAGCGGTTGACGCCGCCGGAGCCGCCGACGACGCCGTCCTCGAACGTCGCCGTGACCTCGGCGTCCGCCGCCGGCGTCGCGACGCCGGCGATCTCCACGGCCTTCCAGACCTTGCCCGACAGGGCCGCGGGGTCCTGGGTCGGGGCGCCTGAGGTGGTGCCCGAGCCGCAGGCCGTGGCGGCCAGGGGCAGCACCAGGGCGACTCCGACGGCCGCGACGAGCCGCAGGGCGCGCGGACGGACCCGCTGCCCAGCGGTCGGACCGCGCCGTGCGGCTGCTTGCGAACGCATCAGCTCTGGCTCCCCGCGACCTCCTGGAGCTTCTCCAGGACGCGGTCGAGGTTGAACGAGGCCGGCTTCTGGCGCGGCGGGAACTCCTTGAACTCGGCGATCGCCTCCGCCACCACCGCCTGCGCCGGGATGACGAGGTAGATGCGGTCCAGGAACCAGTCCCAGTACGTGTTGGAGTCGGTGAGCGCGCGCTCGAAGGGGTCGCGCCGCAGGTTGACGAGCTTGGGAGCGCGCAGCTCCACGAACGGCTCGAGCCACAGCGCGAGCTGGTGCGCCCGCTGCTCTCTGAAGATGTACTTCCAGTCGCCGACGCGGAGCGCGACGAGCTCGGCGTCGTCGTTCACGTAGAAGAAGCGGTCGCGCGGGCTCGCGTCGGCCTCGCCCGCGAAGTAGGCGTTCATGTCCTTGCCGTCGAGGATGACCTTGAAGGTCTTGCCGCCGGCCTCGTGCCCCGCCCGGCACTTCGCCGCGATGTCCGGTTCTCCGGCCGCGGCGAGGAAGGTCGTCAGCATGTCCTGGTGGGCGACGATGCCGTTGAGCGTCACGCCCGCCTGCCACCTGCGCCGGCCAGCGCAGGAAGGCCGGCACGCGGTAGGCGCCCTCCCAGTTGCTGTTCTTCTCGGAGCGGAAGGGCGTGATCGCGGCGTCCGGCCAGGAGTTGTAGTGCGGGCCGTTGTCGGTCGAGTACATGACGATCGTGTCGTCGGCGATGCCCAGCTCGTCGAGCTTGTCGAGGATCAGGCCGACGTGGCGGTCGTGCTCCACCATGCCGTCGTTGTACTCTCCCTGGCCGCTGACGCCGCGGTTCTCGTCCTTGACGTGCGTGCGGAAGTGCATCCGTGTCGCGTTCCACCAGAGGAAGAACGGGCTTGCTCCGCTCTGCGTGACCTCGTCGAGGTACTCCAGCGTCCGCGCGGTCACCTCGTCGTCGATCGTCTCCATGCGCTTGCGCGTCAGCGGCCCGGTGTCCTCGACCTTCTGCGTGCCGTCGGCCTGCGCCCAGCTGTGGATCACGCCGCGGGGCCCGAAGCGCTCCTTGAACGCCGGGGCCTTCGGGTAGTCCTCGTGCTCCGGCTCCTCCTCGGCGTTGAGGTGGTAGAGGTTGCCGAAGAACTCGTCAAAACCGTGGTTGGTGGGGAGGTGCTCGTCCGGTCGCCGAGGTGGTTCTTGCCGAACTGCGCGGTCGCGTACCCCAGCGGCTTGAGGAGCTCGGCGATGGTCGGGTCCTCCGGGCGCAGGCCGAAGTCGGCGCCGGGCACGCCGACCTTGGTGAGCCCGGTGCGCAGCGGGTTCTGCCCGGTGATGAAGGCGGCGCGGCCGGCGGTGCAGCTCTGCTGCCCGTAGAAGTCGGTGAAGCCGACGCCCTCGCGCGCGAGACGGTCGATGTTCGGCGTCTCGATAGCCCATCATGCCGCGGTTGTTGCAGCTCAGGTTCCAGAAGCCGATGTCGTCGCCCCAGAGGACGAGGATGTTGGGCTTGCCCTCCGGCATGACGCACCTCTCCTTCAGTCGACCGCCGTGACTTCGACCCGCCGAACGCGCCGAGTCAGGCGAACCTTACCGAGGAGCTCAGTCGGCCACAATGCCGCAGCAGCGTTTGAACTTCCTGCCGCTGCCGCAGGGGCAGGGGTCGTTGCGCCCGGTGGAGCGGGCCTCGGCGGCGAGGAGCTCCATGATCTCCGGCGCCTCGCCGCCCCGTTGCGAGGATGTCCGCCATGAGGCGCATGCGCCGGTCCGTGTGGGCGAAGAACGCCTTGAGCCCGGCGCACAGCCAGTTGAGGCCGGGCTCGCCGTCGGGCGTGACGAGGATGCGGTTCTTGGGGCACTCGCCGTTGCAGGCGAAGAGGTGGTCGCAGGAGCGGCAGAAGGCCGGCAGCGTCTCCTGCTTGGCCCGCCCGAAGGCTCGCTGCTGCGCGGAGCGAACGAGGTCGCCGGCCGGTGTGTCCATGATGTTGCCGAGCAGGTACTGAGGGTCGACGAAGTGGTCGCAGGAGTACAGGTCGCCGTTGTGCTCCAGCGCCACGCCTTCTCCGCAGGTGGGCTGGAAGATGCAGAGGCTCGAGCGGCCGCGGACGTAGGCGGCCAGCACTCCGTCGAAGGTCTGCACGAACATCTCGCCGACGTCGCGGCGCACCCACTCGTCGAAGATCGCGTTCAGGAAGGCGCCGTAGTCGGCCGGCCGCACGCTGCGCTCGCTGACCGTGCCCGGCCGCCCGCCGGCCGGCGCCTCTTCCACCTCGACGATGGGGACGAGCTGCACGTAGCGGGCCTCGAGCTCGTCGCGGAAGAAGCGGTAGACCTCGAGCGGGTGGCGGGCGTTGGCCGCGTTCACCGTGCAGAGCACGTTGAAGGCGACGCCGTGACGCTGAAGGAGCCGGGCGGCCGCGACGACGCGGTCGAAGACCGGCCGCCCGCCGAGATCGTGCCGGTAGGCGTCGTGCAGCTCGCGCGGCCCGTCGATACTGAGGCCGACGAGGTAGTCGTTCTCGGCGAGGAAGGCGCACCACTCGTCGTCGAGCAGGACGCCGTTGGTCTGCAGGGTGCGCTCGACGGCCATGCCGGCGGGCACGCGCCCCTCCTCGGCGGCGCGCGCCCGCCGGAAGAAGTCGAGCCCCATGAGCGTCGGCTCGCCGCCCTGCCAGGCGAGCGTCACGTGGGGGACGCGTTGTGCCTGGGCCGTCTGCGCGATGAACGCCTCCATCACCTCGTCGCGCATGTGGAAGTCGCTGCCCGGGTACAGCCCCTCCTTCTCGAGGAAGAAGCAGTAGTCGCAGCGCAGGTTGCAGCGTGCGCCGGTGGGCTTGGCCATCACGTGGAACGCGGGGACGCGCGGGTCAGTCATCGGGCCCATGGTACAGCAGAGGGGAGGCAGGCTCCGAACGACGGTCGCGGCGGCTCGGGCGGTCGGGATCGAGTCGTGCGTCACGACCGCCCGGCGTCGCTCAGGATTCGCAGGCTGCTGCCGCAGGGCCCTTCTCGAAGCGCATCTTGCACATCGCGTACTCCTCCGGCACGGCGATGGGGTAGTCGCCGTCGAAGCAGGCGCGGCAGAACTGGCTGCGCGGCAGGCCGGTGCTGGCCTGCAGGCCGTCGAGCGTGAGGTAGTGCAGGCTGGTGGCGCCGACGTGGTCGCGGATCTCGTCCACCGACTTGTTGGCCGCGATGAGTTCCGTGCGCGTGGCCATGTCGATGCCGTAGAAGCACGGCCACTGGATCGGCGGCGAGCTGATGCGCAGGTGCACCTCGGCGGCGCCGGCGTCGAACAGCATCTGCACCAGCCGGCGCGTGGTGTTGCCGCGGACGATGGAGTCGTCCACCACGACGAGCCGCTTGCCCTTGATCACCGAGGTCAGCGGGTTGAGCTTCATGCGGATGCCCACCTGGCGCAGCTGGTCGTCGGGCTGGATGAAGGTGCGGTGCACGTAGCGGTTCTTGATGAGGCCCTCGGTGTAGGGGATGCCGGAGGCGGCGGCGTAGCCGATCGCGGCCGGCATGCCCGTGTCCGGCACGGGGACCACGAGGTCGGCCTCGACCGGCGCCTCCAGGGAGAGGTGCTTGCCCATCTCCTGGCGCACCACGTGGAGCGTCTTGCCGTTCATCACGCTGTCGGGCCGGGCGAAGTAGATGAACTCGAAGATGCAGAGCGCCGGGCGCGCGCCCTCGAGCTCGACGCGCTCGCTGCGCAGGCCGTGCTCGCTGTCGGCGATGACGATCTCGCCCGGCTGGATCTCGCGCACGAAGTCGGCGCCGATGATGTCGAGCCCGGAGGTCTCGCTGCTGAACACCGGATGTCCCTCGTAGTCGCCGAGGCAGAGCGGGCGCACGCCGTAGGGATCGCGGAAGCCGACCACGGCGTCGCCGCTCATCACCGCGGCGGAGAAGGCGCCACGGATCTTGCTGACGGCGGTGCGCACGCCCTCGAGCAGGTCGCCCTCGGCCTCGTGCGCGATGAGCGCCGTGATGACCTCGGTGTCGGTGGTGCCCGAGAACTTGACGCCTTGGGCGACGAGCTCGTCGCGCAGCTCCGTGGTGTTGACGAGGTTGCCGTTGTGCCCCAGCGCGATGACGTCGCCGTTGCGGCTGCGCACCAGCGGCTGCGAGTTCGACCAGTGGCTCGACCCCGTCGTGCTGTAGCGCACGTGGCCGATGGCGTGCTGGCCGCTGAGGCTCTGGAGCATCTGCTCGTTGAACACCTGGCTGACCAGGCCGAGGTCCTTGATGACCGTGACCTGGCCGTCGTCGGCCACCGCGATGCCGGCGCTCTCCTGCCCGCGGTGCTGCAGGGCGTACAGCCCGAAGAACGTGAGGCGCGCGACGTCGTGCCCCGGCGCGTGGATGCCGAAGACGCCACAGCTGTCGTGGAGACGATCGTCGTACACAACGCTCGGTTCCGTCAGGCGAGCCGCTCCGGGAGCGACTCATAAGCAGAATGGAGCTCGCTCACCGGGACGGCGAAGAGCTCCTTGCCATCCATGGTACACCGCAGGTGGGTCCCGGCAACCCGGCCCGCCGTCGTGGTGCGGCAGGTCGCCGAGGATGGCCTCCGAGCTCGGCGACCTTGTCCGGCGCGCAGCTGACGACCACGCGGGTCGGCGCCTCGCCGAACAGCGCGAGGTCGGCGCGGCCGGCGGCGCCGGTGACGGCCGCGGCGGAGCCGAGGTCGACCTCGGCGCCGAGCCAGCGGCCGCGGCCGGCGCGCGCCACCGGGTCGACGGTCTGCGCGCCGCCGTTGCTGCCGCTGAACACGCAGCACTCGGCCAGCGCCACGGCGAGTCCGCCCTCGGAGCAGTCGTGGGCGCTCTTGAGCAGGCGCGCCTCGATGGCCGCGCGGAGCTTCTTCTGCAGCTCGACCTCGAGCTGCAGGTCGACGTCGGGGATGCGGCCCTCGACCCTGCCGTAGGCGACCTTCTGGTACTCGCTGCCGTCCATCCAGGCGGCGGTGTCGCCGAGGAAGAGGATGACGTCGCCCTCGTCCTTGAACGCGCCGTCGATGTGCACGCTCACGTCGTCGAAGATGCCGAGCATGCCGACCATCGGCGTCGGGTAGATCGCCTGGCCGAAGCTCTCGTTGTAGAAGCTCACGTTGCCGCTGACGACCGGCGTGTCGAGCGCCTCGCAGGCCTCGGCCATGCCCTCGATGGCCTGCTCGAACTGCCAGTAGATCTCGCCCTTCTCCGGATTGCCGAAGTTGAGGCAGTCGGTGACGGCCACGGGCAGCGCGCCGGTGCAGGCGAGGTTGCGCGCCGCCTCGGCGGTCGCGGCCTTGGCGCCGCGGTACGGGTCGAGGTAGCAGTGGCGGCCGTTGCAGTCGTTGCTGAAGGCGAAGCCGCGGTCGGTGCCCTTGATGCGCAGCACCGCGGCGTCGGAGCCGGGGATCTGCACCGTGTTGGCCTGGACGATGTAGTCGTACTGCTCCCAGGCCCAGCGCTTGGAGGCGATGTTGGGCGCGGCCATGAGCTGCGTGAGCGCCGCGCCCAGGTCCTCGGCGGGCGGATACGCCGCGTCGTCCACGGTCACGGGCTCGTCGACGATGTAGTCGGGCTTCACGGAGGGCGTGCGGATGACGGGGCTCTCGTCGGCGAGGCGGCGGGCGGGGATGTCGGCCACGCGCTCGCCGTGCCACCAGATGCGCAGCATCTTGCTGTCGGTGACCTCGCCGATGACGGTGCAGTCGAGGTCCCAGCGCTCGCAGACCTCGCGCACGTCGGCGATCTGCTCGTCGGTGACGATCGCCAGCATGCGCTCCTGGCTCTCGCTGATCATGATCTCCCACGGCTCCATGTCGGCCTCGCGCAGCGGCACGCGGTCGGCGTGGATGTCGAGGCCCACGTGGCCCTTGCTCGACATCTCCGAGCTGGAGCTGGTGAGGCCGGCGGCGCCGAGGTCCTGCATGCTCACCACGAGCTTGCGGTGGATGAGCTCGAGGCACGCCTCGATGAGCTTCTTCTCGGTGAAGGGGTCGCCGACCTGGACGCTCGGGCGCTTCTCCTCGAGCGTCTCGTCGAACTCCTGGCTGGCGAGCACGCTGGCGCCGCCGATGCCGTCGCGGCCGGTCTTGGAGCCGATGAGCACCACGTGGTTGCCGACGCCGCTGGCGATGGCGCGCACGATGCCGTCGGTGCGGATGAGGCCGGCGCTGAACGCGTTGACCAGGCAGTTGCCCTCGTAGCTGGGCTCGAAGTAGATCTCGCCGCCCACGGTGGGGATGCCGAGGCAGTTGCCGTAGTGGGCGATGCCGCCGACGACGCCGTCGAGCAGGAAGCGCTGGCGCGGCTCGGTGAGCTCGCCGAAGCGCAGGGAGTCCATGCTCACGCACGGGCGCGCGCCCATGGTGAAGATGTCGCGCACGATGCCGCCGACGCCGGTGGCCGCGCCCTGGAAGGGCTCGACGGCCGACGGGTGGTTGTGGCTCTCGACCTTCATCGCCACGGCCCAGCCGTCGCCGACGTCGATGATGCCGGCGTTCTCGCCGGGGCCCTGCAGGATGCGCGGCCCGGACGTGGGGAACCGCCCGAGCACGGGCCGCGAGTGCTTGTAGCTGCAGTGCTCGCTCCACATGAGCGAGTAGATGGCGAGCTCGACGTACGTGGGCTCGCGGTCCTGGATGCGCTTGATGTGCTCGTACTCGTCCTCGGTGAGGCCGAGCTTGATCGCCGCGGCGAGGTCGGCCGTGCGGTTCACGTACTGGTGCTTGCCGTCGGGGCTCATGCCGTCACCTCCGCGCCGCGCAGGGCGTCGATCATGGAGCCGAAGAACCTGCGGCCGTCGGTCCCGCCGGCGAGCTCGGCCTCGACCGAGTTCTCCGGGTGCGGCATCATGCCGAACACGTTGCGCGTGTCGTTGCAGACGCCGGCGATGTCGTCGAGGGAGCCGTTGGGGTTGGCCCCCGAGGTCCGCTCGCCGGCGGCGTCGACGTAGCGCACGACGATCTGGTCGTTGGCCTTGAGCTTCTCGAACGTCGCCGGGTCGACGGTGTAGTTGCCCTCGTTGTGCTTGACGACGATGCGCAGCACCTCGCCGGGCGCGCACCGGCGCTGGTGAACGGCGTGTCCGTGGTCTCCACGCGCAGATTGACGTACCTGCAGACGAACTTGAGGCCCGTGTTCCGGATGAGGCCGCCGGGCAGGAGGCCGGCCTCGATGAGGATCTGGAAGCCGTTGCAGATGCCCATCACCAGTCCGCCGTCCGCGGCGAAGTCGGTGATGGACTGCATGATGGGGCTGAACCGGGCGATGGCGCCGCAGCGCAGGTAGTCGCCGTAGCTGAAGCCGCCGGGGATGACGATGCCGTCGACGCCCTTGAGGTCGGTGTCCTTGTGCCAGAGGTACTCGGCGGTGACGCCGGGGAAGGTCTCGAGCGCGTGGTGCGTGTCGCCGTCGGTGTTGATGCCGGGGAAGACGACCACGCCGATGCGCAGGGGAGAAGCAGCGTTCATCGCGGCGTCACCCCTCGGTGATCTCGAAGGTGTAGTCCTCGATGATCGGGTTGGAGAGGAGCTTGCGGCACATGTCGTCGACTTCGGCGCGGGCGGCCTCTTCGGAGCCCTTGCCGTCGATGGTGAGATCGACGATCTTGCCGATGCGGACGCCGCTCACACCCTCGAAGCCGAGGTTGGGGAGCGAGCGCTCGACGGCTGCTCCCTGGGGGTCGAGGATGCCCTGTTTGGGGACGACGTAGACACGGACCTTCATCGATTCACCTGCCCGGAGAATGTGTGCGGGGACGGGTCCGAGTCTATCGCAGATGAGGGCGGGGCGGGCGTCGGCCGCGGGCCCGCCCCGCCCTCGTCGGCACGCCGGGGCGTGCGCGGGGAGGTCGCGTCAGGCGGCCTCTTCCCGGATGTCCTTGAGCGTCTCGTCCACCCGCGACGTTTCGCCGGACTGGCCGCCGGACTGGCTCCGGATGTGCTCGGCGATCTCGTCGGTCATGTGCTGGAACTCGCCGAGGTCGGTGCTCTGGGCGTGGATGTACGCGCTGTACATCGCGGTCTCGCCCGCCACTCTCGCGGCCTCCTCGAGCTGCTCTTCCGTCGTCCCCATCAACTGGGTGGCGGTGCGGTGGAAGTAGGTGCAGTAGGGGCAGTGGATGGCGGCGGCGACGGCATAGCCGATCAGCTGCTTCTCGCGCGCCGAGAGCACCGTGTCGCCGAACTGGAACTGCTTGAAGTCCGCCCACTGAAGCTCGAGCGTCTCGTCGGGCATGCTTGCGAAGAACGGGGGGACCTGGCCGAGGGTCTCTACGATCTCCCGTTCGATGTCGGACCGGTTCATCATCTACCTCCGGTGCCGGTAGGGGTCAGGAGTGTGCGTCATCGCACCCTTAGTGGCTTCCCGGCACCTGTCCGCCAAAACCATTCCCGGAGCGGGACGCGCGTTTGCGCATGGGAATAGCGAGAAGGGATACAGACGATCGGGAACACTTAGTGATCGACGACGCGGAGGTGCCGATGGCACGAGTAGAGATGTACTCGATGGAGTGGTGTCCGTACTGCGCCAAGGCCAAGGCCTTGCTGGGCGCCAAGGGCATCGAGTACGACGAAGTGGACGTGACCGACGACGAGGACAAGGCCATCGAGATGGTCGAGCGCACCGGCCAGCGCGGCGTGCCGCAGTTCTTCATCGACGGACAGTGGGTCGGCGGGTACGACAACCTCGCGTACCTGAACGCGACCGGCACCCTCGACCAGCTGTTCGGCATCGAATCGACGGTCGACCTCGACAAGGTGTGGGACGTGGCGGTGATCGGCGGCGGGCCGGCCGGCCTCTCGGCCGCCATGTACGCCGCCCGCAAGAACCTCTCGACGATCCTGATCGCGCTCGACCTGGGCGGGCAGGTGGGCATCACCCACCTCGTGACCAACTACCCCGGCATGCCGGTGGTGGAGGGTCCGGAGCTCGTCCGCCTCATGTTCGAGCAGGCGTACATGTACGGATTGGAGCGGCTTCTCGGCGAGCGCGTCGACGACATCGCCGTGAACGGCCGCGCCAAGGTCCTCCGGCTCGCCTCGGGCAAGGAGGTCAAGGCGCGCTCGGTGATCGTCGCCAGCGGCGCCAACAAGCGCCGTCTCGAGGTCCCGGGCGAGAGCGAGTTCGCCGGCCGCGGGGTCGTCTATTGCTCCACCTGCGACGGCCCGTTCTACAAGCAGAAGACCATAGCGATCGTGGGCGGCGGCAGCTCGGCGCTGGAGGCCGCCGTCGAGATGAGCGGCATCGCCAAGAAGGTGCACGTGGTGAGCCGCGGCCCGTGGAGCGGCGAGGAGTGGCTCAAGGACAAGGCCGCGTCGTCGCCGCACGTCCGCAAGCTCGAGGGCTACGAGCCCGTCGAGATCCAGGGCGGCGAGGTGGTCGAGCGGCTCGTGATCCGCGACATCGAGACCGGCAAGCAGCGCACGCTCGTCGTGGACGGCGTGTTCATCGAGGTGGGCCTCGAGCCCAACTCGGATCTGCTGCTGGACCTCGCCCGCACCAACCAGCGGGGCGAGGTGGTCGTGGACGAGTGGGGCGACACGGGCGTGCGCGGCGTGTTCGCCGCCGGCGACGTGACCGCCAACAAGGACAAGCAGATCGTCATCGCCGCCGGGGAGGGCGCCAAGGCGGCGCTGGCGGCGTTCGACTACCTCATCTCGCAGCGCTGACCTCGAGCCCCGGGGCCGCGCCGAGGCGGCAGTCGTTCGACCGGCCCCGCAGCCTCGCCTCGGCTCCGGCCGGAGGGTCGTCGTGTGACCCCACTCTGTTTGCGTAGAGCCATCTGGCTCTACATCTCCGACCTCCCCGCCTCAGAGGGGTCAGGATGTCGAGCCAATGTAGATACGTCGACAGAGTGCCCGGGAGGGCCATCCCCTCGGCGGCCGGGCGGCGGCCTCGCGCGGGGGCTGCCCTCTCAGGCGCCGCCGGTGTGCTCGAGGATGAACTCCACCGTGCGCCGGTCGTAGTCCAGCCGGTGCACCAGCCCGCTGATCTCGTGGCCCTCGTCGGGGTAGACGACGTAGTCGCAGACCTTGCCGCGGCCGCGCAGCACCTCCGCGACCTCCGCGATCTGCCGTGGCGGGCAGCGCGGGTCGAGGGCGCCGCCGAGGAGCAGGAGCGGCGCCTCCACGCGGTCGAGGTGGTGGATCGGCGAGTAGTACTCGAGCCGGGCCCGGTCGCGCTCGATGTCCCCCGTGTTCTGCTGGTCCCACCAGCGCAGGTCCTCGCGGATGCTCGGGTCGAGTTGCGCGTCGATGAAGTCGAAGAACGGCACGCCGGCCACACCGCAGGCCCACAGCTCGGGGAACTGCGTGACGGCGGCCATGGTGTGGAACCCGCCCCAGCTGCGACCCGTGATCGCGATGCGCGCCGGGTCGCAGCCGCGCTCCACCAGGAACTCGTGGGCCGCGGCGACGTCGAGGATCTCCCCCTGGCCCATCAGCCAGCGGTTCGCCACCTGCCAGCGGCGGCCGTACCCGTCGCTGCCGCGGTAGTTGGGGTGCAGCACGGTGAACCCGGCGGCGACGAACGCCTGGCGCAGCGGGTCCCACTCGTTGGAGTGGTGCCACGTCGGGCCGCCGTGGACGATGACGACGGCGGCCCCGTTGGGCTCGTCCGGCTCGACGAGGATCCCTGGTACCTCGGCGAGGTGGTCCCAGCTGGTGAACCGCACGGGCTCGCCGGAGACGAAGGGGACCTCCCGCAGGTGCGGCGGCAGCGACTGCGTGAGCTGCGTGACCTCACCGTCCTCGAGCTCCACGCGGAAGAGGTCCGGCGGCGCGTCGGGACGGCTGAGCACGCAGACCAGCGCCGTGCCGTCGGGGGTGAAGACCGGCGCGTAGTGGTTGCCGGGCGCCACGCTGTACTCGGTCATCGCGCCGTCGCGCAGGTCCACGTGGAGGAGGCCGGTCTCGCCCTCCACGTCCACGAGGAACGCGAGCGCCGCGCCGTCCGGGGCCCACACCGGGTGGTGCGCGTCGACGCGGCCGTCCTCCCACGCCCAGGTCACCGACCCGGTGGCGAGCTCGTACACGCCGATCGCCGGGTGGTCGCCGGCGCCGCCGGAGAACGCGAGGCGGCGCCCGTCGGGAGCCCAGGCGGGGTGCGCGGCCAGGAACCGGTCGCTGCCGCCCACGTAGCCGGCCTCGCCCGACTCCACGTCGATGACGACCACGGCGGTGTCCTGGCCGCGGGTGCCGGTGGTGACGGCGAGGCGGGCGCCGTCCGGCGACCAGTGCGGTGACGACTCCGTGTACGGGTGCTCGGTGAGCAGTCGCAGCCCCTCGCCGCCGGGCAGCGGGTCGGCCGGCATCACCGCGACCGCGTACCCGGCGCCGTGGGCCACGGTGAGCGCGATGCGCGTGCCGTCGGGGGAGAGCTCCGGGTCCGGCAGCGGCGCCAGGTCAGGCGTGTCGGGCAGGAGGTTCTCGAGACGGCCGGAGGAGGCCTCCCAGCGGTAGATGTCGTAGCACTCGGAGCCGCGGTCGTCGCGGGTGAAGTAGACGTGGCGACCGTCGGGAGAGAACTGCGGGCAGCCGCAGCGGTCGTGCAGGTCGCCGATGCGGCGCGGCCGGCCGTCCGGCAGGTCGCGGATGAAGATCTGCCAGTCGCCGCCCTCGTACCACTCGAACGCGACGGCGTCACCCGCCGGCGAGAGCGCGAACGGCCGGTAGTCCTGGCCGACGGCCGGAGCCGCGGCCAGTTGTTCGATGAGCGGCGTTCTCACGGTCCCCTCCGATCGCTCGTGCCGGGCGGACGGGGCGCGGACGCAGCGGCGTCGGCCCCGTGCGCGCCCCAGTCTAGCGTGGAGGGTGCGCGCACACGAGCGCGGCCTCGGCGGGGAGGACGTCATCGCGCTCCGCCGGCAACGTCATCGCGCTCCTCCGGCAACGTCACCGCGCGGGCGCCGCGTAGCCCGTGTTCATCACGGGGACGGCCGCTAGACTGGCGGCGCCACGATCACCTGCCCGGCGCGTCACCGCAGGCGGTGCTCAGGGCCGGCTCGGCAAGCGGCCCGGAGAGCCCGGGGAGGTGCTGGTGATGACTGCGTGTCTCGGCGCGCGAGCGCTGGTCGCGACCGCGTGTCTCGGCCAGAGCCCGCCCCACCTCGGGCCGGCCGGTCACCTCGGGCCGCCGGCCCACGTCGGGCCACCCTGCCGCCTCGCGCCACCCCTCGACGCTCGCCGCGGATGAACCTCGACTCCCCCACGCCCCACCTCCCCAGGGGGGCCGGCGGCCCGCCGCGGCGGGCCGCCGGCCGGGACCCGGGACCGGTCGCACTCGTGCTCGAGCCCGATCCGCTCGTCCGCCTCCTCGTGCTTCCCGCGGTGGCGGCGCTGGGGTTCCGCCCGGTCTCCGTGCGCGGGGCCGGGGGCGAGGACGATCGGGTGGGCGCCGTGTTCGTCGCGCTGGAGGGCCTGGCGGACTGCCGGCGCGCGCGCGAGGAGGCGGCAGCGGCCTCCGGCGCCCGTCTGGAGCGCGCGGCTTCGATCAGCGCCCCAGGTCCTTCGCGCGCCGTCCTGCCTCCGCTGGTCGTCGGCTACGGCCCCTGTTCGGAGCTTCTGCTCTCGGCGCACCGCGCGCACGGCTGTTGCGACCTGGTCGTGCGGCTAGATGCGCCGGCCGGACTCCCACGGCTGCTTCACCTGCCGCCCCGAGACGCCGCGGCCAGGGCGGGACTCTCGCCCCGCGAGGCCGACGTGCTGGTGCTGCTGCTGCGCGGCCTCACCACGCGGGCGCTGGCCGCGCGGCTCTGCGTGTCGGAGAGCACGGCCCGCAGCCACTGCCGCGCCGTGCTGCGCAAGCTCGGGTTCCGGGACCGCCGGGCGCTGCGCAGCGCCTCGCCCGGCGGCGGGTCTCAGGCTCGTACCCCCGGCCGCCGTGAGCTTCGCCGGCGGGTGCGCCGCGCCGGCGCGGTGGCCCGCGGCGGCTCAGTCCCCGAGCGCGTCGTAGACGAGCCCGGTCAGCAGCTTGGGATAGAAGTACGTGGACTTCTGCGGCATGACCTCGCCCAGATCGGCGACGGCGCGCACCTGGTCGACCAGCGTGGGGTTGAGGAAGGCGCCGAGCTCGTAGCGCCCGCCCTGCAGCGCCTCCAGCGCGTCGGGCACGTTCTTGGCGTAGTCCAGGTGGCGCTCGGCGTCCTCGTGGCGCAGGCCGAGCGCCTCGCCGAGCAGCAACTCGTGGAGCATGGTCACCGAGAGGCCGGCGGCGGCGGGAGAGACTCCGGCGGCCAGGAGGCGCTCGCCGGCTGCCGGCTCGCGCGTCTTGACCGTGATGCACGCCTCCTCGCGCGGCAGGTACAGGCCGAAGACCCTGGCGGGGTCGGCCTGCTCCGGCAGCAGCCTCGAGCGCGTGCCGGCACGCCTCGGCGCCCGTCACCGGCTCGCCGACGAGCTCGAAGTAGGGGCTCACGAGTTCCGTCAGGCGCGCGAGCGTGAGCTCCGGGATGTCGTGCACCAGCCGGTGCGTGGGGAAGACGGTGAGCCCAGGGTCGCTCAGGCTGCACAGGTAGACCATGAGCGTGTCGGCGCTGAAGTCCCCCATCGCCCGGCGCTCGTCGCGGTAGGCCAGCGCCGTCTCGTAGCGGTGGTGGCCGTCGGCGATGTAGACGGGCCGCTCCCGGAGCCCCTCGGCCACGCGGCGGGCGGCGGGGCCGGCGAGCGCGGCGAAGCGGTGCGTGTTGCCGTCGCCGTCGTGCGCCTCGCGCCAGGCGGCGGCGGGCAGCTCGGCCGCCGCCGCGTCCAGGTCGCGGCCCACGGAGCCGTCGTCGTCCGGGAACAGCAGGAAGATCTGGCTGATGTCGGCGTGCAGGGCGCGGTAGAGCCGCAGGCGGTCGATCTTGGGACCCTCGTGCGTGCGCTCGTGCGGGAGCACGACTCGTTCGTCGAGAGCGGCGAGCCGGAGCCGCGCGACGAACCCCCTGCGGGTGCGCTCGCGGCCGTCCGGCCCCGTGTACACCTGGTCGACGACCACGATGCCGGGCAGCTCGTCGCGGACGAGCGCAGCTTCCTCGCGCCAGCCGCGGAACGTCGCCGCCGCCCGCGCGTAGGCCTCGTCGTCGGCCTCGGCCCCGGGAGGGACGGGCAGGTCGACGTTGGCGGCGTTGTAGGGGCTGCGCGCCCGAAGCTCGGCCGCCTGGGCCGCGGAGAGCACGTCGTACGGCGGCGCGACGACGTCGTCGAGCGGGATGCCCGGGCTGTAGCGGAGGCCTCTGAAGGGCGAGATGTCGGCCATCGTTCTCCTCGTGGCGGGCGCGCGCACGTGCGCTACCCCGGGTCATTGTAGCGGCAACGCGAGAGCGGGAGCGGGGTGCGGGAGGGGCTACTGCCGGATGATGACCGGCATGCCGATCACGACGTACTCGTACAGTTGCTCGACTTCCCAGATGTGCATGCGGACGCACCCGTGGGAGGCGTAGGAGCCGACGGAGGCGTCGTCCGGCGTGCCGTGGATGCCGACGCCCGGGGCGCTGGTGCCGATCCAGCGGGTGCCGAGCGGGTTGTCGACGCCCGGCGGGATGGGCTTGGCGTCCTTGGCCCAGTCGGAGTTGGGCGGGTACCACGTGGGGTTCATCAGCTTGGACGTGACCACGAAGGAACCGGTGGGCGTGGGGTACTTGGCCTGGCCGGTGGCGACGGAGTAGCTCTTGATGAGCTTGCCGCCGCGGTACAGATACAGCTTGAGGTCGCCGACGTCGACGACGATCTGCCCGCTGAGCGCGTTGAGCACGTCGCCGCCGACGATGCCGTCGACCTCGAGCCCGTACTGGGCCTGCAGCCTGCGCACGGCCTTCTCGGTGTCGGCGTCGTAGAAGCCGGACTTCTTGCCCGAGTAGACACCCGCGTCGTCGAGCTTGCCCTGGAGCTCCCGGACGTCCTTGCCGCGGGCGCCCGGCCAGAGCGTGGCCGAGCCGAAGCGCTCGGTGCTGTCGACGACGAAGGACTGCTTGCGAGTGACGACGTTGCCGCCCTTGTCCTCCACGGAGACGATGACGGTGTGCTTGCCCTGGGCGAGGTGGTCGGCGGAGTACCTTGCCTTCGAGGCGGGTCCGTCGAGTTCCCGCTCCTCGCCGTCCAGGACGAGCTTGACGGCCGGCACGCCGAGCTGGTCGGTGGCCTTGACCCGCACCGTGAAGCGGGGCTTGTGCAGGGTCTTGTCGAGCTGGGTCATCTTGAGCACGGGCGCCTGCGCGTCGACGTACACGGTGAGCCGCCGGGCCCGCGTGTTGCCGGCGCGGTCGGAGGTGGTGATGACCACCTGCGACTCGCCGGGCGGCAGGTCGGCGGTGATCGAGTACTTGCCGTCCGCGTCGGCCTCGCCGCTCGCCTTGACGTCGCCTGCCGTGACGGTGACCTTGGCCGAGGGCTCGGTCTCGCCGCTGATGACGGCCGGATCGGTGTTGATGCGCCCCTCTGCGACGTCGGTGGCCAACTCGAGGGTGGGCACGCTCGTGTCGACCGTGAAGTGCCAGCCTTTGCTCACGTCGCGGCGGAACAGGTTGGAGCTGGTGGCGTCGAAAGAGACGGAGTGCTTGCCGTCTGAGAGGCTGCCGGTGGTGATGGTGAGCGTGTCGCCCTCGCGCCGGGCGGCGGCGGTGACGTCCTCGCCGTCCAGCGTGACCGTGACGTCCTTGAGCGCGCTCAGCCCGTGCACGTCGAGCACGAGCGAGGTCGATGAATCCTTGACGTAGGCGTCGGGGCCCGGGGTGACCGCCGACACGCGCGGCACGCCGTAGAGCTGCCACCCGAGGACGGCCGAGAACGCACAAACCGCCGCGATGACGATGTATGGCCAGCGGCGGCGGCGAGGGCGTTCGCTCTTATAGACGTGGTAGCGCGCGTCCGGCACTGGCCCCTGCTTGGACTTCCTCGACTTCTTGGACGAAACTGCTCCGCATTATAGCAGGAGCCTTCGGCATTCTGGTCGTTTTGCATAAGCGTTGCCATGGGACGATCGTCCGACTAAGGTCCGAGGAATGGATGGCTCCCTGGAAGACCTCTTCGCGGATGTGGCTGCCGGCCGTCTCTCCGCAATCCGAAGGCGCCGACCGCGTCCGCCGGCTCGGCCTCACGGCGGTCGGCGATTTCGCCTGCCTGGACGTCACGCGCGCGGCGCGCAAGGGCGTGCCCGAGGTCGTCTTCGCCGAGGGCAAGACGGTCGCGCAGGTGGTGGCCATCGCGCGACGGTTCCTGGAGCACGACCCCGTCGTGCTCTGCAGTCGCGTGAGCGAGGAGCAGGCAGCCGCGCTGGCCGCCGAGGTGGACGGCGCGGTGGAGCACGACCCGCGCAGCCGCGTCGTGGTCGCGCGCCGCGCCGGCGCCGAGAGGCGCGAGGAGCGCGGCGCCGTCGGCGTCCTGGCCGCAGGGACCAGCGACGTGGCCGTCGCCGCCGAGGCGGTGGCGATGATCCGCGCCATGGACGTCAGAGCGCTCACCGCGTTCGACGTGGGCGTGGCCGGGCTGCACCGCCTCTCCGGACCGCTCAACGAGATGCACGAGGCGGGCGTGGGAGCCCTGGTCGTCGCCGCCGGCATGGAGGGAGCGCTGCCCTCGGTGGTCGCCGGCCTCGCGGCCGTGCCGGTCATCGGCCTGCCCACCTCCACCGGGTACGGGTTCGGCGGGCGCGGGGAAGCCGCGCTCATGGGCATGCTGCAGAGCTGCAGCCCCGGCCTCGCCGTGGTGAACATCGACAACGGCATCGGCGCGGGCGCCACCGCCGCGCTCATCGCCCGCGCCGCCGCGTCGTGACCAGCGTCCCCTTCATCCTCCGGGACCACCGCGAGGAGCTCTGGCGGCGGTGGGCCGGCAGCATGGGCGACGAGGTCGCGGCCGACTACCGGGAGATCATGGCGAGCCCGCTGGGGGAGCGGTACGTGCGCGCCTTCATCGACGACCTCATCGCCTGGAGCGAGGCCGAGGAGTACGAGGCGCCCAGGGTGCTCCGCCAGGCCTGCGAGCGCGTGGCGGCCGACGCCGCCAACCGCCTCGCCCTGGGCTTCACGGCGCTCGACATCGCGACCGCCCTGCAGGCGCTCCACGGCGCCGTGGTGGACGTGCTGATCGACGCGCTCGTGCTCGGCGAGCTGCCCTCGTTCGCCGACACGCTCGAGCAGATCAAGGCCTGCGCCCGCTTCATCGACCGCCTCGTGGTCGCCGTGCTGGCGGCCCCGCCGGCGTCCGGCGAGCAGTACTGAGCGCCGGCCGGGGACGGGGTTGCGCCCGTCCGGGGCCGGCAGTAGGGTCGCTGGCATGCTGAGGCTGGCACTCATCTTCGGTGGGCGCTCCGCGGAGCACGACATCTCCCTCGCCTCGGCCCGCTTCGTCTCCTCCATGCTGGACCGGGACGAGTACGACGTCATCCCGGTCGGCATCACGCCGGCAGGCCGCTGGGTCGTGCCGGCGGACTTCGACGCCGCGACCGCCGAGGGACTGGACGCCGTGGCTTGCCGGGCCGCGCACCTGGTCGCCGACCCCACGCGGCCCGGCCTCGAGCTCGACGACGGCTCCTTCCACCCGCTCGACTTCGCCTTCCCCATCATGCACGGCACGTTCGCCGAGGACGGCACCATCCAGGGGCTCCTGGAGATGGCCGGCGTCGCCTACGCGGGGTCGGGCGTGCTGGGCAGTTCGGTCGGCATGGACAAGGAGCTCATGAAGGCCGTGTTCGCCACTGCCGGCCTGCCGCAGATGGACTACCTGGCGCTGCGCGACGGCGAGGCCACGGGCCCGCGCGCCGTCGCCGCCGTCGAGGAGCGCCTCGACTACCCGGTGTTCGTCAAGCCCGCCAACCTGGGCTCGAGCGTGGGCATGACCAAGGCTCACGACCGCGCGGAGCTGGTGGAGGCCTTCGCGCTCGCCTCGACCTACGACCGCAAGACGATCGTCGAGGCGACCTGTGACGGCCGGGAGCTCGAGTGCAGCCTGCTCGGCAACGCCGACGTGCGCGCGTCGGTCCCCGGCGAGGTCATCCCGGCCAACGAGTTCTACGACTACGAGGCCAAGTACACCGAGGGCATGATGGCGTTCAAGATCCCGGCCGACGTGCGCGAGGAGCACCTGCGCACGGTGCAGGAACTGGCCGTGGCGGCCTTCAAGGCCATCGACGCCAGCGGGTTCTCGCGCTGTGACTTCTTCCTCGAGACGGCCACCGACCGGGTGATCCTCAACGAGATCAACACCATCCCGGGCATGACCGCGATGAGCGGGTTCCCCCGCCTGTGGGCGGCGTCCGGGGTGGACGGCAAGGCGCTCATCGAGGAGATCGTGCAGCTGGGGCTCGAGCGCCACGAGCGTCTCGCCCGCCTCAAGATGGCGCGCTGACGGGCCGCGGCCGGCGCGCCGCCCCTCTCGGCCTCACTCCGCCGTGTTGGTGCGCACCGGGTGCGTGGTCCGCTCCACCCAGTCCTTGAGCTGCGGGACCATGCCGAGGTAGCGGAACGCGTAGGTCTCGGCGGTCGTCGTGCTCGTCACCGTGACCACCGTGCCGCCCCCCGATGACCGCGCGACCGAGAACTTGACGATCTCCAGCCCGCCCTTGGCGGCGCGCTCCTCCGCCGCGGCCTTGGCGGCTGCGACGTTGGTCGTCTGGGCGTACTCGGTGAGGCCCGCCTGGGCAGCGTCGCCGGAGCCGTCACCCGCGGTCTGGTAGGCGTTGAAGACGGCCATGCCGTCGAGGATGACCACCGAGATGACGGCCAGGATGAGGACCATCCAGACGAGACCCCGGATGAAGCCGTCCTGGTTGCGCAGACGAGAGCGTCGCGACACCACTTTCCCCCTTTGTCCGCCCAGCCGATATCCACCTGTATCGGCGCAAGGGCCCGAGTAGTTTACTCCAGCGGGCCGGTGAGGCGGATGCAGAGGACGGCGACGTCGTCGCCGGGCGGGCGCGCGGAGAATCGCTCGCCGGCCCGCACCAGCTCCGCGACGACCTCGGCGGCCGTGCCCCCGGAGCAGGCCTGGAGCACGTCGCCCATGGCCCCCTCGAAGAACCGGCCGTCCGCGTCGCGCAGCTCCGTGACGCCGTCGGTGAAGACGACGATGAAGTCGCCCTCGGCCAGCTGGAGGATCTCGGTCGGGTACGGCTCGAGGGCCGCGTCGAGCTCGATCCCGATGGCCGGTTCCGTCATGAGCAGCGGCCGTTCGACCCCGCCCGCGGCGCGCACGAGGAACGGCGTGGGGTGGCCGGCGGAGGCCAGCTGCAGCAGCCCCGTCCGGGGGTTCAGCTGGCCGAACAGCACGGTGACGAACCGTTCGGTGTCGGGGTCGAAGTCGGGCTGCTCGAGCAGCCCGTTCCGGAGCTCCTGGAGAGCCTCGCCGGGGCGCGTCGGCCAGGAGAGCTGGCCGCCGTGGACGGCGGCGCGCAGCATGAACTTGGTGACGAAGGTGGTCGCCATGGCGTCCACGCCCTTGCCGGCCACGTCGCCGATGGCGAACGCGAAGCTGGGGGACGGCGGGCGCGTGTAGTAGTCCACGAAGTCCCCGCCGCTGAGCACGCCGGTGCTCGCGGAGCGGTAGGTGAAGGCGATGTCGAGCCCCGGGAGCTGCGGCGGGCCGCCCGGCAACAGGCGCCGCTGCAGGCGCTCGGCGACGTCTGCGAGCGTCTCGAGCGGGTCTCGTGGAGTGGCGGCCGGCGTCATCGGCGCCTGCCCGCCGTGCTCCAGAGCACCAGCGCCTGGACGGCGAGCGCGCCGAGGGCGAGGATCAGGACCAGGTCGAGCGGCAGGCCGAGCACGCTGACGAGGAGCGCGAAGGCGAACGCCCAGAGCAGCGCCCCGGGCAGCACGCGCCAGACGAGGCGCCGCCGGAAGCTCAGCAACAGCAGCCGGCGGCGCATCCCGCTGCCCCGCGCGTTGTCGTCGAGGTAGCTCGAGCCGCGGGTGTGCAGCGTGCCGGTGAGGTCGCGGCCGTCCGTCGTGAACAGGCGGCACTCGAGCGGCAGCCCGACGCGCTGGCGGAGCAGCGCGTTCTGAGCGCGCGCGAAGTACTCGATCAGCGAGAAGAAGCGGTCGTCGGCGGAGAGCCTCGGGCTCACCACGCGGACGTCGAGGTAGAGGCGGTCCTCGTCGGGGTCGTACACGATCTGGCTCCGCCAGCCGCGGCGGCTGAAGAAGTTGCCCAGGAACCTGTCGAGGTCCCCGGGGATGCTGTCGACGTCCGGTCGCTCCATCACGCCCATGCCTCGATTCTACCCATCCTCCTGTTCATCGGCAGCAGCCGGGCGGAGTGGAGTCCGTCCGAGGAGGCGGTGCACCCGCGGAGCCCCGCCCGCCGGCTCGCCTCGGGGAGTCAGTGCGATACAATCGTCGACTTGGTGGGGCGGCCCCGGCCGCGCGAAGCGAACGTACAGGAGCTCCCGTGAAGATCGCAGTGATCGGCCTGGGCTACGTCGGCCTCCCGCTGGCGATGGTGTTCGCCGAGTCCGGCGTCGAGGTGGTCGGCGTCGAGGCGGTCGCCTCCCGCTGCGACGAGATCAACGCCGGCCGCAGCTACATCCAGGACGTCCACAGCGACGCCCTCAAGGTCGTGGTCGACAAGGGTCTCCTCCACGCGACCACCGACTACGCGGCCACGGAGGACTGCGACGCGGACATCATCTGCCTGCCGACGCCGCTCAACGCCAATCGGGAGCCGGACCTGACGCTGGTCAAGGACGCGACGGCGAAGCTGGCCGGCCACCTGCGGCGCGGCCAGCTGGTCACCCTCGAGAGCACCACGTACCCCGGCACCACGCGCGACGAGCTGGCGCCGATCCTCGAGGCCGGCTCGGGCATGACCGCCGGCGTCGACTTCCACCTCGCCTTCTCGCCGGAGCGCGTCGATCCCGGCCGCACCGATTACACCACCAAGAGCACGCCCAAGGTCGTCGGCGGCCTCACGCCGGCCTGCTCGGCGCGGGCAATGGAGGTCTACGGGCCCGCGCTCGACCACGTCGTGCCCGTCAGCACGCCCGAGGTCGCGGAGATGACCAAGCTGCTCGAGAACATCTTCCGCAGCGTCAACATCGCGCTCATGAACGAGCTCGCGATGCTCTGCGACCGCATGAAGATCGACGTGTGGGAGGTCATCGACGCCGCGGCCACCAAGCCCTTCGGGTTCATGAAGTTCCAGCCCGGCCCCGGTCTCGGCGGCCACTGCATCCCCATCGACCCGTTCTACCTGAGCTGGAAGGCCCGCGAGTTCGACTTCTGGACGGAGTTCATCGAGCTGGCCGGCAAGGTCAACGAGAACATGCCGTACTTCTGCGTCGAGAAGCTCCACCGCGCGCTCAACTCGCGGGGCAAGAGCCTGAGCGGCGCCAAGGTCCTGGTGCTCGGCGTCGCCTACAAGGCCGACATCGACGACCTGCGCGAGAGCCCGGCGCTCAAGGTGATCAGGCTCCTCCGCGCTCACGGCGCCGACGTCGCCTACCACGACACCTACTGCCCCGAGCTGCCCGAGTTCGGGCTCAGCTCGGTGCCGCTCGACGACCACCGCCCGCTCGCCGCCTACGACTGCGTGGCGATCGTGACGGCGCACTCCAACGTCGACTACCGCTCCGTGGTCCACGACGCGGACCTCGTGGTCGACTTCCGCAACGCCACGGCCGGGATCCCGAGCACGGCCAACGTCTGGAAACTGTAAGAGGGGAGACCCGCTCGTGACTGACAAGGTCCGCGTCGGCGTGGTCGGGCTCGGCTATTGGGGCCCCAACCTCGCCCGCAACTTCGACCGTCTGCCCGGCGCCGAGCTCGCGTACTGCTGCGACCTCGACGCAGGCAATCTGCAGAAGGCCCACAGCCTGTATCCGAACGCCGCGGTCACCGACGACTACGCCCAGCTGCTGGCCGACGACGGCCTCGACGCCGTGGTCGTCGCCACCTCGGTGCCCACGCACTACAGGCTCGGCAAGCTGGCCATCGAGGCCGGCAAGCACACGTTCGTCGAGAAGCCCATCGCCCTCAAGGCGGCCGACGCGCAGGACCTGCTCGACACGGCCGAGGAGTACGGCGTCAAGCTCATGGTCGGCCACCTGCTGGAGTACCACCCGGCGGTGGCCAAGATGAAGGAGCTCATCGACGGCGGCGAGCTGGGCAAGATCTTCTACGCCTACGCCAACCGCCTCAATCTCGGCAAGGTGCGCACCGACGAGAACGCGCTCTGGAGCTTCGGCCCGCACGACATCTCGGTGCTCAACTACCTCACCGGTGACGAGCCGGTCGAGGTCAGCGCCCGCGGCGAGTGCTACCTGCAGGACGACGTCGAGGACGTGGTGTTCGGCTACATCAAGTACAAGAGCGGCGTCGTCGGTCACCTGCACGTGAGCTGGCTCGACCCGCACAAGAGCCGCAAGATCACCGTGGTCGGCGAGAAGAAGATGGTGGTGTTCGACGACATGGAGTCCGAGCGCAAGATCACCGTCTACGACAAGGGCGCAACCACGACGCGCACCAAGTTCGAGACCTACGGCGAGTTCGTCACCCTGCACTTCGGCGACATCCACATCCCCAAGATCGGCAACGACGAGCCTCTGCGGCTCGAGTGCCAGCACTTCGTCGACTGCATCAACGACGACGCGACCCCGCGCAGCGACGGCCGCGACGCGCTCAACGTCGTCAAGGTGCTCGACGCCATGGAGGTCAGCCTGCGCGAGGGCGGCCGCCCGGTGAAGACCTCGGAGCTGTGAGCATGGCCCTGCACGGCAGCAGCCTGGGCCACAACCTGCTCCTCGGCGACGGCGTCGTCGTCGGCGAGGACGTCGTGTTCGGCGCCAACGTCGTCGTCTACGAAGACACCGTCATCGGCGACGGCTGCTTCGTCCAGGACGGCGCGGTGCTCGGCAAGGTGCCGAGCCTCTCGCCGACCAGCACCGCCAGGCGCGGCGAGCTCGCGCCGCTGGTGCTCGGCCCCGGCTGCGTGGTCAGCACCGGGGCGGTCGTCTACCGCGGCACGACGCTCGGCCCGGGCTGCATCCTCGGCGACTACGCCGGCGTGCGCGAGCGCTGCACGCTGGGCGAGAAGGTCGTCGTCGGGCGCGGCAGCGTGGTCGAGAACGACACGGTGATCGGCGACTTCACCAAGATCCAGACCAACGTGTACATCACCGCGTACATGACGATCGAGGACCGCTGCTTCATCGCGCCGTGCGTGCAGACCACCAACGACAACTTCATGGGCCGCACCGAGAAGCGCCACGAGCTCATCAAGGGCGCGACCATCCGCCGCGGCGCCCGCGTCGGCGGCGGCGTCGTGCTCTGCCCCGCCATCGAGATCGGCGCCGAGGCGTTCATCGCCGCCGGCGCCGTGGTCACCAAAGACGCGCCGGCCGGCAAGGTGCTCATGGGCGTGCCGGCGCGGGTCGTGCGCGACGTCTACGAGGACGAGCTGCTCGAGAACCAGTAGACGGCGCGCCTCCGGCCACGCCGGCCCATCCCCCTGGCGGTGAGCGGCGCCCGCGGCGGCCCGCCGCGTGAAGTCAGTCCGCCCGCCCCGACGGCCGGGCGGCTCGCCGTGTGCGCACGGCCGTGAACATCCCCAGGGAGCGCACAGTCCGCCCGCGACGACGACGAACAAACCGGGCTCCGCGTTGACGGAGCGCTCATGGTCGCCGGCGAGCACCATCACGAGGTTGATGATCGCGAGGCCCAGCGTGAGCGTCGCGAGCTGCAAGGCGGGGAACGCAACGTGCCCTCCGAGTCGACGCATGCCGAGTCGATTCCTGCGCGCCTGCCCGAGGATCCAGAGAGCCGTCATCATGACCAGAATGCCGGCGACAAGCATCGTGAATCCGGTGAACAGGATGCTGCGAGTCTCCGGGGCGAACATCCTCGTGATCACGAAACCGTTGCCACCGGAGTTCACGTGGTTCTGATACGCACTCCATCCAGACAACCGGCTGCCGTCCGGGTAGCCCAGCCACGGCAGGAAGATGCCGTGATTCTGCCGAAGGCACCAGCCGGCCGGCCGCTTCTGGCAGGCCCGCCACGTGCCGCCCTACGCGATCGCCATGGCGGCCGTCATCCCCGCCGTCATCATCATCTTCTCGCTGGTCTCGACCGACGCCGTCATCAAGCTGATCAGCGCCGCGGCCTTCAGCATCTACCTGGGCTTCCAGATGGTCGTCCTGGCCGCGCTGCGCGCCCGCCTCAAGGGCTGGAAGCCCACAGGGGCGTACAAGATGGGCGCGTGGGCGATGCCCGTCAACATCATCGCCCTGACTTACGGCATCCTGGCGATGATCAACATGTGCTGGCCGCGCACGCCCGATGTCGGCTGGTTCGACAACTACATCGTCCTGGTCATGACCTCGATCATCGTCCTGATAGGCCTCGTCTACATGGTCCTCGCGCGGCCTTACGCGCGCGGCGACCAGCCGTGGGGCGATGCGATTCCGGAAGCCAGATCGAGGAGCCTGAGATCGGCTGAGCCGGCTCTAGGAGAGGCCGCTGCCGCGAGTGAGTTGGCCGGCCCGATCCAGAGCTGACGGCCATGAGTCCGCGACAGGAGGTCTGACTATGGAGATGCACCACATTCCCGCTGCTGAGATCGCCACCGAGCCGCTGGACGTGGGCCCGGCCAGCAAGCTGCACCTGGTCGACGTCATCGACCGAACGCAAGGGGCGCCGTTCTGCGCCGGGGTCTGTGAGGTCTTCCCCGGAGCACCCGTCGACTTCGACTATGACGAGGACGCTGCGGCCTGTTACATGCTGGAGGGCGACATCAAGCTCACGGAGGACGGCACCACGCGCGCGTTCAAGCCAGGGGACGTCGTGTACATCCCGCAGAAGAAGGGGTTGGTCGTCTACTGGAGCACCGATACCTACGGCAAGTTCTTCTACGTGACCTATCCGCACTGGCGCTGAGGCGGCTGACGCCACAAGAGGGACGGGGCGCCCACGGGCGCTTCGTCCCTCTCCTTGCGGCGGCGGCCAGTCTGCAGAATCGCGGCAGCAAGGCCTTGCGTTCGTCGTGTTGATTGCCAGGGGCGCGGCGACGACTGCTTGCCGGCCCCGTTCGTTTCGTGACCTCGCCAATTTGGAGGCACAGCGACGCACCACCCTCCGAGCATCGCGCTTGCTCCATACGACGAGAGAGGGGACGCTCCACTCTCTGATTGTCTGGCCTGCGACAAGCCGTCTGTGCCGAGCGCCGTTTCGGGACGGGAACACTCCGTTTTGAGAGATGGCGACCACTGAGAGGCCGGCGTGGCTGACGACGACATGAGAGAACGCGACGCGGTGGACGACGGCGAGGCCGGTCGTGCCGGGCCGGCGGCCGAAGGTGAACCGGCTCACGGGCCCGTGCGGTACTCCCGGCGGCGCCTTCTCGTGCTCGGCGGCGCGTTCGCCGCCGGCCTCGCCGCCGTGATCGCCGGTGTGCGCGCCCTCGGAGGTCCCTCCGAGGTCGCCGACAAGGTGGGCGGCCCCGTAGCCGACCAGTTCGGGACCTTCCCGGTGCGCAGCGTGGAGGACGTGCCCGACGTGCCCGCCGGCGAGTGGGTCGTGAAGGTCGACGGCCTGGTCGAGACGCCCCTCACCGTCGACCGGACCACGTGGAACGGCCTGGAGCGCGGCGACGAGGTCGTGGACTTCCACTGCGTGGAGGGCTGGGGCGTCGACGACGTGCGCTGGGGCGGCGTGTCGCCGTCGGTCCTCCTGGACCAGGCCGGCGTGAGACCGGAGGCCAGGTACGCCGTCCTCCACGCCTACGGCGGCGTCTACAGCAGCAGTCTGCCGCTGGACCTCATGCGCGATCCCCAGACGCTGCTGGTCGACCAGCTCGGTGGCCGGCCGCTGCCCCCCGAGCACGGCGGCCCGCTCCGGCTCGTGGTGCCCAAGCAGCTCGGCTACAAGAGCGTCAAGTGGGTGCAGCGCGTCGAGCTGACCGCGGAGAGCAAGCCGGGCTACTGGGAGTCGAACGGCTACCCGGACGACGCCCCGTCTCCGGGGGCTGAGCCGCCTCACTCCCTGCGGGCCACGGGTTTCGCCCGGCGCCCCGGGTGGGCACGATTCCGCGCGGACGGCCGTTGTCGCCGCCGGGCGCGGTAGACTGGAGTCCGCGCCCGACCACTGCGCTCCCGACCCACAACGTGCTCCAGGAGGCGAGGATGACCAAGTACATCTGCACCGTGTGCGACTATGTCTACGACCCCGAGGTCGGCGACCCCGACAACGGCATCGAGCCCGGCACGGCCTTCGAGGACCTCCCGGACGACTGGGTCTGCCCCGAGTGCGGTGTGGAGAAGGAAGAGTTCGAGGCGCTGGAGGACTAATGCCCGTAGGCGCCGCAGGCGCCGTAGCGCTATTGAGCGGGTGCCGGCCCGAAGGACCCGCGGCGCACGGACTGAGCTCCTCCACCCTCACGGCTGCGCGTCCGCCGGCGCGGGCCTGAGCCCTTCGGCGAACGCGATGAGTTCCTGACGCGTCAGCGCGCCGGTGACGAAGGCGGCGCGGCGCGTCCCTGCAACGAACAGCGACGGCCCTGACTCCTGGTACCAGGTCAGGGCCGTCTCGCCCTTGAAGGCGCCGAACTGCAGCGTCGTCTCCTGGAACGAGAGCCCTTTGGAGGCCGCGTCCGCGGCCTGGCCGGCCAGGCCCTCCCAGCGCCGCAGGGTCTGTGGCCCCACCTGCTCGAGCGTGAACCAGGAGAGACCCCTCGTGTACAGCTGGAGGACGGCCTGTCCGGGTGGCGCGGCGGGCGGGGCGCCCATGTCGATGCCGGCCCAGCCCGACGGGAGAAGCTCGGCGCGGCGGGTCGCCGTCGCCTTGAGCGCGAAGCCGTCCGGCGCGAGGTCGGAGACGAGCGGCGCGTAGCCCGCCGCCTCGCCCGCCGCCGCCGGTGAGGCCGCGTAGGTGACGCTCTCGTCGGTGGCCGTCTTCACGCTCGCCCCGGCCGGCGCGTCCACCGCCCACGTGGTGTCGGCGGCCGGCGGAGACTGCCAGTCCACCTTCGCCGTGAAGGACCCCGCGGCGTCGCTGTACCAGGTGACGATGCCCGACGCCTGGTCGACGACGACGTCGATGTCCTTGCCTCCCAGCGTCATCGCGGCGCGCCAGACTGGCCGCGCCCCCTCCCGGAGCGGCTTGATGCCGACGCTCTCGTCGCCGTCCTCCACGACGGTGCGCACGACCGCGGCCAGCCCCTGGTACTGCAGCGGGTTCGGCGTCGGCAGGCGCCAGACCGGCGGCCACTCGCCCACCGTGCGCATGTCGCCGCCCCGGTCGCCGGCGAGCCCTCCGCTCGTCGACTCGGTCCGCGTCGCGGCGTCGTAGGCCGCCGACCCGGACGGCTCGCCGCCGGCGGTGACGTCGTTCGCGACCGACGCGGAACCCCCGGCGTTCCCGCTCGCGACGGCGCCGAAGTCGCCCACGAGGGTCGTGGTGCCGCCGTCCGGCGCCGTCACCTGCCGGCTGTAGGTGCCTCGAATGGCGTTCGCTACCGGAGGCGGCGCGCTCGAGCCCGAGCGCACGAAGAACATCCACGCAAGGGCGAACACGATCGCCAGCGCGATGAGGGTGGCGAGGAAGCTCGGCGGCCGGCGGTTGACCCGCCCCGAGACGGCTTTGTGGCTCACCCGTTCCTGCGGGGCGGTCATCAGTCCCGCGGCCGGCGGCCGCCCCACACGAAGAACAGGGGCAGGAGAAGGAGGGTGAAGCCGAAGAAGCGGCGCGAGACGGCGTAGACCAGCGCCGCGACGAGCACGGCGACGAGCAGGCTGATCCAGAACCTGGAAGACATGGGTGTAGCCTGCCGCTCGACCCGAGGGCGCGCAAGCCGCCGCCGTCACGGTGGCGCGTCCCCGGGCTGCTGTGATTACGTAACACGGCCCGAGAACACCCGCAGCCTGAGGAGGCAGTGCGTGAAGCGCAACCTGTTCGCCGGTCGTCGCCGTAGCGGTGGCCTCAAGTTAGACGTCTTCACCGAGGACGAGATCCAGGACATCCACCTCGCCACCCTCGAGGTCCTCGAGCGCACCGGCGTCTGGGTGGAGCTCGACGAGGCGCTCGACATCTACAGCGACGGTGGCTGCGTCGTGGACCGGGAGACGCACATCGTGCGCATCCCGCCTCACGTGGTCGAGGACGCCGTCGCCAGCGCGCCGCCCAAGGTGGTGCTGTGCGGCCGCGACCCCAGGAACGACATCTGCCTCGAGCCGGGACGCGTGGGCTTCAGTAACTTCGGCGAGGGCATCAAGGTCATCGACCCGACCGACGGCCAGCTCCGGCCCTCCACCAAGGAGGACCTCGGCAACATCGCCCGGCTCGTCGACGCGCTGCCGGAGGTGGACGTCTTCGAGATGGCCGTCGTCAGCAGCGACAAGCCGCCGGAGTCGTTCAGCCTGCACAACCACGAGGCGGCGATCGTCAACCAGACCAAGCCGATCTCCGGCGGAGCGCAGGACGGCGACGCCGTCCACCGCACGGTGGACATGCTCGCCGCCGTCCAAGGGGGCAAGGACGAGGTCAGGCGTCGACCGATGATGGTCATGGGTACCTGCCCCGTCAGCCCGCTCAAGCTGGTCAAGGACTTCTGCGAGATCGTGATCGAGTCGGCGCGCGTGGGGCTGCCGAGCTGCGTGCTCAGCATGGCGATGGCCGGCGGCTCCAGCCCCGTCACGCTCGCCGGCACGCTGGTCACCCACAACGCCGAGGTGCTCGCCGGCATCGTGCTCGGCCAGCTGACGGAGCGCGGCAGCAAGCAGCTCTACGGCTCGTCGACCACCGCCATGGACCTGCGGCTGGTGGCGGCGTCGGTGGGCACGCCGGAGTGCGCGCTCATCAGCGCCGGCGCGGCGCAGCTCGCCAGGCAGTACCGCCTGCCGAGCTACATCGCCGGTGCGTAGGCAGACTCCAAGCTCGGTGACGTGCAGACCGGTCACGAGAAGACCCTCACGGCCCTCATGGCAGCGTTGGCAGGGACCAACCTGATCTACGGCCTGGGAATGATCGAGTCGGGCGTCACCTTCGATTACGCGCAGCTCGTCATCGACAACGAGATGGCGCGGATGATCAAGCACGTCGTGGGCGGCGTGCGCGTGGACGACGAGTCGCTGGCGGTGGACGACATCGCCGCGGTGGGGTCGTTCGGCGACTTCCTCAGCCTCGACGCGACCATGCGCCACATGCGCGACACCTCACAGCCGGAGCTCATCGACCGCCGCGTCCGGGAGGACTGGGAGCGGCGCGGGGGCACCGACATGTACGCGCGCGCCATGGAGAAGGCGAAGGGCCTGCTGGCCGATCACCGGCCGGAGCCGCTGCCCGACGACGTGCTCAAGCAGGTCAGGGACATCGTCGACAAGGCGGACCGGGAGCGCGCGCCCCAGGCGTGAGCCGGCGCGCCTCGGGCGCTGTAAGGAGAACACAGACGGGGCGGGCGGCCGTGAGGGCCGCCCGCCCCGTCCGGCTCACAAGGACGGCTTCTGCCGCGCTCAGGACTGCGGGAGGCCGGACCCGCGCGCCGGCGCCGAGGGCGGCGTCGCGGTGCTGCCGTCCCAGGAGTCGCCGGAGTGCAGGTGGACGATGAGTGTGTAGGAGCCGGAGGTCCCCGGCGTGTAGGTGTACGCACCGGGGACCAGGCCGGGCTGCATGGGGGCTCCGCTGCTCGGGTCCTGCGGCCAGTCCGGGTGCGCGGTCCCGAGTGCGCCCGTGGGGGAGACGTCGACCACGCGCGGCAGCGCCCCCGCGTGCCGGAGCGCCCACTGATCGACGTAGCCCGAGAGGATGCGCCCGCTGCGGCGCAGGATCTCGTCCTCGAGGTTCGTGAGCAGTTGCTGCCAGGGGCTGGAAGCCATCGCTCCCGAGAGGACGTAGTCGTGCTTGAGCGCGCGGTGAAGGCGCAAGGTATAGGAGGAGCGGTCCGGAGAGACGCTGTACGAGAACGAGCCCTTGCTCTGCCCCTGCCGCATCACGTAGTGGTCCCACGGGTCGCTGGGCCAGTACCGGCGGCGCGGCTCGAGGCCCACCGGCCCGTCGGCGCGCACGTCGGCGGGCAGCGGGTAGAGGCCGTGGTGCGCCCGCGCGTACTCCTCGATGTACTCACGGATGAGGTTGGCGCCCTCCTCACCGCGGTGGTCGTAGGCGAGCATGACGATGCGCGGCATGCCTCCCGAGACGACGTACGTGCGGCCGCCGTCGAGGTACCCGACGAGGCGGTAGCGGCGCCGGTCGGGCGCGACCGTGTAGCGGTAGTGCCCGCGGGTGGTGCCCGGGAGCATGGCCGCGCCGGTCCACGGGTCGTCCGGCCACCAGGCGCCCAGACGCCCGGGCTGCACCCTCCGCGCCCGCGGGTACAGGAAGAAGCGTGTGCCGGCCTGACGGTCGATGAGGCCGCGCAGCGCCATGATGCCGTCGCGCATCTGATCGTCCGGTGAGGTGGCGCGAGCCGTCGCGCCGGCGCTCGCGCAGAGCAGGACCGCCGCGAGGAGTGCAAGCCCGAGGATGAGGGTGGTGCGCCGGATCATGTGCGTGGTGGTGGCCATTCCCTCCGCAGTGTGGCGGCGCGTACCGGTCATTTCAAGCGCGCCGCACGTTCCCGGCCGGCGTCTCCTGCTACCATTCGCCCTGCGCGCCCCGGAGCCTGCGGAGTCGCGCGAGGATCCGTGGCGATGAGGGGAGATGGCGGTGGAGGCGAAGATCCCGACCCGGATGGGCGACGGCTTCATGGTCGAGATGACGCGCAGCGAGCTGCGCGCCGATCTGGAGGAGGCGACGCGGGCGGCGGCGAGCAAGGCCAAGGTGCCGCCGCTCACGCAAGACGAGCTCGACCACCTGCTGGACATCTACGCCTCGCGCGCGGCGTTCACCGCAGTCGACATCGGCGACCAGGTGGTGCTCAGCTGCGACGGCGGCGGCAGCAAGATGACCGGGACCGACCTCCTCGACCTGCTGGAGAGCGAGCAGCGCCTCGGCCAGGACATCCTCGAGCTCTGGCACATCGAGTACAGCTACAAGGCGATCAAGACGATCCTGCCGTTCCAGCAGCAGGTGATGCAGAACGTGCAGCTGATGTGCACGGCGCCGGTGCAGTACGGGGCGCAGCCCAACCTGGCCTTCTACAGCAAGCCCGACGGCCCCGCGGAGAACTGGTTCGAGCTGCTGCCGCGCGGGGACATCGCCGGCGCCCGCGCGGCCATCGGCGAGGCCATGGACCACGCCACCAAGGACTTCATCTACGTGGGCGAGGGCATGCTGGACGCCGGCGCCGACGGCATGGACTTCGACACCACCGGCGGCGCCGGCGACGCCGACTTCTTCAGTACGCTGCGCGCGGTCCGCCACCTGCGCGAGAAGTACCCGCACGCCGGCATCGAGGTCGGCATGGCCGGCGAGTTCGTCATCGGCGTCCACGGCGAGCTGGAGTGGGAGGGCCGCCGGCTCGCCGGGCTCTGGCCCAGGGAGCAGCTCGAGGTGTGCCAGGACGCCGGCGCCACGATCTTCGGGCCGGCGGTCAACATCCGCACCGGCAAGAGCTGCGCCTGGAACGCGGCGTACTCCATCACCGTCACCAAGCCGTGCATGGACGCGGCCCGCATCCCGGTGCACCCCAACGTCGGCGAGGGCGTCGGCGGCGTGCCGGTGAACGGCTACCCGCCCGAGGACGCCGCTTCCCGGGCGGCCAGGGCGCACGTCGACATCCTCAAGTGCGACGGGTTGTAGGTGGGCTCGGGTGACTCCAGAGGCATGGACGTCACCCACGCGCTCGCCGCTGGCATGGGCGGGATGCGCACGGCCGGAGACCTGGTCGCGCGCATGCAGATGTCACGCGGGATGCGCCTCCCCGAGGCCAAGAAGTACGTCGCGGAGAAGCTGGGCTGCACGGTCAGGGACCTGAGCGACAGCTACGCGATGGAGCAGATCCGCGGCGAGAAGGGTCTGGGAAGGATCCTCGACCACTCCAACCTGCACCCCGGGGAGCCGAACGCGATGACGGCGAAGTTCCGGATCGCCGAGCTGCTGGACGTGCCGGTCAGCTCGGTGGAGCGTTTTCGGGAGCTGGCGGGTCTGTGAGAGGCGCGGCGGCCGCCGGCCGCTGCGCCCGCACGAGGATCCACGCCACCGCCGCCGCGGCGATCCCGATGGGCACCAGCAGCACGCCGACCAGCGTGGTGAGGTACATACCGACGCCGGGGTCGTACCAGCCGATGTGGGAGGCGGCGTCCTGCGCGGCGCCGAAGGCGGCGATGCCGCACGCCGCGACGAGCACGCCGAGGAGGATCGAGTACCGGCGCGGCCGGGTGACGGCCATCAGCACGCCGGCCGCGACGACCGCCAGCGCGATCACCAGGGCGGGGACTCCCCACCTGGTGTCCAGCACCCCGTTGAGCCCGCCGCCCTGCGCGACGCTGAAGTTGACCAGCCCCTTGCCGTCCTCGTTGGCCCACGGCAGGAACACCGCGACCAGCAGCAGGCCGCCGCAGACGACGGTCAGCACGGCGTCGCCGATCCAGTCGCGGCGGAGGATACGCGGTTGCCGGAGGCGGTGTGGTCGCTTCATGGCCTCAGTATGTCCCCTACGGGCGGAGGCTTGAACGCGCGAGGAGGCCTTGAGCGCGCGTCGAAGCCTGCCGATGGATGTCAGAGCCGGCCACGCGCCGGCGGGAGGGCCGCCCCGTGCGGCCGCACACCGACCTCGAAGGCGGACACGATGAGACGGACGCTTGCCGGAATGCTGCTCGCGCTGGCGGTGGTCGCGGCGGCCGCGACGCTGACCGCCTGTGGCCTGCAGGACAAGGCGATCGAGAACACGAGCGGCAAGATCGACGTGGCCAAGGACGCCGCCGTCAAGGCCCAGCTCATGATGGTCAAGACGGGCGTCCAGGCCTACATCGCCACCAACGGCTCGGTCCCCGCGGACGCCTCACAGGCCACGCTCGGCGGCTTCGTCGCGCCGTGGCCGGTCAACCCGTTCAGCAAGCAGCCGATGACGACCGGGGACGCAGCGGGCGACTACGTCTACACGCCGGGCGCCGGCACGGCGTACACGCTGGCCGTCCATCTCTCGGACGGCAGCACGTACACCGCGCCCTGATCACGGGCCGCGCCGCGGTTTGAGGCCCTCCCGCACTCCTGCTAGGGTCGCAGACTGAAGGGGGGCCGCACGTGGAGGGATCCAAGCTCAGGGGCCGCCGCGCCAGACTCGCTCTCGTGGCGCTGGGCGCCGCGTGCCTGCTCGCCGTCTCCATCCCCATCGCGCTGAGCGACAGCGGCACGCCCACCTGGCAGCTCAAGAGCTACTACAGCCGCGGGGTCGACCGCAGCTTCAAGACCGACCTGTACGAGGAGATGGGCCGGGTGCCGCGGGTGCTCGTCTTCGGCGGCTCGCGCAGCCTGCGCATGGACCCGGCCACCATCAAACAGAAGACCGGGCTCGTCGCGTTCAACTTCGGCATGCACAACGGGCATCCGGAGGACGCCTGGGCGTTCACCGACTACGCTCTGGACCAGCATCCCGACAAGCCGCCGGCGGTCATCTGGTGCGTGCAGGCGAGCCTGTTCAGGGACGTTCCGATGAACCCGGGGCTCATCGTCGATGAGCGGCTCTCACAGGCGTTCCCCAAGGCGCTCGATCGACGCCAAGACGGCCTGGGCGATGAAGCAGCCCAAGCGGAACCTGCTCTCGAGCCGCCGGTACGGCTTCGACGGCATGCTGTGGTGGAACCTCTACGACGCCAGGCGCAAGCAGGGGCTCACCCTCCAGCGGTCGCTCACCGGGTACCTCGACGCCAAGATGCTGGCCAAGGCCGGCAACCGGCAGCTGCCGCGCAAGACCCGCGCCATGGCGTACTTCGTGCGCACCATCCGTCTGCTGAACACGTACAAGATCAAGCCCCTCATCGTGATCATGCCGTACCACCCGCGTGCCCTCTCGGCGTTCATGTCCGTGGGATGGGGGGTCAAGGAGCGGTGGCTCGAGAACTACCTTCGCAAGCTGCAGGAGCACGTGGACTTCAAGGTGCTCAACTGCCTGCGCCTCAGCACCTTCGGTGGTTCGCGGGACGGGTTCTACGACGGCGCTCACCTGACGGCGGGCAACTCGCGCAGGCTCATCCGCTACTGCGTCGCGCACGCGCCGGGCTGCTTCAAGCTGCCCAAGCCGCCGGCCCCCACTCCGACGCCGACACCTACTCCGAGCCCGTCTCCGAGCGAGAGCACCGCGCCGGCGCAGCCCGTGGCGCCGCCGGCGTACACGCCGGTGCCCGAAGAGACGAAGCGTGCCCGCCGACTTCCTCGAATGAGCCTGAGGCCGGGAGGCGCGGCCGCAGCGCACGCCTCCCGGCCTCATGCTCCGTGAACAGCCTTCTCGGCGCCCGTCACGCCCCGATCAGCTTCTTGACGTAGGTCGCCCGCTTGCTCGGGCGGCCCGTGCGCAGTTCCGCCTCGTCCGCGCTCCCCATGGCCAGGAGCGCCGCGTTCACGCCGATCCAGCGGAGCGGCTCCGGCTCCCAGGGCCTGGAGTGGTGGTTCACCCAGGGCAGCCCGGTGAGCTCGGTGGTCTGACCGAGGATGAGATCGCGCAGCGTCCGCCCCGCGAGGTTGGTCGTCGACACGCCGTCGCCGACGTAGGCGCCTGCCCAGGCCATGCCGGTCGCGCGGTCCAGGCCGACCGAGGTGTACCAGTCGCGGGCGGCCGCCACCGCGCCGCCCCAGCGGTGCGTCACGGTGAACTCGCCGATGGACGGGAAGAGCTCGCCGGTGAGCGCCTTGAGGTGGTCCTGAACGGCAGGCACCCGCTCGTACGCCTCACTGAGCTTCGATCCGTAGTGGTAGGGCGCGCCACGGCCGCCCAGGGCGATGCGGCCGTCCTCGGTGTGCATGGCGTAGAAGATGAGGAACCGGTGGTCGCCGAACACCTCGCGGCCGCTCCAGCCCACCTCGTCCCAGAACGCCTGGGGCAGCGGCTCGGTGCCGATCATCAGCGAGTAGATGGGCACCAGCGCGCGCTCGTGACCGGGGAGCTCGGGCGTGAACGCCTCCGTGGCGCGGACGACGACGTCGGCGCGCACGTCGCCGAACGGGGTGGTGGCCACGCGCGGCTCGAGGCGAGTGACGGGCGTGCGCTCGTAGATGGGCACGCCCAGCTTCTCCACCACTTCCGCGAGGCCGCGCGCCAGCCGCGCCGGGTCCACGCAGGCGCCGTGAGGGGTGTACGTGGCGCCGAGGCACCCGGCCACCCTGATGCGCTCGCGCACGTCGGCGGCGCCGAGCAGCACGTAGTCCTCTTCGCCGAAGCCCCACGAGCGCTCGTACTCGATCTCCTTGCGAGCGCGCAGCAGCTGGACCGGCGTGAGCGCGAGGTCCATCTGGCCGCCGAGGTGGAAGCGCGCGTCGATGCCCTCTTCGCCCACGACGCGCTGGATCTCGTACACGGTCCGGTGCAGCGCCCGCTGCTGGTCGACGACCGCCTGCCGTCCGTGCGTCTTCTCGGCCAGCTCGCGAGAGCCCGGGAAGATGGTGTGGCACCAGCCGCCGTTGCGGCCCGAGGCGCCGAACCCCGCGATCTCGCGTTCGATCACGGCGACGCGCAGGTGGGGGTCTGCGCTCTTCAGGTAGTAGGCCGTCCACAGCCCGGTGAACCCCGCGCCGACGATGGCGACGTCGACGTCGGTGGGGCCGGGGAGCGAGGGCCGGGGGGTGAGCTCGCCGGGGAGGCCGTCGAGCCACATGCTGCGCGCGCGGTAGTCGGTCATGTCGGGCTCCTTGATGGTCGTCTCATGCTATCAACGTCGTCGTCGCAACGTGGGCACGGCGCGTTTGCCGTGGGGGACAAACAGAGGCAGGACGACCGGCCTGGGAGGTGAGGCGCATGGAAGCGAGCAGGTTCGAGGAGGCGTACAGAGGGACGCCCCCGTGGGACATCGGGCGGCCGCAGCCGGCGCTCGAGCGCATCGCCGGCGAGGCCGACGTGCGGGGGCCGGTGCTGGACGCGGGGTGCGGCACCGGCGAGAACGCGCTGGCGTTCGCCGCCCGCGGCCTGGAGGTGGTCGGAGTGGACGCCGTCGCGGCTGCGGTGGAGGCCGCGCGCGCCAAAGCGAAGGCGCGCGGCCTGAGGGTCGAGTTCCACGTGCACGACGCGCTCGCGCTCGGCGGCCTCGGACGCCGGTTCGCGACCGTCGTCGACTCCGGGCTCTTCCACACGTTCGACGACGAGGAGCGGCGACGGTACGTGGCATCGCTCGCCGCCGTCACCGCTCCCGGCGCCCGGTTGTACGTGCTGTGCTTCAGCGAGCGCGAACCGGGCGGCGGAGGGCCGCGGCGCGTGACGCGAGCCGAGTTGCGCACGGCGTTCGACCACCCGCCCTTCCGCGTGCTCGGCATCGAGCCGGCGGAGATGGCGACCAACCTCGAAGGCGGTGGTCGCAAGGCCTGGCTCGCGAGCATGGAGCGTCTGGCCGAGGACGGGGCCGCGGTCTAGGGGACGAGCACGAGCCGGCCGAGGGCGGGCCGCTCCATGAGCAGGCGGTGGGCCCGTGGGGCCTCCGCGAGCGGGAGCTCGCGGCCGACCACGGGCTTCAGCACGCCGCTGTGCAGGCCGGCGTCCACGGCGGCTCGCGCGGCCGCCACTTCGTCGGGCCGCGCGTTGGGCCCGCGCATGCCCAGCACCGTGCCCTCGGCGTTCATGAGGTCGCGGGCGTCGACCTCGACCGGTCCCCGGCTGCCCACGACCACCACGCGGCCGCGCTGCGCGAGCGCCCTGAGGTCGCCCCCCAGATTAACGTTGGCGAGGAACTCGATGATGATGTCGAAGCCTTGGCCTCCGGTGAGCTCGACCGCCGCGTCCAGGTGCGAGGGGTCGCGGTGGTCCATCACGCGCACGTCGCCCTGCGCGGCGACGAGTTCGCTGCCGGCCTCGCTGCCGGCGGTCCCGATCACGTCGAGGCCGGCGGCGACCGCCAGCTGCACGGTCGCGATGCCCACCCCGCCGCTCGCGCCGTGGATGAGGATCCGCTCGCCCTCCTGGGGCTGCGCGCGCTGGACGAGCGCGCGGTAGGCGGTGAAGTAGGGCACGCCGACGGCGGACCCCTGCGCGTAGGAGAGCGTGTCCGGCAGCGGCCGCACGTCCGCCTCGTGGCAGAGCGCGTACTCGGCGTAGGTGCCGCTGAGCGAGCCGGTGACGTAGACGCGCTCGCCGGTGTCGGCACGCACGCCGGCGCCGTCGACCCCGGGGGTGTAGGGGAGGGCGGGCAGCTCGGTGTAGGCGCCCGCCCGCACGTAGGTCTCGAACGGGTTGACCCCGGCCGCCTGGATGCGGACCAGCACCTCGCCCTCCACGGGCTCGGGCTGGGGCACCTCCTCCAGCGCCAGGACGTCGGGGTCGCCGAACTCGTGGACGCGGACGGCGCGCATGGGCTCAGTCTCCTATGGGGTGGAGGGAGCCGGCGACGCGCGCCAGCTCCGCACGTGTGAGGTCGCCCGCCACACTGACGGAGACCTCGTGGCGGGCTCCGGTGGTGAGGTAGAGGTGCGGCCAGTCGGGCAGGCCGAGCACCACCCGGGCGTCGGCGCCGCTGAGGCTGCCGGAGGTGATGTCGACGGGCGTGGACTCGGTGAGCGCCACGGAGTTCTCGTCGAAGGGGTCGTCCGAGCCGGGCGGGTTGTCTTCGCGCCAGCGGCTGACGATGCAGAAGCGGTCGAACCCTCGCTCGTAGGTGAGCACGACGGTGAGTGAGGCGACGTCTCCGGCTTCGACCGGCCGGTAGCGCCCGAGGTAGGCGCCGTTGACGGCGCCGGTGACGCCGCCGAGGCGGTAGCCGGCCGGCACCCAGGCGGCCCGGTAGGGTGTGAACGGCGTGGTCGCGCGAGCGCCCAGGGCGGCCGCCTGCGCCAGGCTCAGGCGGCGGAAGCGCTCGCTCATCGGCAGGAGCTTGTCCTGCACGTCGGCGTCGAGCACGAAGCGGCTGCGCGGCACCTCGCCGCCGACCTTCACGTTCTCGATGCGCGTCCCGCTCACGTCGCCGTCGCTGGTCCAGTGCTCCACGGCGAGTGGATACCCCGACTGCGCGTCGACCACGATGCGCACCGTACCTTCGCTGCCGCCGCCGGCCAGGGGCTCCGGCACCGTGATGGACCACGCCGTGCGCCCCTCCCACATGACCGGCGTGACCGGCACGTCGGGCTCGAGCTCGGCGATCACGGCGCGGGCGTAGGCGGCCACGCTGCGGTCAAGCACCTGGGAGGCGCCCATCCACGGGCTGAAGAACGGCCCCGGGTCGGGCAGGTCGCGGGCCGCGTCAGAGTACAGGGCCTTGCCGTCACGGAACACGTAGCGGCGGGCCACCCGCTTCTCGGCGTCGTAGGTGTAGGCGACGTTCTGGCTGCGCTGCACGATGCGGTAGTCGCCGCGCGAGGTGAACGTGAACGAGCCGGTGCGGCGGGAGAACGGCCGTCCGCGGGCGGTGCCGTACTCCACCACGTCGCCGCTGATGGTGGTGAGGTTGGCGAGCGCCCGCTGCACGCTCTGCAGTACCGTGCGCGCGGTGGCCGGAGGCGGTGTGGAGCGCTGGATGCCGGGCAGCCCGGACCACGTGACGGCGACGGCCGCGACCACGGCCGCGGCGACCGCGGCGACCGCGGCCAAGCGGATGCCGAGACGGCGCCTGGGCGTGGGCGGCGGCAGGCGGCGCACCGGTGGGCGAGCCCTTTGCGCCGGCGGGCGGCCGTCGTCGCCGGCCGCCTCGCGCACGCGCTCGCGGATGCGCTCGAAGTGGTCCGGTGCGTGCGGCGGCACCGGCGACTCGCGCAGCTCGCGGCCGAGCTCGTCTTCCCAGAGCCGGCCGGCCCGCGTTCCTTCGACGCCGCGCTCGAAGCTCCGTCTGCGGCGACCGGTCACGACGTCTGCTCCCGCGCCAAGGCAGGCTCGGTGAGCAGCCGCCGCAGGCGCACGCGGGCGGCGGCGAGCCGCGAGCACACGGTCCCCTCGGGCACGCCGACGACCTCGCCGGCCGTGCGGTAGTCGTAGCCGTACTGGTGCACGAGCACGATGAGCACGCGCTGCTCCACCGGGAGCCTGTCCAGCGCCTCCTCCAGGTCCGCCCACCGGGTGACGATGTCGCACGGGTCGTCGTCCGCGGCGAGGTCCCTCAGCGCGTCCTCGTTGGTCAGCAACTGGAAGCGGCGCTCACGCCGGAGGTGATCGAGGCACGTGGTGTACGTGATGCGGTAGAGCCACGTGCCCACCTCGCTCTCGCCCCGGAAGCCGCGGAGCGACTGGTAGGCTTTGATCGACGCGTCCTGGAGGGCGTCGTCCATGAGCACGGGGTCGCGCAGCATGCGGAACGCGAGTGCGCGCAGGCGGCTGTCGTAGTGCTTGAGCATGCGCACGAACGCCTCACGGTCGCCGCGCTGGGCCGCGCGTACGGTCTGCGCGTCGACCTCGCGTTCTGCCGGATCGTAGTAGGCCACTCGCACCCATCCCCGCCCCCGCGGTGTGCCTTGTGCAGTCTCGGGGGCTTAGACGCCCGTGCCACGGCGATCCGTCGCTCGGACGCGTTGTACCCGATTCTATCGCTGAAGACGCGAGGCCGCCCGCCACGAGGGCGGGCGGCCTCCGAGTGCGGCCGCCGGAACGCGCGAGCGTCGCCGGCTCAGGGCACCGAATACGTCAGGCCGTTGCTCAGGTACCCGGTGAGCTTGAACGCCTGACCGCCGCTCAACTGCTCGTACACGTAGCTGCCTGGCGACGTGCCGGGCGCCATGGGCTGACTGGTGAACGGGTTGGTCGGCCAGGGGTCCACGTACTGCGAGATGCCGGCGCCCTGCACGACGTCCTGCGGCGGCGGGTAGAGGTTGTTGTTGTTCGCCGCCCACGCCACGATGCCCACCTGCAGCGCGGCGACGTTGTCCTGCACCTGCTGGTCCGCGTTGGGAGAAGGAGACGTCGTGGGGCTCGCGGTCGCGGTCGGCGTGGGCGAGGCCGGCGCGGTCGGCAGAGGCGACGCGGTCGTCGGCGTCGGCGTGGGGGACGCGGCGCCCGGCAGCAGCACGTCGACGCGCACGTAGCTGATGGGCTTGAGCTGCAGGGTCCCCGACGAGAACTGCAGCGTCAGGGAGTCGTCCGCGCTGTCGTGCGTGAGCGTCCCCTGCACCGACCCGGTGACGTCGGTGAGGCCGACGGCGGAGGCCTTCACGGTGAGCTGGAGCTGGTCACCTTCGAGCGTGGCGGTGGTGGATCCGGCCGGCTTGAGCTCGGGGTCGTACTGCGTCACCTTGAACTGGTCGCCGTCCTGCTTGATGACCAGCCCGCCGCCGGTGCCGGCCTCGGGCGCCCAGGTGCCGACGAAGACCTCGCCGCCCGTCGTGGCCGTGCCGCCGGGGCGCAGGTAGAAGTACCAGAGTGCGGCGACCGCCGCGACGACCGCCAGCGCCACCAGCAGCCACACCCACCACGGCACACCGCGGTCGGACGGTGGCCGGCCGTGGGTCCTGACGAGAGTCGGCTGGGCGGGCGGCGGCGGAGGCGGAGCCTCTCCCGCCGCCGGCATCACCCGTGTCGCCCCGGTGTCGGCGCCGGGCATGACCCGGGTCTCGTCCTCGCCGGACGGCATGACCCGGGTCTCGTCCTCGTCGTCGGGCGGATCACCCGCGTCGCGTCCTCGTCGTCGGGCGGAGTCACCCGCGTCAGCTCTTCGTCGTCTCCGGGCAGTCTGCCCGTGCTCTCGTCGTCCATGCTCGCCCTCCGCGGCCGGTGACGCCGGGTGTGGTCAGTGATGAGTCTGTACTACTTTGCCCAAGAGGCTCGGTTCCCTGTCCCCTCGGTTCACTCCGGGCCCCGTCCGGCGCCTGCGGACGACTCCACGGCCGACCAGAGCTCGAAGAAGGTGGGGCAGGTCTTTGCCACGCAGCCGGGGTCTTCGACGACGATCCCGGGCACCCGCAGCCCCAGCACGGAGAACGCCATGGCGATGCGGTGGTCGCCGTGCGGGTCGATGCGCGCGCCGTGAGGCGTGGCGGGGAACACGCGCAGGGAGTCGGGGCCGGACTCAGTGGTCACCCCGGTCCGGCCCAGGTTCTCCTCCACGGCGGCGATGCGGTCCGACTCCTTGAGACGCACGTTGCCGATGCCCGTCATGGTGACCGGCGACGTCGCGAAGGGCGCGACGGCCGCCAGGGTCATGAAGGTGTCCGGGATGTCGCTCATGTCGACGGTGAGGCCGGCGAGCGCAGCAGGCCCGGCCACCATCACACCGTCCGCTTCGTCGGCGACGGTGCAGCCCATGCACTCCAGCACGTCCAGGAAAGCCAGGTCACCCTGCAGCGCCCCCGCGCGGTGCAGACCGAGCACCTTGACGCGGCCGCCGGTGGCGGCCGCGGCGGCGAAGAAGTACGAGGCGGTGGAGGCGTCGGGTTCGACGTCGTAGTCGCGGGGGCCGTAGGCGCCGGGCGTGACCAGGAAGTGATCGTCGTCTGCGCGGGCGCCGTGGCCGAAGCTCTCCATCATGCGCAGGGTCATCTCGACGTAGGGCCGCGAGACGAGTCCGTCCACGCGCAGGTCGAGTGGTCCGCGGGCGAGCGGCGCCGCCATGAGCAGCGCCGAGACGAACTGGCTGGAGGTGTCGCCGGGGAGCCGCAGGCTGCCCCCGGCGAGCCCGCCGGCGCGGAGCGTGAGCGGCAGGCCATCGGCTTCTTCCGGCTCCGTGCGCGCGCCTTGAGCGCGCAGCGCCTGGAGCAGCAGCCCGAGCGGGCGGCGCCGCAGCTGCGGCGCCGCGTCGAACCGGTACGCGCCGCGGCCCGCCGCGGCCGCCGCCAGCAGGAACCGGGCAGCCGTGCCGGCCTCGGCGCAGTCGACGTCCGCCTCGGCCGCCGGGAAGGGACCGCCGGCGCCGTCCACCACCACCCGGTCGCCGCTCCGGTCGACGGCCACGCCGAGGCTGCGCAGTCCGGCGGCGAACGCGTCCGTGTCGCCGGCCTCGAGCGCCCCGCGGAGCACGGAGCGGCCGGCCGCGAGGCCGGCCAGCAGCAGCGCGCGGTTGGTCACGCTCTTGGAGCCCGGCACGCGCACCACGGCGTCCAGGCCGGGCCGCACCGGACGGATGGGACGCGGGGCGCTGGGCGGGGACTCGCTCATCGCCCGCATGATATCGCAGCGCGGGTGGCCGCCCGTCGGGTCACCCGTCGAGGCGCCTGGAGTACAGCTCGTAGGCCTCACTCGCCTGCAGGCCGGCGCGCTCGTACAGGCGCAGCGGCCGCGTCACGCCCTCTGCGTCCACGCTCAGGTCCACGCGCGACTGCCCCTGCGCCTTGAACGCGGCCAGCGCGTGCGCGAGCAGCGCGGCGCCGAGACCGCGTCGTCGCCAGGGGCGCCTCACGCCGAGACCCTGGATCCAGCCGAGGTCGCCGTGGTCGTACGCGATGACGCCGCCCGCCGCCTCGCCGGCGGCGTCGTCCCACGCCAGCCACCAGAACTCGGGCAGGAAGTTGGGGTGCCCGAGCAGCCTGGCCTTCCACGCCTCGAACGGCTCGTCGCTGCGGCGGAAGTGGTCCACGAACGCGTCGTGCATGGTCTCGAACATGACGTGCTCGTCGACGCCGGGGCGGAACGTTCGGATCTCGAGTCCCTCGGGGACTTCGTCCGCGTCGGCCTCCGGCACGTACTCGCCCAGGTCCATCGACATCCGGTACACCGTCCGCTTGAGCTCGTAGCCGTGGTTGCGCAGCAGGTCGCGCTTGGCCCTGCTGGCGGCCACACAGTAGATGTCCAGCGTCGCCGCCTCGTAGCCACGCTCTACGGCGAGCGCGGCGGCGCGCCGTTCGGCGAGCCCGAGCAGCCGTCCCCGCAACTCGGGCTCATAGTGATCCGGGTGCACCCAGAGATCGGCCTCGAGCTCCCCGGTGCGGAACTGGTCGCCCGCGTAGGCGTAGCCCACCAGCCCTCCGGGACCCTCCGCCACCCAGGCGTCCCGGGACGGGTCGAACCCGTCTATCGCCCAGTCGTTCTCCAGGTCCTCGAGCGTGCTGTCAGGTTCTCCGACCTCGGCCACGTCGCAGGCGTTGAGCAGGTCGACGATCTCGGGGGCGTCGCCGCGCGTGGCCGGGCGGATGCGGCTCGGTGCGGTCACGACGTCCCGGCGGCGTCCTTGACCAGCGGGGTCGTCACGTCGTACTCCTCGCCGGAGGCCGACGTGCCGACGATGCGCAGGCTCAAGTGCGTGGCGTCCACGCTCGAGAAGACGATGCGGAAGTCTCCGGCGAGCGCTTCGAGCGCCTGCTTGAGTCGCTCCGCGTTGGCCTCTCCGGCCATCTGCGAGAAGTCGTCCAGGGTGATGACGAGGTCGGCGCCTTCGATGTGCGCCGGAACGGCGAACTCCTGGCCCTGCTGGGATGCGGTCAGCGTGACGGAGAAGCCGTCCTCCGCGCGAGTGATCGCCGCGGCGTCGATGCCCTGCTGCCCGCTCGTCGTCCATGTGCCGAGATACTCCTCGCCGCTCGTGGTCGGGCCGCGCAGGGCGAAGAACCACACCGCGACGATGGCGATGATCGCGACGCCGCCGAAGACGAGGATCAGACGCAGCAGGCGGGAGGCGCCGGACTGCGCCGGGGCGGCTGCGGGCTGTGGCTGGAACTCCGGCGCCCACGCCGGCTCGGGGACGGTACCCGCCGCGACCGGCGTCCCGCACATGCCGCAGGTCCAGTCGCCGTCTTTGAGCGGCGCGCCGCAGCTCGGACAGTCGGCCATCTCGTCCCCCTTCAGGGATTCAGGTCCTTCAGCCGGGCGACGCGTCTGGCCGCGCCCGGTCACCGCGCCCAGTCTATCGGCTCATCCAGCGCGGGCCATGAGCGGCGTCGTCTGCCGCAGGGTCAGAACTCGAGCTTGTCCAGCCGGGCGAAGATCACGTCGCGCCCGGCCCGGTACTGGTCCGGGTCCATGGCGGCGTCGACCTCCTCCGCGCTCATCACGGCGAGCACTTCGTCGCTGGCCTTGATGAGGTCGCCGAAGTCGACGCCGGCGCGCCACGCCTGCATGGCAGCGTCCTGCACCACCCGGTAGGCGTCCTCACGCAGCATGCCCTTGTCCACCAGGGCCAGCAGGACCGCCCCGCTGAAGACGAGGCGGTAGCTCTGGCCCAGGTTCGCCAGCATGCGCCCCTCGTCGACGACGAGGTCCTCGATGAGCTTCGTGAATTTCTGCAGCATGTAGTCGAGCAGGATGGCGCTGTCCGGGAGCACGATGCGCTCGGCCGAGCTGTGGCTGATGTCGCGCTCGTGCCACAGGGCCACGTTCTCCATGCCGACCAGTGCGTTGCCGCGCAGGACGCGGGCGCACCCGGCCATGCGCTCGCTGAGGATGGGGTTGCGTTTATGGGGCATGGCGGAGGACCCCTTCTGTCCCTTGCCGAACGCCTCTTCGGCCTCGCGGACCTCGGTGCGTTGCAGGTGCCGGATCTCCGTCGCGAACTTCTCGATGCTGGAGCCGATGATGGCGATGGCGGCGAGAAAGGCGGCGTGGCGGTCGCGCTGCACGACCTGGTTGCTGATGGGCTCGCGGCCGATGCCGAGCTCCTCACACACCAGGTCCTCCACCCGGGGGTCGATGTTGTTGTACGCGCCCACGGCGCCGCTGACCTTGCCGACGGCGGCGTTGATGGTGACGATGCGCATGCGCTTGAGGTGCCGTGCGACCTCGAACGCCCAGATGCCGAGCTTCATGCCGAAGGTGATGGGCTCGGCGTGGATGCCGTGCGTGCGGCCGACCTCCACCGTGTCGCGGAACTCGAAGGCGCGCCGCTTGAGCACCTCGCCCAGTGCGAGAAGGTCGCGCTCGAGCAGCAGGCCGGCCTGCTTGAGCTGGAGCGCCAGCGCGGTGTCGAGCATGTCGCTGCTCGTCATGCCGTAGTGGACGTACTTGCTGGCGTCACCGACGTACTCGGCCACGTTGGTGAGAAAGGCGATGACGTCGTGGTTGGTGGTCGCCTCGATCTCGTCGACGCGGGCGACGTCGAACGCGGCCTTGGTCTCGATCTCCTTGACGGCCTCGTCGGGGACCTTGCCGAGCCTGTTCCAGGCCTTCACGGCGGCGATCTCCACGTCGAGCCAGGCCTGCATCCTCGCCTCGTCCGTCCAGATCGCGCCCATCTCGGGGAGCGTGTAGCGCTCGATCATCGGTACCCTCCACAGCCGCCGGCGTCACGGCGCCGGGCCGCGCCGGCTGCCGCCGGCGCGATTCTCTCACAACTCCGCTCCGGCGCCGACGGTGGCGCCGGAGCTAGGGCAGCGTCACTGGCCGATGGTGCTGCCGTCCGAGAGGTAGGCCTTGAGTGAGTACTTCTTGCCGCCGTCGAGCTGCCTGTAGCTGAAGTTGCCGGTGCTCTCTTCCTGGACCATGGGGCCGTCGGTGAACAGGTTCACCGGCCAGCCGATCATCTTGGCGAGCACGCCGTCCGGCATGACCTCCTTGGCCGGCGGGTACTCCTTGCCGCCGCCGGCCTTCCACATCGCGAGCCCGCGCCGCAACACCAAGAGGCCGTAGGCGGCCGCGCCGTCCTTGTACGCCTGCTCGGTCACCCGCGAGAGCTCGATCGTCTCGGGCGTCTTGAACATCTCGCCCGTGAACTCCAGGCCCAGCTTGTCCTGCGACCGGGACTGGATGCGCACCGTCACGACGTGGGTGTCGATCACGAGGTCCTGGCCGTGCTGCTTCACCTCGCCCATGGGCTGATCGGGATTGGACTTGACCGTGTACGTGTCGCCGTCCTTGGCGATCTGCAGCAAGGTCATCTGACCGCCCTGGTCGCCTCCGATCCAGTAGCCGACGAGGGGGTCGGTGCTCGCCGTGGTCCCGCCGCCGCAGGCGGCGAGCGTCACGGCGAGCAGCGCGGCCGCGACGAACGCCGCGAGCGCTCGGGCGACGAGCCGTCCGGTGGATCGTCCTCTGTCAGCCACGATACGCGACCGCCTCGATCTCGACGTGCAGGTCCTTGGGGAGGCGCGCCACCTGGACCGTGGAGCGCGCCGGGTAGGGCTCCGCGAAGAACTCGGCGTACACCTCGTTGACCGCAGCGAACTCGTCCATGTCCTTGAGAAAGATGGTGGTCTTGACCACGTGGTCGAGCGTCAGGCCGGCCGCTTCGAGGGTGGCGCGCATGTTCTCCAGCGCTTTGCGCGCCTGGTCCTTGGGGGTGTAGCCGACGATCTTGCCGTCCGCGTCGAGCGGGATCTGGCCCGAGACGAAGACGTGGTCGCCGGCGCCCACGGCGGGGGAGTACGGTCCGACGGCGGGCGCGCCGTCGGGGGACGCGTAGACCTGCTTCTCCATGGGAGTCTTCCTTTCTTGCGAGCCCGGGTCAGGCGAACAGCGCGCGCACAGCCACGTAGACCAGCGCGACCGCGATGAGCAGTACGGCGGCATAGAGGAAACCCGAGAGGGTCTTCGGACTCGGGGGCTGATCGTTCCTCGGCATCCTTGAGACTTTAGTAGCGTTGAGCGATGGCCGCCACCTGGAGCCGCGCGCCGCCGAGCAGCCACGCGGCGCCCGCCAGCGTGACGGCGGGGTACGGCGCGCTGAACCGGGCCTCGACCTCGGCGTCGACCGAGGCGCGGTCGGCCCGGTCGACGAGGTGGATCTCGAGGCTGACCACGTCGTCCAGCGAGAGGCCGGTGGAGCGGAGCTGGTGGGCGAGGTTGTCCAGGGCGCGGGCTGCCTGCTCGGCGGCCGTGCTCCCGCTGAGCTCGCCGTGCACGTCGAGAGGAAGCTGCGCCGAGACGAACACGAAGTGGCTTGACGAGATAGCGGCCGATGCCGCGCCGAAGGGCGCCGGAGCCATCGTCGATCTGACGGGTGACCTGCTCATGCAGGAGAGTGTTCCCCGCGTAGCCCCTGCGTGCACGGGCGCGGGGCGCCCTCAGAGGGCGAGGATCTTGGCCGCCAGGATCGCCGCGTTGCGGGAGCCGTTGATCGCGACGCACGCGACCGGTACGCCCGGAGGCATCTGCACGATGCTGAGCAGCGAGTCCAGGCCGCCGAGGTCGCTGGTCTTGATCGGCACGCCGATCACGGGCAGGTTGGTGTAGGCGGCCAGCACACCGGGGAGGGCCGCCGCCTTGCCGGCGCCGGCGATGAGTACCTTGAGCCCACGGCTCTGCGCCGTCCTGGCGTAGTGAGCCACCTTGTCGGGGTCCCGGTGCGCGGAGAGCACGTTGATCTCACATTTGATCCTGCGCTCCTTGAGTTCTTCCGCCGCCTTCTCCATGACCTCGCGGTCGCTCTCGCTGCCCATCACGATACCGATGAGGACGGGGTCCATCTCGATACCCTTGAGGATGCTTTCCACCTCGGTGCTGGTCTCTTCCATGCCTTCTCTCCTTTGGCGTCGCGGCGCCTTGAACCGCGCGGCTCAGCCGGCGAAGCCGGCCGGGAACAGGTCGAGCTCGCCGGCTCGGGCCTTGACGGCGCGCTCGGCGATGTCCGGTCGGACCTGCCGGCCGTCGAAGGTGATCAGGTCCACGGCCCGGTAGGCGCGCTCGCGGGCCGCGGCGAAGCCGTCGCCGAGCGCGCTGACGGCGAGGACGCGGCCGCCGGCCGTGACCACCCGGCCGTCCCGCAGCGCCGTGCCGGCGTGGTAGACGGTCACGCCGTCAACGGCGGCCGCCTCGGTCAGGCCGCTGATGACGTCGCCCTTGTGGCTGCTCGCCGGGTAGCCGGCGGAGGCGAGCACGACGGTGACGCAGTCCTGCGGCTTCCACAGCGACTTGACGCCGCCGAGCCCGCCTCTTGCCGCGGCCGCGCACAGCTCCAGCAGGTCGCTGTCCAGGCGCGGCAGCACCGCCTGCGTCTCCGGGTCGCCGAACCGGCAGTTGAACTCGAGCACCTTGATGCCGTCCTCCCCGATGATGAGGCCGGCGTACAGCACGCCGCGGTAGTTCACCCCGCGGCGGCGAAGCGCCGCGACGACGGGCTCGACCACCTGGTCCATCGCCGCGTCGACGGCCTTCTGCTCGAATCCGGGCACGGGGCAGTAACTGCCCATGCCGCCGGTGTTGGGTCCCTGGTCGCCGGCGAAGATGCGTTTGTAGTCCTGCGCCGGCGCCAGCGGCACCGTCGTCTCGCCGTCGCAGAGCACCAGCAGCGAGACCTCGGAGCCGGTGAGGTACTCCTCGGTGATGAGCACGTCGCCGGCCTCTCCGAACTCACGAGCGACGAAGCAGGCCGCGATCGCCTCGCGCGCTTCGTCCCTGTCCCTGCAGATCAGCACGCCTTTACCGGCGGCCAGGCCGTCGGCCTTGACGACCAGCGGGTAGTCTTCGCGACCCTCCACCTCGGCCAGCGCCGTGGTGAGGGCGGTGTGCCGCCGGTAGGCTCCCGTGGCGACGCCGCCGTCGGCCATGACCTCCTTGGCGAACACCTTGCTGCCCTCGAGCTGCGCGGCCTCACGATTCGGCCCGAACACGGCGAGACCGTGTTCTTCGAACAGGTCGGTGAGCCCGATGACGAGCGGGCCCTCGGGGCCAACCACCGTGAGGTCGACGTTCTCGCGGCTGGCGAAGTCGAGCAGCGCGGGGAGGTCGTCGGCGGCAATGGGGATGTTGTCGGCCTCGGCGGCGGTGCCGGCGTTGCCCGGGGCGCAGAAGATGCGCTCGGCGAGCGAGGACTGGGCGAAGGAATGGACGAGGGCGTGCTCCCTGCCGCCGCCGCCCACAACGAGCACGCGCATGGGGCCTCCGAGTGAGTCTTGAGGGTGCCCGGGCGGCACGACCGCCCGCCCGGCCCGACGCACGCAAGTCTACTCGGGCCGGTCGGGCCGGGGAAGGGGGGGCGAGGGTGGCGGGTTGACCCCCGACCCTGACGAAGGACTGTGGGGCGCGACCGCCTCCCTCCGGGGAGACCCCTCACTCCTCCCCCCCCCCCCCCCCCCCCCCCCCCCCCCCCCCCCCCATACCTACTACACCTCGCGCTCCCTAATATCCGTCCACCTCCCCCCCCCCCCCCCCCCCCCCCCCCCTCCCCGCCCGCGCCCGCGTCACCGGTCAGATCGACTTCTGGTACACGCGGAACGCTCGCGTGGCCAGCCACGTGCACACGACGGTGAACAGCGCGAGCCAGCCCATGCGCATGAAGACGACCGCCCAGTCCGGGTTCGCGGTCAGGCCTTCGCGCCCGGCCTGGACCGCCCAGTTCACGGGGTTGTACCTCGCGACGGTCTGCATCCAGCCGGGCATGAGCGTCTGCGCCATGAACACGGAGCTCAGGAACACCAGCGGGAGCAGCACGAAGTTGCTGACGGCGATCATCGTCTCCTCCTTGCGCGCGAGGAGCGCGATGGCGTTGCTCAGCGCGCCGATCCCGGTGCCGAGCAGTACGGCACACACGGTGAGCGCGACCATGCCGGGGAGGCCGCCGGGGTACCGCGCCCCGACGATCAGCCCCAGGACGATGATGATCGCCGACTGGATCACGCCGACGACGGCGCCCTGGAGCAGGCGCCCGGAGATGAGCGAACCCCTGCTCGCCGGGCTGACGAGGAACCTGTCCACCACGCCCCGGTTGATGTCGTCGATCAGGCCCATGCCGCTCCAGCCGGCGCTGAACAGACAGGTCATCACGACGATCCCCGGCGTGAGGAAGTCGATGTAACTCCCGGCGCCGAACCCGGGGATCTCGACGATCCTGCGGAACAGCGCGCCGTAGAGTAGCAGCCACACCACGGGCTGCACGAGCGAGATGAAGATCCAGACAGGCTGCCGGATGAGGTTGCGGAAGTGCCGCTGGGTCATGAACCAGGTGTCTGCGAACGCGTTGCTCATGGCTGCTTCTTCTCCTCTTCGTCGGCCTCGCTGAAGGCGCGGCCGGCGTACCGCAGGTACACGTCGTCGAGCGACGGTCGCGAGACCGTGACCGAGGCGACCTTGACGCCCTCGGCCTCGAGCGCGGCCAGCACGGCCGGCACGGCGCGCGCGCCGCTGTCGGTGCGCGCGCGCAGTGCGCGCCCGTCCACAGCGACGTCGTAGAGGTGCTCGGCCACCCTGTCGAGGGCGCGGCCGACCTCGCCGTCGAGCGACTGGTCCTCCAGCTCGACGGCGATGGCGTCGCCGCGCAGCTCGCCCTTGAGCTCGTCGGGCGTTCCCTCGGCCACCACGAGCCCGCGGTCGACGATCGCCAGCCTCTGGGCGAGGCCGTCGGCCTCCTCCATGTAGTGCGTCGTCATCAGGATCGTCAGGCCCTCGTCGCCGGCGAGCCGCGCGATCTCGCTCCACATGTCGGTGCGCGCCTCCGGGTCCAGCCCCGTGGTCGGCTCGTCCAGGAACAGCACCTGCGGCCGGTGCATCAGGCCGACGGCCACGTCGAGCTTGCGCTGCATGCCGCCCGAGTAGGTGCGCACCGTCCGGTCGGCCGCCTCAGCTCAGGCCGAAGCCGTCGAGCAGTTCCTGCGCCCTCGACTTGAGGGCACCGCCGCGCATCCCGTACACGCGGCCCTGCAGGATCAGGTTCTCGCGCCCCGTCGCCTGTGGGTCGAGCCCCGACTTCTGCGCCACGCAGCCGATAGCCAAGCGCACCTTGTCGGGCTGCCGGATCACATCGTAGCCGGCCACGTACGCCTCGCCGGCGTCGGGCCGAGAGAGCGTGGTCAGGATCTTCACCGTGGTCGACTTGCCGGCCCCGTTGGGGCCGAGCAGACCGAACACCGTGCCCGCAGGCACCGCGAGGCTCACCCCTTTGAGCGCCTGCACGTCGCCGCGGTAGGTCTTCACGAGACCTCGGGCTTCGATGGCGTTGTCCATGGCGTCCCGTCCTTCCTTCCGCTCGGCGGCCGGTCGACCGACGCGCCATCCGTCCGCAGCGGAAGCCAGTGTAGCTCGAATTGTTAGATTGTCAAATCTTTAGATTCCGATATACTCTTCCCAACGGAAGACACGGGGCACGCCGACCAGCACCACTGTCCGGCGGCCCACCTTACGGGAGTGTTCCCCCTTCTTGACTGGAGGTAGAGATGAGAGACGACGTGCAGACGGGCGACCTGGTCGACCAGGTCGGGATCGAGCTGGATGAGCTGCGCCGCGCCGGCGACCAGCTCGACGAGGCCGTGGCGCTGCAGTTCGGGCTGAACCGCACCGACTTGCGCTGCCTTGGCATCCTGTACCGCCGCGGCCGAGTGACCGCGGGCGAGCTGGCGGAGGAGAGCGGGCTGACGCCGGGGGCGATCACCACGGTGCTGGACCGGCTCGAGCGCGGCGGCTATGCCAACCGGGTCCCGGACCCGGCGGACCGCCGCCGCGTGCTGGTGGTCTCCACCGCGGCGACGCGCGAGATCGGCGCCCGTATACAGGGCGAGGTGGAGCTCGCGGCGCGCGCGCTGCTCGAGGACCGCGAGCCGGGCGAGCTCACCGTGATCCGCGACTACCTGCAGGGCGCTCGCGGCGTGTACGAGAGCCAGATCGCGGCCCTCACCGCCGAGGCGGCGCCGGGGGCCCGCGAGGCGACCGGTGACGACTCCGCGGACGCCCAGAGCCACGCTCCGCTCACGGGGGTGACGGCGGGACGCCTCGAGTTCACCAAGGGCGCCTCCAAGGTCACCCTGCACGCCGACCCCGCGCTCGCCGAGCTCTACCAGGCGAGCTTCGAGGGGCCGGCGCCGGAGATCACGGTGAGCGGCGGCACGGTCACCGTGCAGCAGCGCCGCCGCTTCCGGCCCTTCGACTGGCGCGCGCAGTCCGCCGACTTCAAACTCACCACCTTGGTGCCGTGGGACGTCTCACTGCGCGGTGGCATGTGGAAGCTCGACGCCGACTTCGGCGGCCTGCAGCTGACGCGGCTGGAGGTCGCCGGCGGCGCCAGTGACATCGAGATCGTGCTTCCCGCCCCGGTGGGAGTGGTGCCGGTGCGGCTTTCCGGCGGCGCGAGCAAGGTCACGTTGCGCCGCCCCAGGGGTGCCGAGGCTCGCGCCGAGGTCAGTGGCGGGGCGACCCAGCTGGTGTTCGACGACCAGCGTCTCGGGGCAGTCGGCGGACGCACGGTCCTGGCGTCGGGCGGGTTCGCGGACGCGGCGGACCGCTACGAGATCCGCTTCACCGGCGGCGCCAGCCAGGTGACGGTCGCGGTGATCTGACGCTCGTGGTCACAGTCGATCGAGCGGAGAGGAAGAAGGGACGTCTGTCCTCGACGAGCTTCTGCCGCTGCAAGGACCTCCTGGCCCCTGTAGAGAGCCACGGCGGCCGACGGGCGGCGGGGCGCGACGCCCCGCCGCCCCGCAAGGGGGTAAGGGTCAGGCCGCGCGGAGCGTCCGTTCGTCGCTCTCCTCGCCGGAGGGAATGGTCTGGACACGCCTGCTCCTGCGCCACGAGAAGAAGGCGGCGATGGCCGCTCCTCCCCCGATGAGCCACATCAGCGTGACGATCGGAGCCCCCGCGAACGGGATCAGCCGCACGAGCTGCGAGGCGATGATGCCGACGGTCATCGCCAGCATCAGGTTCTCCCCGTGGTAGCCCACCAGGCGCAGAAGCGCCCTGCCGAAGAACGCGGTCGCCCAGCTACACCGCGCCGCCGCGGCCGATGCTCCGCGGCAGGATGATCGTCTCGTCGCGCCCGGGCCCCACGGCGATGAACTTGACGCGCGTCTTGGTGAAGTCCGCGATGTACTGGACGTAGTCGCGCGCGTTCTGCGGCAGGTCCTGCCACGTCTCGCAGTCGCGGATGTCCTCGGTCCAGCCGGGGAGCTCCTCGTAGACCGGCTTGGCGTGGTGGAAGTCGGTCTGCAGCAGCGGGAACTCGTCCAGCATCCGGCGGCCGGCCTTGTACTCGGTGCAGACCTTGAGCACCGCAAGGCCGGTGAGCACGTCCATCTTGGTGATCGCGAGGTGGGTGACGCCGTTGAGGCGCACCGCGTACTTGAGCGCCACCAGGTCGAGCCAGCCGCAGCGGCGCTCCCGTCCGGTGGTGGTGCCGTACTCGTGGCCGACGTCGCGCATCGTCGCGCCGACCTCGTCGAAGAGCTCGGTGGGGAAGGGCCCCTCGCCGACGCGGGTGGTGTACGCCTTGGCGACGCCGACCACGTGGTCGATGCGCGTCGGACCGACGCCGGCGCCGGTGCACGCCGCGCCGGCGATGGGGTTGCTGCTGGTCACGAAGGGATACGTGCCGAAGTCGATGTCGAGCAGCGCCCCCTGGGCGCCCTCGAACAGCACGTGCTTGTTCTCGTCGAGAGCCGTGTTGACCAGCAGGCTCGCGTCGCAGATGTAGGGCTCGAAGCGCTCGCGGTACCCCAGGAGCTCCTCCGTGACCTGGGCGGGGTCGAGCACGCCGATGTCGTAGCGCTGCAGCAGGAAGTTCTTCTCCTGCAGCGCCGTCGTGATCTTGCGCCGCAGGATCTTCTCGTCCAGCAGGTCCTGCACGCGGATCCCGATGCGCGTGTACTTGTCCACGTAGCACGGCCCGATGCCGCGGCCGGTGGTGCCGATCTTGTACTTGCCGAGCTGCTGCTCGTTGGCGCCGTCCAGCAGCAGGTGGTACGGCATGATGAGGTGGGCGTTGCCGCTGACGCGCAGGTTGTCGCAGCTGATGTCCCGGCCGCGCAGCGTCTCGACCTCGCCGAACAGGATGTGCGGGTCGATGACCACCCCGTTGCCGATGACGCACGTCTTGGCCTCGTACAGGATGCCGGAGGGGATCAGGTGGAACTTGAACTCCTCGCCGTCCCGCACGATGGTGTGGCCGGCGTTGTTGCCGCCCTGGAAGCGCGCCACCACGTCGGCCTTCTCGGCCAGCAGGTCGGTGATCTTGCCTTTGCCCTCGTCGCCCCACTGGGCGCCGACAACGACGGTTCCGGGCACGGTGTTCTCCCTCCGTCTTCGCGTTCACTACGTCGGCCGCCTTGGAGCTCGTGCGCGGACGCGCGCGACTCAGAGGCGGCCGGGGGGATCGGGTGCAGAAAGGAACTTCCCTTTTCGAAATCATAGGGAGGCGGGCGCCCTTTGACAATTCCCGGCCCCGCTCGCGCCTGTACAATCGAGCCGAGATGCAGGAGATCCTCGACGACGTCATCGCTGAGCTCGAGGCCGGGCGCCCGTTCGCGCTGGTCACGCTGGTCGCCGACCTCGGCTCCACGCCGCGCGCGGCCGGCGCGGAGATGCTGGTGCGCGAGGACGGGTCCATCGCCGGCACCATCGGCGGGGGGCTGCTGGAGCACACGATGACCCGGGCCGCCGAGCGCGCGCTCGCGGAGCGAAGCTCCCGGCGGGAGCGTCTCGACCTGGACGGCACGGACCTCGGGAGCGCCGACCAGATGGTCTGCGGCGGCGCGGCCGAGGTGCTCGTCGCCTACGTGCCGCCCGGCGACGCGGAGCTGACCGCCGCGTGCGGGCTCCTGCGCGCGGCGCGCGGCGCGGGCCGGCGCGGGTGGCTGGTGACGGCGCCGGCGGCCACGGCGGACGGCGCCGCCGCGGCCGCAGCCGCTCGGGCCGCTTCCACCGGCCGCGTCGAGCACTGCGCGCTGACCGAGTCCGGAGAGATGGCCGGCGCCCCCGTGTGTGGGGCCGCGGAGCTGCGCAGGCTCACCGCGGCGGCCGCGCTCCACGGCACAGCCACCCTGCCCGGCGGCAGGGTGGCGATCGTGGAGCGCGTCGAGCCGCCGGCGCCGGCCGTCGTCTGCGGCGCCGGCCACGTGGGGCAGGCGCTGGCGCCGCTCCTCGCCGGCCTCGGCTTTCGCGTCGTCGTCATCGACGACCGCGCGGAGTTCGCCTCCCGCGAGCGCTTTCCGCACGCCGAGCTCCTCGTGCGCCCCTTCGAGGGCGCGCTCGAGGCCGCGGGCGTCGACGACCGCGCCTACGTCGTCATCGTCACCCGCGGCCACGTGCACGACCTGGACGTGCTCGGGCAGGCCCTGCGCCTGGGGGCGCGTTACGTCGGCCTCATGGGCAGCCGCTCCAAGGGGGCGCGCATGCTCGCGGCCCTGCGTGAGGCCGGCGTGAGCGACGAGGCCATCGCTCGCGTCCACACCCCGATCGGTCTCGCCATCGGCGCCGAGACGCCCGCCGAGCTGGCGGTGAGCATCGCCGCCGAGATCGTGCGCGTGCGCGCCGGGGCGGAAGGCTGACCTGTGGAGCGCCTCGCGGCCATCGTCCTGGCGGCGGGCCGCTCGTCCCGCATGGGCGCCTTCAAGCCTCTGCTCGAGGCCGAGGGCAAGCCGCTGCTCGCGTGGGCCATCAGCGCGTTCCGCGGGGCGGGGGTCTCCGACCTCGTCGTGGTCGCGGGCCATCGCCGCGACGACGTGGCGGAGGTCGCCCTGAGCGAGGGCGCGCACGTGCTGACCAACGCCAGGCCCGACGACGGCATGTACTCCTCACTGCGCGTCGGGCTGCTCGGTCTGGACGACGCCGTGACCCGGTTCTTCGTGCTCCCCGCCGACGTGCCGCTGGTGCGTCCCGAGACCGTCGGGCGGCTCGCCCGCCAGGCTCACGCCGCGTCGCGCCCGGGAGGGACGGCCGACGTCGTCGTCCCCGTCCACGCCGGCGTGCCGGGCCACCCCCCGCTGATCTCATCCGCGCTCGGCGACGAGATCCGCCGCTCGGACCCGCCCGGCGGACTGCGTGAGCTGCTGGACGGGCGCGCGGGCTCGACGCTCGCCGTCCCCGTGGACGACCCCGGCGTGCTGCTCGACGCCGACACGCCCGAGGACCTCGCGCGGCTCCGCGAGTCGGCCCCGCGCGAGGCGCTCCCGGACGCCGCCACGTGCCTCAGGCTGCTCGCCGACCGTGCCGTCCCGCGCGACCGCATCGCCCACTCTCTCGTGGTGGCCGGCGTGGCGGCGTCGCTCACGGCCGCCCTCGACGGGCGTGGGCTGCACCTCGTGGCGCCGCTGGTCACGGCGGGCGCGCTGCTCCACGACATCGCCCGCGACCAGCCCCATCACGCCGTCGCCGGCGGCGACCTGCTCGACGGTCTCGGCTACCCGCGCGTGGCCGCCGTCGTGCGGCCCCACGCGCGCCTCGGCGACCGCGCCGCGGACGTGCCCGACGAGGCACAGCTCGTGTACCTCGCGGACAAGCTCGTCCAGGGCACGCAGGTGGTGGGCCTGGACGCGCGCTTCGCCGCGCGGTCCGCGCGCTACGCCGCAGACGCGGGCGCCCTCGAGGGCGTCCGGGAGCGCAAGGAGGAGGCTCTCGGCGTGCTGCGCCGCGTGGAGCGCGCCGCCGGCGCGCCGCTCGAGGAGTTGCTGCCCGAGGGCTCGGCGCAGGGCAAGGACCACTGGTCCTTCTTCAGGCGGCGCTGACCGGGCCCGCCGGCGGGCCGGGTCGCTTCCTCGCGGTCAGCCGGCGTGGGCCGCTGCCGTGTCGCCGGCCGTGCTCCCTGTCGTCGCGCCGACGTCCTCGCCCCCGATGCCGAGGATGCTCCGCGCCGCGATCACGCCGGCGGCCGAGGCCTGGATGAGCCCTCGCGTGATGCCGGCGCCGTCGCCGACCGCGTACAGGTTCTTGACCGGGGTCTGCAGGCCGTCGTCGAGCTCCGGCCGCGCCGAGTAGAACTTGACCTCCACGCCGTAGAGCAGGGTGTCGCGCCCGTTCACGCCAGGGGCGATCTTGTCCATGGCCGCCAGCATCTCGAGGATGTCGGTGAGGTGGCGGTAGGGCAGGACGAAGGCCAGGTCGCCGGCGGTGGCGCCCTGCAGTGTCGGTTGCACGGTCCCGCGGCGGATGCGGTCCATGGTGCTGCGGTGCCCCTGGTGCAGGTCGCCGAGGCGCTGGACGATGATGTCCTCGCCGAGCACGTTGGCCAGCCGGGCGATGCTCTTGCCGTAGGCGATGGGGTCGTCGAACGGCTCGGTGAAGTCGGTGCTGACCAGAAGGGCGAAGTTGGTGCGGTCGGTCTTGAAGTCGGCGTAGCTGTGGCCGTTGACGGTGACGACGTCGCCGTAGTTCTCCAGAGAGACGGCGCCGTAGGGGTTCATGCAGAACGTGCGCACCGGGTCGTCGAACCGCGGCGTGTAGTAGACGAGCTTGCTCTCGTAGAGCGCGGTGGTGAGCGGCTCCATGACCGCCGCCGAGACCTCGACGCGCACCCCGATGTCCACCGGGTTGGTGCGCATGGCGATGTGCAGGCGCTTGCACTCCTCCATGAGCCAGGCCGCGCCGTCGCGGCCCGGCGCCGCTACGACGGCGTCGGACGTGAGCCGGGTCCCGTCCTCGAGGACGACTCCCGTGGCCCGCAGCTCGCTCTCGCCTGCCGGCTTCTCCACCAGGATGCGGTCGACACGGCTGCGGGTGAGCACCTCGACCTTGGTCTCGAGCTCGGCGCGCATGCGCGTGAGGATGTCGTAGGAGCGCTCGGTGCCCATGTGGCGCACCGGCGACTCGACGAGCGTCATGCCGTGGAGGAGCGCCTCCTTGCGGAACGTCTCGAACTGCTTGCCGGCGCCGTGGACCTCCTCGGGAGCGCCGTACTCACGCCAGACGCCGTCGACGTAGCCGATGAGCCCGGTGAGGCGTTCCCTCCCGACGAACCGGTCCAGCCAGCCGCCGACGTCCGGGGTGAGGGTGAGCTTGCCGTCACTGAAGGCGCCGGCGCCGCCCCAGCCGCAGGTGATGTCGCAAGGTTCGCAGCCGGCGCAGACGCCGCTCTTGCGCGCCGGACAGGCGCGGCGGTCGATGTCGGGGCCGCGTTCGACGACGAGGACCCTGGCGCCGTTGCGGCGCACGAGTTCCAGGGCGGCGAAGATGCCGGCAGGGCCGGCGCCGACGACGATCACGTCGTGGTGAGAGCGTGCAGTGTCCATAGGCGACCGGGCGGGGGAGGGTCGACGAAAGGGTTTGAAGTTCCCTTTGTCGGATGATAGCCGCGCCCTGAACGCCTGACAAACGTGGTGCGTCTCGAAGGACGCGGGGAGCGGGGGGCTCGGCCGGTGACCCGGACGGAGGTCGGGATGGTGGACAGGACGCGCAGAGGTCTGGCGGCCTGCGCCGCGGCGGCGGCGCTGGCCGCGCTGGGCGTGGCGCTGCTGGCGGGGTGTGGAGGCGGCGAGCCGGCGGAGCAGAGCTCGCCGCGGACCATCACGGTCGCGCCGACCGCGCCGGCCGGGACGACCGTCGAGGCGAACGTCGGCGACACGGTGATCGTCTCGCTCGACGCGAACGCCACCACCGGCTACGAGTGGCGGTTCACCGGCGGCGACACGTTCACCATCGAGAAGAGCGAGTACGTGCCCGACCCCAACCCGGACAACCTGGCCGGGGCGGGAGGCAAGCAGGTCGTCACGCTCAAGGTGACCAGGGCCGGCACGTCGGATCTCGCGGCGGTGTACGTGAGGCCCTGGGAGACCCCGTCGCCGAGCCCGGCGGCTCAGGTGACGGTGACGGTCGTCGGCACGTGACCGCGGCGGAGCGCGACACCGGACGGCGGACCCTTCGCCGCTGAGGCCGGGCTGCCGAGCGGCGCCGACCGAGGCGCCGCTTCGCAGCCCGCGCGGCCGTCGGGGGGCGGCCGCACCGGGCGCTGGCGGAGGAGCCGCCAGAGCGCCGCTGGGGGGCGGCTTCGGCCCAGGGGCGGGCCGGGGCCGCAGCGGCCGGGGGGCGGGGACGAGGCGGGGCGGGCGGCCGCAGGCATCTGCCGGCCGCCCGCCCGTTCCCCGCTCCTCCGGTCACCGGGCCGCGACCTCGTCTCCTCGTCCCGCTTGCGCGCCGGCCCCCGCGTCCCATAGCCTCCGGTCCGGAGGGCGGCGCGGTCAGGACGACGGCGCCGCGGAGGTCGTCACCCGGCCGCGACTCGCGCTCGACTTCGCCCGCCGGCCGCTCCGCCACGCCGCCCGACCCGGTAGAGGCTACTTCGAGGTGAGATGAGCATGGATGACCCTGTCCTCAGCCGGCGCAGCATCCGCAAGTACACCGGCCAGGCCGTCGACGACGCCCTGGTGGAGCGGCTGCTCCGCGCCGGCATGGCGGCGCCCTCGGCGGGCAACCAGCAGCCGTGGCAGTTCATCGTGATCCGCGACCGCACCACGCTCACGCGGATCGCCGAGTGGCACCCGTACGCCAAGATGCTTCCGTCGGCGCCGGTCGCGGTGCTCGTCCTCGGCGACCCCGGCGCCGCCAGGTGGGCGGCGCTCTGGCCCCAGGACTGCGCCGCCTGCGTCGAGAACATGCTCATCGAGGCGGAGTCGCTGGGCCTGGGGGCGGTGTGGCTCGGCGTCCACCCCCTGCCCGAGCGCGAGTCGGCGCTGCGCGGCCTGCTCGGCATCCCGGAGCACGTGGTGCCGTTCGCCATCGTGCCCTTCGGGTGGCCGCAGGAGCGCAAGCCACCGTCAGACCGCTACGACGAGGCGCGCATCCACACCGAGCGCTGGTGACGCGCGGAGCATGCCGCGGGCCGCTTCGCCGCGCGCGTGTATCCGCCGTCAACGGTGAGACGTCTGTTTCTCACCGCCCTTCCGGGGGTACTCTTGGCATCCGACCCGTGACGCGGCGGGCGCCGCCCTCCGGCCTGGCGCCGGCGAGACAGGCCCCGCCCCACGGGTCGCTAGATCAGACCGCACACATGGAGCGAAGGGGTGAGCCGTGACAGGACCTGTCTGGGTCCCGACCATCGACGAAGCCAAAGTCCGCGACGGCGCCTACGTGGCCGTCTTCCCCAAGGGTCTCGGCGTGCTGCTGGCGCGCATCGAGGGCGACCTGTTCGCGGTCGCCAACAAGTGCGCGCACATGGGCTGCCCGCTCGAGGGCGGCAAGCTGCAGGGGGCCGTCCTCACCTGCCCGTGCCACGACTGGCGGTTCGACCTGCGTACGGGCGTCTTCCTCGACGCGCCGGAACTCTCTCTGGCGACGTACCCGCTCAAGGTCGAGGACGGCAAGATCCTCGTCGAGGTAGGGGGCGCGGCATGAGCGACGAGGTGTTCGTCTACGCGCTCAGCACCTGCCCCTGGTGCCGCAAGACCAAGCAGTGGTTCGACGACAGCAAGATCGCGTACGACTTCGTCGACGTCGACAAGCTCCCGAGCGAAGAGCAGGACGCCGCCGCCGACAAGGCCTACGAGCTCAGCGGCGGCCGCCGGTTCCCCGTCGTCGTCATCAACGGCGAGGTCGTCGTCGGCTTCAACCCCGACAAGTTCCTCCAGCACCTCAACGGCTGGGGAGGGGGCGCATGAGCGGTCTACCTACGGCGGCCCGCGCGTGTACGCCGGAAGAGGAGGCGTCATGAGCAGCGAGGCCCGCAAAGAGTCGCTCAAGTACCTGTTCACGCGCGTGGTCACGCCGCTCGGCTACAAGTTCACGCCGGACGAGCAGCTGGTGGACGACCTCCTCGAGGCGGAGGTCAAGCTGGAGCAGGACCTGGGCGCGCCGTACTGCCCCTGTCAAGGGCGCAGCGGCGTGCGTGAGGAGGACATGCAGATCGTCTGCCCGTGCATCCCGTTCCATCGCGAGCACTTCGACGCGATGAAGCGCTGCTGGTGCGGCCTGTACGTGCACCTCGACGTCACCGATCCCGACAGCCTGCCCCAGTTCCCGCCGGACGAGGTCTGATCATGTGGCACGAAGTAGCGAAGACGGACGACATCGCGGCCGGCGGCATGAAGTACGTGCGCGCCGGCGAGGACGACCGTGAGATCTGCATCTGCGAGTACGACGGCTCGTACTACGCGGTCAGCCGCCGGTGCGGGCACGAGAACGCGCCGCTCAACGAGGGCGCTCTGGAGGGCTGGATCATCACGTGCCCGCACCACGACGCCCAGTTCGACATCCGCGACGGCAAGAACCTGAGCTGGCCGATCGACCACGACCTGGGGCCGGCGGAGGACATCCCCGAGCCGGTCCGGCGCTGGTTCAAGCTGCAGAAGCGCCTCGAATGGAAGACCAGGGTGCACGACCTGCACACGTACCCCTTGCGCGTGCAGGACGGCGCCATCGAAGTCGACGTGTGACCCCGACGACACCATCCGGCCCCGCGGGGCCGTAGCACGACCGGTAAGAGTCCCACTCGACCACAGGAGGAACGATGGCGTTCGAACTGCCGCCGCTCCCGTACGCGGAAGACGCGCTGGAGCCTGACTACACCGCCCGCACGATCAGCTTCCACTACGGCAAGCACCACAAGACGTACGTCGACACGCTGAACAAGCTCGTCTCCGGCACGGAACTCGAGGGCAAGAGCCTCGAGGACGTGATCATGGCCGTCGCCGGCAAACCCGACAAGCAGGCCGTGTTCAACAACGCGGCGCAGGACTGGAACCACACCTTCTTCTGGAACTCGATGAAGCCGGGCGGCGGCGGCGCGCCGACCGGCGCCATCGCCGAGAAGATCGCCGAGACGTTCGGCGGCTGGGACAAGAACGAGCAGGACTTCAGCAGCCACAAGTTCGTCGAGGACTTCAAGGCCGCGGCCGTGGGCCGGTTCGGCTCCGGCTGGGCCTGGCTGGTCTCGGACAACGGTGAGCTCAAGATCGTGAGCACGCCGAACGCCGAGATGCCGGCGGCGCCGGGGGTCACGCCGCTCCTCGTGGTGGACGTGTGGGAGCACGCCTACTACCTCGACTACCAGAACCTGCGCCCGGTGTACGTACAGACGTTCTTCGAGAAGCTCGTGAACTGGGACTTCGCCAACGAGAACCTCGCGAAGGCCAAGTGACGCGGGGCGGGTGAGGTACCTGGGGCCGGCGGACGCCAGAGCGTCCGCCGGCCCTTGTGTCGTGCGCCGCCGGAGCGGGCGTCAGCGCGCGGCCGCGCCGGAGGCCGGCCCGCCACTCGGCTCGTCGAGCCCGGCGAGCCGGTCCAGCGGGAACGGCGGCGCCGAGAGCGGCCGCACCGCCAGCGAGAGCAGGAGCACCTCGTTGTCGTCGGCGGCGATGCGGTTGCTGCTCAGCCGGCCGCAAGAGCGGCAGCGGTGGACCAGCGCCCACTCGCCGCGGCCGCGCACCCACACGGTGACCGGCTCCATCACACCTCCACAGCAGGCGGCGCGGTCCCCTGGCACGGCGTCCAGGTGGACGCTGTGCAGGCACTGCGGGCAGTGGTTGCGGTGCTCCGCGCCCGACGCGTGGAGCGGCACGGCCCGGCCACAGTTGGCGCACGTGAAGTGCGCTCCCTGCGGGCGGCACGCGGCCTGCCCGCCGCGCCGCGTGGAGCGGGGGCTGGGCGCGGCCGGCGCGGGCTCCTCGTCGGCCGCGCGCGGGTCGTCCCCGTCGCCGCCGAGCAGCTTGCGGTAGCTCACGTACCTGGTGCGCGGCACCGCTCCGTCGGCGACGGCGCGGCGGACGCGCGCACCCGGGCTCGTGCACGTGCGTGCAGTCGCGGAACCGGCACTCGTCCACGTACGGCGTGAACTCCGTGAACCCGGCGGCGATGGTGGCCGGGTCGTCGCCGCCGTCGACGCTGAACCTGCGGATGCCCGGCGTGTCGATCACGCGCACGCCGCCGGGCAGGTCGTACAGCGCCGACGCCGTCGTGGTGTGGCGGCCGCGGCCGTCGCCGGCCCGTACCGGCGCCGGTCCTGGCCGCGGCTTCGGCGTCCAGGGCGTTGAGCAGCGAGGACTTGCCCACGCCGCTCTGCCCGACGAACACGCACGTCTGCCCGGCGAGAGCCTCGCGGACGGCGTCCACGCCGTCTCCGCCCTCGACGCTGCAGGGGATCACCGGCACGCCGAGCGAGCGGTACGGCTGCAAGAGCGAAAGCAGCTCGTGCCGCCCGGCCTCGTCGAGGAGGTCGGTCTTGTTGATCACGAGCACGGGCAGCGCGCCGGATTGCTCGACGGCCACCAGGTACCGGTCGATCAGCCGCGGGTGGAGCGGGGGAGCCGCGGCCGCGACGACCACGACCACCACGTCCACGTTGGCCGCGATGGCCCGCCGGCGCCGGGCCACATGCGGGTCGGCGCGCGCCAGCAGGGTGCGGCGGGGCAGCACCGCGGTCACACGGTGCGCCTCGTCCCGCCGCTCGACGAGCACGTGGTCGCCCACGGCGAGCTCGCTCTGCTGCCGGCCGGCGAGGCCGGACGGCAACGCCGCGGGCACGTCGCCGGTCTCCCCGTCGAGCCTCACGGAGCAGGCGCCGGCGGTGATGCCGGCCACCACACCGCGCCGCCCGCCCGCCGTCGTCACGCCGTCGCCGTCTTGCGGCGCGTCGTCCGAGACCGGCTCCGTCACCGCCGTTCCCTGCGCCCAGTTCCTCGCCGACCAGCTCGAGCAGGAAGTCCTCGAGCTCGGGCCGGCGGCCGTCGGGTCTGCGCGTCCTGAGCGCCGCCTTGCGGAGCTTGGCGGCGCGTTTCGTCAGTCTGTTGCGCTCGCCGGTGTCGAGCTCGGCGAGCAGGCTCTTGAGTCGTCTCCGTTGTTTCTTGTCCATCACTGGAGGATGCCCTTCCGTCGGGTTCCGTCACGGCCGGGCGCACGGGCGCCCGGGAGCGTCACCCTCGAGGGCGGCTGGGCAGGAGCGGCCGCACGGGTGCGGTCGCGGAGCCGGCGCAGGCGGTGCTCCTGGGGAGCGGGCCTACGCGAACGCCCTCGCGAGCGGTGACGCGGTGGTTCCGTTGACGGCCTTGGCAGTCATGAAGTCGCCTCCTTCGAGTCGGTCTGCGCTGCAGTCTCGTGTGGTCCGGCGCGGCGGCCGGCTGGTGGGGCCGCCCGGCGCTCAGGGTGCTTCGCGGTCTGAGCGCCGGACGGCCGGCGGGCTCATCGGCGGCCTGCGCCGAACGAGTCCATCGCGCGCATGCCGGAGGGACCGGAGCCGGCGGGACGTGAGTGCCCGCCGGCGGGGTCTCCGGGGCCCGCGGCGCGCCGCATCCTGGCGGCGAAGGCCCCGAGCCGTTGCAGTACGTGTACGTGGTCCATCGTTGGTGAGTCCTTTCGGAACGTCGAGAACTTGTGCGTGTGCGCGCCAGCGCACCGGGTGCGTTCCGGCACCGGACCCACTCGTGGCGAAGGGTGGAGAGACGAGAAAGGGCCGGCGCCGCGAGGGCTACCGGCCGGAGCGCCGCTCAGGACGAGCGGTGGCTCAGCAGGAGACCCTCACGAGGAACGCTGCGGTCTTGCCGCTGACGATCTTGACTGTCATCTGTTCGCCTCCTCGTGAGTCGTGGTGGTCTGGACCGCGGGGCAGTCTACAGACTTCGCCCCGGTCGCGCAAGGGGCGCGACCTCGATTGTCGGTTCCCGACGGGGGGCGGGTCCAATCATCCCGGCCGTCGGCAGTCGGCGGCGCCTTGGTGGATGGCGCGCCGGCAAGTACTATCCTGGCTGACGACTGCGTCTCGCCAGGTGCGCGGCGCGGCACCGGCAGGGAAGGGTACGCCATGATCAAAGGATTCCGCGAGTTCATCCTCCGCGGCAACGTCGTCGACCTGGCCGTGGCGGTCGTCATCGGCGCCGCCTTCGGCGCGGTGGTCACCGCGTTCGTGGCCGACATCATCACGCCGCTCATCGCGGCCATCTTCGGCAAGCCCGACTTCTCCCGGCTCACCTTCACCATCAACAACAGCAAGTTCCTGTACGGCGCGTTCATCAACGCCGTGATCTCGTTCCTGCTCATCGCCCTGGCGGTGTACTTCGCAGTGGTCGTACCGATGAACAAGATGGCCGAGCGCCGCGCCCGTGGCAAGGCGCCGGAGGACCCCGCCACCAAGCAGTGCCCCGAGTGCCTGAGCGAGATCCCTGCCGGCGCGCACAGGTGCGCGTTCTGCACGTCGGAGCAGCCCACGCAAGCGTGAACGGCGACCCCGCGCCGGCGCGCGGACGGCGCAGCCGCCACGCTCACACGCCTGTGGTAGTCTGCGGGCTCGTCCGGGCACACTCCGGGCGAGCCCGAACCGTACCCGGAGACTGAGCATGTCCCTGCAGCGACTGGACCTCGACGACCGCCAGGCGGTCATGTACTCGGAGGGCTCCGTGTGCGCGAGCACGCAGGAGCTCGTCGAGAGCCCCACCTTCGCGCGCGTGCTCAGCCTCTACGTGGACCACCTGGAGGCGCACAACGCGCAGGCGCTCGACGAGCTGGGCCTCGCGGGACCCGAGTGGTCGACGCCGGGCGGCGCCGCCGTGAGCGGGGGGCCGGGGCCCGGCGACCCGCGCCGGGAGCGTCTGCTCGACCTCCTGCGCCTGCTCGCCAACAATCCGCTGGAGCGGGTCTCGATCACCGCGTGCGCGCCGGGCGACCTGCTGGCGCGCCGGGAACAGCTGCACCAGTTCGTGGAGGGGCTCTACGACTTCTGGCGCCGCTGGGACAGGTTCCTGGTGGTCCGTGCGGAGCTGCCGCCGGCGCCGGGCGACAGGCGCCCGCTGCGCGGGTTCACCGAGGCGGTCGAGGCGCTCGCCAGGCTGGTCCGTGCTACCTACCGCGACGTCGCGGAGAACGTCACCGGCACCCGGCCGCGCGTGCTGCGCCAGGTCGCGGCCGGCGCCGAGGTCGGCGTGTACGCCGTGCGCCACAAGTGGCAGGTCCCGGCGCTGTACCGTCACCTCCTCACCGGCATCCCCTTCGTCCGCGACCTCCTGCTGTATCCACCACTGCTGCTCGACCCTCCGATGAACACGCGCACCGGGCAGTTCGCCGAAGTCGAGGAGAACCCGCTGGAGGGGCTCACCCTCGAGCGTGAGGAGTGGCTCTGCTACCCGGCCATCGTCGGGCGGACGACCGTGTTCGTGTACTTCCACCGTCGCTTCATGGGTCTCGGGCTCAGCCTCGCCAACCTCTTCGAGGTCGCCTCCGACGAAGAGATCGCCGCCGGCCCCGACGCCGTGTACCTCTACGGCGTCCCGCCGGCGGCGCTCGCCCGCTTCGGCGGCCTGCCCACCGTGTTCCACGACGACCGTCGCAGCCGCCTGCTGGTGGCGGCCGTCCCGCTCGAGGACCGGTTCGGGTACTTCGGCTACCTCAAGAAGATGGTCCTCACCCTGCACAACGTGGCCGCCATGGACCGCGGCGTCATGCCGTTCCACGGCGCTTACGCCCGGCTCGTCCTGGACGACGGCAGCCGGGCGACGGTGCTCCTCATCGGCGACACCGCGACCGGCAAGAGCGAGACGCTCGAGGCGCTCCGCGTCGCCGGCGAGGGGCGCATCCGCGAAGTGCGCATCGTCGCCGACGACATGGGCTCGCTCGAGGTGGGGCCGGGCGGCGAGCTGCTCGGCTTCGGCACCGAGATCGGAGCCTTTGTACGCCTCGACGACCTGCAGCAGGGGTACGCGTTCGGCCAGCTCGACCGCTCCATCATCATGAGCCCGAACAAGGTGAACGCGCGCGTGGTGCTGCCGGTCACCAGCCTGGAGGACGTCCTCCACGGGTACCCCGTGGACTTCCTGCTCTACGCCAACAACCACGAGGCGGTCGACGAGGAGCACCCCGTCATCGACCGCCTCGAGGACGAACAGGCCGCGCTCGCCGTCTTCCGCGAGGGCGCGGCCATGAGCAAGGGCACGACCACCGAGGTCGGCATCACCAACAGTTACTTCGCCAACCCCTTCGGACCCGCACAGCGCGTCGACCAGCACGAGGAGCTCGCCGCCTCCACGTTCGCGGCGGCGTTCAAGGCCGGAGTGTTCGTGGGGCAATTGCGCACGCAGCTTGGACTGCCCGGGGCCGAGTCCGCCGGCCCTCGCGCCGCCGCCCATGCGCTGCTCGACCTCATCGCCGCGAAACGAGAGGGCGCAGCTGACGGCGTTCCGCGAAGCGAGTAGCGTAGCTGTCAAAGCGAGCGAGAGGAGCGTCGCGATCATGACCACCGTCTACGAGACCAACGAATCCTCCTGGAGGCTCATCAACCGGGGCAAGGTGCGCGACGTCTACGAGTACGCGCCCAACCAGCTGCTCATCGTGGTCAGCGACCGGTTGTCCGCGTTCGACGTCGTCCTGCCCACGCCGATCCCCGAGAAGGGCACGGTGCTCACCCAGATCTCCAACTTCTGGTTCGAGCAGACCGACGCCATCATCCCCAACCACCTGCTGGACCCGGACCCGTTCAGCACGGACGCGGAGCACAAGCACCTCGCCGGCCGGTCCGTGGTGGTGCACAAGGCCGAGGCGCTGCCGGTGGAGGCCATCGTGCGGGGGTACCTCACCGGCTCCGGGCGCAAGGACTACGAGAAGACGGGCCAGGTGTGCGGCATCGACCTGCCGGCGGGACTGGTCGAGGCGAGCAAGCTGCCGCAGGCTCTCTACACGCCGTCGACCAAGGCGGCCATCGGCGACCACGACGAGAACATCTCCTTCGAGAAGACGGTGGACCTCATCGGCCGCGAGATGGCCGAGAAGGTGCGCGACACGGCGATCGAGCTGTACACGTTCGGAGCCGCCTACGCGCTCGAGCGCGGCATCATCATCGCCGACACCAAGTTCGAGTTCGGCACCCTCGACGGCGAGCTGATCCTCATCGACGAAGCCATGACGCCGGACTCGTCGCGGTTCTGGCCGGCCGACGGCTATGAGCCCGGCAAGAGCCAGCCGAGCTACGACAAGCAGTACGTGCGCGACTACCTCGAGACGCTGGACTGGGACAAGACGGCGCCCGGCCCGGAGCTGCCGCCCGAAGTGGCGGCCAGGACCTCCGAGAAGTACCTGGAGGCGTGGCGCCGCCTGACGAAGTCGTGAATACCCGCCGCAGGCAAGGTATCGAGCGGGGCGCCGGAGGTGCACCGCTCAGTGGTCGCCGCAGGCCAACCTTCGAGTGGGGCGCCGGAGGGGCACCGCTCAGCAGCCGCGGGCCTGTCCAGCGGGGCGGCTGAGTGGCGCCGCCCCGAGGCCCGTTCGGCCCTCCCGAGCGCGACATCCCCCAGGCGTCGCTCCACTGGGACCGGCGGTACGCGGCCGACGAGAAGATCTGGGGCGACGGCCCCAGCCCGCTGGCGCAGCTGGTCGTCGCGCGGCTGCGGCCCTACGCCGCGCCGGGGCTGCAGGTCCTGGACGTCGGCTGCGGCTACGGCCGCGACACGCGGTACCTCGCCACCGAGCTCGGCTGCCACGCCGTCGGCATCGACGGCTCGCCGGCGGCCATCGAGGCGGCGCGCACGCAGCACAGCAACGCCGTGCGCCGCTCGGGCAAGGCCCGCCTCGACGCCGAGTACCTCGTGAGCGACCTCGCCTCGCTCGCCTCCCGGCCCGAACGGGCCGGCGCGTTCGACGTGGTCTTCGCCTGCAACGTCTACCACCTGCTGGGGCCTATCGGCCGCCGGGAGTTCGCGGCGGCGTGCGCCGCCGTCACCCGTCCCGGCGGCCTCCTCTTCCTCAGCACACTCTCGCCGCGCGACCCCGAGCACTACGCCAAGGGCGAGCCGGTGTCCGGCGAGGAGCGCAGCTGGGTCGACCGGGTGTACCTGCACTTCTGCACCGCCGAGGAGCTCGAGCGGGACTTCGCCGGCGGCTTCGAGGTGCTCGATCTCGAGGAGCGCGCCTACGACGAGCCCCGCCCGGACGCCCCGCCGCACCACCACACGAGCTGGTTCCTGGAGGGACGCCGGCGCTGAGCCTGCGGCTCGCCGCCGTCAGCGCACGATCTTGTAGACCGAGCCCGCGAGCGACACCACGTACAGCTCGCCGCGCGCGTCCTGGCCGAACGACGAGATCTGCTGCACCTTGCCGTCGAGCCCGGAGACGGCGCTGCGCGCTCCGCCGGGCCCCTTCTTCGCCCACACGCGTCCCGAGCCGAAGTCCGCGAACAGGTAGAACCCGCGGAGGGCGGGGATCGCGGAGCCGCGGTACACGTAGCCGCCGGTCACCGAGTAGCCCACGCTGTGGCTGTACTGCGCCACCGGCCAGGTCAGAGACGGCTTCTTCAGCCGCGCCGCGACGCCGCTGTCGTACACGTGCGTCCCCTCGTAGCCGTTCCAGCCGAAGTTCGCCCCGGCCGGCTTGCCCGGGCGCAGGTAGTCGATCTCCTCCCAGGCGTTCTGGCCCACGTCGCCGATCCAGAGGGCTCCCGACTTGCGGTCGAACGAGAACCGCCACGGGTTGCGGAGACCTCTGGCGTAGATGGTCACGCGCGCCGGCGAGACGTTGACGTTGAGCCGCAGGAGCTTGCCGAGGCGGCTGCGCCGGTTCTGGGCGTTGCCCTGCGGGTCGCCGGCGCTGCCGCCGTCACCCATGCCGACCCACAGGCGGCCGTCCGGGCCGAACTGCAGCTGCCCACCGTTGTGGTTCGCGTAGGGCTGGCCCACGCGCAGCAGGACGCGCGCGCTGGACGGGACGGCGACGTCGGGGTTCCGGGCGGAGGCGCGGTAGCGCACGACGCGGGTATCGCCGGCCGTGTTCGTGAAGTCGACGTAGAACCGCCGGTTGGTCGCGAACCCCGGGTCGAACGCCATCGAGAGCAGGCCTTGTTCTGAGCCCCGGGAGACCTGGCCGGAGATGTCGAGGAACGGCGTCGGGAGGAGTGCGCCGCCCTTGACCACCCGGATGACGCCGGTCTTCTCGACGATGAACAGGCGTGAGGTGTCGCCGGGAGGCGAGGTCAGGTAGACGGGCTGGTCGTAGGCCCCGGGCAGCTTCTTGAGCGCTACGGCCGGCGGCTTCACCACCCTTGCGGCAGCCCCGGATCTGGGCGTCGCGCCCTGCACGGTCGCTCCGCCGGCCGCTTCGGCCGTCGCGCCCGGAGATGGGACCGCGGAGGACGCTCCGGAGGACGGCGGCGGCGGCGAACCGAACACGACCAGCGCCGTGAGACCGGCGAGTACCGTCACGGAGGTGAGGATGACGACCAGGCGCTGCATGAGAGGACCATTCCGCGCGCGGCCGCAGTCGTAACGGTGACGGCGGCTCGCGGAGAGATCTGGGGGAGCCGCCCATCTTCGGGTCTGTCGCGGATGGGGGCCGGCGAAACGCAGGACCGCCCCGCTCCGTCACGCTCCCGCGCCGCTCTCCCGGTAGGCGGCGCGAAACGCCGTGGTGCTCGCGGTCTCGGCGTCGCCGACCAGCGAACGCAGCTGGGTCAGCTCCTGCTGGTGCACGAGAAGCTCGACGTCGTCCACGCGCTCCACGGGAGCGATGCCGCGCACGCTGCTGGTGAGCAGCACGCCGTCGTCCGGGCGCAGGTCGGCGACGCGCGCCCACGCCTCCACCACCGGGATGCCCGCGCCGGCAGCCAGTTCCTCGACCTTGGCGCGGAGCACGCCGGGGAGGATGTCCCCCTCGGCGGGCGGCGTGACGAGCCCCCCGCCGCGCACCACGAACACGTTGGACGTCGCGCCCTCGAAGATCCTGCCCTCTCCGTCGACGAGCAGCGCGTCGTCCACGCCGGCCGCTCGCGCCGCCCGCTGGGCGAAGTACGACTGCATCACCGTCATCGCCTTGTATTGGGCGCTGACTCGCACTCCCCGATAGGAGATCACGCGCAGGGGCCGGTCGGGGAAGTCTCGCCTGTCCGTCTGCACGAGCAGGTTGGGCGGGCCGTCCGGCGGCCCGGCCGTGACCAGCAGACGGCAGGAGTTGTCTCCGTCGCCGTTGGCCTCGCTGAGGCGGCAGATCTGCTCGGCGAGCTCGGGCCTGTCGATGCGCTTGTCGAGCCCGAGCGCGGTGATGCCCTGCATCAGGCGAGCGACGTGCTCCTCGAAGAACACCGGCACGCCGTCGATGAGCTTGATCGTCTCGTACAGGCCGAGTCCGTGGGTGAGTGCGCGGTCGGTCGCCGGCAGGGTGGCCTCGGTCTCGCTCATGAGCACGCCGTTGAGGATCAGCTTCGTCACGGCGCAGAGTCTATAGCCGGATCCGGAGCCGGTCACCCTGCCCGTTCGGCGATACTGGCGCTCACGGCCCGCAGCATCCCGGCGGCCTTGTGCAGGGTCTCGCGGTACTCGCGCACCGGCACCGAGTCTGCGACGATGCCGCCGCCCGCCTGCAGGAACAGCCGGTCACCCTTCCGCACCAGAGTGCGGATGATGATGTTGAGGTCGAGGCGCCGCGCCGCTATCCAGCCGAAGGATCCGGTGTAAGGGCCGCGGCGCACCGTCTCCAGCTCGTCGACGATCTCCATGCAGCGCACCTTGGGACACCCGGTGATGGTGCCGCCGGGGAACATCGCCTTGACGAGGTCGACCGCGTCGCGCGAAGGGTGCAGGCGGCCGCGCACGTTGCTCACGATGTGGATGACGTGGCTGTAGTACTCGTTGACCATGAGCTCGTTGACGCGCACGGTGCCGTACTGGCAGACGCGGCCGAGGTCGTTGCGTTCGAGGTCGACCAGCATGATGTGCTCGGCGCGGTCCTTGGGGTCGAGGTTCAGGTCGTCGGTGAGGTCCTCGGGCGTGAGGGACCCTCGGGGGCGGGTGCCGGCGATCGGACGCGTCTCGGCCCACCCCTCGGCGTCGAGAGAAACGAGCCGCTCGGGTGACGAGCTGATCAGCTCGTAGTCGCCGAAGTGCAGGTAGCCGGCGAACGGGCTGGGGTTCACGGTGCGCAGCGTGTCGTAGAGGTGCAGGCTCGGGAGCGCGTAGCAGAGGTCGAGCCGCTGGCTGAGGTTGGCCTGGAAGATGTCGCCGGCGAACACGTACTCGCGCGTGCGGCGCACGACCTCCTCGTACTCCGCCTGCGTGAAGTTGCTGCGGAACACCGGGAGGTCGCTGCCGTGCAGCGTGGCGGGGGAGGGGCGGCGCGCGGCCTCGAGGGCCCGACCCACGCGCGCCGCCTGCGCCAGCGCCCGCGCCGGGGTCCGCGGCGAGGCGGTCGACGAGCACGGCCTCGCCGCTCGCGAGGTCGAAGCGCAGCAGCCGGCCCGGCAGGAACACGTCGATGTCGGGGATGCCGAGGTCGTCGCGCACCGTGTCGGGCAGGCGCTCGAGGTAGCGCACGGCGTCGTAGCTGAGCAGCCCGAGGAGAGCCTCGGCCTCGGGCAGGTCGGAGCCGCGCCCGGCGCCGTCCGCCCCGGCCGGCTCTCCGAGCGCCGCCAGCCCGGCCGCCTCGCGCAGCGCCTCGAACGGCGCCAGCGTGGTGAGGGCGCCGGCCCGTCGCGCGAGGTCGCGGACCCCCGCCCCGCCCTCGCGCGTGACGCCGGCGCCGACGGTGACCTCGACGACCCCGGCCCGCGCCCGCAGGCGGAAGACGGGGTCCCAGGCGAGGTAGTGCCGGCGGGCGAGCTGCGGCGACCCGCCGGCCGAGTCGAGCAGCGCCACGGGCGCGGCGCCCTCGAGCCCGAGCGCTCGCACGAGCGCGACCGGGTCGAGGGCCGGCGTGTGGAAGCGTGTGACGGTCGGGTCAGCCGGGGCCGGGGTCATGCGGCAGAGTGTACCTGCGCCGCGCCGGGCGGCCTACTCGTCGTCGCCGTACCCGTACTCCTCGGTCTGGCGCAGCGTGCGGAACTGCGTGTAGTCGCGCACGAAGCCGAGGCGCACCAGCCCGGTGGGGCCGTTACGGTGCTTGGCGATCTTGACCTTGACGACGCCCTTGGAGGCCGGGTCGCTGGGGTCTTCGTAGATGAACATGACCATGTCGGCGTCCTGCTCGATGGCGCCCGACTCGCGCAGGTCGGCGAGCTGGGGCTCGCGGTCGGCGCGGGCCTCGGGCGCGCGGTTGAGCTGGCTGATGGCGATGACCGGCACGGAGAGCTCCCGCGCGAGCTGCTTCATGCCGCGCGAGATGTTGCTGACCTCCTGCTGGCGGTTGTCCGCGCGGCCGTCGCCCGACATGAGCTGGAGGTAGTCGACGATGAGCAGGCTGAGCGGCGTCTTGGCCTGCAGGCGGCGCGCCTTGGCGCGCAGCTCGAACATGTTGAGGCCGGCGGTGTCGTCGATGAAGATGTCGGCCTTCTCGAGCATGCCGGCGGCCTGTACCAGCTTCGCGTGGTCGTCGGGTGAGAGCTTGCCGGTGCGGAGCTTGTGGGAGCTGACGCGCGCCGAGGAGCACATGAGGCGTTCGCCCAGCTCCTCGGCGCTCATCTCCAGGCTGAAGATGGCGACCGCGTGCTTGCCGCCGTCCGGCTTGTGGCCCTCCGTCGCCATGTGCTGGGCCATGTTGAGCGCGAGGCTGGTCTTGCCGACGCCGGGGCGCGCCGCGAGCACGATGAGGTTGGCGCGCTGGAACCCGCCGGTGAGACTGTCGATGCCCTCGAACCCGGTGGCGACGCCGGTGATGCCGCGCTCGCCGTCCATGGTGGCCAGGTGCTCGAAGTTGCGCACGAGCACCTCCCTGATGTGCTCGAACTCGCCGACGCTGCGCTGCTGCTGGATGGCGAACACCTTCTGCTCGCAGCGGTCGAGCAGGTCGCGCGTGTCGCCCGGGTGCTGGTAGCCGAGCTCGGCGATCTCGTTGCCGACGCGGATGAGCGAGCGCAGCACGCTCTGCTCGCGCACGATGCTCGCGTAGTGCGCCGCGTTGGCCGCCGCCGGCACGAACTCGGCGAGCGTGTGCACGAACTCGCGCCCGCCGGCGCGCTCGAGCACGCCCTCGCGCTCGAGCTGGGCGCCGAGCGTGATGACGTCCACCTCTTCGCCGCGCTCGAAGAGCGTGATCACTCCGCGGTAGATGAGCCGGTGGGTGTCGCGGTAGAAGTCGTCGGGGCTGAGGAACTCGGCCACCGCCGTGATCGCGTTGGGGTTGACCAGCATGGCGCCCAGCACCGACTGCTCCGCTTCAAGGTTGTGCGGCGGCAGGTGCGGGCTTGCAGGTGCTGCCTCGATGCGCTCGACGGCCATGGCTCCTCAGGGGGTCGTTGGACGTGGACCAGCAGTCTACTCGCTGGAGCGGACGCGTTCCATTGCCCGCCGGACCTCTCGCGCGGCGTGGCGGAAGCCGGACAGGCAGACCCCGATGAGGCAGTCTAACCCTTTGCTTGAAGATGATGGTTGCGCCGAACGCCGGCTTCGAGCCCGAGCCGGCGGAGAAGCGATCTGGCGGATCTCCCAGATCCGCGCTTACGTCTTCATGACCGGTCCCAGGCCGTAGGCGCGTTGCCGGAGCGGGCGCGCGGAAACTGCTTGACAAACGAGTTTCCATCGTGGAAACTGTCGACGTAGGGAGTTTCCAGAGCCGACAGGAGGGATGCCATGGGCTCGACGCAGCAGCAGATAGCGGAGGTCTTCCGCCGCCGCGTCGAGGAGGTCGGCTACACCGGGACCACACTGGACGACGTCGCCCGTGCGCTGCGCATCTCCAAGAAGACGATCTACGTGCACTTCGGCGGCAAGCGCGAGATCTATGCCTACATCGTCGAGCGCCAGGCGGCGCAGGAGAAGGCACGGCTGAGCGCCATGCTGGCCACGCTCCCCACCTGCGCCGCACGGCTCGAGGCAGCCTTGCGCATCGTCATCGACATGGGGAGGCGCCACGTGGAGGAGACCGGGCGCGAGGAGTGGCTCGCGCAGTACGAGGTCGCGGCGGATGCGTTCCGCAAGGCCAACGGCGACCTCATCCGCGAGCTCGTGCAGACCGGCATGGACGCGGGTGAGTTCCCGGCGGGCGACGCGCGCCTGGTGGAGCAACTGGTCACCGCGATGATCGTCGAGTACGTGCTGATCGTGCGCGACGACCCGTCCTACGACCGCGACGAGGAGCTGCTCGAGCGCATCCTGCGGTTCATCGGCTAGGTACATCGAGGCCCGCAGAGACGCGGGCCTCTCTCAGGTCATGTGGAAACTGAATCCAAGGAGAGTTTCCACGAGAAAGGAGTCACCATGCGCTACCTGATCCTCTCGCTGCTCCTGTTCGCGGCGCACATCAACCTCACGGCGCTCGTACCCGCCGAGGCCGGGCAGGCGCCGCCGCCGTGGTGGGTCGGCGGGCGACTGGCGTGGCCGTTCGGCCTGGACACGCGCACGCTCCTGCCGGCGGGGAACCTGGTCGACACGCTGACGCCGCTGCTCGGCATCGCCAGTGCCGTGCTCTTCCTGCTCGCCGCGGCAGCGCTGCTGCACTGGCTGGTGCCGGCCCAGTGGTTCCTCGTGCTCGTCGTGGCCGGCGCGTGCTGCTCGGTGGTGCTGCAGGTCGTCTGGCTCTCGCCGTGGGCGGTCCTGCCGCTGCTGCTGGACGGCGTGCTGCTGTGGGCCTTCCTCGGCTCCCGCCTGAGCGTCCCCGGCCTGCAGGCGTAGTAGAAGGCGACGAGTGGGAGAGAAGACCTCGCCACAAGCAGAAGCCCCGGGAGAAGCGCGCTGCGCGCCTCGCCCGGGGCTTCCCGGTCTCGTGCGTGTCGCCCGGACTGCGTCAGGCGGGCACGACGATGGTCTTGACGCTGGCGACGAAGCCCTCGGCCACCTCGACGTCGATCTGGAAGGTGCCGAGTTCCTTGATCGGCTCCTCCAGCAGGACCTTGCGCTTGTCGATGGTGATGCCGCGCGCGTCCTTGATGGCGTCGGCCACGTCGGCGGCGGTGACGCTGCCGAACAGGCGGTCGCCCTCGCCGGCCTTGGCGGCCAGCGTGATGACGGTCTTGTTGAGAGTCTCCGTGAACTCCTCGGCCTGTGCGGCCATACGGACGTCGCGCGCCTTGCGCTCTTCTTCGCGACGACGGAACTCGACGATCTTGCCCGGCGTCGCGACCTCAGCCAGCTTGCGCGGGATCAGGTAGTTGCGGGCGTACCCCCGGGCGACATTCGCCAACTGGCCCTTGTCGCCGAGATTCTCGACGTCCTGGAGCAGAATGACCTCCATGGAGCCCTCCTCAGCGGCTTGCGTAGGGCAGCAGTGCCATTTCTCGCGCGTGCTTGACGGCCGACGCCAGCTGGTTCTGGTGGCGTGGGCACGTGCCGGTGATGCGGCGCGAGCGGATCTTGCCCTTTTCGGACATCATGCGACGAAGGGTCGAGAAGCTCTTGTAGTCGACCTCTTCGGTCTTCTCCTTGCAGAAGGAGCAGTAGCGGCGGCGAGCCTGGCCGGACTCTCCGGCCTTGCTCTTCTTCTCACGCCGCGGCTTGAGCTTGGAACTCGGCATGCGTCTTCTTTCTCCTTACAGCGCCCGGGGGCGCACTCTCTCTTGGTGCTCAGAACGGGATGTCGTCGTCCGGCTCGGAGGTGTCGCCCGGCCACGGGCCGTCGACCGGCCCGGGCGCCGGGGCAGTGGAGCCCGAGCTCTGCTGGCGGCTCTGGTACGGCGGGCGCTGCCCGCCGGCGTCGCCGCTCTCGCGCGGACCGATGAACTGCACGTTGTCGGCGACGATGGACACGGCCTGCCGCTTCTGGCCGTCCTGCGTCTCCCATTCGCCGCCAGCGCAGACGGCCGGCGACGGCGACCTGACGGCCGCGCGCGAGGTACTGCGCGCAGCGCTCGCCCTGCCCGCCGAAGACGTCGACGTCGAAGTAGTTGGGCTTGTCGCCCCACTCTCCGCTCGTCGGGTCTTTGACCCGGTCGTTGACGGCGATGCGCAGGCTGCACACGCTCGTGCCGCTCGGGGTCGCGCGCAACTCGGGGTCGCGCGTGAGGTTGCCGACGATGACGACGCTGTTGATGGACCCGGCCACGGTGGACTCCCTTCGCTCGGTCGTGCCGCTAGGACTTCAGCCGCTTGGTCCCGAAACGCAGGACTTCGTCGGTGATGCTCAGCACGCGCTCGGTCTCAGCGAGGGTCTGTGGTGTCGCCGTGAACGTGATGACGGTGTAGACGCCTTCGGGTTCCTTCTTGATCTCGTAGGCCATCTTCCGCTTGCCCCACTCGTCGACGCCGGCGACGGTGCCGCCATCCTTCTCGACGGTGGTGCGGAGACGGTCGACGATCTCCTTCTGGCGATCCTCGTCCGCGTTCGGGTTCACGATGAGCATGAGCTCATACCTGTTTATCCCAATCACCTCCTGTGGTCTGTGCGGCCCCGGCCCTTATGCCGGAGCAGGGGTGAACAGTCGCCTTGCGGCGCTCGTGAACGGGCACCGTACCATCCCGGACCCTGCGCGGGCAACCGTACTCCCCGCGGCGGACGGCAGGAAGGGTGACCCGGGGCGGGTCGCGGTGACGTTGGGCGCAAAGGAGCCGCGGCGCGAGCCGGCCGCGGGCGGGAAGAAGGGGCCGGCTCAGGCCTCGGCGACCAGCATACTGGCGGCCGGAGCGGCGGTCTGGACCTCGCGGAGCACGAGCTCGGCGCCGTCGAGTCCCTCGACGCTCCAGATCGCCGCCAGCCGCGGACGGCCCTTCTCGTCCGAGTGCATGTGGGCGAACACCGGCCTGGCGCGCGCGAGGAGCTCTCGCGCCACGGCGTCGTCGCCGCCGAACGCCGCGACCACGCCGTCCAGCGCGCGGTGCACCGTCTCCGCGCGCAGAGTTGCGAGCCCTCCCGCGCGCGGGTCCTCGGCGAGGAAGGCGAAGAACTCGCGCACCTCGTCGGCGTGCATCTCGCCGACCACCAGGCGACCGGGGTCCATGCGCCGCGCCTTGGCGAAGAGCGCCGGGATGTCGGTGCTGCCGTCGACGCCCAGGCGCACGCAGAACGAGCGCTGCTTGAGCGCCGGCAGGTCCGGGCCGCGCTCGACGGCGACCAGCCGCTCGTCCACGGGGATGAGCTCGAACAGCGAGTTGAGCAGTGTCGACTTGCCGGTGGCGCGGTCGCCGAAGACGATCAGCGAGCGCCGGTCACTCAGCAACTGGGCGAGCTTGGCGCCCTGACCGCCCGTGAGCGCGCCGCCCTCGAGCAGGCCGCGGAACGTGGTGGAGATCACGCCGGGCGCGCCCACCTCGCCGGCGTACATGGTGGACGTGTGCGAGAAGAGCGTGGCCCGCCGCGCCACGAAGTGCTCGAGGTAGGTCGAGACCTGCGCCTTCAGCAGGCTGCGCAGGATCTCGAGGTGCTCGCGGGTGCTCTCGCCCATGCGCGCCCGCTCGAGCTTGTCCACGGCGTCGTCGATCTCCTTGATGAGCGCGACCTGGACGGCCCGCAGCGCCTGGTCGCGACCCTCGGCCGCGCCGCCCTCCCGGGCGCCCTCGCCCTGCGTGCCGTCTACCGCGCCGGGGCCGGCGGTGACCAGCTGCGCCCCGGGGGCCTCCGCGGCCGTGCCTCCCTCGTGGGGCGGCGCGGCTGGGATGTCGTCCTCGATGATCGCCATGTCGTCGGCCCCGCGGCCTCAGGGCCGGCGGTGGCTCGACCTCCGTATCGGCAGAGTGAGTCGGGAGGATGAGTGGTATCGTCGAGCCATGACCGACGCCGCCGGCACGATCAGCGTCAGACTGTTCGCGGGCCTCGAGCAGCTCACGGCGGCGTGCCGTACGAGCTGTGAGTTCGACCCGCGTGAGGTGGCCACCGTGGCGGCCGTCGTCGAGGCCGTGGGGCTCGAGCCCGGGAGCCGCCGGTCTGGTGCTCGTCAACGGCGTGCACGCCGGGCCGGACCACGTGCTCGGGCCCGGCGACGAGGTCGCGCTGTTCCCGCCCCTGGGGGGCGGGTGAGCGCGCGCGGACCCGGCTCGCCGGGGCCGTTCGACGGCGCCGTCCGGCGCGAGCAGCCGCCGGACATCGTCCCGGTACGGCCCCCGGACGCCGAGCCTGCCGGGCAGCCGGCCGACGAGGCGGCCGCTCCCGAGCCGAGCGCGGATGAGCTGCTCACGAGCGCTCCTCCGCCCAGCCGTCACCGGTTCGCCTTCGCGATCGTCGGCCTTCTCGCGGCGGCGTCGCTCTTGTGCGTCGCGCTCATCGTCGCGCGCTCGTGGTACTCGCACACCTACCACTACTGGTTCCTGCTCTGGAACCTCGTGCTCGCCTGGGTGCCGTTCGTGTTCGCCGCCATCGCCTTCGGCCTGGCGGCCAGGCGGCGCGCGGCGCTGTGGGTGTTCGTCGTGCTGGCGGCGCTGGTGTGGCTGGCGTTCTTCCCCAACGCCCCGTACATCCTCACCGATTTCCTGCACCTCGGCAGCATGGGCGACATCGTGCCGGGGTGGTACGACGTGCTCATGCTCTACTGGTTCGCCTGGACCGGGCTCATGCTCGGCGTCGTCTCCCTCTACCTGATGCACGAGATCGTGGCGCGCGGCGTCGGGACGGTGGCCGGGTGGGTCTTCGTGGTGGCGGTCGCCGGCCTCGGGCAGCGTCGGTATCTACCTGGGCCGGTTCCTGCGCTGGAACAGCTGGGACGTGGTGCGCCGGCCTGGTCCCCTCGCCAACGAGCTGCTCGGTCGCGTCACCGATCCGCACTCGCAGCCGCGCATCCTCGGCTTCACCGTGCTCTTCACGTTGCTGTTCCTGTTCATCTACGTGGCCGTCTACATCTTCGCCAAGCTCACCAAGTCGGCGGGAGAAGAGCGGTGAGGGTGAGAACGGGCGCTGCCGCCGCGGCCGCCGGTTGCCCGTGGCCCGGCGGCGTGCGTACACTCCGGCCATGATCCCCGGCAACACCCCCCGGCTCATCGAGTCCCTCAAGGCGCACGCCGGCGACGAGAAGCGCATCGCCTGCGAGGACGCCTTCAAGATCGCTCGCGACCTCGACGTGCCGCTCGCGGACGTCGGCCGTACCTGCAACGAGCTGGGCATCAAGCTGATGCAGTGCCAGCTCGGCTGCTTCTGAGCGACCTTCGCTGACGCGGGCGTGCGGCGCCCGTGGCGCTTCCGCACGCCCGACCGCGGCTCTCCCCGCAGCCTCCCGGGTACCTCGCGCCCACTCCCGTCACCTCGCCGGCCGCCGAGATCAGACCGTCCGCGGCGGTTATCCCGACGGTCATGGTGGGAAGTCCCTCAATGTGGGACGTCCGTGAGCGGCGGCGTGCACGCACGCCTCGTTCCGCGTCCGAGACCAGTGCCCGGCGCTCGCCGGGCCTCGTGATGAGGTGAGAAGCATGGCGACCGCGGTACCCAGGTCAGGACAAGAGGTCAAGCGCTACCAGATGTACATCGATGGCCGCTGGACGGACGCCGCCGGCGGCCAGACCTACGAGGTCACAGATCCCGCGTCGGAAGAGGTGATCGCGCACGTGCCCAGGGCCGGCGTGGAGGACGCCGAGGAGGCGGTGCGCGCCGCCCGCGAAGCCTTCGACAACGGCCCGTGGCCGAGGATGAAGGCCATGGAGCGGGCGGAGATCCTGAACAAGGCCGCCGCCCTCCTCCGCGAGCGCGCCGAGGACTTCGCCCGCCTCGAGAGCCTGCAGATGGGCAAGCTCCTCGAGGAGTCGCGGGTGGACATGCTCGACACGGCGCACACGTTCGAGCTCTACGCCGGCATGGTCCAGGACCAGCACGGCGAGACGCTGGAGGTACCGGGCGACACCATGAGCATGGTGGTACGCGAGCCCGTCGGCGTCACCGTGGGCATCACGCCGTGGAACTACCCGATGCTCATGGCGGCCTGGAAGGCAGGTCCCTCACTCGCCGCCGGCAACGTGATGATCCTCAAGCCGGCGACGGTCAGCCCGCTCACCAACCTCGAGCTGGCGAAGGTCTTCGAGGAGGCCGGGCTGCCCAAGGGCGTGCTCCAGGTCGTGACCGGTCCCGGCGGCGAGATCGGAGACTACCTCGCCGGCCATCAGGACGTCGACATGGTCGCGTTCACCGGCTCCGTGGAGGTCGGCAAGAGCATCATGCGCAGGGCGGCCGAGAACGTGAAGAAGATCGGCCTCGAGCTGGGCGGCAAGAGCCCCAACATCGTGTTCGCCGACGCCGACTTCGAGGCCGCGATCGACGGCGCGCTCATCGGCATCTTCGCCGGCGCCGGCGAGGTGTGCTCGGCCGGCTCGCGCCTGCTCGTCGAGCGCTCCATCCACGACCGCTTCGTCGGCGAGCTCGTCAGTCGCGCGATGGCGATCAAGGTCGGCGACCCGCTGGACGCCGAGAGCGAGATGGGCCCGCTCGTGAACAAGCAGCAACTCGACAAGGTCGAGGACTACGTGCGCATCGGCCAGGAGGAGGGCGCCACGCTGGCCACCGGCGGCCGCCGGCTCAGCGGCAGCGGCTTCTACTACGAGCCGACCATCTTCGTGAACGTGGACAACTCCATGCGCATCGCCCAGGAGGAGATCTTCGGGCCGGTGCTCGTGGTGATCCCCTTCGACACCGAGGAAGAGGCGGTCCGCATCGCCAACGACACGATCTACGGGCTCGCCGGCGCCGTCTGGACCAAGGACGTCACCCGTGCGATGCGCGTGATCAAGGCCATGCGCGTCGGCATCACCTGGGTCAACACCTACCACCCGACGTACAGCGAGGCCCCCTGGGGCGGCTACAAGCAGAGCGGCATCGGCCGTGAGCTGGGCAGCTTCGGCCTCGACGAGTACACCGAGGTCAAGCAGATCAACATCGACCTCACGGGACAGCCCATGGGCGTGTACCAGCGCGGCAAGCAGGGCACCGGCTCCATGGGCGCCGGGATGGGCGAGGAGAGCTCGGGCACGAGTGGATCCGCGGGCGGCAACGGGCACGGCGGCGTGGTGCCGCTCAGCGACCGCCGTCCGTTCCGCGAGGGTGAGGCGAGCAAGGACGAGGCCTGGGTGGAGTTCTGCGCGAACTGCAGGCCGTGACTCCGGTCCTCTGGTGAATGACAGCGGGGCCGGCCGGAGGCGCGCCGCCGCCGGCGGCGCGTGAGCCGTCCGGCCCCGCCGGGTAAGCAGGCCGGCGGCACGCCGAGTGGCCGTGCCGCCGGCGCGAAGACGGCGGAGGGGGAGGCGAAGGGTATGGACAGTCGAGGCAGTGAGACCAGTGTACGGGGCGGTGACGGGGCGCCGCCGCGCACCGCGGCGAAGGACGCGGCCGGGATCCGGGTGAGCGACATCGTCGCGCCCGGCCTGGTCATCACGGGGCCGTACGGCACGGGAGAAGAGATGACGCTGCGCGCGCCGTGGGACGGCGCGGAGCTGGCGCGCGTCCCGACGGCCACGCTCGAAGACATGGACCGGGTGCTGGACCGCGCGCGCATGGCCGCCGAGGCGTTCCGGTGGACGCCGGCGTGGAAGCGTGCCGAGATCCTCGAGCGCGCCTCCCACCTCATCGCGGACAACGCGGAGCAGATCGCGCGCATCATCGCCGCCGAGGGCGGCAAGCCGCTCAAGGACGCGCGCGTCGAGGCCAAGCGCGGCGTCAGCACCTTCCGCTGGGCGGGCGAGGAGGCCAAGCGCACGGCCGGCGACCTCGTCCAGATGGACGCCGACCCGAGCGGCGAGCACCGCTTCGGCTGGACGATCCGCGAGCCGCGCGGCGTGATCGCGGCGATCTCGCCGTTCAACTTCCCGCTCAACCTGGTGGCGCACAAGGTGGCGCCGGCGCTGGCCGGCGGCAACGCCGTCGTGCTCAAGCCGGCCTCCAACACCCCGCTGACCGCGCTGCGGCTGGCGGAGCTGCTGGCCGAGGCCGGCCTCCCCGAGGGCACGCTGCAGGTGGTCGTCGGCTCCGGCCGCATCATCGGCACCAGGATGGTCACCGACGAGCGCACCAACATGGTGAGCTTCACCGGGAGTCCACCGGTGGGCCGTCAGATCGCGAGCGACGCCGGCATGAAGATGATCACGCTGGAGCTCGGCAACAACTCCGCGACCATCGTCGACGAGGACGCCAACCTCGACCTCGCCGTACAGCGCGTCGTGGCCGGCGGGTTCGCCAACTCCGGCCAGATCTGCATCTCGGTGCAGCGCGTCGTCGTCCACCAGGCGGTGTACGACGCGTTCATGGAGAAGCTCACCCCCCTCGTCGAAGCGCTCAAGGTCGGCGACCCGCTCGACGAGAGCACCGACGTCGCGTCGCTCATCAACGAGGACGAGACCGAGCGCGTCAAGGGCTGGATCCAGGAGGCGGTGGACCAGGGCGCGACCCTGGCGACCGGCGGCGTGAGCGAGGACGGCCGCCTGCGGCCCACGGTGCTCACCGACGTGACGCGCGAGATGAAGGTCTGCGCGCGCGAGGTGTTCGGCCCGGTGCTCAGCATCCTCAAGGCCCGCGACCTCTGCGAGGCGATCGAGATCAGCAACGACAGCGAGATGGGTCTGCAGGCCGGGGTGTTCACCAACGACCTGAACAAGGCCATGTACGCGGCGCGGCGTCTCGAGGTCGGCGGCGTGATGATCAATGAGGTGCCGACGTTCAGGGTTGACCACATGCCGTATGGTGGTATCAAGGGTTCCGGCATTGGCCGCGAAGGGTTGAAATACGCCATTCGGGAAATGACGGAGCTGAAGATGGTGGCCATCCGCGAGATGGACTGGCAGACCGGCGGACCACCCACCGACGCTTGCCTGCGCGAGCCGCTCGGGCCGTGAGGGCCGGTGAGCCGACAAGGCTCACCGGGGAGCACGGCCCGCAAGGGGCTCGGACGGGCAAGCGGCCGGGGAGTCCGTGGCTTGCAGAGCACGGGCAGGACCGGCCGGGAGCCACGAGGAAAGGAGGCCGGCGACAGTGAGTGAATTAGGAGGTGCGGCGCGTTAGAGCGCTGCGCAGCGGTGCTCTGCGCGCCGCACCACGCCTTGGGCGGCGGGCTTTCGGGCCCGCCGCCCTCTTTGCGTACGCACCCGGGACCGGTGCTCCTCGCGCCCCCGCTCACGTCGGCGCACCTTCGACGTACGAAAAAGGCCTTACGACGTTGCTTAGCGTTCGGGCCGGGGGTAAAGCTCACCTAGGGCCATCCGAGTCACGACCGGCGTGCGAACGCCCAGGGAGGGAGCCACATGAGTCTCAGCGCCCGCAATCATCTGCCCGGCACCGTCAAGAGCATCGTCCTCGGCACCGTGATGGCCGAGATCGTGGTGGACGTGGCCGGCAACGAGGTAGCCGCGGCCATCACGCGTCACTCGGCCGAGGCGCTCGACCTCAAGGCCGGCGACGAGGTCTCGGTCGTCATCAAGGCGACCGAGGTCATGATCGACAAGTAAAGTCGAGCCGAAGAGAGCCTCGTCCGGCGGGGCCGGGACGACAGGTCACAGCGCCTCTCGTCCCGGCCCCGCTTTCGCTTTCCCTCCACCTTGGAGCGAGCTGCAGATGCACGCTTGCCCGACGTTAAGGACTTCCTTATACTGGCGCTGCTTCTCCGAGCGCCGGGCTCCTACGGGCATCGCCTAAGGAGCCGGATGCCGGCAGGGTACAGCGGGAAACCGCCGTGTCTCCCAGTGTGGAAAGGAGAAGGTCCGGCGTTGCGCCGGTCCCCTCCCTCCCGCTGTCTGCCGGTTTCACGGGGCGCCCGGGGGACAGGGTGGCGCGGCCGGGGTTTCTCGCCCATTCTCCCGTCCGCGTCTCCCGGTCCCCTGGTCCCTGTTGCGGTCCGGGGCCGGCGCGCCTCGACGCCGGGCGGCCACTCCTGATGGGAGTGCAGGCACAGCCGCCCGGCGTCCGTCGCACCTCCGGGCCTCGGCCTCACCGCCTGCCGCAGCCCGTCGTCCCTCTGTGTGACGGGCGGTTGCGGGTGGCGTACACTTGCCGTCCATGGACGTCAGGCCGCGCGAACACCGCAGGGTCGACTACCTGCGCCTCTCCATCACCGACCGCTGCAATCTGCGCTGCAGGTACTGCATGCCGGCGGACGGGGTCGAGGCGCGGGACCACAGCGAGATCCTCAGCTACGAGGAGCTCGCCGTGTTCGCGCGCGTCGCCGCGGACGTCGGCATCACCAAGGTGCGCATCACCGGCGGTGAACCACTCGTCCGCCAGGGCTGCGCCGAGCTCGTCGGCATGCTCGCGCGCACGAGCGGCATCAGCGACATCTCGCTCACCACCAACGGTCTGTTGCTGCCGCGCTTCGCCCGCGAGCTCGCCGCCGCCGGACTGCACCGGGTCAACATCAGCCTGGACAGCCTGGACGCCGAGCGGTTCCGGCGCATCACGCGCGGTGGCAGGCTGGAGGACACGCTGGCGGGCATCGACGCCGCCTTCTCGGCGGGGTTCTCGCCGGTCAAGATCAACACGCTCCTGCTGCCCGGCGTGGAGGACGAGCTGGACCAGTTCGTGGCGCTCACGCGCGAGTACGACGTGCACGTGCGCTTCATCGAGTTCATGCCTCTGGACCGGCGCATCGCCGGGGACGACGAGCTGGGCGGCGAGGGGCGCCTGCTGCCGGCCGGCGACGTGCTGCGCCGGCTCATGCAGGACTACGTGCTCGTCGGCCACGACGGGCCTTACGGGCACGGCCCGGCCCAGTACTGGAAGGTCGCCGGCGCGCGAGGCACCATCGGGTTCATCGCCGGCGTCTCCGAGCACTTCTGCGCCACCTGCAACCGCTTGCGGCTCACCGCGGACGGGCGCCTGCGTACCTGTCTCTTCTCCGGTCGAGAGGTGAACATCCGTCCGCTGCTCAGGGACCCGGCCGTCCTGCGGGGCGCCATCGAGACGGCCGTCGCCGGCAAGGCGTTCGACCGCTGCAGCGAGGCGCAGGCCAACGAGCGGTCGATGTCCCAGATCGGAGGGTGACCGTGGGCGAGCTCAGTCACCTCGACGAGCGCGGCCGCGCCGCCATGGTCGACGTGGGCGGCAAGGACGAGACGGAGCGTGTGGCGCGGGCCGAGGCGGCTGTGATCATGGCGCCGCAGACCCTGGCGACCATCCTCGACGAGGCCGCGCCCAAGGGCGACGTGATCGCTGTGGCGCGGCTGGCCGGCATCATGGCCGCCAAGCGCACCCACGAGCTCATCCCGCTGTGCCACCAGCTCAACCTCACCAAGGTGGCGGTGGACATCGAGGCCGACGAGGCGCTGCCGGGCCTGCGCATCAGGACCGAGGCGCGGCTGCGCGGTCGCACCGGGGTCGAGATGGAGGCGCTGGTGGCCGCGTCGGTCGCGGCGCTCGCCGTCTACGACATGTGCAAGGCCGTGGACCGCGGCATGGAGGTGACCGGCGTGCGCCTGCTCGAGAAGAGCGGCGGGCGCAGCGGGCACTGGACGCGGGAGGCCGACGGGTGAGCGCCCCCGACGGCCGCGTCCGCTCCGTCAACATCTCGGCGAAGAAGGGCGTGCAGAAGAAGCCCGTCGACTCCGTGACGCTGGTCGTGGAGCACGGCATCGAGGACGACGCCCACGCCGGTCCCTGGCACCGCCAGGTGAGCCTGCTCGCCGACGAGAGCGCGCAGAAGATGCGCGACTCGGGCGGCGACGTGGACGTCGGCGACTTCGGCGAGAACATCACCACCGAGGGCATCCGCGTGAGCGACCTGCCCGTCGGCGCGCGCCTGCGCCTGGGGCCGGCGCTCGTGGAGGTCACGCAGATCGGCAAGGAGTGCCACGCGCACTGCGCGATCTACCATCAGGTCGGCGACTGCGTCATGCCGCGCGAGGGCATCTTCGTGCGCGTGCTCGAGGGCGGCGAGGTCAAGGCCGGCGACGACATCCACGTCGAGAAGAAGAGCCTCATCCACGCCGCCGTGCTCACGTCCAGCGACAAGGGCGCCCGAGGTGAGCGCGACGACACGAGCGGCGACGTGCTCGAGGAGGCGCTGCGCGCCCTGGGCGTGGCGCAGGTGGAGCGCGCCATCGTGCCCGACGAGGCCGGCGAGATCTCCGCGGCGCTGCGTCGCTGGTCCGACGAGACGCCGGTCAACCTCATCCTGACGACCGGCGGCACCGGCATGACCAGCCGCGACGTCACGCCCGAGGCGACCCTGGCGGTGCTCGACCGCCAGGCGCCCGGCTTCGCCGAGGCCATGCGCGCCGGGTCGCTCGTCAAGACGCCGCACGCGATGCTCTCCCGCGCGGTGAGCGGCATCCGCGGCAAGACGCTCATCATCAACATGCCGGGCAGCCCGCGCGCCTGCCGGGAGCAGTTCGAGATGATCGCCGCGGCGCTGCCGCACGGAGTGGAGAAGCTGCTCGACCTGGGCGGCGACTGCGCCCCGCTGAACGCGCCGCCCGCCGGCTGACCCGCCGGGACCGGCGGTCCGTCAGCCGCCGAACCGTTGCCGGCGCTGGTAACTCAGGTAGGCGGCGACGGCGGCGTCCGCCTCCTCGACCGCCCGCCTGTTGCCCGCGCTCAGGCGGTCGCCCACGCTCTGGCGCGTCACGCCCAGTCGCTCGGCCACCTCGCGCTGGTGCCCGAGCTCGCGGTAGGCGGCGATGGCCTCCCACTGCTTGTCGGTGCGCGCGAGGATGAGCGGGTCCACGAGCCGGCAGAGCGCGCCGAGCAGCACGTCGCCGGCGTCGCCGGTGCCGAGATAGCGCGTGAGGCCCTTGTCGCGGATGACCAGCTGCAGGGCGCGCCGGGCGACCGTGGAGGCGTCGCGGTCGGTCCCCGTGGTCTCCCGCAGGTGGTCGACCACCCCGACGCCCACGCCGGCGCGCAGCAGCAGCGGCGCGAGCTGCTCGCGCAGCACGCTGAGGCACAGCGGCGTCTGCGCGGGGTCGGCGAGCGCACCGTCCACGCGGTCGTCGCCCCCCAGGCCGAACGGCTCCGCGATCGCCGGCCTGAAGAGCTGGTTGACCCGCTCGAGGGCACGTCGCACCCTCTCCCGGTCCGCGGCGCGTGCGCCCAGCACCTCGGCGACCACCACGGCGATGACTTTCGTCTCTCGACGCTTGTCGATCGGCATGCTGCTAGCTACGCCGCCGCAGGCGACTTTTCCTGCCCGCCGGTCGAACCTGCCTCGAGCCTGACGCCGGGATGCGTCACCGGCGCGCCCGGCGCATACTCACTCAGGCATGGTGCAAATGGCAACAGGGCGATTCGTCAGCTACACTAGTCCGGCTCCCGTCCCATACACGCAGGGGTATTCCGCTTGAACAAGAAATCCCGCACTCGTCTCCTCATTGCCACCGGCGTCATCGTCGTCGTCTTCATCGTCGGCGTGGTCATCCTGGTCCAGAGGCAGGGCGCGTACTACCGGCAGGTGTCGGACCTCGCCACCGGGCAGTACGACGGCAAGAACGTCAAGGTCGGCGGCAGGGTGCTCGACGGCACCATCAAGCGCGACTCCACCGGCGTCCGCTTCGCCATCGAGGACCTCACCGGCAAGACACAGACCGTCAACGTGCTCTACGCGGGACAGATGCCCAACACGTTCGACGCCGGCGTCGACGTGGTGGTCATCGGCAAGTACGCCAGCAACGGCGCGTTGATCACCGCCGACCAGTTGCAGACCAAGTGCCCGAGCAAGTACAAGGGGTCGGCCTCCCCCGCAGCTGAGCAGTGAGGTCCTTCTATGCTTGAGCTTGGACGCTACTCCCTTTGGGCTGCGCTCTTCTTCGCCTGCGCCGCCGCGGGATTCCTCTTCATGGGTCTGCGCTGGGACCGCAAGGACCTGCAGCGCAACGGCTACTACGCGGTCTACGGCTTCTTCCTGACTTCGGTGATCGCCTCGGCCGTGCTGCTGCAGGCGTTTCTCAAGAAGGACTTCGGCTTCGCCTACGTGGCGGAGAACTCGGACGCCTCGCTCTCCACGTTCTACCGCATCGCCGGGTTCTGGGCCGGCCAGCAGGGCTCGTTCCTGCTCTGGCTCCTCATGCTCGCCGTGGCGACCATCGTCATCGCCGTGATCGACCTCAACCGCCTGGAGCGGCTCACGGGCGGCGCGGTGGCGGTGCTCGCCGTCATCTCCGCCGTGTTCGCCGCCCTCATGGTGTTCGACACCAGTTCCATGCCGTTCCTGGCGGCCGAGGCAGGCACGGTGCCGTTCGGCCTCAATCCGCTGCTCCTGCACCCGGGTATGGTGTTCCACCCGCCGACGCTGTTCATCGGCTACGTCGGGCTGGCCGTGCCGTTCGCCTTCGCCATCAGCACGCTGCTGCTGGGGCGCGGCGACAAGCTCTGGGTGCGCCGCTCGCAGAAGTGGGCCGTGTTCGGCTGGCTGTTCCTCTCGCTGGGCATCGGCCTCGGCGCCTGGTGGGCGTACGTGGTGCTCAGCTTCGGTGGCTACTGGGCCTGGGACGCCGTGGAGAACACCTCGCTGGTGCCGTGGCTCACGGCCACCGCGCTGCTCCACTCGTTCACGCTCTACAAGGCCCGCGGCCTGTTCAAGCGCTGGGCGCTCGGCCTGGCCGTCCTCACCTTCTGGTTCACGATCCTCGCGACCTGGACCACCCGCACCGGCCTCATCCAGTCCGTCCACGCGTTCGGCAAGAACCCGGTGCTCATCTGGATCCTCACCGGCTTCCTGGTCGTCACGGCCGTCGGCAGCGCTGCGCTCATGGCCTGGCGCTGGCGCCGGTTCGCGAGCCACGACGATGTGGAGAGCTGGCTCTCACGTGACTTCCTCTACTACGTCACCAACCTGCTGCTCACGCTGTTCGCCGTGGCGGTGGCGTTCGCCACCGTGGGCGTGCCGCTGCTGTTCCCCGACCGCGCGGTCGGCGCCGGCACCTACGACCTCGTGGCGCGCCCGCTGGGCGTCGTCGTCCTGGCCATGATCGCCGTGTGCCCGCTGCTCGCCTGGCGCAAGACCGACGGCGCGCAGCTGCGCAAGACGCTCATCCTGCCGACCGTGACGATGGTGCTGTCCGTCCCGCTGTGGCTGTACCTCGGCTTCCAGAGCAACGTCTGGGGCTTCATCGGGTTCCTGGTGTGCGGCTTCGCCTTCGGCGCCGTCATCCAGTTCGTCCTGCGCGCCGCCAGGCGGGCGGCCGGACCCGACAAGAGCCTCTGGTCCGGCCTCGGCAAGGCCTTCACCGGCAGCCGCACCCGCACCGCCGCCTACATCGTGCACTTCGGCATGGTGCTCGTGGTCGCCGGTCTGCTCGGCTCCACCGTCTACAAGGTGGAGCAGTTCGGGATCATCAAGGTCAAGCCGGGATCCACGGCCACGCTGGACGGCTACACGCTCACCTTCAAGAGCATGAGCGACAGCACGGGCCCGCAGAACTCGACCAAGACCACGGCGACGTTCGACGTGTCCAAGAACGGCGAGTCGATCGGCGTGCTCGCGCCGCACACCGACATCTACCCGATGAGCGGCGCGGCCGTGCGCGCGGTGATCCTCGGCAGGCCGTTCGAGGACCTGTTCGTGGTGGCCGACGAGCCGTTCGACAGTACCTCCAAGACCATCGCGCTTCGGGTGGTCATCTTCCCGCTCATCCGCTGGGTGTGGATCGGAGCGATCCTCCTGTGCGTCGGGGCCGTCGTCTCGCTGTGGCCCAAGGGCCGCAGGCAGGAACAGGAAGCCCGCGTCGCCGAGCCCGTCGGGGCGGACGCGACCGCCTAGGGGAGGCCGGCCCGTTGTCGGACGAACACGACCGGCAGGACGGCGGGACCCCCCTCGAGATCGAGGTCGAGGGCCTGCGCAAGACGTTCGGCCGCCGCGAGGTGCTCAAGGGCATCTCGTTCGGCGTGCCGCGCGGCGGGTTCCTGAGCATCTTCGGCCCCAACGGGGCCGGCAAGACGACGACCCTGCGCGTGCTCGCCACGCTGCTCACGGCGAGCGGCGGCGCCGTCAAGGTGGCCGGCCACGACGTCCGTGAGGACCCCATGCCGGTGCGCAGGACCATCGGGTTCATCTCGCACAACGCGATGCTGTACCCGGACCTCACGGCGCAGGAGAACCTGCGCTTCTACGCCGACATGTACGGCGTGGAGGACGCGGGCGCGCGCATCACCGAGCTGCTCGAGCGGCTCGAGCTGTCGGCGCGCCGTCACGACGTGGTGCGCACCTACAGCAAGGGCATGCGGCAGCGGCTGGCGATCGCGCGGGCCATCCTGCACCGCCCGCGCGTGCTCCTGCTCGACGAGCCGCACTCGGGCCTCGACCCGCGGGCCGTCGACATCCTCGACGGCCTGCTCATGGAGATCCGCGACGAGCACACGTTCGTCATGGTCACCCACAACATCGCCAAGGGCCTGGAGTGGGGGACCGAACTGATGATCGTGGAGGGCGGCCGCATCGCGTACCAGCACGCCTCCGGCGTGGACCACGAGTCGTTCAGCGCGGTCTACCGCGAGCACGTCAACGACGGGAGCGTGGCGTGAGCGGGTGGGCGCAGTTCAAGGCTATCCTGCGCAAGGACGTCATCAGGGAGCTCCGCACGCGCGACATGATCGTGAGCATGATCCTCTTCGTGCTGCTCGCGATGGTGATCTTCCACTGGGCGTTCACCGTCAAGGGACAGACCGACCTGACGTACTTCACCGGCGGCATGCTGTGGGTGACGTTCATCTTCGCCATGCTGCTCGGGCTCAACCGCTCGTTCGCGCAGGAGAAGGACGAGCGCTGCCTTGACGGCCTGCTGCTCTGCCCGGTCGACCGCGTCACCATCTTCTTCGCCAAGACGGCGGGCAACCTCGTGTTCCTGCTGATCATCCAGGCGGTGGCCGTGCCGGTGTTCGCGCTCTTCTTCATCGAGCGCAGCTTCATCGGCGAGTTGCTGCCGTTCCTCTTCGTGCTGCTGCTCGCCGACCTCGGGATCTGCGCGCTCGGCACCCTGCTCGCGACCATCTCCATGAACACCCGGTCGCGCGACCTGCTGCTGCCGATCCTGTTCCTGCCGCTCATCGTGCCCCTGCTGGTCGCGGCCACGAGCGCGACGACCCTGGTCTTCGCGGACGGCGCCGGATTCGGTACTGTAGGTACTCGTCTCCTGTTCATCCTCGGGTTCGACGCGATCTTCCTCGTCGTCGCCTGGGGCGTCTACGACTTCGCCATAGGAGAGTGAGCGTGAAGAAGCTCGTCAGCGCGCCGGCGCTGTTCATCGGGGCCGGCGCCTTCCTCATCGTCGGATTGATGCTCGGCTTCTGGCTGGCTCCCGTCGACTCCTCCTCGATGGGCTACAGCCAGAAGATCTTCTACTACCACGCCCCGATCGCCGAGACCGCGCTGGTCGCGTTCGGCGTCGCCTTCGTCGCCGCGATCATGTACCTGCGCACGCAGGACCTGAAGTGGGACCGCCTCGGCTTCGTCAGCATCCGCCTCGGCCTGCTGTTCTCCATCCTCGTGATGATCACGGGCATGATCTGGGGCAAGGCGAGCTGGGGCGCCTGGTGGGCCTGGGAGCCGCGGCTGACCACGTTCCTGCTCGTCTGCTTCCTGTACGCCGCGTACTGGGTGCTGCGCTCCGTGGTGGACGAGGAGCAGCGCCGCGCGACCTACGCCGCCGTGTTCGCCATCATCGCGTTCATCGACGTGCCGATCACGTGGTTCGCCACGCGCCTCATGCCCGAAGGCCTGCACCCGGCGGTCATCACCGCCGGGGGCACCGGCATGGAGGGCAGCATGTTCGCCGCCTTCATGATCAGCATGGCCGGGATGACGCTGCTCCTCGCGGCGCTGATCCGGCGCGACCTCGCGATCGAGCAGCTCAAGGACCGTGTGACCGACCTCAAGACCTCGCTGGGAGGCTGATTCCATGACCATCGCAGAAGGCGCAAAGTACGTCGCCGCGGCCTACGCAGTCATCCTGGCCGTGCTCATCATCTACTACTTCATGAGCGCCCGCCGCGTCAGCGTGCTCAGGCGCGACGTCGAGCTGCTCGAGGACGAGGCGAAGCGCCTGCAGTCCCCGGCCGGCGGGGCGGAGTGACGCCGGCCGCCGACAACGCGCTCCGCGCCGCGGGGCTCGGGGCGGCCTGACCGGGGCCCATGGAGCTCGCCGCCGTCATCCTGGTGTGGCTCGCGTACCTGCTGTACGCGGCCGCGTTCGCCGTCTTCCTCATCGGCTTCTTCACGCAGCGCCTGGGGATGAACCGGCTCGGGCTCGTCGTCGCCGCCGCCGGCCTCGTCGCGCAGACGCTCGGCGTCGTCTTGCGCGGCGTCGAGGCGGGGCGGTTCCCGTTCGTGGGCCTGTACGAGTCGCTGGTGCTCGTGGCGTGGGCGGTCGTCCTGGTGTGGCACGTGCTCGAGTCGTTCACCAAGATCAAGGCGGTCGGCCTGTACGTGATGCCCGTGGTGCTCGTGCTGCTCACGATCGCCCTCATCTCCTACGACCCGCCGCGGGACATGGTCCCGGCGCTGCGCAGCGACATCGTCGTCGTCCACGTCATCGTGATGCTCGTCGCCATCGGCTGTCTCTACGTGGCCGGCGGCGCGGCGATCATCTACCTCATCGAGGAGCGGTTGCTGCGCCGCAAGACCGGTAACGTGCTCGGCCGCCTGCCCTCGCTCGCGGCGCTCGACCGGCTCACCTACCACGCCACCCTGCTCGGCCTGCCGTTCCTCACCATGGGCATGGCGGCCGGCGTCATCCGCGCCGAGACGTTCAGGGTGCCCGGCTGGGCTACCGACCCCATGGTGCTGCTCTCCGGCGCCGCGTGGCTCGTCTACCTCGCGCTCATCGCCGGCCGCGTGCGCGGCGACTGGTCGGGCCGCACCGTCTCGTGGCTCGCCGTCACCGGCCTCGTCCTGCTCTTCGTCATCAGGTTCGCCGCTGTGCCGTATCTGAGCGGGTTCCACACCTACGGGGGCTGAGAGCTTGTACGTCGTCGTCGCCGGCATCTCGCACAAGACCGCCTCGCTCGAGCTGCGCGAGCGCCTCGCCCTGGACGAAGGGGACGCGGCGCGCCTCAGCCAGGAGCTGCTCGAGGAGGGCGTGGCCTGCGAGGTCGTCGCGCTGAGCACGTGTAACCGCACCGAGGTGTATCTGTACGGGCGCGACTCGCTGGCGGCGCGCCAGGCGGCGCTGCAGCACCTGGCGCACCACGCCGGCGTCTCGCCGGCCGAGCTGGAGCCGGCGCTCTACAGCTACTCCGGCGACGGCGCCATCTCGCACCTGTTCCGCGTGACCTCGAGCCTCGACAGCATGGTCGTGGGCGAGGCGCAGATCGTGGCGCAGCTCAAGGCCGCCTACCAGCAGGCCTGCGACTGCGGCTGCACGGCCGTGGTGTTCAACCGGCTGTTCCGGCACGCGCTCGAGGTCGGCAAGCGCGTGCGCACCGAGACCGCCATCGGCGAGCGCCCGGTGAGCGTCAGCTCGGCCGCCGTCGAGCTCGCCCTGCAGGTGTTCGGCAGGTTCCGCGAGCACACCGTGCTCATCGTCGGCGCCGGCGAGACCAGCGAGCTCACGGCGACGCACCTCAAGGCGCACGGCATCGAGCAGGTCGTGGTGACCAACCGCACGTTCAGCGCCGCCGAGGAGCTGGCGCGGCGCGTGGGCGGCCGCGCCGTGCCCTTCGAGGACCTCGAAGAGCACCTGCACGCCGCCGACATCGTCATCAGCTCCACGTCGGCGCCGCACTACGTGATCACGCGGGAGCGCGTCGAGAGGGCGTTCAAGCACCGCAGGCACCGGCCCATGTTCCTCATCGACATCGCCGTGCCGCGCGACCTGGACCCGGAGATCAGCCGCGTCCGCGACGCCTATCTCTACGACATCGACGACCTGCGGCACGTGGTGGAGCAGAACCGCCACGAGCGCGAGAAGGACGCCGAGCACGCCGAGCGCATCGTCGAGCAGGAGCTCGCGAGCATGAACGAGTGGCTCCGCAGCCTGGAGGTCGTGCCGACCATCGCCATGCTGCGCGAGGCCGTGGAGGACATCCGGCGCAGCGAGATCGACCGCCTGAGCAACCGCCTGAGCGACCTCACCGAAGAGCAGCGTGCGCGGGTGGACCTGCTCACCACCAGCATCGTCAACAAGATCCTGCACGTGCCGACGGTCAAGATGAAGGAAGTCGCGGGCCGCGACCAGTGCTACCTGTACGTCGACGCCGTGCGCACGCTGTTCGACCTCGAGACGGAGGAGGACGGCGAGGCGCCGGCGGCCGAGCCGTTGGAGAGCGCGACGCCCGCGCCCGAAGCCGTTCCGGGCGCCGCCCCGGCCGTGGGTACCGTCCATCAGCTGCGCGGCACCGGAACGGAGGACGTGTGACCGCCGACCTGATCCGCATCGGCTCCCGCGGCTCTCGCCTCGCCCTCGTGCAGGCGGAGTGGGTGCGCGACCGTGTGGCCGCGCGCCACCCGGGCCTGCGCGTGGAGATCGAGATCATCAACACCAAGGGCGACAAGATCCTCGACGCGCCGCTGGCCAAGATCGGCGACAAAGGGCTGTTCACGAAGGAACTCGAGCATGCTCTGCTCGAGGGCCGCGTCGACGTGGCCGTGCACTCGGCCAAGGACATGCCGACGGCGGTCCCGGAGGGGCTGGAGATCATCGCCTTCACCGAGCGCGAGGACGTGCGCGACGTGTTCGTGCCCAATCCGGCGCTGCTGAAGGGGCTCGAGGCCGGCGCCGAGCTGACGCTGGACGACGTGCCGCAGGGCGCGCGCGTGGGCACCTCGAGCCTGCGACGCCGTTCGCAGCTCCTGGCGCTGCGGCCCGATCTCGAGGTGGTGGACATCCGCGGCAACGTGGAGACGCGTCTGCGCAAGCTGGTGGAAGACGAGATGACGGGGACCGTCCTCGCGGCCGCGGGGCTCTCCCGCCTCGGCCGCTCCGAGGTGTCCGGGTTCGCGTTCGCGTTCGACCAGATGCTGCCGGCCGTGGGGCAGGGCGCCCTGGCGATCGAGGCCAGGGCCGACCACCCGCGGCTCGGAGACCTCGTGGCCGCGCTCGACCACCCGCCGACGGCGCTCGCCGTCAAGGCGGAGCGAGCGCTCCTCGGGACCCTGGAAGGCGGCTGCCAGGTGCCCATCGCCGCGCACGCCCGGCAGGATGGGCGACGGAGGGGGCGGCGCGTGGCGCTCTGGTGCTCGCCGCCTACGTGGGCTCGCTCGACGGCGTGCGCTGCGTGCGCGGCGAGCGCGAGCGGGTCACCGGCGGCCCGGAGGCGCTGGGGACCGCACTCGCCGCCGAGCTGATCGAACTCGGCGCCGGCGACATCCTGAGCGAGATCCGCACGCCGTGAGCCCGGACGGCCCGGCAACGGCGCCGCCCGCGGACCGGCCGCTGGCCGGGCGCACAGTCGTCGTGACCCGGCCGCGCGCGCAGGCGCAGTCGCTCGCGCGCCCGCTGGAGGCGCTCGGCGCCGAGGTGCTCGTGGTGCCCACCATCCGCATCGAGCCGCGACCCCTGGACGACGAGGTCGCGGCCGTCCTGCGGGAGCTCGCCGGCTACCAGCTCGTGGTGTTCACGAGCGCCAACGCCGTGCGCGTGTTCGCCGGCTACCTGGCGCGCGGCACCGAGGACGGCGGCATGCCGGCGGGGCCGGTGGTGGCCGCCGTCGGCCCGGCGACGGCGAACGGCCCTCCAGCAGCACGGCCTCTCCTGCCAGCTCGTCCCCGACGAGTACGTCGCCGAGGGGCTGGCCGACTCGCTGGAGGGCGCGGACGTGGCCGCCGCCGGCGCCCGCGTGCTCATTCCGTGCGCCGCGGACGCGCGGGACGTGCTCCCCGAGACGCTGCGCGCGCGGGGCGCCGTGGTGGACGTGCTGCACGTCTACGACACGCTCGCCGTGGAGGAGCTCGCCGAGCCGGCGGAGCGCGTGGAGGCCGCCGACTACATCACGTTCACGTCGGCGAGCACGGTGAGGCGGCTCGCTGCTCTGCTGGACGCCGCGGCCGCCACCGCGGGACGCGCCGGGACGCCGCTCTCCGAGCGGCTCGCCGGCGCGCGCCTGTGCTCCATCGGCCCCATCACCAGCGCGGCCTTGCGCGAACTGGGGCTGCCGGTGGCGGTGGAGGCCCCGGAGTACACGGGCGCCGGCCTCGTCGAGGCCGTCGCCCGGGACGCCCGGGCCCGCTGAGCCCGGTCACGGTCCACGACGCACGCACCGTCACCTGCTGATGGCGCCGGCGGCGCTATCTGACGCCGCCACCGCCCGCGCCTGAGCCGGCGCTCCTACTCGAAGCACTCGGGCGCGAGCTCCACGGCGCGCTGCATGATGCGCTGCGTGTTCTTCCGCGTGGGGTGGACGGCGTCGTAGAACTCCCGCGCGCTGCCGCCGAACGCCCGGATGTCGGTGAAGTCGAGCACCCGGAACCTGCCGCGCGTCTGCGCAGCCTTCAGGTAGGCCTTGAGCGCGTCGAGGTGCCGCTGGAACCCTGCCTTGCGGAAGGCCCGCAGCGCCCGCGGCTGGATGGGCATGAGGACCACCAGCGGGGTCGTCCCGTGCTCGTTGTACAGCCGCACCGTCTTCTCGAAGTACGACTCCGCCCGCGCCGCCCGCACCGGCCCGTGCCACGAGTGGTTGGGCAGCAGGCGCGCGATGGAGACGTCGATGTGGTGGTCGAAGTCGTACCCGCGCTGCCGGGAGATGTCGTAGCGGTTGCGGACCAGATATCCCCGCGCCGTGTACCGGTTCTCGCCCAGCACTTCCTTTCTCTCCGGCTTGCCGAGCGCGGCCTTCTGCCTGGCGACGAGGCCGTCCGGGAACGCGCTCGCCAGCCGCTGGTCGTACAGGAGACCGGCGCGCATGCGGTCGTCGCTCAGCGTGCGCGCCTGCAGGGCGATCACGCAGCGCAGCCTGGGGGAGCGCTGCAGCAGGTAGGAGCTGAAAGCCCAGGCGTCCTCGGGGCGGAAGCACTGCACGGCGCCGTTGAAGGCGGAGAGGCCGGTGAGCCCGGTGATGTACGGCGGCGAGAAGCGCATGGCGCGGGAGCCGCCGAACACGACGAGCTCCGGAGGCGACGGCAATTGGTCGATCAGGTCGGCCTTGAAGCTCTTGTCGAAGCCGACGCGGCGGTAGCTGCTCAGCCGCCACACGGGGGTGGGAGCGGCCGAGGGGGTGGCGGAGGGGGCGCGGGGGAGGTGCGGACGGGCTTGCCGAAGGCGAGGCGCCGGCGACCTGCGTCCCGCCGCCTCCCACGGCCGCGGCGATGCCCGCCACGGCGGCGAGGAGGACGAGGGCCGCCACTCCGGCGGCGACGACGGGGAGCGCGGGTCGCCGGCGCGCCGGCTCGTGTGCGGGCTGTGGGCAGGGCGCCTCGCGCCGCGTGGTCGTCCCCTGGCTCATCGACGACAAGTATAGCCGCCGGGGCCGCGGCGCGGCTGCCCGGCGTACGCCCCGTCGCGGCGGCGGCCTGCGCGGGCGCCGGTGGGACCACTCCCGCCGGCGCCCGCTCCTGGAGTCGCTCCCGGCCCCGGGCCGACTCCAGCCCTCGACTCCTGCCGTCACACCGCCAGACGGTGCCGCGCCCTCGGCTGCTCCTCGCGCCTCGGCTGTCGGCGCGGGTGGGCGGCGCCTCCGCCCGCCGATCAGGACGGCGCCGGCGACGAGCGCCGCGGCCACGACGAAGGCGAGAACGACGAGAGCGATCGCCGCGGTCGTCGAGGTCGGGCCGGCGTGCGGCAGGGACGGCGCCGGCCGCGCGACCGCCGGTGCGGCGAGCGCCAGCGCCGCGAGCGCGACGGCGGCGAGCAGGATGACTTCGACCGGACGGCTTCTCCGCGGCCTGCGACTGCGCGACATCACATCTCCCTCCTCGGTAGCTGGTGCTGGCTACAGCTTGGGAGCCGTTGCGTGGCGGGTCTTCACCCACTCCGGGTGAACGGCGCCGCAGGCAACTGTTGCGCGCGCCGGAGCTTCGTCGTAGGTTCGCCGCGTGGACCGTCCCATCTGCTTCTTCAGCGACTACGGCTACACCGACGACTTCGCCGGCACGTGCCGCGCGGTCATCGCGCGCCTGGCGCCGCAGATCAAGGTGATCGACGTCACGCACGGTCTGCCCGAGCGGGACGTGCTCGCCGGCGCGGTCGTGCTGCGCAACACGCTCCCGTACATGCCGGACAGGGCGGTGATCCTCGCCGTCGTCGACCCCGGTGTCGGGGGGCCGCGGCGGCCGGTCGCCATGCGCAGCCACGGCGACCGGCTCTTCGTCGGCCCGGACAACGGGCTGCTCATGCACGCGGCCGACCTGGACGGAGGCGTGTCGGACGCCTACGAGCTGAGCAACCAGGAGCTCTGGCTCAGCCCGCTCTCCGCCACGTTCCACGGCCGCGACATCTTCGCGCCTGTGGCGGCCCGTCTGGCGGCCGGGCTCAAGCTGGAGACCGTGGGCGCCAGGGTGGAGCCCGACCAGCTGGACCGCGTCGACTACCCGCAGCCGCGGCGGCACCGCGACGGCCTCACCGCCATCGCGGTGCTCGTCGACCGGTTCGGCAACGTGGCGCTCAACATCCGCGCCCGCGACCTCGAGAAGGCCGGCCTCACCGACCACGTCGAGCTCCTCACCGGCGACGAGCGCTATCTCGCGCGCGTGGCGCGCACGTTCCAGTCCGTGCGCCGCAGCGACATCGTCGTGCTCATCGACAGCTACGGGCAGGCTTCGGTGGCCGTCAACAACGGCTCCGCGGCCGAGGTGCTGGGGCTGGACGCCGGGGACGAGGTCAGGATCCGGCGTCTGGGCTGAGGCGTGGCGCGGCGGCCGTGTTGCGCCGCCCGCACGGATTCGCTATAGTCCCCTTTCGCGCGTCCACGCCGGACGCGCATTCCAGCTACCGAACGAGTGAGCGCATGAAGACTTACGTCGCCAAGCCTTCCACGATCGAGAAGAAGTGGTACGTCGTCGACGCCAAGGGCAAGACCCTCGGTCGCCTCTCCACCGTCGTCGCCGACTGCCTGCGCGGCAAGCGCAAGGCCATCTACACGCCGAACATCGACACCGGTGACTTCGTGGTCATCATCAACGCCGACAAGATCGTCGTGACCGGCAACAAGCCCGAGCAGAAGATGTACTACCGCCACTCGGGCTACCCCGGCGGCCTCCGGACCGAGTCCTACGCTCACCTGATGGCTCGCCGTCCCGAGGAGATCATCCGCCACTCGGTGCGCGGCATGCTCCCGCACAACAAGCTCGGGCGTGCGCAGCTCCGCAAGCTCAAGATCTACGCCGGCCCGGAGCATCCGCACGAGGCGCAGAACCCCGAAGTGCTCGAGATCAAGGAGTAAGGCGTGGCTGATGCAGTGACCTATCGCGCGACCGGTAAGCGCAAGACTGCCGTCGCCCGCGTGATCCTCACCCCGGGAGTCGGCAAGGTCGTCATCAACGACCGCGAGATGGACGTCTATTTCGGTCGCAAGGTCCTCGAGACCATCGCGCTCATGCCGTTCGAGACCACCCGCACGGCGGGCAAGTTCGACGTCACGGCGAACGTGCACGGCAGCGGCATCAGCGCCCAGGCCGGCGCCGTGCGCCACGGCATCGCGCGCGCGCTCTGCGAGGCCGACGAGAGCCTGCGCACGCCGCTCAAGCGAGCCGGGTTCCTCACGCGCGACGACCGTCAGGTCGAGCGCAAGAAGGCCGGCTTCCACAAGGCGCGCAAGAAGCCGCAGTTCAGCAAGCGCTGACGCAGCCCACATCCGCTTTTTCCGACGGGCCGCCGCGAGGCGGCCCGTCGTCGTTCACGGGCCGCATACTGTCGTCGGACGGTCCGCCGCCTTTCCACTGCCCGGCAGTGTGAGAGCATACGGACGGACATCCTCGCGTACAGGCGGCTGGGGAGGGAGCGGCATGGCAAAGGTGGCGATCATCGGCGCGGGCTTCGCCGGTCAGACGGCGGCGCTCTATCTGGGCGACGCGCTGGGCGCCGAGCACGAGATCACCGTCATCAACCGGCTCACGTCGTTCTCCTACGTCCCCTCGTGGGTCTGGGTGGGCATCGGCAGGATGCCGGTCGAGAAGACGATGTTCCCGCTCGAGCCGGTGTACAGGAGGTCCGGCGTACGGTTCGTGCACGGACGCGCGACGCAGGTACGCGTGGACGAGCGGACCGTCGTCGTGGAGCGGGACGGTGGGGGAGAAGCCCTCGTCGGCTACGACTACCTGATCGTGGCGACCGGACCCCGGCTCGACTTCGAGGGTACGGAAGGGCTGGGGCCGGAAGCGGGCTACAGCCAGTCCATCTGTACCGGGCCGCACGCGGTGCAGGCGCGCGACGCCTACCTCGAAGAGGTCGCGCGCATGGAGAAGGGCGAGCGGCGCCGCTTCGTCATCGGCACCGGGCACCCCGGGTCGACCTGTCAGGGCGCGGCGTTCGAGTACATCACCAACGTGCACAAGGACCTGGTGCGCCGCGGCGTCCGCGACAGGGCAGACCTGCTCTGGCTCTCGAACGAGCAGGCGCTCGGCGACTTCGGCGTGCGCGGCGTCTCCGTGCGTCGCAAGGGGAGCACCCTGACCAGCGAGGAGTTCATCTCCGCCGTCTTCAAGGAGTACGGCATCCGCTCCCAGGTGCGTACCGGCGTGCTGGGTCTGACCGAGGGCGCCATCGCGTGGGAGGACTTCGAGGGCCGCAAGGGCGAGACCGGCTTCGACTTCAGCATGCTGATCCCGAGGTTCCTGGGCCAGCCGCTCGCGTTCACGGGCAAGGATGGCGAGGACCTCTCCGGCGACGTCCTCGCCCCCAACGGCCTCGTCAAGGTGGACGCCAGGTACGGGCTGCCGTACGACGAGCTCGCCAGGCAGCCCGACGCGTGGCCACGCGTGTACCAGAACCCCTCGCACCCCGAGATCTTCGCGGCGGGCATCGCCTTCGCGCCACCCGGGCCCATCTCGGTGCCGCACACGACGCCGAACGGCACCGCGATCGCCGCCGCGCCGCCGCGCACGGGCATGGTCTCGGGCATCATCGGCCGGGTCGTGGCGCTCAACGTGATCGACCTCGTCAAGACCGGGACGATGACCCACGGCGAGCGCATGACCGAGATGTACGCCGCCTGCATCGCCTCCATGGGAGACTCGCTCTGGGACGGGTCCGCGGCGGTGATCATGATCTATCCTGTGGTGCCGGACCAGACGCGCTACCCCAACGGCGAGGGCCGCGACCTGTTCGTCACGCACATGGAGATGGGACTCGCCGGCGCCTGGATGAAGCGCATGATCCAGACGACGTTCATGCACAAGCTCCGCGGCCGCCCCGGCTGGCGGTTCATCCCGGAGTGAGGGGGAGAGAAATGGAGATCACCGAGAAGGACCGCCGGCAGATGAACAACAAGCTGCTGCAGTTCTGGCGCTTCGTGGTGCTCAACCTCAAGATCCTCAAGGGCGTGGACGCGAGCAAGCGCGCCTGAGGAGGGGGTGAGCGCCACGGCTCCGGCGTGGTGCTAGGATGGCGCGAGTCGAATCTGAGGAGTCCCGTGATGGCCCGCTACCGAGACCCGTCGCGCCCCCGGCGCAACAGCGCTCCACTGTGGAAGAAGCTTTCGGTGGTGTTCTCCGCGCCGCTTGCCGTCATCCTCGTCATCAGGTTGCTGCACCTCAACGACCTGAACGTCCTCCTGTTCACCCTCATCGTGATCGTCATCGCTGCCCTGGCGGTGTGGGGCACAGCCAAGCTTCTCGGGGTGCACCTCAGCCTCGGGAGCTGGGATTGACGGGAGAGGCCGGGCGATGGGCGCGTACTTCGGCACGGACGGCATCCGTGGGGTGGCCGGCGACCTGCTGACGCCCGAGTTCGCCGTGCAGGTCGGGCGCGCCGCCGCCGCCGTGCTGGCGCAGAAGGGCGGCCCTCACCCGCTGTTCGTCATCGGCCGCGACACGCGGCTCAGCGGGCCGATGCTCGAGGCGGGCCTCACGGCCGGCCTCACCAGCGGCGGCGCCCGGGTCGAGCTCGCCGGGGTGATCCCCACGCCGGGGCTCGCCGCGCTCGTGCTCGAGCGCGGCGCCGACGCCGGCGTGGTCATCAGCGCCTCGCACAACCCGTTCGGCGACAACGGCATCAAGTTCTTCTCCTCCGCCGGCCTCAAGCTGAGCGACGAGGAGGAGGCCGAGATCGAGGCGCACATCCAGCACCACGACCTGAGGTCGCTGGCCGGCGCCGACTTCGGCAGCGCGACGCGGCTCGAGGGAGTCGTGGACGGGTACGTGCGCTCCGAGCTCGAGCGCATCCCGCTCGACCTCGACGGCATGAGGATCGCCGTCGACTGCGCCAACGGCGCCATGCACCGCGCTGCGCCGCTGGCGCTCGAGAGCTGCGGCGCGCAGATCGCGGTGCTGTTCGACCAGCCCGACGGGACCAACATCAACGCCGGCTGCGGCAGCACCCACATCGCCGCCCTGCAGGAGGTCGTGGCAGCGGACGGCTTCGACCTCGGACTGGCGTTCGACGGCGACGGCGACCGCGTGCTCGCCGTCGACGCGTCCGGCCGGCTCGTCGACGGCGACTTCATCATCGCGATCCTCGCCAGGCACCTGAAGTCACAGGGCAGGCTGCGCCGCGACACCGTCGTGACGACGGTGATGACCAACCTCGGCTTCCACCAGGCGATGAAGCGCGAGGGCATCGAGGTGCTCGTCACGCCCGTCGGCGACCGCTACGTGGTGGCGGAGATGCTCAAGGGCGACTATCTGCTCGGCGGCGAGCAGTCCGGCCACATCATCAACCGCGACGTGTGCACGACCGGCGACGGTCTGGCCACGTCGCTGCTCCTGCTGCAGGCGCTGCGCCAGATGGACGTGCCGCTCGCGCAGGCGGCCACCGTCATGGAGCGCCTGCCCCAGCGGCTCGTCAACGTGCGCGTGCGCGACCTGGGCGAGCTGGAGGGCGCTGCCGCGGTGTGGGCGGCGGTGGACCGGGAGACCCGCCGCCTCGAGGGCAGCGGACGCGTGCTCGTGCGCCCGAGCGGCACGGAGCCGCTCGTGCGGGTGATGGCCGAGGCGCCCACGCAGGAAGAGGTCGACGCCACCTGTCGGCGCATCGTCACGGTCGTCGAAGAACACCTGGGCTAGCTCCTCCACACCGCCGCGGAGGAGTCCGGATGCTCCGCGGGGTAAGATACCGGCGACATACGCAGACGGCTGGCAGCGGACACCCGCAAGCAACCTGAGCGCCTGGCCCGCACTCGCGCTCCCGTGAGGGACGCACGAGACGGGTGACGAGGTGGAGGTTCATCGAAAGATTCGGCGGATGCCTCCCGGCCCGGCACGGTCGTGATCGAGACGTCAAAACCCGCCGGTGACGGCGGAACAAAGCGGCTCGAAGGTGCCGTCCGCAGCCCGCACCTCTGCACCCTGCCCACAGAAGGGAGCATCACATGTGCGGCATCGTAGGCTACGTCGGCCGCCGCCCGGGCAAGCCGATCATCCTCGACGGCCTCAGGCGCCTGGAGTACCGCGGGTACGACTCGGCCGGCATCGCCCTCATCGAGCCCGGCGGCATCGACACGGTACGCGCGGTCGGCAACCTGGACGAGCTGTACCGGGCCGCGGGCGAGGACGGCTCGCCGTCCACCTGCGGCCTCGGCCACACGCGCTGGGCGACGCACGGGCGGCCCAGCGAGGAGAACGCGCACCCGCACAGCGACTGCACCGGCCACATCTCGATCGTCCTCAACGGCATCGTGGAGAACTACAAGGACCTGCGCGCGCGGCTCAGCGAGCGCGGGCACACGTTCACGAGCGAGACCGACGCCGAGGTGGTGGCCCACCTCATCGAGGAGCACGCCGACCTGTCCCTCACGGACGCGGTGCGTGCGTCGCTCCCCGAGATGGAGGGGCACTACTCGTTCGTCGCCATGTCGTCGGACGAGCCCGACACCCTCGTCGGCACCCGGCTGGAGACGCCGCTCGTGGTGGGGATCGGCGAGGACGAGATGTTCTTCGCCTCGGCCATCCCGGCGTTCCTGTGCCACACGCGCCGCGTGGTGGTGCTCGACGACGGCGACATCGTCACCCTCCACGCCGACGGCGTGGAGTACATCGACGTCGCCGGCAACGCACTGACGCGCGAGGAGATCGAGTTCCCCGGCGACGACGACGCCGCCGAGAAGGCCGGCTTCGAGACGTTCATGCTCAAGGAGATCCACGAGCAGCCGGCCGCCTTGCGCGACACCCTCGCCGGCCGGCTCCGCGAAGACGGCACCGTCGACCTCAGCGAGGTCGTGGGACTGGGCGACGAGTTCCTGCGCCGCCTGCGGCGCATCTTCATCGTCGCCTGCGGGACGTCGTACCACGCGGGCCTCATCGTGAGCTACGCGATCGAGCAGCTGGCCCGCGTGCCGGTGCAGATCGACGTCGCCAGCGAGTTCCGCTACCGCCGCCCCGTGTTCGACCCGGACACGCTGGTCATCGGCATCACGCAGTCGGGCGAGACGGCCGACACGCTGGCCGCCATGCGGCTCGCCCGGGAGGCCGGCTCGCCGGTGCTCGCGCTCACCAACATCATGGGCAGCCAGGCCACGCGCGACGCCGACTTCGTCCTGTTCACGAGAGCGGGCCTGGAGATCGGCGTGGCGGCGACCAAGACGCACACCAGCCAGGTCGCCGCCCTCCTGCTCCTCGCGCTGCGGCTCGCGTGGGCGCGAGGCTCGATGAGCGAGACCGACCTCAAGCGGCTCGGGCACGAGCTGCGCGCCGTGCCCGAGCTGGCCGAGCAGCTGCTCGCCCGCCCCAGCGCCGGCGAGCAGATCGCGCGCAGGTACCACGACGAGCGCTTCTTCCTCTACCTCGGCCGCGGCATGGGCTACGCGGTCTGCCTGGAGGGCGCGCTCAAGCTCAAGGAGATCAGCTACATCCCCACCGAGGCCTACGCCGCCGGCGAGATGAAGCACGGCCCGATCGCGCTGCTCGACAACGAGTCGCCCGTCGTGGTCGTCGCCGACGACGGGCCGGTGTTCGGCAAGCTGGTGAGCAACATCGAGGAGGTCCGCGCGCGCGGGGCCGACGTGATCGCCGTGGCCACCGACGGCAACGAGGTGATCGGCGAGCTCTCCAAGGACGTGCTGTGGGTGCCGAAGACCGACCACCACCTGGCGCCGATCCTCACCGTGATCCCGCTCCAGCTGCTGGCCTACCACATCGCCGTCATCAAGGGCCTGAACGTCGACCAGCCGAGGAACCTCGCGAAGACCGTGACGGTGGAGTAGGCCAGGCGTCAGCGCGCTCGCATGCGGTTGTTGCGGGGGTTGTGCTCGAGCTCGGCCAGGCCGAGGGCCTCGAGGAGTGGAGGCACGTACATGCCGAAGCGGCCGCGCAAGCCCTTCTTGAGGCCGTACCAGCCGCCGACGGGGTTGTGGGCGAGCGTCCCCAGGCCTCGACCGTCCCGTCGGCGGCGGGCTTCTGCTCGTCGGCGGCTCCGAGCGGGACCCAGTCTCCCTGCTCCTGGAGCCAGGCGTGCAGGTCCTCGACGGCCCGCCACTGGTAACTCAGCGTGGTCTTGCCCACGACGCAGACCAGCGCAGGCGGGTCCGCCGTGTCGTCGCGGTACATCGTGTACTCCGAAGTGCCGGGCGGGGTCTTGAGGACCCAGGGGTCCTCTCTGGTGCCCGCGCCCGAGGAAGTCTGGTCGGTCATGTGTCTGCCCTCGCTTGGCTGAGTCTGGATGCGGACTGGATACCCGGGGAGGCGGTGCGCCCAAGCTCTGACGACGCCGGCGCAGGCTGCGGGGGAGCGACAGGCGCGCCGGCGGATAGAATGCCTGCATGAGTGAGCTGAGCTTCCCGCAGATCCCGCCCGCCGGCCTGCTGTACGGCCTCGGCATCGACGTCATCGAGGCCGCGCGCGTCCGCAGGCTGCTCGAGCGGCTGCCGCGCGCCTACGAGCGGCTCTTCAGCGAGCAGGAGCGTGCGTACTGTGACGGCTTCTCCGATCCCTGGCCGCGCTACGCCGCCCGGTTCGCCGCCAAGGAGGCGGTCGGCAAGGCCCTGGGAATCGGTATCATCGGGTTCGTGTGGCGCGACATCGAGGTACTTTCGGGAGGAAAGCCGCTCATCGCGCTGCACGGTGGCGTCGCCGACATCGCGCGGCGCCTGGGCGTGACGCGGATCGAAGTCTCGCTCAGCCACACCGGCGGCCTGGCCTACGCCGTCGCCGCCGCACTCAAGGAGGACGCTCATGGATGAGTCCCTGCTGCTGGCCCTGTACAGCGCCGACGGCATGCGGAAGGTCGACGGCCTGGCCATCGAGGGCATCGGGATTCCCGGCGGGCACCTCATGGAGCGCGCCGGCATGGCTGTGGCCTCCGAGATCCTCGAGCGGTTCGCGCCCGAGGAGGTCGTCGTGTTCGCCGGCAAGGGCAACAACGGCGGGGACGGGTTCGTGGTCGCGCGCGAGCTGTTCGAGCAGGGCGTGGAGGTCGCGGTGTTCCTGCTCGCGCCGCCGGACGAGTACAAGGGCGACGCGAAGCTGAACCTCGACATCCTCGGCCGGCTGGGGGTGGACGTGCGCCCCGCGACGGGCGAGGACGGGGCGCTGGCCGAAGACGCGATGATGCTCACGGAGATGGCCGACGTGGTGGTCGACGCCATCTTCGGGACCGGCTTCACCGGCGCGGCCAAGGGAGCGCCCGCCGCGGCCATCGAGCTGATCAACGAGGCGCCGGGCGCCGTCGTCAGCGTGGACATCATGAGCGGCGTGGGCGCGAGCAACGGCAGCCGTCCACGGCCCGGCCGTGATGGCCGACCTCACCGTGACGCTGCACGCGGCCAAGGTCGGCCACTTCGTCACTCCGGGCGGCGCGTTCTCGGGCGAAGTCGTGGTCGCGCCCATCGGCATCCCGGCGCTCTGCGACCAGGACCCCGACGTGTGGCTGCTCACCGACGACGCCGCCGGCGAGCTGGTCAGGCCCAAGGGGTCGCTCGACCACAAGCGCTCGGTGGGCACGGTGCTCGTGGTGGGCGGCTCCAGGGGGATGGAGGGCGCCGCCCACATGGCCGCGTTCGCGGCCCTCAGGGGCGGCGCCGGCCTGGTGCACGCCGCGCTGCCCGAGGGCGCCGGCGCGCAGAAGCCCTACGCGGAGGTCATCGCGGTCACGGTGCCGGGCGAGGACGGCCAGTTCGGGCTCGCCGCCCGGTCGGCCCTGTTCGAACAGGCCGGGCAGCTCAAGGCGGCCGTCGTCGGTCCCGGCCTGGGGCGCACCGACGGCGCCCAGGCGCTCGTCAAGGAACTGCTCGGCATCGACGCGCCGCTGCTGCTCGACGCCGACGGGCTGTACGCGCTCGGCGCCCGGCCGGAGCTGCTCGCCGAGCGCTCAGCGCCCACCGTCATCACGCCGCACGAGGGCGAGCTTGGCCGCCTCATCGGCCGCCCGGCCGGCGAAGTGGCGGCGCAGCGCCTCGAGTGCGCCGTCTCGGCGGCCCGCCGCGGCGACGTGACCGTCGTCCTCAAGGGCGAGGCGACCATCGTCGCCGACCCCTCCGGCGTGGCCTACGTCGTCCCCGTCGGCAACCCCGGTCTTGCCACCCCCGGCACCGGCGACGTGCTCAGCGGGGTCATCGCCGCCCAGCTCGCCAAGGGGCTGCCGGCCACCGACGCCGCCTGTCTCGGCGCGTACCTGCACGGCCTGGCCGCCGACCTCGCCGCCGAGGACGTCTTCGGCACCGAGGCTCTGGTGGCGAGCGATCTGTTCCACTACCTGCCCGCCGCCGTGGAGCGGCTCAAGGCCGGTCCACAGGAGGAGAGCCATGAGCACGAACACTGAGCCCGCGGACGCCGCGGAGCCGCTCGCCCGCGACATCATGACGTCGCCGGCGATCACCGTGAAGCCGGAGCTGAGCGTCAAGGAGCTGGTCGCGCTGTTCCGCGACGCGCGCATCGGCGGGGCCCCCGTGGTGGACGACGACGGCGTGCTCGTCGGCATCGTCACCGAGGGCGACCTGATGGCCATCGACGCCGACATCGCGCTGCCGCACTACTTCGAGATCTTCGACAGCATCATCTACCTGGAGAGTGAGAAGAAGTTCCGGGAGCGTGTGGAGAAGGCCTCGGCGGCCAACGTCGACCAGCTCATGACCGAGGGCGGCAAGGTCAAGACGGTGGGTCCCGACGACCCGGCCCGGGCGGCGGCGACGCTGATGAGCAAGCACCGGTTCGACCGGGTGCCGGTGGTGGACGACGACGGCAAGGTCGTCGGCATCGTCACGCGGCACGACATCATGAAGATCCTGGGGCTCTGAGTGCTGGCGGGACGACACCGCGCCGTCGCCGAGGTCGACCTCGAGGCGATCCGTCACAACGTCCGCAGGCTGATGCGGGACCTGCCGGAGGGCGCGGCCCACTGCGCCGTCGTCAAGGCCGACGGCTACGGGCACGGCGCCGTGCCGGTCGCGCGGGCCGCGCTGGAGGCCGGCTCCACCTGGCTCGGCGTGGCCACGGCGCCGGAGGCCGAGGAGTTGCGCGAGGCCGGTTTCACCGCGCCGATCCTCATCTTCGGGCCGCTCACCGGCACCGGGCTGGAGCGGGCCGCGCGGGCCGGCGCCGAGGTCGTCGCCTGGTCGGCCGGAGTTCATCGACGAGGCGAGCAGGCTCTCCGTGCCGGTCCACGTCAAGTTCGACTCCGGCATGGGCCGCCTGGGCGGGATGGCGCACGAGGTCCGCGAGTGGTGCGAGCAGGCGCACGCGGGCGGCGTGCTCCACGGCCTGATGAGCCACTTCGCCACCGCGGAGGAAGAGGACACCAACTTCTTCGAGCTCCAGCTGCACCGGTTCAAGACCCTGGCCGAGGAGCTCAAGGAGAAGTACCCCGGCCTGCTGTGTCACACGGCGAACAGCGCGGCGACCCTGCGCGGGCCGCGCGCCCACTTCGACATGGTCCGCACCGGGATCGCCATGTACGGGCTGGCGCCGGCCAACGACGACCCGTTCCGGCAGGGGCTGCGGCCCGCGATGAAGTTCAAGTCGTACATCGCCGGAGTGCGCGAGATGGTGCCCGGCGACTCCATCGGCTACGGCCGCACGTACTTCGCCGTCGAGCTCACGCGCGTCGGCATCGTGCCCGTCGGCTACGCCGACGGCGTGCGCCGCGCGCTCGGCAACCGCGCCGAGGTGCTGGTGGCCGGCCGCCGCTGCCCCATCATCGGGCGCATCAGCATGGACCAGCTGACGGTCAAGCTGCCCGAAGACTGGGGCCGCGCAGGCGACGAGGTGGTGCTGTTCGGACCCGCCGGGGACGGCGTCGCCGGCGGCTCCACCGTCGCCTGGACGGCGCCCGAGGGACCGCGCGTCGACGCGCCCGAGACGCCGCGGATCCTCTGCGAGGAGATGGCGCGCATGCTCGGGACCATCAACTACGAGATCGCCTGCGACGTCGCGCCGCGGGTCGCGCGCAGCTACCGCGGCGTCACGCCACCGGCCTGACGCCATGAGCGCGCGCTACCTCGTCACGCCGCCCACCGCCGACGAGATCACGCGGGCAGCGCTGGCCGCGCTGCAGCCCGGTGAGGCCGGCTGGCTCGTCGGCGGCTGCCTCCGCGACGAGCTGCTGGGGCGCCGCGTCCGCGACGTGGACATCGCCGTGGACGGGCAGCCGGAGCGGCTGGCGCGCGCCTTGGGCGACCGCTTCGGCGGCGGGGTGTACGCCACGTCGGACGTCTTCGGCACCTGGCGCGTGGTGATCGGCGAGCTGCACATCGACGTCGCCGCGCTGCGCGCGGGTCCGTCCGGCGACCCGCCGGACCCCGCCACGCGCGCGGTGCGTCTCGAGGCCGACCTGCGGGCGCGGGACGTCACCGTGGACGCCCTGGCGCGTCCGCTCGACGGCGACGGGATCGTGGACCCGCTCAGCGGGCTCTCCGACCTGGCCGCCGGCCGCCTGCGCCTGTGCTCGCCGGCGTCGCTCGACGACGACCCGCTGCGCGTGCTGCGCCTCGCGCGGCTGGCGCGCGTCTTCGACCTCGTGCCGGACGCGGCGGCCACCGAGGCCGCCCTTCGCGCCGCGCCCAGCCTGGCCCGGGTGAGCGGCGAGCGCGTGCGCGACGAGCTCTGCGCGCTGCTCGCCACGCGCGCCGCGTCGGTGGCGTTCCGCGACCTCGCCGTCTGCGGCGCGCTCGCCGTGGTCCTCCCCGAGGTCGACCGCCTGCGCGGAGTGGAGCAGAACCCGTACCACCACCTCGATGTGTTCGAGCACACGCTCGAGGCGCTCACCTACGTGGTCGGCGTGGTCGCGCAGCTGGGCGGCCGGCGGTTCCTGGCGACGCCGGCCGAGGCCGGCATGCCCGGGGTCGAGCCGCTCGTGCCGGTCTCCTGGGCGGTCCTGCTGCACGACATCGGCAAGCCGGTGGTGCGCGTCGTGGACGAGCGGGGACGCGTGATCTTCTGGCACCACGACGAGGTCGGCCGGCAGATGTCCGCCGACATCGGCCGGCGTCTGAACTTCAGCAAGAAGTTCCTGGACTACGCGGGCACCCTCGTGCGGCAGCACCTGCGGCTCGGGTTCCTCACGCGCGAGCAGCCGCTGACGCGCCGGGCCCTGGCCCGCTACCGGCGCGACGTGGACCCCTGGGTGTTCGAGTCGGTGGTCGTCTCGCTGTGCGACCGCCTGGCGACGCGGGGCGAGAAGACGTCGCTGACCTCGATGGCGCGGCACTACCGTCTTGCCCGCACCGTGTGGACCGGCGTGAGCAAGGCGCCGGCTCCGCACCTGCTGAGCGGCGACGACGTGATGGCGCTGCTCGGCATCGAGCCGGGGCCCGCGGTCGGGCAGGCGCTCGACGCACTGGAGGAAGAGGTGGAGGCCGGCGTGGTCGCCGACGCCGCCGGCGCGCGCGCGTTCCTGCTCGAGTGGTGGGGCCGCAAGGACGACGACGCGGGCGACGATGCCTGAGCTCCCCGAGGTCGAGACCGTCCGGCGGCGCCTGCTCACGTGCCTGCCGGGGCTGCTCCTGCGCGAGGTCGTGGTCAACGACTGGACGGTCAGCGCTCAGACGGAGCAGGAGCTCCAGGGCTACCTGGCCGGGCGCCGGGTCACGGGGCTGCGCCGGCGCGGGAAGTACCTGCTCGTGGACTTCGGTGCGGTGGAAGCGCCGGCCGGGCCTGACGGCGGGCCGGCCGAGGATGCTGCCGGCGATACCCAGGGCGAGGGCGACCCCGAGCGGGCCGCCGTAGGCGGGTATCGCGGACCGTCGGTGGCCGTGGTCCACCTCCGCATGACCGGCCAGCTCGTGTTCCGCCAGGAGCCGGGGGAGCGGCCCGCGCGTTTCGTGTGGTTCCTGCAGCCCGAGACGACGCTCTTCTTCCAGGACGTGCGCCGGTTCGGCCGGCTGTGGGCCTTTGCGCCGGCGGCGGAGGAGGAGTTCTTCGGGTCGCGCGAGATGGGCCCCGAGCCCTTCGGGCCGGAGTTCACGCCCGCGTACCTGCGCGGCGCGCTGCGCGACAGGCGCGCGCCGCTCAAGGCGTTCCTCCTGGACCAGCGGCGGATCGCCGGCGTGGGCAACATCTACGCCGACGAGGCGCTGTTCCGCGCCCGTCTGCACCCGCTGCGGGCCGCCGGGAGCATCGGGCCGCGTGAGGCGCTGCGGCTGCACGCGGCCATCCTGGAGACGCTGCAGGCCGGTATCGACCACGAGGGGTCGAGCATCGAGAGCTTCATCGACCCGGCGGGCCGCCGCGGCAGCTTCCAGGAGATCCTCAGCGTCTACCAACGCACCGGCGAGCCGTGCCGCGTGTGCGGCACGTCCATCGAACGTGTGACGCTCGGCGGCCGCGGCACGCACTACTGCCCGCGCTGCCAGCCGCGCCGCGGCGGCATGGCGGCAGGCTCACGCCGACTGCGCGGCGAGACGCTGCCGCCGCGCTCGGCCAAGCCCGCCGACTGGGAGGCGCCGGGCCGGTGACCTCGCCGGCGCCCGACAGGCCGTCCGCGCCCACCCGCCTCTACATCGTCCTCACTCGCGTCCCGCGCCGCACCGCGCTCCCCGTCGGGTCGCTTGGGACGGTCACGTTCGAACGCGGCTGGTACGCCTACGTGGGCAGCGCCGCGCGGGCTCGCGAGGCCCGAGTAGCGCGCCACCTGGCGCGCGAGAAGACCCTCCGCTGGCACGCCGACCACCTCTTCGCCGCCTTCCCCGCCGAGCGGGCCTGGCTCGTCGACGGGGCGGCCGGGGAGTGCGAGCTCGCCGGCGCCCTGGCGTCGCTGCCCGGCGCGGAGCGCCGCCCGCGCCGCTTCGGCGCCGGTGACTGCAGCTGCGCCGGCCACCTCGTGCGCTTCACGCGCCGGCCCCTGCGCCGCGACCTCGCGGCCGCGGCGCACGCCTCCGGCGCCCCCGCACGCGGGGCGGTACGGGCCTTCGGCTCCCCCTCTTCGCGCCGCTATCCCTCCTAGACGGGTCGTCGACCCGGCTCACCTTCGTAGCCCTTAGCGCGGGCCGTGCAAGGACGCCCCCACGGGCGAGCCTGAGCAAGTCCTAAAGCCTTAGGCGCTCCTGCCCGATACATGCTCTCGATGCGGGAGCGTTGCCGGAGGTGGCTACACCTCCGTCAGTCCCGCGAGACAGCAAGGGATCGGCCCCCGGATCTCGCCGGTACGGTCGACCGCAAGTGGCACTCGCCAAGGCGAGCAACGCACACGGAGGAAGACATGAAGCGTATGAAGGTCCTGATCGGCAATCGGCGCATGATGGTGCTGCTCACGCTCGCCATCCTCGTCCTCGCCGCCGCCGCGATCATCGCGTCGAGCGCGAGCTTCACGGCCACGTCGGCGAACCCGGCAACGTATTCACGGCCGGGTCGCTCTCGACTCACCAACGGCGGACATCGCATTCAACGCCGACCGTCATGATGCCGGGCGACTACCAACGACCGGTACGGTCGACGCTCACGAACGATCGTGACGGCGCCGGCCGATTTCTACCTGTCAGGTGACCGGCAATCGCGGACACCGCTGACCCTGGCGACGCCGGCAACCACCCGCGGTCCTCTGTCCGACGTTCTGACACTCGTCGTCAACGACGGCACGACCGATGTCTACGACGACGCTGTCACTGCAGAGAGCCTTGCCTCTGGCGTGCGGCTCCAGCACCGTGCCGGCCGCGAGCTGACGTGACACTATACGTTCACCGTCACCTTCCCGGACAGCGATCTGGGCTCCTCGCCGGCGACTGCCGGGAGCGACAACGTCTACCAGAACTGCTCGAGCGACCATCGACTTCGGCTGGGAGGCCGTCAGCAACTGATCGTCCGACCTGATCTGAACGCCAGGGGGCGGGGCCGGGCCTGACGGCCTGGGCCCGCCCCCTTCTTTACCGACCACCGACACCGTCGCAAGGAGAAGGCCACATGACGATCAAGCACCTCACTGGAGACAAGGCCGGCAAGGCCCTGCTCTCCCTCGCTCGTGCTCGCGCTGCTCGCGCTGACGCTCCAGTCGCTCGTGTTCTCCGACGCCAGCTTCACGGCGGAGCACGGCAACCGCGGCAACTGCGTTCACCGCCGGCTCGCTCTCGCACAGTCAACTCCAAGGACGGTCAGCGTCGTCCTGGACGCCACCGGAGCTGCAGTCCGGCGGCCAGACCAAGACCGGCACGCTCACCATCACCGGCGGAGGCACGCTGGGCGGCGCCTACACCCTCAGCAAGGCTGAGTCTGACCGACACTCCCGGCATCCCGGCCTGTCGGCCACGCTGACCCTGCTCATCGAAGACCTGACGGCCGGGACCACGCTCTACAGCGGCACGCCGGCTGCCTTCTCGTCCGTCCGCGCTGGGCAGCATCGCCCCGGGCCAGACGCACACGTACCAGCTTCACCCTCGGCTATCCCCTCGGCGGCGGCCAACGCCGCCCTGCAGGGCGCCTCCATGGTGCTGCGTCTGCAGTTCACCGGGGTGTCGCCGTGAAGCGTCGCTCGGCAGGCTGCTGACCGCGCTCTGCGCGTTCGGCGCTGCTCTTCGTCGTCGGCGACGATCGCCGCTGCCGGCGCTGCTCGGCTTGCAGCGGTACGTCATCACCGGCGGGTCGATGACGGGCACGATCCCGAAGGGTGCGGTCATCTACTCGAAGGCTCACGCCTGTACGGCAGCTCGAAGGTCGGGGACATCATCACCTTCCATCCGCCGGGCGGTCATCCGATGGCGGTCACGCATCGCATCGTCGGCGTCGAGCCGGGGCCCGACGGAGCGCCGTGCGTTCAGAACCAAGGGCGACTACAACGAGGCCGCCGACCCGTGGAACCCGATCGAGCCTGAACGAGCCGCACCAGGCGCGCTACGTCTTCCACGATCCCGCTCTCGGCTACCTGCTGGCGGCGCTTCTCATGCGCTCCGTGCGCCTGCGCGCTCATCGGCGTGCCGGCCTTCATCATCGCGCTCTCGATGCTCTGGTCGCTCTGGGCCAAGGCCGGCGAAGAGGTGGCGCGGCAGGAGAGTCCGAGGACGACGGCCTGCCGCAGGACGCGAGGAGCCGGGCGTGACGCGAGCCGGATCGTGCTGCTCCTGTGCCTGTTGACCTTGGTCGTCGCGGCGCTCGTCGCGCGCGACCGCTGCGCATCGCGCGTCCGTCGAGCGCCTCCTACACCACCACCAGTCAGACAGACGTCGACTGCGTCCGCTGCCACCGTCGGCGACTGGCTGAACGTCTACGCCGAGGGCGGCGATTCTGGCGTCCCCGGCGGCTACGCCCACCAGCGCAACATCCCAACCGATCCCTTGATCGCAAGTGGCCAGGATGCGGCATTGGTGCTCAACTGGGGCGAGTATCCCGACCTGAACAAGAACTTCGACTTCCTGCGGGTGCTCACGATCAAGACTCCGGAGGTGTTCCCCGATCCGGCCGTGCAGCAGATCACCGTGACGCTCACCCTGGTGGCCGACTCAGGCGGCACCCAGCCGCTCAAGAACCCCGATCTGCGTCCCATCGGCGGGACACTGCGCAAGCAGAGATCTACGACCATTACGCTGGCCGCCGACCAGCGAGCGCAGCTCGACGTGACCTTGCACACCAAGAAGAACCCGTGGGATGCCGGCGAAGCCTTCAGTCCGCGGGTAGTGCTGACAGTGACGTACGCCGGCGGTCCGGCCGCCTACTTCGTCTACGACTTCACCACCGAGCTCACCATCATCTGAGTCCGCCCGCCGCTACGGCCGGCGGGTCAGGACGCCGAGAGAGAAGCCGGGCGGCAACCGAGAGAGAAGGAGCGACGACGAACACAGGCACGCAGACCTGCGGTACCAGCGGCGGGCGTCTTCGCCGGGGCGTCGGCCTTGCGCTGGCAACGGCAGTCGTGCTCGCCCTGCTCGGCGCGGTCGCGTTCGCTGCCGTGCTTCCCACACGCGGCGAGGCCGCCAAGCAGCTCAATCGTCACCGCGACCGCATCAAGATCACGAACAGTCTCGGCCGCAAGCCGATCCTGACGGGCACGCACATGATGCCGGGCGACCGGGTGACCGGCAGGGTCAAGATCGGCAACGGGAGCAGGGTGCGCGCCCGCTTCTTCCTGGGGTTCTCCAAGCTCGTTGAGTCTCCGGGCCAGGGCGGCGGACGTCTCTCGTACCGCCTCGTGCTCACGGTCAAGAGGCTCTCCGCGCGGCGGCGGCCGCAGCTCATGTACACCGGGCCGCTGCGCGCGATGCCGATGGTGAAGCTCGGCGTGTTCAGGCCCCGGGAGAAGCGCATCTACCAGTTCTCCGTGCTTCTCCCTGACGGAAGCCCCGTGCTGGACACCACGTACCGGCAGGGCAGCGTGAGTCTCAACTTCAGGTGGTACGCGCGCCGGGCGCGCTGAGCGCAGCCCAGATGAGACACGCGTGTAGGCGGAGTGAGGCCGGCTCGGCCGCAGCTGTGGTGAGGCTGATGCAGGCGCGAGGCAGAGGAGCGGAGAGGACGCGCTCGCGCAGGCCGGCGAAGGTGCGTGCTCCATGGCGCTCGAGCGTGAGCAGTCTTGCAGGTCCAGAAGATGCGTCTCAGCGCTGGCGGATGGGCGCGAGGTGCGGACCCCGGCCGGGCTCGTCCCTGCGTGCCGGTCGCACGACGACCACGCCGAGCTCGGCGCAGCGCCGGCGAACTCGCGGCGGCGTAGCCCTTGTCGCAGACCAGGACCTCGCCGCCGCGCACGGCGCGCTCGAGCAGCTCAGGGCGACCTCACGCTCGCGCGCGCGGGGATCGGCCAGAGTGAACGCGCGCGGCGTGCGTCAGGGCAGCGAGAAGGTGCAGACGGAAGCCCAGTACGGCGCGAGTGCGCGGCGCAGTAGCGTAGCCGGCGGCTCACCGAGCGCCGAACGCTTGACCGTCTCGCGGCTGGCGGCGCAGGCGCACCGGGGTCGAGCCGACAGCAGCAGGTCATCGCTGAAGCCCGGGCTCTGCTGGCGAACACGCCCATGAGCCACTCGATCGCTCGGCAAGGGCGCCGACGCTCCAGTAGGCGGGCTGGCTGGGCAGCTGCGGGAAGAGATGGATGAGGCGCTTGCTGCGCGACCGCCAGGAAACGGCGGTCGCTGGGGAGCCTATGATCGCCTGGGAGGCGCAGAGCGTGACCAGCTCGGCGTGTGATCCGGCGCCGAGCATTGGCTCTGGCCTCTGGCAGAAGATCGTAGGCTGTGCAATAGATGACCGTGCAGAGAGTGTCGAGGTCGGCGTATGTGGCCTCCGGGCAGAGGTGATTAGGAGTGCGGGGTCCTAGCGCGCCTTCTCCCACTTCTGCAGGTAGGCGACCTCGGCGAGCGTCTTGCCGGCGTCGATCTCGCCGCGCATGCGGTTCTCCTTCTCGAGCACGTCCATGGCGCGGTTGGCCAGTTCCACGGCCTGCTCCTTGGGGAGGACCATCACGCCGTCGTCGTCGCCCACGATCCAGTCTCCCGGGCGCACGCTCTGCCCGGCGATCGTGATGCCCACGTTGATCTCGCCGAAGCCCTTGGGCTCTCCGGCGTTGGCGCAGACCTTGCTGCTGAAGGCGGGGAACCTGAGGCGCGCGATCTCGGGGGTGTCACGGATCGCGCCCCACACCACGAGTCCCGCGAGACCCTTGACCATGGCGCTGTGGGTCGCCAGCTCACCCCACATGGCGGGCGTGGCGTCGCAGGCGTCCACGACGAGCACGTCGCCGGGCCTGCAGACGTCGATCGCCTCGACGGGCTTGGCCCAGTCGCCGGCGTAGGTGCGCACCGTGACGGCCGGGCCGCACATGTGCGCGCCCGGCAGCAGCGGCCGGATGCCCGGCAGGCTCGGCTGCCGGTGCCAGGCGTCGCTGATGTTGGCCGTCGAGACCTGCTCGAGCGCCGCGCGGATGTCGGTCGCGCTCGGCGCGCTTGTACAGCCTGGTCTCGATGCACGCGCCCTCGTCCACGGCGCGGCGGATCTCGAGGGCGGCCGACGCGGCGTCCGCCGACTTGATGATCGCGCCGCCGACCACGACGACGGCGGCGCCGGCCTCGACGGCCGCGGCGGCCGTCTCGCTGTTGATGCCGCCGGCCACCGAGACCGGGATGTCGACGGCCTCGGCCACGGCCTTGAGCGTGTCGAACGGGGCCTCTCCGCGCATCTGCTGGTCGATCGCGGTGTGGATGCCGATGTAGTCGGCGCCGAGCTCCTGCGCACGCCTCGCGCGCGCGACGGGGTCGGCCACCTCGATCATGTCGACGATGAGCCTGCAGCCGTAGTTGCGCGCCGCCTCGGCGCACTCCTTGATGGTGCTGTCGCTGGCGGCGCCGAGCACGCCCACCACGTCGGCGCCGGCCTTGGCCGCGTACTCCACCTCGGTGCGCCCGGCGTCCATGGTCTTCATGTCGGCGACGATGACCCTGTCCGGGAACTCGGCCCTCAGCGCCCTGACCGCGTTCAGGCCCTCGGCCTTGATCAGCGGCGTACCGGCCTCGACCCAGTCCGCGCCGCCGGCCACCGCCTCGCGCGCGACCTCGAGCGCTCGCGGCAGGTCGACGAAGTCGAGCGCGACCTGGACGAGCGTGCGCTCGCGGGACGGGTCGCAGCCGTCCGTACCCTGGGTTTCGGCGGCCGTCATACGCCCATCACCTGCACCACCACGCGGCGCTCACGCGGGCGCGCGTCGAAGTCGCAGAAGGCGATCTCCTGCCAGGTGCCGAGCGTGAGGTCCGCGTCGACGACGGGGACCGTCACCGACGGTCCGACCAGCGCGGCGCGGATGTGCGAGTGGCCGTTGCCGTCGCCGTTGTTGATGTTGTGCTGCCAGACGCGGTCGCTCGGCGTGAGCGTCTCGAGCACGTCCTGCACGTCCTCGATGACGCCGGACTCGTACTCGATGGTGGTGACGGCGCCGGTCGCGCCGGGGGCGAACACGGTGACGGAGCCGTTGCGCACGCCGCTCTCGGCGACCCGCTCGCGCACCTGGTCGGTGATCCGGATGATGTCGGCGTTGCCGCGGCTGGAGAACTCCACGGCGCCGGTGAAGACGCGGAGGAGGCCCTCGCTGACCTTGGGCTCGCTTGTACGGGGCGTGACGACTGGGTTCACGATGTCCTTCCTTCCGTGCTGGTCGCGTCCTGGACGGGGTACGCGCTCGGGGGTGACTGCGCCGGGGAGCCGGCGGCGGCGACCGAGATGGTGTCGATGAGGCGGGTGGAGCCGAGGCGGGCCGCCACGACGAGGCGGCTCCGCGGGCCGAGGTCGCCCTCGGGGACGAAGGTCTCCTCGTCCACGACGGCGAGGTAGTCGATCTGGAACCGCGGCCGGGCGAGGGCCTCGTCCACCGCGTCGGGGTCGAGGCCGGCGGCGGGGAGGAGCAGGGCGCCGGTGGCCGCCACGACGACGTCCTTGGCGGCCGCTCCGGGCCCGCCCGCGGCGGCCGCTCCGGCGAGCAGCGCGCGGTAGAGGTCGGGAGCGACCGCGCGCTCGTCCGGCGTGAGGTAGACGTTGCGCGAGCTCATGGCCAGGCCGTCCGGCTCGCGCAGCGTGGGCACGCTCGCCACCTCGACCGGGAGGTCGAGGTCGCGTGCCAGCCGGCGCACGACGGCCAGCTGCTGCGCGTCCTTCTCGCCGAGGAACAGCACGTCCGGCTGCACCACGCCGAGCAGCTTGGCGACGATCAGCGCCACCCCGTCGAAGTGGTCGGGGCGCGCGGCGCCCTCGAAGTCGCGCGTGAGCGGACCGCCGACGTGGACGCTCGTGGCGAAGCCCTGCGGGTACATCTCGTCGGCCGCCGGCGCGAACACGACCGCGACCCCGGCCTCCTCCAGGAGGCGGAGGTCGCGGGCCTCGTCGCGCGGGTAGGTGTCGAAGTCCTCGCCGCGGCCGAACTGCGCCGGGTTCACGAAGACGGAGGCGGCGACGCTGGCGCAGCGCGCCCTCGCCGCCTCGACCAGGCTGAGGTGCCCGGCGTGCAGGGCGCCCATGGTCGGCGTCAGGCCGAGGGGGCGCGGGAGCTCGCGCAGCGCCGCCCGCGCCTCCTTCACCGTGCGCGCGACCTTCACCGCTGCCCTCCGGCCCAGCGCGTGGGCGGTGGAGTCTCGTGCGGGCCGGCCTGGCCGGCTGCGCCGGCTTCTCCGGCCCCGAGCAGCGTCTGGAGCGTCTCCACCTGTTCGTCGTCGAGCCGCGGCGCGGCCAGCGCGAGCGCCTCGAGGCTCAGCGCGCGGTACGTCCCGGCGAGGCGCGGGCTCTCGCGGTCGAGCAGCCGGAGGTGCGCGCGCACCGTGCCGATGTCTGCGCGGGCGACGGGCCCGGTGAGCGCGAACGCCGGCTCGCCGGTCCGCAGCAGGTTCTCCAGCGTCGTCCGGAGCAGCACGCCCAGGTGGTCCAGCCCGCGGGAATCGCCACTGGCCTCGTCCATCAGGCGCTTGGCCTCGCTCTCGAGCGCGACCAGGAGGTTGCAGCCCACCACGGCCGCGAGGTGGTACAGCGTCTTGTGCTCGTCGGGCAGAGGGAAGGGCCGCATGCCCAGGCGGACGGCCAACTCCTCGCCGAGCTGCAGGTCGCGCTCCTCCAGCGCCGTGACGGCGCAGGGCGTGTCGCGCAGCAGCTCCGCGCTGGGCTCGCCGGCGAACGTCTGCAGGGGGTGCAGGCTCAGCACGCGCACGCCCTGCTCGTACAGCGGTTTGAGCAGGTGCACCGAGCCCAGCCCGCTGGAGTGGATGGCGAGCGGCTGCGGCGCGCCGGGGCGGCGCGTGGCCGGCAGCGCTTCGGCCAGCCGGCCGGCCACCGTGGAGATCTCGTCGTCGGGCACCGCCAGCCACCAGGCGTCGGCCTCGAGCGCGGCGTCGCGCACGCGCACGTGCGGGATCGCGTCGAAGAGGCTGGTGTCGTCGTCCCCGTGCACGGCCACGGCGGTGACGGTGAGCTCGGCCTCCTGCAGGCCGGCGAGTACGGCCGATCCCAGACGTCCGGGACCGACAACGCAGAAGCGATGCGCGTCGATGGTCAAGCCTCCGACCTCTCCGGCTGCGGTCCGCCCGGTGGGGGAGGTACCGCGCCTGCCGTAAGACCTGTGCAGCACAGGCGGTGTCCCGGTCGCCTGCCGAGGCTCGGCGCCGGGCCATCGATCAAGCGTACGGTCTCACGCGCGCCTGGTCAATCAAGGCGACGTTTGCACAGCGACCTCCGGCGCCCCGCGCGCCGCGCTCTCCGAGGCTGGCCTCCCCGCCGCTGTGGGGTACACTACCGCCATGCCGATCTACGAATTCTGCTGCAACGAGTGCGGTACCGCGTTCGAAGAGCTCGTCCGCACCGGCACCAGGCCCGCGTGCCCGCAGTGCCGGTCGGCCGACGTCTGCCGGCTGCTGTCCACGTTCGCCGTCCACTCCTCGAGTCTCGACATCGGCGGCAAGGGAGCCAAGAAGAGCTGCTCCACTTGCGCCACCGGCTCCTGTGGCACCTGCCACTGACGACGTCATCGCCGCACTCGACGCCCTCCGCGAGGAAGTCGAGTGCTGCTCCGGCTGCGTGCTCGGCTCCACGCGCACCAAGGCCGTGTTCGGCGAGGGAGACCCCGGCGCCGACCTGATGTTCGTCGGCGAGGCGCCCGGCTACCACGAGGACCAGCAGGGCCGGCCGTTCGTCGGCCAGGCCGGCAAGCTGCTCGAGCAGCTGCTCGCGTCCATCGGCATGACGCGCGAGCAGGTCTACATCGCCAACGTCCTCAAGAGCCGCCCGCCCAACAACCGCGACCCGCGGCCGGAGGAGATCGAGGCCTGCCGGCCGTACCTGTTCCGCCAGATCGAGATCATCAGGCCCAAGGTCATCTGTACGCTGGGCAACTTCGCGACCAAGCTGCTGACCGGCGACCCCACCGGCATCACCAAGGTGCACGGACGTCCCAGGGCCACCGAGATCGCCGGGCACGTGCTCTACCTGTATCCGATCTTCCACCCCGCCGCGGCGCTCTACACGCCGGCCATGCTGACGACGCTCAAAGAAGACTTCTCGAGGCTGCCCCGGTTGCTGGCGCAGCCGGCCCCCGAGCGGGGCGAAGAGGCGGCCGAGGCGCCGGCCGCGGAGCGACCGGCCTGGCGGCCGCCCGACGACCTGCGGCGCGACGCGGCGCCGGCCGCCGCGGGGGAACCGGCTCCTCAGCCTGCCCCCGGACCCACGCTCGAGGACAGGGCGCGCGCGGCGCTCGACGCGACGCCGATCGACGAAGACCCTCCTGGGGGCCTGCAAGGCGCCCCGGCGCCCGAAGCCGGTCCCGGGGCGCCCGAGCCCGAAGCCGCGCAGCCGGAGGCCGAGCCTGAGCGGCCCGAGCCCGCGCCCGCCACCGAGTCCCAACGCGCGCCGGTCGCCGCGCCGGCCCCCGAGTCCCCACGCGCGCCGGCCGCCCCGCCGGCCGAACCGGAGCAGCTCGGCCTCTTCTGAGATGGTCGCGCTCACTCTCGCCTCGCCGGCCCAGACGCGGAAACTCGCGCGTGTGCTGGCCTCCCAGCTGCGTCCTCCCATGCTGCTGACCGTCGAGGGCGACCTGGGCACGGGCAAGACGACGCTCGTGCGCGAGGTGCTGCGCGCCCGCGGAGTGCGGGGAGCGATCACCAGCCCGTCGTTCACGCTCGCGCAGAGCTACCACGGGCGTGAGGGAGAGCAGCTGCACCACCTCGACCTGTACCGGCTGAGCCGCGGGGCGGACGCCGAGCTGTTCGCGTGGGACGACTACCTCGGCCCGGACGCGGTGACGTTCGTCGAGTGGCCGGCGGCCGGCAGCGAGGCGCTCCCTGCGCCGGACGTGCGCGTCGAGCTGGAGCACCGGACGCCGCGCAGCCGCGCCGCGCGCCTCTCCGGGCCTGATGCACTGGAGGCGGCGGTCGCCGCCGGCGCCGCCGCGGCAGGCATCGCCGTCACGGCCGCGGAGCCGGGCGCCGGGAGCGCGGGCGGATGATCCTCGCGCTCGAGACGGCGACGACGGCGTGCTCGGCGGCGCTGTGCGCCGCGGACGGCTCGGTCGTCGCGCAGCGCGTCGCCCTCGACGGCCCCGCGCACTCGCGGCTCCTGCTGCCGTTCGTGCGCGAGGTGCTCGAGGAGGCCGGCGCCGGCTGGGAGGCCGTGGAGACGATCGCGGTCGGCCTCGGCCCCGGCGCCTTCACCGGGCTGCGCATCGGCGTCGCCACCGCGCGGGCGCTCGCGCAGGCGGACGGCGCAGCCGGCCTGGCCGGCGTGCCGACGCTCGCTGCCGTGGCGCTCGCGCTCACGGAGGCGCCGCAGGCGGCAGGCCGCAGGCTCGTGCCGCTCATCGACGGCCGCCGCCGTGAGGTGTTCGCGGCCGTCTTCCGGCACGACGGCGGGGTGCTCCGCCAGGTCGAGGACGTCGCCGTCGTGCGCGCCGACGACCTCGGCGCCTGGCTGGCCGCGCGCGGCGACGTGCTGACCGGCGGCGACGGCGCCGTGCTGTACGACGATCTGCTCCCGGCGTCGGCGCGGCGCGACGGCGACGTCGTCGCGCCGACGGCGGCGATGGTCGGCCGGGCGGTCGCCTGCGGCGCGCCCGGCCTCGTCCACGGCCCCGACGCCGTGCTGCCCCTCTACGGCCGCGCGCCCGACGCGCAGCCCCGCGCGGCCAGGTCCGACCCCTCATCCGCGACCGCGGAAGGTGCGGGATGAACCTCGAGCTGGTGCCCGACAGGCCGGTGCACGAGCGCGTCATCCGGCCCATGCACTTCACCGACCTCGAGGCGGTCGCCGCACTCGAGGCGCGCAGCTTCACCCTGCCGTGGTCGCTCGCCATCTTCAACGGCCAGCTCGCGCGCGACACCGGCATCTGTCTGGTCTGCGAGGACGACGGACGGGTCGTCGGCTACCTCATCGCCGACATGTTCGTCGACGTCTGGCACCTCATGAACCTCTGCGTGGCGGAGGAGGCGCGCCGCGAGCACATCGCTTCGGCCCTGCTCGAGGCCTACTTCGAGATCACGGAGCGCAGGGGGCACCGGGGGCACACCCTCGAGGTGCGCGTCTCCAACGCCCCGGCCATCGAGCTGTACCGCAGCTTCGGGTTCGTCTCCACCGGCGTCCGCCCCGGCTACTACAGTGACGACCGCGAGGATGCCGTCATCATGTGGAAGGACTGGGAAGGGGACTCGGCGTGAACCGCAGCCCCGCCGGCGAGCCGGGCGCCGCGGGCTCACCGCTCAGCAGCGGCGGACCCATCCTCGCCCTCGAGACCTCCTGCGACGACACGAGCGCGGCGGTCGTGCGCGGGCGTGAGGTCCTCTCCTCGATCGTCTCGTCGCAGAACGAGCTGCACGCGCAGTTCGGCGGCGTGGTGCCGGAGGTGGCCTCGCGCCGCCACACGGAGCTCGCCAACGAGGTGGTCGCCGAGGCGATGAGCCGGGCCGGAGTGAGCTGGGGCGACCTCAGCGCCGTGGCCGTCACGCAGGGCCCGGGCCTCATCGGGGCGCTGCTGGTCGGGCTGGCGACGGCCAAGTCGCTGGCCTACCGGCGCGGGCTGCCGCTGATCCCGGTCAACCACCTGCAGGGGCACATCGCCGCCAACTACGCGCTCGGCGTCGAGGCGCCGTTCATCTGCCTGGTCGCCAGCGGCGGGCACACGCTGCTCGCCGTGGTGGAGGAGGGCGTCCGGTACCGCGTCGCCGCCAAGACCATGGACGACGCCGCCGGTGAGGCGTTCGACAAGGGCGCCCGGCTGCTGGGCCTCGGCTACCCGGGCGGCAAGGAGCTCGACCAGCTGGCGGCGCGCGGCGACGCGGGCTTCGCCCGGTTCCCGCGCGCCGTGCCCCAGGGCCGCGGCTTCAGCTTCAGCGGCCTCAAGACGGCGCTGCTCTACGACCTCAGGGACCGCGACGAGGCGGAGGTCGAGGCGCGCCGCGCCGACATCGCCGCCTCGTACCAGGCGGCCATCGTGCGGCAGCTGGTCGAGAAGACCGTGGCGGGAGCGCGGCGCGAGGGCCTGCGCAGGGTCGCCGTCGCCGGCGGCGTCGCCGCCAACTCCGGCCTGCGCCGCGCCCTGACGGAGGCCTGTGAGGCCGAGGGCCTGCAGCTCTCGCTGCCGCCGCTCAGCCTCTGCACCGACAACGCCGGCATGGTCGGCCTGGCGGCCGGCTTCCTGCCGGCGCTCCCGTGCCCCGACTACCTGGGCCTGGACGCGTTCGCCAGCGACGCCGAGGCCAAGGCCGCACGCCCGCCGCGCAAGCGCCCGCCGCGCCGCGACTGACTCTCGCGGCGGCCCGGCCCGCCGCAGGTGTCCGTCCGAACACGCCGGACACCACCGTGCAGCTCACACGGGGAACAGTACTGGAATGCTAGACTCGAGCGCAGCATGACCCACCGTCCCGACTCCGTCTTTCCTCCCGCGCCCCTCGGCGAGACTTCTCGCACAGCCGCCGACCTCTTCGTCGACTGTCTGGAGAACGAAGGCGTGGAGTTCGTGTTCGGCATCCCCGGCGAGGAGACGCTGGACCTCAGCGAGGCCCTCGACCGCTCGCAGCTCATCACCTTCGTGCCCACCCGGCACGAGCAGGGCGCGGCGTTCATGGCCGACGCGTGGGGCCGTCTCACCGGCCGCCCGGGCGTCTGCCTCGCGACCCTCGGCCCGGGCGCCAGCAACCTGGCCACCGGCGTCGGCGACGCGACGCTGGACAACGCGCCGCTGGTCGCGCTCACCGGGCAGACCGGGCTCGCCGGCATGCACAAGGAGACCACGCACCAGTTCATCGACACCGTCGAGATGCTGCACCCCATGACCAAGTGGAACACGCGCATCCATCACCAGCGCATGGTGCCTGAGGCCGTGCGCAAGGCGTTCAGCATCGCCTCGGCCGAGAAGCCCGGCGCCACCCACCTGGAGTTGCCCGAGGACATCATGGCCGCGCCCGCGACCGGCGCGCCGCTGCCCAAGGGCCCGGAGCCGATGATGGAGGCCGACCCCGTCAGCCTGCTGCGCGCGGCGGAGGTCATCCAGGGCGCGCGCCGTCCGGTCATCCTCGCCGGCAACGGTGTCGCGCGCCAGGAGGCCTCCCCGGCGCTGCGCGCGTTCGTCGAGCAGACCGGCCTCCACGTCATCACCACGTTCATGGGCAAGGGCGTGGTGGACGCCTCCGACCCCCACTTCCTGTTCACCGCCGGGCTGCGGCGCCAGGACTACCCGCAAGGCCTTCTGGGCCGCGCCGACCTCGTCATCGCCATCGGCTACGACATGATCGAGTGGCCGCCCTCCGCCTGGAACCCGGAGGGGCGGCAGCGCATCCTCTGCATCGACACCGTGCCCCCCGAGATCGACGCCCAGTTCATCCCCGAGGTGGAGCTCATCGGCGACCTCTCGCGGATCCTCTTCCAGCTCACCGGCCTCCTGGAGGGCAAGGAGGTGGCGAGCCTGGAGACGCGGCCCTACCGCAGGGCGTTCCGCCGCGTGCTCGACGCCGGCACGGACGAGGACTTCCCCATCAAGCCGCAGCGCGTGCTGCACGACCTGCGCGAGTTGATGTCGCCCGACGACGTCCTGGTGAGCGACGTGGGCGCGCACAAGCTCTGGGTGGCGCGCTTCTGGGAGGCGCGCGAGCCCAACACCGTGCTGATCAGCAACGGGTTCGCCGCCATGGGCTTCGGGCTGCCGGCGGCGATCGCCGCGGCGCTGGCTCGTCGCGGCCGCAGCAAGGTCGTGTGCATCACCGGCGACGGCGGCTTCCTCATGAACGTGCAGGAGCTGGAGACGGCTCGCCGCCTCGGCCTGCCGTTCGTCATCGTCGTGTGGAGCGACGGCGGCTACGGCCTCATCGAGATGCACCAGCGGCGCAAGTTCGGGCGCATCGCCGGCACGCGCTTCGACAACCCCGACCTCGTCACCCTGGCCCGTTCGTTCGGCGTGGAGGGACTCCGCGCCGAGAAGGCGGGCGACGTCAAACCCCTCCTCGCCAGAGCCCTCCGACATCCCGGCCCCGTTGTAGTGGACGTCCCGATAGATTACGGCGAGAACGACAAGCTGGCGGTCGACCTCTGGCAACTTGCCCCCGAAGCGCTGTCGTAGAAGTTAAGCAAACTTCAGGGTAGACTGTGCGCGGCGCGACGCGCGGTCGCGCACACGACAACGTACTCTGGGGGGGTCCGTATGACGGAGATGCTTCGCAACGAGGGATTGAAGCGCGTACGGATGCGGCTGATCACCGCAGTCGTGTTCGTGTTCACCCTGACGTGCTCGGGATCGTTCGGTATGGAGGACGTGGTCTCGTCTTCCGGCCCGGGACTCACGCTGATCATGATCCTCGTGCTTCCGCTGATCTGGAGTGTGCCGCTCGCCTTCGTCTCCTCGGAGCTTTCGGCGATGATCCCGGAGGCCGGCGGCCTGTACCGCTGGATCCGCCGCGGCATGGGCGAGTACTGGAGCTTCCAGGCGGGCTGGTGGTGGACGCTTTCGCTCTACGTCGACTCCGCCGTGTACGTCGCCATGGCCCTCGACTACATGCAGAACCAGTGGGGGTTCGGCGCCGCCGAGCGAGCCGCGATCGGCATCGCCATCGTCGCGGTCTTCACGTTCATCAACATCAGGGGCCTCGACCTCACGGGATGGGCGCTCATCGTCATCCAGGTCGTGGTCCTGGTGCCGCTCCTCATCTTCACCGTCTATGGGGTGTTCAAGGGGGCGGGCAACTCCTTCTCGCCGGTCATCGCGCCGGGTGAGAGCGTGCTCACCTCGCTCAACCTGGGACTCGCGATCATGATGTGGATGTACTCCGGCTGGGAGTCCATCGGCACGCTCGCCGGCGAGATCGAAGAGCCGCAGCGCGTCATCCCGCGGGCCCTGCTCATCACCACCCCCATCGTCATCTTCGTGTACATCGTCACGGTGTGGGCCTCCATCCGCATCGCGCGCGTGGACGGCCCGGACAACTGGATGAACATGTGGACCGGCGGCGGCGGGGTGGACTTCGTCCAGGCGGCCAAGCTGGTCGGCGGCAACGTCCTGCTCTACCTGGTGCTGGTCTCCGCCATCTTCTCGAACATCGGCCTGTTCGCCGGCTACCTGGCCACCGGCGCCCGGCCGGCGTTCCAGATGGCGCGCGACCGCCTGTTCCCGCGGTTCATCGGCCGGACGCACCAGAGCTGGGGCACGCCGTGGGTCTCGATCCTCATCATGGGCATCATCGACGGCGTGCTGATCAACTTCAATTTCAGCGCGCTCATCACCATCGACGTGTTCCTGCTCATGTTCCCGTACGTGCTCATCTACCTGACCGCGATGATCCTGCGCATCAAGGAGCCCGACGCGCCCCGGCCGTTCCGCGTGCCGCTGCCCACCTGGGCGCTGGGGGTGTGGGTCTTCTTCCCGATCGCGATCGCCATCCTCGCCCTGTTCGTCAACGGTACCGACTGGATGATCGGCGGTCTTGCCGCGGTGCTCACCGGGCCGATCGCCTACCTCATCTTCAAGAGCTTCTACAAGGGCACCACGGACGAGGCGCTCGAGGGGTCGACGATCACGCCTGAGGGCGAGCTCACCGCCTTCGGCGCCGAGATCGAGGGGAGGATGGCATGAGCAGCCGGACCGCTGCGCGCATCGCCGCCGTCGTCGGCATCCTCGCTGGCCTCACCGCGATCGGCGGCGGCCTCTACGCGCACTTCCAGAGCCCGCAGCCGGTGTTCGGCATCCCGGGCTTCCTGTTCGTGTACAGCGACTACCTCTCCGGCGTGCACCAGCTCGTGGGACTCGGCGTCATCATGGTCATCGGCGGCCTGCTGGCCTTCAAGTGGCCGGCGCTGGGCGTCAGCATCGTCTGCGCCGGCGCCATGTTCGGCCTCATCGCCACCTACGACAAGGGCCGGCCGCCGTTCATGGGCGACGAGCTCCGCACACGCTGGATGCCGTACTTCTACTACTGGGCGGCGCCGTGGGTGCTCGCCTGGATCTCCGGCATCTTCGGCGGCCTCTCGCTGCAGAAGTCGGTCAAGCAGTACGACTACGCCGCCGACATCGACAACGTGCGCACGCCGCAGGCGAGCTGAGCGCGGGGCGCCGGCGACGGGGGCGGGACTGCCTGCGGCGGTCCCGCCCCCGTCGCGTACGCGCCCCGCGCGGCTGCGCCCGGTCTCTCCGCTCCGGGCAGCCGCGGGTCAGGTCTCGAGCAGGATCGTCACCGGGCCGTCGTTGACCAGCTCGACCTGCATGTGCGCGCCGAACACGCCGGTCTCGACCGGCACGCCTTCGGCGCGCAGCGCGCGGACGTAGGCCTCGTACACGGCGGCGCCGCGCCCCGGCGGGGCGGCGCCGGTGAAGCTCGGCCGGTTGCCGCGCCGCGTGTCGGCGTACAGCGTGAACTGGGAGACGGCGAGCACGGCGCCGCCGACGTCACCCAGCGCCAGGTTCATGAGCCCGGCGCCGTCGGCGAACACGCGCAGCCGCGCCGTCTTGGCGGCGAGCTTGCGGGCCGCGGCCTCGTCGTCCTCGTGGCCGACGCCCACGAGGGCGAGGAACCCGTGGCCCACCGCGCCGCGCTCCACGCCGTCCACGCTGACGGCGGCGCGGCTCACGCGCTGCAGCACCACCCTCACGAGGCGCCGTCCCTGTCCCTGTTCATCGCTGCATTCTAGTCGCGTGCACTCCCGCCGGCTACTGACGGCGGCACTCGCGTGCCTGGGCTGATAACCTGCTGCCGGCCGCGAATGAGCCGAAAAAGACCTGCAAAAAGGTCACCTCCTTCTCCTCCGCTCCCGACGAGCGCGGCTTTTGCCTCACTGGTTTGACATGACCCGGTAGCGGCCATACCATAGCGAGCTGCGTGGATTAGCACTCTCTCCCCGAGAGTGCCAGATTCAAGTCCGAGAGAAACCACGGTGTACACACCAAGGAGGGTTGCTGCATGAAGCTCAAGCCGCTCGAAGACCGCGTGATCATCAAGGCGGTCCAGGAAGAGGAGAAGACCGCCAGCGGCATCGTTCTCCCCGACACGGCCAAAGAGAAGCCGATGATCGGTGAGGTCGTGGCTGCGGGCGACGGCAAGTGGGACGAGGCCGGCAAGAGCCGTATTCCCATGGACGTCAAGAAGGGCGACAAGGTCATCTACGGTAAGTACGCGGGCACCGAGTACAAGACCACCGATGGTGACGAACTGCTGATTCTGCGCGCCAGTGAGATCCTGGCCGTAGTCGCAAAATAAGAGGGGAGGCTGACGAATCTTGGCTAAGGAACTCAAGTATCACGATGAAGCCAGGCGCTCTCTCGAGCGCGGTGTGAACGCGCTCGCAGACGCCGTGAAGATCACCCTCGGTCCCAAGGGCCGTTATGTGGTGCTCGACAAGAAGTTCGGCGCCCCGACGATCACCAACGACGGTGTGACCATCGCTCGCGAGATCGAGCTCGAGGACGTCTTCGAGAACCAGGGCGCCCAGCTCGTCAAGGAAGTCGCGACCAAGACCAACGACATCGCCGGTGACGGCACCACCACCGCCACCCTGCTCGCCCAGGCGATCGTGCGCGAGGGCCTGCGCATGGTAGCCGCCGGCGCCAACCCGATGGCCATCAAGCACGGCATCGAAGAGGCCGTCAACGAGGCCGTCGCTTCTATCCAGAAGCAGAGCAAGGAGATCTCCGGCAAGGAGGAGATCGCCCGCGTGGCCACCATCTCCGCCCGCGACCGCGGTGTGGGCGACGTCATCGCCGACGCCATCGAGAAGGTCGGCAAGGACGGCGTGGTCAACGTCGAGGAGAGCAACACCTTCGGCCTCGACCTCGAGTTCACCGAGGGCATGCAGTTCGACAAGGGCTATCTCAGCCCGTACATGGTCACGGACCCCGACCGTATGGAGGCCGTGCTCGAGGATCCCTACATCCTCATCGCCAACCAGAAGGTCGGCGCCGTGCAGGACCTCCTCCCGATCCTCGAGAAGGTCATCCAGGCCGGCAAGCAGCTCCTCATCGTGTCCGAGGACGTCGAGGGCGAGGCCCTCGCGACCCTCGTCGTGAACAAGCTCCGCGGCACGTTCACCAGCGTCGCCGTCAAGGCCCCCGGCTTCGGCGACCGCCGCAAGCGCATGCTCGAGGACATCGCCATCCTCACCGGCGGCGAGGTCATCACCGAGGAGATGGGTCTCAAGCTCGACAACACGCAGCTCTCGCAGCTCGGTCGTGCGCGCAAGGTCGTCGTGACGAAGGACAACACGACCATCGTCGACGGCGCCGGCGACACCGATTCCATCAAGGGCCGCATCAAGCAGATCAAGAGCGAGATCGAGAACACCGACTCCGACTTCGACCGTGAGAAGCTCCAGGAGCGTCTCGCCAAGCTGGCCGGCGGCGTGGCCGTCATCAAGGTCGGCGCGGCCACCGAGGTCGAGATGAAGGAGACCAAGCACCGCGTCGAGGACGCCCTCAACGCCACGCGCGCCGCTCTCGAAGAGGGCATCGTGCCCGGCGGCGGTGTCGTGCTGGTCAACGCCATCCCGTCGATCAAGGTCGACAAGAAGTCGGACGACGTCGACTTCCGCTCGGGCAAGCAGATCATCGCCCGCGCGCTGGAAGAGCCCCTGCGTCAGATCGCCGAGAACGCCGGTCTGGAGGGCTCGGTCGTGGTGAACAAGGTCAAGTCGCTCAAGCCGGGCGAGGGCCTCAACGCCGACACCGACGAGTACGAGGACCTGGTCAAGGCCGGCATCATCGACCCCGCCATGGTCACCCGCTCGGCGCTCCAGAACGCCGCGTCGATCGCCAAGAACATCCTCACCACCGAGTGCATCGTCGCCGACAAGCCGGAAGAGAACGGCGGCGGCATGGGCGGCGGTATGCCGGGCGGCGGAATGCCCGGGATGATGTGATCCGATCGGCTTGGAGCATCGGCTAGAAGCTTTGCCTTGCGGCGAGCTTTGATCGCCCGACTCTCGCGAGTCATACGAAAGAGCTAGCCTCTTTCGCGTCCGGCAAGGCCGGCGGTGCGCAAGCGCCGCCGGCCTTCGCCGTTCCCGGCCTCGGCCCGTCGGCCCGGCGCACGGGGGTTCTGCCGACGCCGGGCCTCATGGGCTTGGGCGCGGACGCCCGAAACGACAGCTCTCCGCCGCACGACGCTGCATTCAGTGTGGGGCAATGAGCGGGACAAGGTCCGGTGGTGTTCGCGGCGGACTGCTTCTTGACGCCGCCCTCGTTCGCTCGGTAGCGTGCGCGCACACACGGAGCGCCGCCACTAGGGAGATGAGGCGCCGCCGGACCAAGCGGCGCGGGGGGATCACATGAGCGGTCCAGGCAACGGCGGCAGAGTGAGCGCGCCCGTCTCTCTGCCGGGCGACTACCACGTCCACACGGAGTGGTCCGACGGCCGGGGCACGGTCGAGGAGGTCGTGCGCCGGGCGGCGGAGCTCGGCCTCCCCGAGATCGCCGTCACCGAGCACTTCACGCCGTCACCGGGCGCGGACGAGGACTGGTGGCTGCGGCCCGAGGAGCTCGGCGCCTACGTCGCCGACGTGCGGGCCGCGGCCGAACGGCACGACGACGTCAGGGTGCTGCTCGGCGTCGAGGCGGAGTACGAGGTGGGGCGCGAGGTCGAGCTGGAGGAGCGCCTCTCGGCCTGGCCGTTCGAGGTGGTCGTGCTCGGTATCCACGTCGTGGACGGGTTCACCTTCGACGACCCATCCCTGCGCGAGGACCCGCGCTGGGACGACCCGGACGCCCTGTTCGCCGCCTACTACCGCACCGCGCGGCAGGCGGCGGAGTGGGGCGGGTTCGACATCCTCGCGCACCTGGACTACATCGGGCTCTGGGGGCACCGGCCCGGCCCGTCCGCGCTCACGGAGATCGAGGAGGCGCTGGACGCCCTGGCGGCGTCCGGCGCCGCCGTCGAGCTGAACACCGACCGGTTCAGCGACCCGGCCGGCGTGATGTACCCGTCCGTGGACATCCTCCGGAGCACGCGCGCCCGTGGGATCCCGCTCACGATCGGCTCCGACGCGCACGAGGTCGAACAGGTCGGGCGCGCCTGGGACGAGGCCATCGCTCACGCCCGCGCGGCCGGCTACCGCGAGACGTTGCGGTTGTCCGACAGGGAGCTCGTCCCGCTGCCGGAGGTCTGACGGCCGTGCGCGGCGCGGTCCGTAGTATCGTTGCGCCCAGGTGAGTCAGGGCATCCGTGACGGGGGTGGACGGTGGAGACGTGCAAGATCCTGATCGGCGGCGACTGGGTAGCGGCAAGCGACCACGCCACCTTCGAGACGAGGTCCCCGGCCGACCCGGCTGAAGTCCTCGCGGTGTTCCCGTCGGCGACCGCCGCCGACGCGGCGCAGGCGGCCGCCGCCGCCGCCGAGGCGTTCCCGGCCTGGCGGGCGACGCCGGCGCCGGCCCGCGGCGCCATCCTCTTCAAGGCGGCCGAACTGCTCACCGAGCGCCTGGACGAGGTCGCGCGCACGCTCACGCGGGAGGAGGGCAAGACGCTCGCCGAGGCCACCGGCGAGGTGCTCCGCGCGCGCGACATCCTCCGGTACTTCGCCGGCGAGGGCTGGCGGATGGGCGGCGACGTCCTGCCGCCCAACGCGCCGGACGCGATGCTCTTCAGCCGCCGCGAGCCGCTCGGAGTGGTCGCCGCCATCACCCCGTGGAACTTCCCGATCGCCATCCCGGCCTGGAAGCTGGCTCCGGCGCTCGTCTACGGCAACACCGTGGTCTTCAAGCCCGCATCGGACACGCCGCTCACCGCCCTTCGCCTGGTCGAGTGCCTCGTGGAGGCGGGCCTGCCCGACGGGGTGCTCAACTTCGTCACCGGCTCGGGAGCGGTCGTGGGAGGCGGCGTTCGCCGGCGATCCCGTGGTGCAGGGCCTCACCTTCACCGGGTCACGAGCCACCGGCTCGGACATCTACCCGCGCGCGGCCGGCCACGCCGCGCGCGTGCAGCTCGAGATGGGCGGCAAGAACCCCACGATCGTCCTCGACGACGCCGACGTCGGCCTGGCCGTCAAGCTGGCCGTCCAGGGCGGCTTCGCGCTCACCGGCCAGAGTTGCACCGCCACCAGCCGCGTGATCGTCGAGGAGGGCATCGCCGACCGCTTCGCCGCCGCGCTGGCCGAGGCCGCCAACGCCCTCAACGTGGGCGACGGCCTCGACCAGGGGGTGCAGATGGGCCCCGCCGTGAGCGCGGCCCAGCTGGCCACCGACCTGGACTACGTGCGCGTCGGCGAGGAGGAGGGCGCGGACCTGCTGGCCGGAGGCGCCCGGGCCGGCGAGCGCGGCCACTACCTGCGCCCCACGGTGTTCGACGGCGTAGAGGTGCACAGCCGGCTCGCGCAGGAGGAGATCTTCGGGCCGCTGATCGGGATCATCCGCGCCGCCGACGTCGACGACGCGATCTTCAAGGCCAACGCCGTCGGCTACGGGCTCGCGGCGAGCGTCGTGACCAACGACCTGCGCCGCGCGCTCACGTTCGTCGACCGTATCGAGGCCGGCGTCGTCAAGGTCAACGAGCCGACCACGGGCCTCGCGCTGCAGGCGCCCTTCGGCGGCTTCAAGCAGTCGAGCGCCAACACCTTCAAGGAGCAGGGCCCGTCCGCGGTCGACTTCTACACGCGCACCAAGACGGTCTACATCAGCTACGGTTGAGGCTGCGTGCCCAACCCGGGCTACGCGGAGGTCTGTAGCCGCCGCACCCTCGGGGGTACAGTACGACCATGGCCGCCGACCCGGCACAAGGCAAGCACATCCTGTTCGTCACAGGTCCTCAGCGCGAGGCGCTCTACGAGCACTTCTCCGCGCTGTTCCTCGGACGGGACGACGTGGAGGTCCGGATGGACCGCCGCGTCGCCGAGCGCCGGCGCTCGGCGCGGTCGCCGGTCGCCGGCGAGCGCCGCCGGCAGGAGCGCCGCCGGCGGCCGCCGGAGTGGATCGTCCCGCCCGGCGGCGGCATCTGACCGTCTCCAGCGGCGCCGCCGCGCTGGTTCCTCAGTGCACAAGCCTTCGCAATTACCGGCGTAGCGGGGCCAAGAGGCGGTGCGCCGCAGGCACGCCGCCTATATACTCTGCACGTCCGTCCCGGGTAATCGTCGTGGAGGTTGTTGAGATGCTGTTGATGGGTGAATCGATCAACGGGACGCGCAAGCAGGTCGCCGAGGCGATCCAGGCGCGTGATGCCGAGTTCATCAAGACTCTGGCCAAAGATCAGATCGAGGCAGGCGCGGGCCTGATCGACGTCAACGGCGGCGTCGCCGGCGGCGACGAGGTCGCGGACCTCCTGTGGCTCATCGAGGTCGTCATGGGCGTCACCGACATCCAGCTCATGGTGGACTCCGCCAACCCCAAGGCGCTCGACGCCGGCGTGCAGGCCATCATCGACGCCGGCGGCAAGGTGCCGTTCATCAACTCGATCAGCGGCGAGCAGCCGCGCATCGACGCGGTGCTGCCGCTCGTGGAGAAGCACAAGTGCCCCGTCGTCGGCCTCTGCCTCAGTGACGAGGGCATCCCGCCGACCGCCGAGGACCGCTTCGCGGTCGCCAAGCAGATCTACGACCTCTGCACCGAGGCCGGCCTGCCGGCCGAGGACCTCTGGATCGACCCGCTGGTCATGGCCGTCTCGGCCGACCCCAGCGCTCCCGGCGTCACCATGGAGACCCTCAGGCTGGTCAAGGACCGCCTGCCCTCGAAGACCACCGGCGGGCTCAGCAACGTCAGCTTCGGCCTGCCGAACCGCGCGCTGCTCAACCGCACCTTCGTGGCCATGTGTGCCGGCCTCGGCCTCGACGGGCTGATCGTCGACGTGCGCAACAAGCAGATGATGGCCACCATCAAGTCGATCGAGGCGCTCCGCGGCGAGGACAACTTCTGCGGCTCGTACCTCAAGGCTCACCGCGCCGGCATCCTGGAGTAGGGAGCGGCAGCGTGAGCGCGCCTGAGCGCTGCCGCCTGCGCGACCTCGGAGTCGCCGTCGGCACGCTGCCGGCCGGGCCGCTCAACGCCATCACCGACGTGCCGGGCGTGCGCGTCGGTCACTGCACGGTCTCGTGGGGCGGGCCCGATCTGCCGCAGGGCAGCGGGCCCGCCCGCACGGGAGTCACAGCCCTCTTCCCGCACGACGGCGACCTGTGGAACGGCCGCGTCGTCGCCGGCGCCCACGCCGCCAACGGGGTGGGCGAGCTCATCGGCATCAGCGCCATCCGGGAGTGGGGCCTCATCGAGACCCCCATCCTGCTCACCAACTCCCAGAGCGCCGGCGCCGTCTACGACGCCACGGTCCGCTGGCTCCTTGAGCGCAACCCTCGGGCGGGCATCGACGACGCCGTCATGCCCGTGGTGGGCGAGTGCGACGACGGGTCCCTCAACGACCTGCGCGGCATGCACGTGCAGCCGGAGCACGTGTGGGCCGCTCTCGAGTCTGCCGCGCCCGGTCCCGTGGAAGAGGGCTGCGTCGGGGCCGGCACCGGCATGTCGTGCTACGAGTTCAAGGCGGGCATCGGCACCTCGTCCCGCCTCGTCACCGCTCACGGCCGGCAGTACACCGTGGGCGTGCTGGCGCTGGCCAACTTCGGCGTGCGCCACCGCCTGCTGGTGGACGGCGTGCCGGTCGGGCGTGAGATCACGGACCTCCTGCCGGTGGAGGACCGCGAGGGCTCGTGCATCGTGGTGCTGGCCACCGACGCTCCGCTCAGCGCGCGCCAGTGCGCGCGCATGGCCAGGCGCTGCTCGCTCGGGCTGGCGGCGACCGGCTCCTACGCCTCGGACGGCAGCGGCGAGATCATGGTGGCGTTCTCCACGGCCGCGCGCGTCCCGCGCGCTTCGGCGGAGCCGCTCGTGCTGACCACGGTGGGCAACGACCAGATGTACGGACTCTTCGAGGCCGCGGTGGACGCAACGGCCGAGAGCGTGTGCAACTCGCTCACGGCCGCGACCACCACGGTCGGGCGCGCCGGCAACACGGTCCACGCGCTGCCGCTGGACCGCCTCGTGGAGGCGCTGCGGCGCGCCGGCCGCCAGGCGCAGCTGCCCGGAGCCTGAGCCGCCACGAGCGTGCGAGCCCGCCCGCCCCGAGTCTGAGCCGCGCGGCGAGCGCTGCTCCGGGCTCGGACGCGCCTTGCCGCGTCAGGCCTTGCCGCATATCCTGACCCTCTCATCGACGGAACCGGGGGCGGCCACCGTCTAACCACCCGAGGCTCTCTCCGGAGACGTCCGCCGGCGGCGCCGCCGCCGGCGACATCAGGGGTCCGGCAACCACGGATGCGAGAAGGGGGTAAGGGTCCGCGAGACGCCCGTCCCGGGCGCCGGTGACCCGCCATGCTGTGGACAAACGCAGGTACTTCATTCGCAAGGTGCTGAACGCGGTGCTCACGATCGTCCTCGTGGCCTCGTTCAACTTCGCGCTCTTCCGCATCCTCCCGGGCGACCCTGCCCGGCTGCTCCTGCCCAAGGGCAAGACCGACCCGTCGGTCATCGAGAAGCAGCGCAAGGTGTTCAACCTCGACAAGCCGATGTGGCAGCAGTTCATCTTCTACTGGCGCGACACCGTCAAGGGCGAGTTCGGCATGTCGTTCGCCGAGAAGCGCCCCGTGACCGAGGTCGTCGCCGAGCGTATCTGGCCCACCGTCCTGCTCGTGGGGGTGGGCACTGTCTTCGCCACCGTCATCGGCATGATCACCGGGGTGTTCGCGGGGTGGAGACGCAACGGCACCTACGACGTCGTCACTACCAACTTAGGGATGATCCTGTACGCCATGCCGACCTTCTGGTTCGGCCTCCTGATGATCATGTTGTTCGCCACCAAGCTCCGCTGGTTCCCCACGGGGCGCATGGAGGAGCCCGGCGTGGAGCTGAGCGGCTTCGCGGCGTTCCAGTCGCTGGCGAAGCACCTGTTCCTGCCGGCGTTCACCTTCGCCATCGCCTACGTGGGTGAGTACCACCTCATCATGCGGAGCTCCATCACCGGGGTGATGAAGGAGGACTTCACGCTCACGGCCCGCGCCAAGGGCCTCAGCGAGAACTCCGTCCTCTGGAAGCACGTCGTGCCCAACGCCATGTTGCCGACGGTCACCATCGTCATGATGAACCTCGGCTTCGTGATGTCCGGCGCCATCCTCGCCGAGAGCGTGTTCAACTGGCCGGGGCTGGGGCTGCTGTCCTACGACTCGATGCAGAAGCGCGACTATCCGGTCATGCAGGCGGTGTTCCTCATCGCCAGCATCGCCGTGATCGTCGCCAACCTCATCGCCGACATCATGTACTACTACCTCGACCCGCGGGTGCAGGCATGAGTACCCTGGTGAGTCAAGACATCGAGCGGGGCACCGGCGGCGCGCCCGTCAGCACCTCCGTCCCCCGCAGGTTCCGGAACTGGGTCATCTTCTGGACCATCATCATCTGGTGCGTCCTCGAGTTGCTCACGTACCCGAAGGACGTGCCGATCTCGAGCGGCCTCGCGGCCATCTTCAAGGGGTTCTTCTCCGAGAGCGTCGGCGCGTATCCCGCCTGGCTCATGGTCCTGCTGGCGATCGCCTGCCTCGCCGCCGGCGTCATCGGCCTGGTGCGCAGGGCCAAGGCCAGGACCCTCAACATCCTGCTCGTGGTCGAGGGCCTCGTGTTCCTCGCGTGGGCCGTGCTGGCCGGCGGCGGGTTCGGCGGCTGGTCCGCCGTCGCCAACGAGATCAGCTACAACTGGGTCTTGCAGACGGTCGCCGTCGTGCTCGCCGGCGCCTGCGCGTGGGCCTGGGCCGCCGGCAACCCCGAGCGCGCCGAGCTCACCACCTGGAACACGCACCAGGTGTGGAAGCTCTACCGCAGCAACTGGCAGGGCATGGTCGGCCTCGGCATCCTCGTCGTGTTCATCGCCATTGCGCTCTTCGCGCCGTTCCTCGCCGACCACGCGCTGCTCGACCCGAATGCGCAGATCGCGGATCCGGCCACGGGAGAGCTCTACCTCGCCTACCACCCGCCCACCTGGTACTACTACAACTGGTTCGGGACCGACCAGGTGGGGCAGAGCGTGCTCGCCCAGTTCATCTGGAGCGCGCGCATCTCGCTCATGGTCGGGCTGCTCGCCGCCTTCATGTCCACCGTCCTCGGCGCCGGCATCGGCATCGCCGCCGGCTTCTACGGAGGGTGGCAGGGCGAAGGCTGGATGCGGTTAACAGACGCGTTCCTGGTCATCCCGTGGCTGCCCCTGGCCATGGTCCTCGCGGCAGCCTGGGGCCAGAACTACTGGATGATCATCCTCATCATCGGCATCACCAGCTGGCCGGGCACCGCTCGCGTCATCCGCTCGGACACGCTGCGCGTGCGCGAGCTGAGCTTCATCGAACGCGCCAAGGCCATCGGCTCCAAGAACGGCCACATCATGGGCAAGCACGTGCTGCCCAACGTGATGCCGCTCATCTTCGCCAACCTCGTGCTCGTGGTCGCCATCGCGATCCTCTCCGAGACGACCCTGTCGTTCCTCGGTCTCGGCGACCCGCTCAACTTCAGCTGGGGCACCATGCTGCACTACGCCTGGGTCAACGGCGCCGCCGGCCTGCCCGCGTGGTGGTACCTGCTGCCGCCGGGCATCGCCATCATCCTGGTCGTGCTGGCCTTCACGTTCATCGGCACGGCCTACGACGAGGTGCTCGATCCCAAGCTGCGCAAGCGCGAGGAGAGCACCGGCGAGAGCCGCTTCAGCGCTCGCGGCGAGCCGGCCGTGGCCGTCGCCGGCGGCGCCGGCGTCGGCGGAGGCGCCGGCGTGTTCACGCCGGGCGTCCAGACCGACGACGCCATGCCCGACTTCAACAAGCCGGCCGGTGGCACCATCGGCGACTCACGTGGCGGCGGCTGGGCCAGCGGCCGCATCCAGGACGACGAGGAAGGAGGCGAGTGATGAACAGCCCTCGTAGTCAGGCTGTCGAGCGGGGCGCCGGAGAGGCACCGCTCGCCAGGACAGCCACCAGGGAGAAGCCCGCCTCCGAGAAGAAGACGATCGAACGGATCGAGCACGAGGGGCTGCTCGACGTCCGCGGGCTCACCACGTTCTTCAAGCTCGGCGTCGGGGACGTCAAGGCGGTGCAGGACGTGAGCTTCGTGCTCAAGCCCGGCGAGAGCCTCGGCCTCGCCGGCGAGTCGGGCTGCGGCAAGACGACCGCGGCGCTCAGCCTGCTCAAGCTGCTGCCGGAGAACGGCCGCATCGTGAGCGGCGAGGTCCTCTTCGACGGCAAGAACCTCGCCAAGCGCACCGAGTTCGGCATGAGCAAGATCCGCTGGAGGGAGATCAGCATCATCTTCCAGGGGGCGATGAACGCGCTGAACCCGGTCAGGGAGACCGGCAAGCAGATCGCCGAGCCCATCCAGCTCCACGAGGGCCTCAGCGAGAAGCAGGCGCTGGTGCGCGTCAGGGAGCTCTACGACCTGGTCGGCATCAACCCCAAGCGGGTGATGGACTTCCCGCACCAGCTCTCGGGCGGCATGCGCCAGCGCGCCATGATCGCCATGTCGCTGGCCTGCAACCCCAAGCTGGTCATCGGCGACGAGCCCACCACCGCGCTCGACGTCATGGTGCAGGCGCAGATCCTCGAGCTCATCGCGCGGCTGCGCAAGGAGCTCGACCTGTCGTTCATCCTCATCAGCCACGACCTCTCGGTGATGGCCGAGACCTGCGACAAGGGCGTCGTCATGTACGCCGGCGAGGTGGTCGAGAGCGGCACCACGGCGGACATCTTCAACAACGCGACGCACCCGTACACGCGGCAGCTCATCAAGGCGTTCCCCAACATCCACGAGAAGCGCGAGATGGTCAGCTCGATCAAGGGCGACCCGCCCAACCTCATCAACCCGCCGGCGGGCTGCTACTTCTGCCCGCGCTGCGACGACCGCGATCCCCGAGTGCGAGGGCCAGCACTTCGGCCTCATCGAGGTCGAGCCGGGGCACTTCGTCCGCTGCGTGCACGCGCGCGAAGGGGGTGTGACGATGGCCACCGAGCAGACCCAGCGCCCGGACCTCAAGCTCGCCCCCGAGACGGGCGACGTGCTGTTCGACATCAAGGACCTCGAGGTCTACTTCCCGATCCAGCAGGGCTTCTTCAAGAGCATGGTCTCGAGCGAGAAGAAGTTCGTGAAGGCGGTCGACCACATCACCTTCCAGATCAAGAAGGGCGAGATCCTCGCCCTGGTCGGCGAGTCGGGGTGCGGCAAGACGACGACCGGCCGCACCCTGCTGCGCCTCGAGGACGCCACCGGCGGCGAGATCCTCTACAAGGGCCAGCCGGTGAGCAAGTACTCCGGCAAGCAGCTGCGCGAGTACCGCAAGAAGGCGCAGATCATCTTCCAGGACCCCTACAACTCCATCAATCCCAAGCAGACGATCTTCGACATCGTCGCCGAGCCGCTCGAGGTCAACAGCATCTGCTCGAGCGAGCGGGAGAAGGAGGAGCGGGTCATCACCGCCATCAGCGAGGCGGGGCTGCGGCCGGCGGCGGAGTACCTGTACCGCTACCCGCACGAGCTCAGCGGCGGGCAGCGACAGCGCGTCTGCATCGCCGGCGCCACGGTGCTCGACCCCGACGTGATCGTCGCCGACGAGCCCGTCGCTTCTCTGGACGTCTCCATCCGCAACGACATCCTCAAGCTGATGGTGGAGGAGAAGGAGAAGCTCGGGGTCACCTACATCTTCATCACCCACGACCTCTCGCTCGCCTGGGTGATCAGCGACCGCATCGCCGTGATGTACCTCGGGCGCATCGTCGAGATCGGCGAGACCGAGGAGGTCGTGGCCAACCCGCAGCACCCGTACACCAAGGCGCTGATCAGCGTCATCCCGGTGCCGGACCCGCTGGCGAGGCGCGAGCACGTCATCCTCAAGGGCGAGACCCCCAACCCGGTCGACATCCCGACGGGCTGCCGGTTCCACCCGCGCTGCCCGGAGGCGATCGACGCCTGCCGGGAGATCGACCCGGAGGACGTCCACATCGGCGGCGACCACTACGCCGCGTGCATCAGGATCAAGTAGTCGTGAGGCCGGCCGGGGCGGTGCGCCGCGAAGCGCATCACCGCCCCGGCCGGCCCGCGTGTGGAGCATACGGATGAGCCGGGACACGAGACGCAGCGACGCCGCGGCAGGGTACCTGCCGGCCACAGCGAGCCTGCTCTTCGCCGCGCTGCTCACGCTCCTGCTCGCGGCGCCGCTCCCGGCCGCCGCGGCGGCGTCCGCGCCGGCCGCCGCCGGCACGCCGGCCCCGCTCGAGTACAGCATCGGCACCGCCCAGGACTGTGACGGGCTCAACCCGTTCCGCTCCTGGAGCTCGGTCTCCTGGGAGTGCTTCCGTCTCGGCTACGACTTCCTCACCTGGTACGACGCCGACTACCGCCCCGTGCCGGACATCGCCGCCTCCTGGGAGGTCTCGGAGGACGGTCTCACCTGGACGTTCCACCTGCGCGAGGGCATGGAGTGGCAGGACGGCGTGCCGCTCACGGCGGCGGACGTGGTCTTCACGTACGACCTCGTGCTCACCACGCAGCAGCCGGCCTACGTGCAGTACCTCAGCGGCGTCACCGAGGTGCGCGCGCCGGACGAGACGACCGTGGTCGTCGTCACGCGGCGCCCCAAGGCCGACATGCTGGCCATCGCCATCCCCATCCTGCCCGGAGCACATCTGGAAGAAGGTGGACCCCGACCGCCTGGCCGACTTCGAGAACCTGCCGTTCGTCGGGTCGGGGCCGTTCCGCGTCACCGGCCTGGAGGAGGGCAAGGAGGTGACGCTCGAGCCCAATCCCGCCTATCCGCCGGCGCTGGGCGGGGCTCCGGCGCTGACGCGGCTCACGTTCGTCGTGGGCCGCGACGCGTCCTCGCTGCTCGAGGAGTACAGGGCCGGGCAGCTCGACGCCGTGGCCGACTTCCCGGCCACCCTGCAGCCGGCCTACGCCGAGGTGACGGGCACGACCACGGTCGCGGCGCCGGCCGTGGGGTTCCACGAGCTGGGCTTCAACTGCTGGCAGAGCCCACGGAGCAAGGGCGACCCGCTGCTGCGCGACGCCTCCGTCCGCCGGGCCGTGCACTGGGCCATCGACAAGGACAAGATCGTCGCCTCGGCCATGGCCGGACTCGCCGAGCCCGGCGCGTCGGTGGTCTCGCCGGCCCAGGGGGACTGGCACTGGGAGGCGCCGGACGACGCGTCGTACCGCTACGACCCCCGGCGCGCCAAGCAGATCCTGGAGGACGCCGGCTACGCCGACCGCGACGCCGACGGCATCCGCGAGGACGCCGCGGGGCACAAGCTCTCGTTCCGTCTCACCGCGCTCACCGAGTACCCGGCGGACCAGGAGGCGGCGCGGATGATCGTCCGCTGGTGCCGGGACGTGGGCATCGACCTGCGCCTCGAGGTCGTCGACGAGGCGGAGTTCAGCGACCGCATCTACGACGACGCCGACTACGACCTGTTCGTCTGGAGCTGGGGCGGCGACATCGATCCGAGCTTCATCCTCAGCACGTTCACCACGCGCCAGATCATGAGCTGGAGCGACAGCCAGTACTCCGACCCGGTGTACGACCGCCTGTACACGCTGCAGGCGCAGGCGGTCGACCCCGCTCACCCCGAGGACACGGCCCACCGCAAGGACCTGGTCGACGCCATGCAGAAGCTGCTGTACCGCGACGACCCGTACATCGTGCTCTGGTACAACGTGAACCTGCAGGCGTTCCGCGCGGACCGCTGGGCCGGGTACGTCATGGCGCCCGCCGGAGACGGGGCGCCGTTCTGGAACCAGCTGCGCTCCAGCTACATCTCGTTGCGCCCGGTGCGCGCCGCACAGCCCGCCGTGGAGGCGTCCAGGGCCTGGGTGTGGGGCCTGGTGGCGGGCGCCGTCGCCCTGGCCGCCGTCGGCCTCGCCGTGCTCAGGCGACGGCCACGCAGCACTGAGGATGTGTGACGAAGATCGAACCTGGGACGACGACACGGAGGGGACCCGCATGACCGAGCTCGGCGCACTCTGGCCCGACGAAGCGATCGAGGCCATCCACCTCGCGGCCCTCACGCTCCTTGAGCGCGCCGGGGTGAGGGTGGAGTCTTCCGTCGCGCGCGAGCTGTTCCTCGCCGGTGGCTGTGAGGCCGCGGGCGAGCGGGTGGCGATCCCGCGAGCGGTGGTCGACGAGGCGCTGGCGAGCTGCCCGCGCGAGTACCTGCTCGCCGCGCGCGACCCGGAGCGGTCACTCGCCATGGGCCCCGACCCGGCGCAGACCTACGTCCACAACATGGGGGGCGCCCGCGACGTCAGCGACCCCCGCACCGGGGCCGGCCGGCGCGCGACGCTCCACGACCAGGTGCTGGCGACGCGGGTCATGCACCAGCTGCACAACCAGCGGCAGATCACGTCGCTCTGGCAGCCGCAGGACGTGCCCGACCTGCTGGAGCCGCTGTACTCGTACCTGGTGCTCGCCCACGAGACCGACAAGGCCATCGGGGGGCCGGGCATCTCCCACCCCTTCCAGGCGCTCTACCTCCAGCAGATGGCGGTCGCCGTCACCGGCGCCGACGGGAGTGACGGCACCTACCCCGTGGACCTCGCGTTCTCGCCGGTCAGCCCGCTCATCCTGGGCGGCGACGTCTCGGACGCGCTCGTGGAGCAGGTGCGGCGCGGCGGCGCGGCGGTGGAGATCCTCCCGTGCCCCGCCGCCGCGACCACCGCGCCCGGCTCGCTCTCGGCGGCGCTCGCGCAGCAGCACGCCGAGGTGCTGGCCGGCGTCGTGCTCACGCAGACGGCGGCGCCGGGCACGCCCGTGTACTACGGGCCGCGGCTCAGCGCCGTGGACCCGCGCAGCGGGGTGGTCGTGAGCGGCACGCCGGAGACCGGCGTCGGCTCCGTGGCCGCGGTCTTGCTGGCGCGCCGCTGCGGCCTGGCCTGCGACTGCTACGGGCCGTGCAGCGACAGCAAGGTCATGGACACGCAGTTCGGCTACGAGCGCGCGGTCAACGCGCTGCTCGGGCTCGCGGCGCGGCCGCGCCTGCTCAGCGGCATCGGCGAGATCCAGGCCGGGGTCGCCAGCTGCCTGGAGGTGCTGGTCGTCGACGACGAGGTGCTCAACAACGCGCTGTACGCGCTCACGCCTCGCCCCTGGGACCAGGACGCGCTGGACATCGAGGCGATGGTGGACGGGGTGCTCTCCGGACGGGGGTTCCTGGGCACCAAGCACACGCGCCGCTACATCCGCTCCGACTTCGTGAGCCCGCTGCTCAGCTACCGCGGCGGGCTCGGCGACTGGCTCTCGGCCGGCCGCGCCGGGCTCGTCGACCTGGCCTCGGACAAGGTCGCGGAGCTGGTCGACCGCGAGCCGGTCGGGCTGCCGGACGACGTGCTGGACGAGCTCGTCCGGCTCATCGACCGGTGCGCCGCGGAGATCGGCGTGACGGGGCATCCCGACCCCCGCCGGGCCCTCGGGCTGTAGACGCGTGATGGCGATGGTCCGGTCCTCCTCCGACGGCCCGCACGATGATCCGGCTTCGCCGATCATTCCATTCGTCCACGTCCAGGCGAGGGGCAGCTACCGCGAGCTCGGCCGCGCGGTCGGCGAGTCCGCGCGCGACCAGGTGCTGGCGTCGGTCGCCTTCTTCCGCGACAACTTCCCCGCGCTCACCGGCGGCCGGCTGACGTTCGCCGAGGCCGAGCGGCGCGCGCCGGCGTTCGCCGAGCACGCGCGCCGCCGGCTGCCGCAGTACGTGGCCGAGCTCGAGGGGCTCGCGGAGGGCTCCGGCGTGCCGTTCTCGCAGCTGCTCGTGCTCAATTGCGGCGAGGAGTTCACGGCCGACGAACCCCACGCGCCGGCGGAGGGGCGCTCGCCACACTCCGGCGACCACTGCACGGCAGTCGCGGTCGCCATGGACGGCCGTCACGTCGTCGGTCACAACATGGACTGGTACGTCATCGACGCCGTCAACAACGTGCTCTTCGACCTCACGGTCCCGGACGGCACCCGCGTCATGGGCCTGGCCGGCGCGCCGTACCTGCTCATGCTCGGCATGAACAGCCACGGCGTGGGCAACGTCAGCAACTCCGTCCACTCCACGGACAACCGGGTGGGCGTGCCCAACGTGTTCGTGCGCCGGTCGACGCTCGAGGCGCGGACCCTGGAAGAGGCGCGCGACCGCGGGCTCCTGGCCGACCGCGCCCGCGGCACCAACCAGTTCTTCGCGGACACCGAGCGGGCGGCTCTGGGACGTCGAGACCTCGGCCACCGCGCACGCGCACGCCGACCACACGGCGGCGGGCTTCATGGCCCACACCAACCACTACGTCTCTCCCGAGATGCAACCGTACGAGGGCTACGGCGGCGGGGAGTCCGAAGTCCGTCTCTCGACCGCCGAACGCCTGCTGGCCGAGGGTCTCGCCGCGGGCGGCGACCCGGTGGACCTCGTCGCCCGCGTGCTGCGCACGCACGAGCCGTCACCCGAGGAGGCCATCTGCGGTCATCCGCTGCCGGGCACGTCTCCCGCCGATCAAGGCATGACCGTGGGCAGCATCATCTGCGACCTCGACGAGCGGCGCATGTACGCCTGCGCGGGACCGCCGTGCGAGAACGCGTACCAGGTGTTCGAGATGGGGGAGACGTGACCGTGCACGGAGCTGGTCGTGGCCGGCGGGCGCGTCGTCGACGGCTGCGGCAACCCGTGGTTCCGCGGCGACGTCGCCGTCTCCGGCGACCGCATCGCCGCGATCGGCGCGCCGGGCACGCTGCGCGGGCGGCGCGTCGTCGACGCCGGCGACCGCTACGTCACGCCGGGGTTCATCGACCCGCACACCCACTCGGACCTCACCATCCTCCTGCACCCGCGGGCCGAGACGGCGGTGCGCCAGGGCGTGACCACCCACGTCACCGGCAACTGCGGCATGTCGGCCGCGCCGCTCACCGAACAGCACAGGGTCGACGCGGTGCACAACTGGGCGCACTACGCGTGGGGTCTGGAGCGCGTGGCCTGGGACTGGCGCACGTTCGGCCAGTACCTGGCGGCCGTCCGCCGCGAGGGCCACGCGATCAACATCGCGCCCCTCGTCGGCCACGGCGCGCTGCGCCTCGCCGTGGCCGGCTTCGCCGAGCGCGCGGTCACCGAGCGCGAACTGGCGCGCATGGAGCGCCTGCTGGACGCGAGCCTGCGCGCCGGCGCGCACGGCATGTCCAGCGGGCTCGTCTACCCGCCCGGCTGCTTCGCGACCACCGAGGAGCTCCTGCGGCTCTGCCGCGTGGTCGCCCGCCACCACGGCATCTACACCTCGCACGTGCGCGGCGAGCGCGAGACGATCCTGCAGGCCGTGGCCGAGGCGCTCGAGCTGGGGCGCGCGGCGGGGTGCCCGGTGGAGGTGTCGCACAACGCGCCCAAATGGGGCGCGCCGGAGGACGCCGAGGCCAACCTCGAGCTCATCGAGGAGGCGCGCCGCGGCGGCCTGGACGCGACCACCGACAACGACGTGCACACCGACCTCGCGCCGCGCCTCTCGCGGGCGCTGCCGCAGCCGGTGCTCGACCTCGACCACGACGCGCTCATCCGTCTGCTCTCGGACCGCGAGGCGCGCGAGGCCCTGCACCGGGAGGTGCTGGAGGACACCCTGCCCGGCGCCGGCTATGCGGGCCTGGTGCGGCACGGCCGCTTCGACCGCATCGTGGTGTTCCACGCCGGCCGCCACCCGGGGCTGCGCGGCCGCTCGATCGCCGACGTCGCCGCGGAGCGCGGCGCCGACCCGTGGGACACCTTCCTCGACCTCATCGTCGAGGAGGACGACGACATCGTCGGGCTCTTCGACTACATCGAAGAGCGGAACATCCGCGCCCTGCTGCGGAGCCCGATCGCCATGGTCTCCTCGGACGGGCTCGTCATGCAGCCGGCCGAGGAGCTCGACGACGCCTCCGTGTACTGGCCGTGCAGCTACGGTGAGTACCCGGGCGTGCTCGAGCGCTACGTGCGCGAGGAGCCGGTGCTGCGCCTCGAGGAGGCGGTGCGCAAGATGACCTCCTTCCCGGCGCAGCGCTTCGGCCTGTCCGACCGCGGCGTGCTGCGCCCGGGCCTCAAGGCGGACCTCGTCGTCCTCGACCTCGAGCGCGTGCGCGACCGCGCCACGAACCTGTTCCCGCACGCGTTCCCGTTCGAGAACATCCCGCACGCCTCGCCGGAGGGCATCGACCTCGTGCTCGTCAACGGGACGCCGGTGCTCGACGAAGGCGAGATCACCGGCGAGCTGCCGGGCCGCGTGCTCAAGCGCTCCTGACCCGCGGCCCGCCCGGGCCCCGCCAGCATGTACAAACCGCCCCCATCCAGAACGAGTGGCGTCTTCCCTCTGGATTTGGACATCGTGTAGAATCGCGGCGATGATCACGGTACAGGACATCCTCGAGATCCCGGAGCTCAACCTCAAGCTCCTCGCCGGGGGCAAGTCCACCAGCAACCCGGTCCGCTGGGTGCACATCAGCGAGGTGCCCGACCCGACCAGGTGGCTCAAGGGCGGCGAGCTCCTGCTCACCACCGGCTACAGCTTCGTGGGCGGCGAGGAGCAGCAGGTCGCGCAGATCAAGCGGCTCATCGACCACAACATCTCCGGGCTCGGGTTCGGCACCGGCTTCAGCTACGACAAGGTGCCGCCCGCGCTGGTCAGCGTGGCGCAGGAGTACGACTTCCCGCTGTTCGAGGTGCCCTACCACGTGCCGTTCATCGCCATCACCGAGGCTGTGGCGAGCAAGATCGTCAACGAGCAGTACTCCCTGCTGCAGCGCAGCCTGGCCGTGCACGAGAAGCTCACCAAGATCGTGCTGGAGGAGAAGGGCCTCGAGGCCATCCTGTCCACGCTCTCGGCCCTCGTGGGCTGCTCCGCCGTGCTCTTCGACTTCCACGGCGTCGTGCTCTGCGAGGCGGCGTACCGCCGCCACCTGGGCGCGGAGCTCATCGCCGACCTGTGGGGCATGATCAGCGAGCGCCGCGCCGACCGCCAGAACTTCGCCCTCAGCATGGAGGGCGTCGGCTCGGGCGTGCAGGTGTATCCCGTGGTCGCGTCGCACCGCATCGGGGCGTTCCTCGCGGCGGTCAAGGACAGCGGCGACTTCAGCGAGTACGACCGCATCATCCTGCACAACGTCGTCACCGTCACCGCGCTCGAGCTCGTCAAGAAGAAGGCGGTCGCCGAGACCGAGAAGCGGCTGGCCGGCGACTTCTTCGACGAGCTCATCGCCAGCGACCTCTACGAGGAGGAGATCGCGCGGCGGCTCGCCTTCTTCGGGCTCGACCCGCAGTCGCCGCACCTCATCGTGCTCGTCGACATCGACGAGGCGGAGGGCGACGGCGGCGCCGCGGTGGCCCAGCAGGACGTCAAGGAACGGCTGCACTGGACCGTGGACGAGTTCATGGCCAGGCGCGACCTCTTGGGCATCAGCGCGTCGCGCAGCGATTCGGTGGTGGTGCTCGTGCAGCCGGGCAAGATGGACGCGCGCGAGATCATCGGCCTCGCCGGGGAGCTGCAGGCGGTCATCGCCGAGATGCTGCCCGAGATCTCCGTCAGCCTCGGCATCGGCCGGCCGCACCGCCAGCTCACCGACCTGCGCCAGAGCTACTACGAGGCCAGCTACGCCATCAAGATCCGCAAGCTCAAGGGCGAGCCCAGGGTCATCGCGAGCTTCGACGACCTCGGCTCCTACGGCCTCCTGCTCGGGCTGCAGGACACGCTCTCGCTGGAGGTCTTCTACGACAGCGTGCTCGGCAAGCTCCAGGAGTACGACGAGCAGAACTCGAGCGACCTGGTCAAGAGCCTCGCCTGCTTCCTCGAGGCCAACGGCCACTGGGGCGACGCGGCGGAGAAGCTGTACGTCCACCGTCACACGCTGCGCTACCGCATGAAGCGCGTGGAGGAGATCACCGGTCGCGACCTCGACCAGTCGCAGGACCGCATGGAGTTCTGGCTGGCGCTCAAGGCCAAGGAGCTCATCGACCAGTCGAAGAAGGGCAAGCCCTCCCCGGCCTGACCCTCCGCGACCGCCGGGCCGTCCGCCGGACCTCGCCCTCACGACCTCTCGCACGCGCGGGCGCGTCGGTTCAGGACATCACCAGCGAGCCGTTGTCGACGGCGATGTCGACTCCCGTGAGGCCGTCCGTCTCCAGGCAGAAGCGGACGGCCGCCCCGATGTCGCCGGGGGCGACGAGCCGCTCGGCGGCCACCCGGGCCGCGGCGCGCAGCGTGGCGTCCCGGTGCTCGTCGTCGTCCAGGTCCACCGGCCCGGGCGCCACCCCGCACACGCGCACCAGGTCCGGGGCCCACGCCCGGGCGAGGATCCTGACCAGGTGGATCTGGGCCGCCTTGGCGGCGCTGTGCGCGGCGAAGGTGGCCCAGGGCTGCAGGCCCAGATAGTCGGTGAGGACCACGATGGCGCCGCCGGTGGTCAGCCGCTCGTGGGCGGCGACGGCGCTGAAGAAGAAGCCTTTGGCGATGGTGTCCAGCGAGGCGTCCCAGGAGGCCTCGTCGATCTGCTGCGGCTGCTTGGGCACGAACGGCCCGCTGGCCGCGTAGACGAGGCCGTCCAGGCCGCCGAGCGCCTCCGCGGCGGCGGCCACGAGGCCCGCCGCGCCGGCGGCGGTGCGCACGTCGCCCTCCACCACGAAGGCGGAGGGCGCTCCCGCCGCGAGCAGCGCCTCAGCCTGCGCGCCGGCCTCTTCCGTCCAGGCGCGCGTGGAGACGGCGAGTGCGGCGCCGCTCCCGGCGAGGTCGAGCGCCACGGCGCGTCCCAGGCGGCGCACCCCGCCGACCACCAGCAGTCTGGCGCCGGCGACGTTCACGCCGGCTCTCCCAGGTGCTCGTACAGCACGCCGGCGATCTCCGCGATGGCCGCGGACGCCTGCGCCTTGGCCTCGCAGCCCAGGCCTTTCAAGTAGACGACCATGACCATAGGTGCCCCCCCGGGAGTGTAGACGATCGCGGCGTCGTTGCTCGTGCCGCTCACGCCGCCGGTCTTGTTGGCCACGAGGGTCCCGTCCGGCAACCCTGCGGGGATCTTCTCCCGCCACTCCTGGCGCGCCAGCACCTCCACCATCAGACGGCAGGAGGGCGCCGAGGCGCAGCGGTTCTGGGCGATCATCGCCAGCAGCTCGGCCATGTCGCGAGGGGACCCCCTGTTGTCGAGCGCCTGGTCCACGGCGAACGAGTCCTCGTACGTCGAGCGACTCGTCGCGTCCCCAGCGGCGCTCGTACAGGTGCAGGAACTCCGCGCCGCTCAGCCGCGCGTTCTCCTCGAGCACGCGGCGGAACGCCTCCTCGCGCGCGCCGCGCTCCTCGAGCTCCCGCCAGCGGGCCACGGTCTGCGGCCCGCCCAGGCCGGCCCACTCCTCGCCGGCCCCGCACCCGATGAGGAAGTACTCGCGGTTGGGCATGGAGCAGTCGATCGTCTCGAGGCCGAGGCGGCGCATCGTCTCGTTGACGGAGGCGAGGCCCACCAGCCTCCAGAGCATGTCGGTGGCCGTGTTGTCGCTCAGCGTGATCATGAGGTAGAGCAGGTCACGCACGCTCGGCCGCAAGCCCTCGTGGCAGTGGATCAGCGTGCTGCCCGGGCTCTTGTCCCCCTCGGTGAGCGTGAGGCGGTCGTCGAGGCGCAACACGCCCGCGTCGACCTGGCGCAGCAGCTCGACCATCACCGGGATCTTGAAGCAGCTCGCCATGGGGAAGAGCTCGTCCGCGTTGACGTACACCTCGGCGCTGCTCGCCAGGTTGCGCGCGGCCACCCCCACGGCGCCTCCGAGCGGCGCGGCGATGGCCGCGACGTTCTCGTGGACGCCCCTCTCCGTCTGCACCTGCTCTCCCTCCCGCGACCTCGCCGCTACGATAGCCGAGAGCGGCTGGTATGGTCCAGAGCGCGGCTCCGGCGGTAGTTCAGAAGTGGGCGGTTCTTTTGCGTTTTGGGCTTTTATGCGCGCTCTGTTGTTGGTAGACTGCCGAACCGTGCACAGGAATGTGCACATCCGAGCATGCGGTCCACCAGGCAGATGAGGAAGCGAGGAGGAGTCATGATCGTCGGTTGTCCCAAGGAGATCAAGAACGAGGAATACCGGGTCGGTATGACGCCGAACGCGGTCAAGGACTTCGTGGCCGCCGGCCACAAGGTCATCGTCGAGGCCGGCGCGGGCGTGGGTTCGGGCTTCGCCGACAAGGAGTACAAGGCCGCCGGCGCGACGCTCGCCCCCGTGGACGAGGTCTGGGCCAAAGCCGACATGATCTACAAGGTCAAGGAGCCCCTGCCCGAGGAGTACGGCAAGTTCAAGCCGGGCCAGATCCTGTACACCTACCTCCACCTGGCAGCCGCGTACGCCAAGGACCTCACCAAGGGCATGCTCAAGGCCGACATCCGCGGGATCGCGTTCGAGACCGTCGAGCTCCCCAACGGCGCGCACCCGCTCCTCTTCCCGATGAGCGAGGTCGCCGGCAAGCTGGCCATCCAGGCCGGCGCCACGCATCTGCAGAAGAACAACGGCGGCCGCGGCATGCTGCTCGGCGGCGTGACCGGCGTCCACAAGGGCAAGGTCGTCATCATCGGCGGCGGCACGGTGGGCACCAACGCCGCCAAGGTAGCCGTGGGCATGGGCGCGCGCACGGTCGTCATGGACAGCTACGCTCCTCGCCTCACCTACCTCGACGACGTCTTCGGCGGCGCCATCGAGACCGTGCTCTCCACCGCTGCCGCCATCGAAGAGCAGATCGCCGACGCCGACATCGTGGTCGGCGGCGTGCTGCTCCCCGGCGGCGCCCAGGCTCCTCACCTCGTCACCAAGGCCATGCTCAAGGGCATGATGCCGGGTTCCGTGCTCGTCGACGTCGCCATCGACCAGGGCGGCTGCTTCGAGACCTCCAAGCCGACCACGCACACCGAGCCCACGTACGTCGTCAACGACGTGATCCACTACTGCGTCGCCAACATGCCGGGCGCCGTGGCTCGCACCTCCACCATGGCCCTCTCCGGCGCCACCCTGCCGTACGGCCTCGCGATCGCCAACAAGGGCTTCGAGCAGGCCGTCAAGGACGACGCCGCCCTGGCCCTGGGCGTCAACGTCTACCGTGGCAAGCTCACCATCCCGTCGGTGGCCGAGGCCCACAAGATGAAGTACACGCCGCTGGACAAAGTGCTCGCCTGAGACTGCTTTGCGCTCCGCTGCGGCCACTGGCCGCTGAGAGCGGCAACTGATTGAATGGAGCCGCGCTCGGACACCGTCCGGGCGCGGCTCCTTCCGTTCGGGGCGCCTCTCCAGGCGCCTCGCCGCGAACGGGCTCCGCCGACCAGGGGTGGCCGCGGGTGCAGCGGGAGGATGAGCCGGGGGATCTCACGGCACAGAAGGAGCGACTGAATGGGCGACCTGCTACGCATCGACCTCACCACGCGCACGACTTCAGAAGACACCGTGCCGCCCGAGCTCATCAAGGAGCTCATCGGCGGCAAGGGCATCGGCACGCACTATCTCATGCAGGAGGTGGGCCCTGAGGTAGAGCCGCTGAGCCCCGAGAACAAGCTGATCTTCGTGGTCGGGCCCATGGGCGGCACCACGATGCTCGGCAGCAACCGCTACGCCCTCTACTTCGCCTCGCCGCTCACCGGCGGCTACGGCGAGTGCTACTCGGGCGGCAACCTCACGCCCCAGTTCGCGAAGACCGGCTACAAGGTGGTCATCGTCGAGGGCAAGGCCGACGCGCCCGTCTACCTCGAGATCAGCGAGCAGGGCGCGCAGTTCCACGACGCCTCCGACCTGTGGGGCATGGACGCCTTCAAGGCCGAGGACGAGATCCTGGCGCGCACCGAGCACAACAAGGCCCAGGCCTGCGTCATCGGACCGGCGGGCGAGAAGCTGGTGCGCTTCGCCTGCGTCAACAACAACTACTGGCACCAGCTCGGCCGCGGCGGCCCGGGCGCGGTGTACGGCTCCAAGAACCTCAAGGGTCTCGTCTGGCACGGAGACAAGAAGGTCGAGGTCGCGCGGCCGGACGACTTCAAGGCGGTCGTGCGCGACCTCATCGAACGCACCAAGGACGACGCGGGCGTCGCCGCCTACCAGCGCGGCGGCACGCTCAACATGGTGCGCATCATGAACGGGGCCAACGCGTTCCCCACGCGCTACTGGCGCAAGGGCAGGATGGAGAACTTCGAGCGCATCACGGTCGAGACCATGCTCGCGGAGCACGGCACCGTCAACCAGACCTGCCCGCCCTGCGTGTTCAAGTGCGTCAAGCGCAACACGGTGTTCGAGGGGCGCCACAAGGGCCTCGTGTGCGAGGGCCCCGAGTACGAGACCGCCTACGTCTTCGGCGGCCTCTGCGAGATCGACGACTTCGCCGAGCTCATGTGGCTCAACGACATCTGCGACCGGCTGGGCGTCGACACCATGGACGCCGGCAACCTCGCCGCCCTCGGCATCGAGTGCGCCGAGCGCGGGCTCATCGACGAGAAGCTCACGTGGAACGACCCGGTCGGCGTCGGCGCGTTCCTCGAGAAGATCTGCCTGCGCGAAGGCATCGGCGACCTGTTCGCCGAGGGCGTCGTGGCGGTCGCCGAAGAATACGGCCTCGAGGACGTCGCGGTGCACGCCAAAGGCATGGCGCCTCCCGGCTACGAGCCGCGCAAGATGAAGGGCATGGGCCTCGGCTTCGCGACCACCGCGCGCGGCGCCTGCCACCTGCGCGCCACCATGTACAAGCCCGAGCTCATGGGCGTCACCACCTACGGCGAGGTCGCGGACAAGGCTCCCGTCTACGTGGACTGGGAGGACCGCCTCACCATCATGGACACGCTCGTCTACTGCCGCTTCTACCGCGACCTGGTGCAGTGGCCGTACATCACCGCCGTGGTCAACGCCGTCATCGGCACCGACTACACCGCGGACGACCTGCACCGCATCGCCAACCGCATCATCACGATGACGCACGAGTTCAACGCGGCGCGGGGCATCGGACGCGAGACCGAGAAGCTCCCGGACTGGGTCACCGAGAAGCCCATGGAGGACGAGGAGGCGCTCACGTTCCCGCAGGGCGAGATGACGTACATGCTCGGCGAGTATTACAAGCTGCGCGGCTGGGGCGAGCTGCCGCCGCTGGAGGCCTGAGCAGACCCGCCGCCCCTCGGCGATCGCCGAGGGGGACGGCGGACGCGGATGGGCCCGGGACGCTCGCGAGAGAGTCCCGGGCCCATCCGCGTCCGGGCGGGAGCGGCAGCGCCGTCCGCCTCGAGTGTCGGCTGCTCAGATGCCCAGGCCGCGCCACTCGCGCTCGCCCGAGAGCCACCCCGAGATGAGGTAGTACGGGCGCAGCGCCTCGTTGAACGTCGTGGCGATGACCTGCAGCCGGGCCAGCGAGCGCTGCAGGCGCTGCAGGCTGGCGTTGAGCTGCTCGCCGTCCTCCGTGAGCCGGTCCACCGCCGCGGTGATCTCGTCGCCGCGGCGGGTGAGGCCGTCGACCAGCGGCGTGAGCCGCCCCTCGACGGCGGCCGCGTGCTTGAAGAGGCGCCAGGCTTTGAGGCCGACCTGGACCAGCACGGCGAGCACGAAGGCGATGCTCGCGAGGGCGATGATGAGGACCACGTACCAAGGCATGCCCGGAGTGTACCCCGTCGCGCCGCCCGGCGACCAGTCCACCGGCCGCGCCGGCCGCGCCGGCCGGGCGCGGGTCAGGGCAGCCGCACCGGGTACCGACAGATGAGCGAGCAGCCGCGGCCGGCCAGCCGGCTGACCTTGACCACGTCGCCGGTGTGCGGCGCCTCGATGAACAGCCCGTTGCCGATGTAGATGCCGACGTGGTGGTAGAAGGCCGGGTACCCGAAGAACACCAGGTCGGCGGGCTGGGCCTGCGAGAGCGGCACCTGATGACCCATGTGCGCCTGCATGGTGGCGCCGTGGGGGAACTGGATGCCGAACTTGGCGTACACGTAGAGGACGAGGCCGGAGCAGTCGAACCCTCCCCCCGGGGTGGCGCCGGCCCACACGTAGGGGATGCCGAGGTACTTCATCGTCTCCTTGACCACGGCGACCTGGGCCGGCGTGCCGTGGATGGTGCCAGTCTCCACGCCGGCAGCCCTGGCGAGGCGCGCGGCCGCCTTCTCTTCGAGGACGGCCTGCCGCGCCAGCATCTTCTTGACCCGGGCATCCAGATCGGTGAGCAACTGCTCGCGGGCGGCGAGCTCGTCCTCGATCGCCGCCTGCTGGTCGCGCAGCTCCATCTCCCGCTGCAGCGCGTCGGCGCGGTCGCGGTCCATCTGCCGGGTGAGCCGCTGGACCTGCTTCTCCATGGCGGCGACCCTGCTCACCGTCGCCTGGTCGGCCTCGTCGATGGAGCGGAAGTAGCCCAGCTGGGTGTCGGCCTCTCCGAGGTCCTGGAGGGTGAAGAGCACATCGAGCACGCCGTAGCCCCCGCTCTTGTACATCGCGGAGAGCCGCTCGCTGCGCTGGGCCTGGGCGACGTCCAGTTCGGTCTGCACGCGCTCCAGGTCGCGGCGCGCCTCCTGCAGGCGCACGTTGACGGCGTCCAGGGCGCTGCGGGCCGTGTCGTACTTCTCGGTGAGCACCCCGGCGCGGTGGTCGAGGCGCGCGACCTCGCGGCGCACGTCGCGCGCCCGCGCCTGCAGGTCGTCGAGGGAGGGGGAGGCCGGCGCGCCGGCGGGCGCGAGGGCCGCGCCCAGCAGCACGACGGCGAGTACGGCCGCGGCGAGGCCCGCGGCGAGCGCCGCGTGCCGCGTCGAGTGTCCCATGCCTGTTTCCCTGAGCCCGGCCATCATCAAAGAAGTGTATCGGAACATCCCGCCTGCCCTTTACGCCGCGCCTGAGGCGGGTCCCTGCCGCGTACTTTACAATCCGGCGATCTTTCGTATACAATCCCTAGTCCAACGTCGCGGGGTGGAGCAGTCCGGTAGCTCGTCGGGCTCATAACCCGAAGGTCGCAGGTTCGAATCCTGCCCCCGCTACCATCACCTTCCTGGGCGCCCGTTCGGGCGCCTTTTTTGTTGCCCGGACCCCTGTCGCGTGGATGCCGCCGTCTCATCTCGCGAGCCGTGCGTTGTGAATCGCGTCCGGAGGGGTACCACACCGTTTTGATAGTAGGCAACGTCAAGAAGTGGTGGGAGGGCAAATGAACACAGGCAAAGCCGCGGTCGCCGAATTCTTCGGCACCTTCTGGCTCGTCTTCGGGGGTACCGGCGCCGCGGTGCTTGCCGCCTCAGTGGGCAACAGCGGTATCGGCTGGCTCGGCGTCGCGCTCGCGTTCGGGCTCACGGTGGTCACCATGGCTTACGCCGTCGGCCACATCTCCGGGGCGCACTTCAATCCGGCGATCACCATCGGTCTCTGGGCGGGTGGCCGGTTCCCGGGTGGCAAGGTCGCGATCTACCTGGTCGCCCAGGTGATCGGCGCCATCTGCGCGAGCGCCGTGCTGTACGTGATCGCGAGCGGCAAGGCAGGCTTCAGCCTGTCCGACGGATTCGCCGCCAACGGCTACGGCGCCCACTCGCCGGCCGGCTACAGCCTGACGGCCGCGATCGTCATCGAGATCCTGCTCACGCTCATGTTCGTGCTCGTCATCCACGGAGTCACAGACCGGCGCGCGCCCGTGGGGCTCGCGCCGCTGGCCATCGGACTCACGCTGACGCTCATCCACCTGATCGCCATCCCGGTGGACAACACCTCGGTGAACCCGGCTCGCTCGCTCGCCCCGGCACTGTTCGTCGGCGGCTGGGCGCTCAGCCAGCTCTGGGTGTTCATCGTGTTCCCGATCATCGGCGGGATCGCCGGAGGACTGCTGTACCGCTACCTGCTCGAGATCAGGGCGGACCAGCGCGACAAGGTGGAGGGCCCCGGCGAGTCGACGGAGGACGCCCCGGCCTGACCGCCGCGCTCTTCCCGGGCCGGGGCGCCGGCGAGCCGCCTGTGGCGGCCGGCCGGCGCCCCGGCCTCTGTTATGCTCGCAGCGCGCCCGGCGCACACCGCCGGGCCCGCCGCAAGGAGGTCGCATGTCCCTGCTGCTCGTCGCCACCACGCCGCCCGGCGGGAGCGAAGCTCCCTGCCGCGCGTCGCGTCATGCCGGGGCACTCACGCACCGCACCTTCTCCGCCTGAGCGTCCCATGACGCGTCTCCCCGCCGCCTGCCTCCGCCTTGAACGCCGCGTGAGCGACACGCTCGCGCGCACCGAGGCGGTGCGCGCCGGCGAGCGGGCGCTGCTGCTGCTCTCGGGAGGGGCCGACTCCATGGCCCTGCTCTCCCTGCTGCAGCGCCGCCGACCGCCGGCTCGGGCTCGGTCTGCAGCTGGCCGCGCTGCACGTGGACTACGGGCTGCGCGGCGCGGACTCGGACCGCGACCGGCGCATCGTGGAGCGTGCCTGCGCCGGCGCGGGCGTGCCGCTGCACGTGGAGCTGCTGCGCGGCGCCCTCTCCGGCCCTGACTTCCAGGCGCGCGCCCGCGACGTCCGCTACGGGCGTGCGCGGCAGCTGGCGGCCGAGCACCGCTACGACGTGGTGGTCACCGCGCACAACCGCGACGACCAGGCGGAGACGGTGCTGTACCGCCTGGTCAAGTACGCCTCACCGCGCGGCCTCGTGGGCATGCGGGTACGGGACGGCGACCTCGCCCGGCCGCTGCTCTGCGCCGGCGCGACGGAGATCCGGGAGTACTGCCGGCTCGCCGGCGTGGAGTACGGAGAGGACGTCACCAACGCGGCCCCGCTGTACGCTCGCAACCTGCTGCGTCTCGAGGTCCTGCCCCTGCTCGAAACGCTCAACCCGCGCGTGGCCGAGACGCTGGCGGCCACGGCCGAGCAGGCCGCCGCGCGAGGCGGAGGTGCTCGCGACGGTGACGGTCGCGGCGCGGGCGCGCGTGAGCCTGCCGCCCGCCCCGGGCGAACTCGCGCGCGTCAGCCTCGCCGCGCTCGCCGCCGAGACGCCGGCCGTGCGCGCCCTCGTGCTGCACGACCTGCTGCGCGACGCGCTGGGCGGGTCGGCGCTGGTCGGGCGCAGTCTCGTGGAGGCGCTTTCGCTGCTGGCGACGCGGCGGGACGACGCCGGCCGCGTCGACCTCGGGCGCGGCCTCGAGGCGGTCCGCGGCGGCGGCGAACTGCGCCTGCGCGCCGCCTCCTCGCCGCACGACTGCGAGCAGGCCGGAGTGTCCGGCGAGGAGCTCGAGGAGGCCGGGGACGCCGGCCTCCCGCTCGCCTTCTGCGGTAGGCGCTGGCGGCTCCGGCTGCGGCCCGGCGAGGTCTTCGACCGCGAGGCCGCCCTCGCCGGCGAGGCGTTCGTCGGCCTGCCGTCCGCGCCGCGGCGTGTGGTCTTGCGGCACCCGCGCCGCGCCGAGCGCTTCGCCCCGTCCGGACTCGGCGGCGAGACCACGGTCGCCCGCTACCTCGCCGCGGCCCGCGTGCCCGCCGGTCTGCGCGCGCACGCCGTCGTGCTCGACGTGGACGGCGCGGCGGCCTGGGTCGGCGGGCTCGCGGCCTCCCCGGGCAGGGTTGCGCACGGCTACCGGGTGGCCCACAGTAGAGTCTTCACACTGCACGTCATCCAGGAGGGAACGTGAACGTGCCGATCGCCGAAGTGCTGGTCGACCGTGAGACGCTCGCGCGCCGCATCGACGAGCTCGCCACCGACATCACCCGCGACTACGAGGGCAGAGAGCTCCTCATGGTCGGCGTGCTCAAAGGCGCCGTGTTCTTCATGGCCGACCTGGCCCGCCGCGTCGACCTTCCGGTGGCGCTCGACTTCATGGCCGTCTCGAGCTACGGCTCGTCCACCGATTCCTCGGGCGTGGTGCGTATCCTCAAGGACCTCGACCTCGAGATCGCCGGGCGGGACGTCCTCATCGTGGAGGACATCATCGACTCGGGTCTCACCCTGAGCTACCTGCTCAAGAACCTGCGCAGCCGCAAGCCGGCCTCGCTGGAGGTCTGCGCCCTGCTCACCAAGCCCTCGCGGCGGCGCACCGAGATCCCGTGCAGGTACGTCGGCTTCGAGATTCCCGACAAGTTCGTCGTCGGGTACGGCCTGGACCTCGCCGACCACTTCCGGACGCTCGACTACATCGGCGTCCTCACCCCGGAAGCGGCGGACGAGATCCTCGACGAGGCGGGTTCTTTGCTGTAATCAGCGGGGTATGGTACGTTCACCGGACGTCTGTTTTGCAGGCATAACAGCCATGCAGGCTCCGGCGTCAGTCCCCATCAAGAAGGGTCACCGTGAGCAGATTCATCCGTAGCGCCCTGTTCCCCATCCTCATCGTCATCATCGTGGCGATGTTCATCGAGTGGGTCATCTCGGGCAACAGGGCCAACACCACGCCGAAGGCCATCTACGCCGCGCCGTTCGTCACCACGCAGACCGTCCTCCAGAGCGACCTGCAGAACGCCGTGGTCAAGTCGATCATCTTCGACTCCGGTGACTCCTCTGTGGCCAAGGTGACCGAGGTCGGGGGGCTGCAGTACTACGTGACCGGCATCACCGACCAGGCTCTGCAGCCGCAGGAGATCAAGACGAGCGCTCCCAATGTGGTGGTCTCCGAAGGCACCGTCACGCCACCCAAGCCGGCCGACGTCCAGCCGTCCTTCACCCAGGACGTCGTCAACGGCAACGTCGCGTCCGTGGTCATGAACGTCAAGGACCAGACCATGGACGTGACGCTCAAGCCGGTCGACGGCAAGCAGGAGCAGTACACCGTCGCCTACGCCGATCCGGTCGCCACCACCGAGTTCCTGCAGCAGTACAACGTGCCGTTCGACACCACCAGCCCGAAGAGCCCGTGGTGGACGAGTGCGCTGTTCACCATCCTGCCGATCCTGCTCATCATCGGCTTCTGGTTCTTCATCATGAACCAGATGCAGGGCGGCGGCTCCAAGGTCATGAGCTTCGGCAAGAGCCGCGCCAAGCGCGTCAGCGTCGACTCGCCCAAGGTGACGTTCAAGGACGTCGCCGGGGCCGACGAGGCGGTCGAGGAGCTCCACGAGATCAAGGAGTTCCTCGAGAACCCCAAGAAGTTCCAGCAGCTCGGCGCGCGCATCCCCAAGGGCGTCCTGCTGTACGGCCCGCCCGGCACCGGCAAGACGCTGCTCGCGCGCGCCGTGGCCGGCGAGGCGGGCGTCCCGTTCTTCAGCATCAGCGGCTCGGACTTCGTCGAGATGTTCGTCGGCGTGGGCGCGTCGCGCGTGCGTGACCTGTTCGACCAGGCCAAGCAGAACGCGCCCTGCATCATCTTCGTCGACGAGATCGACGCCGTCGGCCGCCACCGCGGCGCCGGCATGGGCGGCGGCCACGACGAGCGCGAGCAGACGCTCAACCAGCTGCTCGTCGAGATGGACGGCTTCGAGATGAAGGACAACATCATCCTCATCGCCGCCACCAACCGCCCCGACATCCTCGACCCGGCGCTGCTGCGCCCGGGCCGCTTCGACCGCCAGATCGTCGTCGACCGTCCGGACCGCCCGGGCCGCAAGATGATCCTCGAGGTCCACACGCGGGGCAAGCCGATCGACAAGGACATCGACCTCGACGCGCTCGCCGCCCAGACGCCGGGCTTCACCGGGGCCGATCTCGCCAACCTGGTGAACGAGGCGGCCCTGCTCGCGGCTCGGCACGGCAACAAGCTCATCACGACGACCGAGCTCGAAGAGGGCATCATGCGCGTGCTCGCCGGCCCCGAGAAGAAGACGCGCATCATCAGCGAGAAAGAGAAGGCGATCACCGCCTACCACGAGATGGGCCACGCTCTGGTCGGGCACTTCCTCGAGTACACGGATCCGGTGCACAAGATCTCCGTCGTCAGCCGCGGCCAGGCGCTGGGCTACACCATCTCGCTGCCGACCGAGGACAAGTTCCTGACCACCAAGCAGGAGCTCATGGACACGCTCTCCATGACGCTCGGCGGGCGCGCCGCGGAAGAAGTCGTCTTCGGCGAGATCACCACCGGCGCCGCCAACGACCTCGAGAAGGCGACGGCGACCGCCAAGCAGATGATCATGCGCTACGGCATGAGCGAAGAGCTCGGCCCGCGGACGCTGGGGCACGACCAGTCCATGCCGTTCCTGGGACGCGAGTTCCAGCAGCAGGCCGACTACTCGGAGGAGATCGCCCGTCAGATCGACGACGAGATCCGCCGCATCATCGAGGAGGCGCACCAGCGCGCCAAGGACCTCCTCAGCGAAAAGCGTCACCTGCTCGACGGGATCAGCAAGATCCTCATCGTCCGGGAGACCATCGAGGCGCATGAGTTCCAGGCACTGGTCGACGGATTGCCTGAGGACGAGGTCTTCCGCGAGCGCGACGAGAAGGAGCGCCGGCGCCGGTCCGGCCCGCCGGAGCCCGAGAAGCGCCAGCGCGTCAAGCAGCCGCCGGTGCCCAAGCCCGCCCACGTGAACCCCGTCAACCCGGAGGCGACGTGATCGCTCTCCCCGGCGCCTGCTGACGCCCACGTGGACCACGACAAGATCAAGACCGGGGTACGCCTCATCCTCGAGGGTATCGGCGAAGACCCGGAGCGCCCGGGGCTGCAGAAGACGCCGCAGCGCGTGGCCGACATGTACGACGACATCTTCGCGGGTATCGGCGCGCCCGACCCGGCGGAGTTGCTCACGGCCATCCCGGGCGACCACCATCGAGAGATGGTGCTCATCCGGGACATCGACTTCTACTCGATCTGCGAGCATCACCTGCTGCCGTTCCACGGCGTTGCGCACGTGGCGTACATCCCCAGCGACCACGGGCACATCGCCGGGCTGAGCAAGCTCGCCCGTGTGGTGCGCCAGGTGGCGGCCCGCCCGCAGCTCCAGGAGCGCATCACGAGTGAGGTCGCCGACGCCATCGAGACCGCGCTCCTGCCCACCGGCGCGGCCGTGCTCATCGAGGCCGAGCACCTGTGCATGAGCATGCGCGGCGTGCGCACGCCGGGCGCCAAGACGGTCACCAGCGCCGTGCGCGGCCTCATCCAGAGTAACGAGGCTACCAGGGCCGAGGTGTTCGCCCTCATCAACGCACCGCGCTGACGGCGCGCGCCATGCCGGCCGCGCCGACCTTCGCGCTCGAGCTGCAGTTCCCGGCGGTCATGGGGATCGTCAACGTCACGCCCGACTCGTTCTCGGACGGCGGGCAGTTCTTCGCCGCCGACGCCGCCCTGGAGCAGGCCCTCACGCTGGTGCGTGAGGGCGCCGCGGTCATCGACATCGGCGGCGAGTCCACGCGGCCGGGCTCCGAGCTGGTCACCCTGGACGAGGAGCTGCGCCGCGTGCTGCCGGTGGTCGAGGCGCTCGCCGGCAGCGTCGGGGTCCCCATCTCCGTCGACACGATGAAGGCCGAGGTCGCCCGGCGCGCGCTCGCGTCCGGCGCGACCATGCTGAACGACGTGAGCGCGTTCCGCTACGACGAGGAGATGGTGGACGTGGTGGCCGAGTCCGGCGCGCCGGTCTGCCTCATGCACATGCAGGGCATGCCCAAGACCATGCAGGAGGACCCCCGGTACGACGACGTGGTGGACGAGGTCCTCGCGTTCCTCGAGGCGCGCCTGGCGTTCGCGCTGGCCCGCGGCGTGCGCGAGGAGCAGGTCATGATCGACCCCGGCATCGGGTTCGGCAAGACCGTGGCGCACAACCTGGCGCTGCTCGACGGTCTGCACCGGTTCACCGCGCTCGGCCGTCCCGTCCTGCTCGGCGCCTCCCGCAAGCGGTTCCTCGGGGCGATCCTGGGCGCGGAGCCGTCCGGCCGCGCCACCGGGACGGTGGCGACCACCGTCATCGGCTACCTCGCCGGGGCGCACATCTTCCGCGTCCACGACGTCAAACCCAACTTTGAGGCGCTGCGCGTAGCCCTCGCGGTGCGCGAGGGCGTCGTCGCCCCCTGATCGGCAAGGAGACCGCACCATGACGCGAAGCCTGTCCATCGTCCTCAACGGCATCGAGCTGCGCGGGCGCTGCGGCGTCACCGCCCAGGAGCGGGCCATCGGCCAGACGCTCTCCATCGACGTGCGCCTCGATCCGCAGCCGCGCGGCGCCGGCCAGAGCGACGAGCTCGAGGACACCGTCAACTACAGCCAGATCGTCAACTACGTGCGCGGCGTGGTGGAGGGCGGCGAGTTCAAGTTGCTCGAGCGGCTCGCCACCGTGCTCTGCGACGGCCTCTGGGACGAGTTCGACCCAGTGACTCGTCGAGGTGGCCGTCAGCAAGATCGCGCCGCCCGTGGCGCTGCCCGTGCACGCGGCGCGCGTCGAGGTGGTACGCACCTCTTGACCGGGGCCTCGGGCAAGCGGGCGTTCGTCTCGCTCGGCTCCAACCGCGGCGACCGGGCCGGGTACCTGGCCGCCGCGCGCGAAGCGCTCTCGGCGCTGCCCGGCACCGTGGTCGTCGCCGCGTCCCGGCTGTACGAGACGGCGCCGCAGGACCTCGAGGGCCAGGACGCGTTCCTCAACCAGGTGCTCTGCCTGGAGACCGGGCTCCAGCCGCTGGACCTGCTGCACGAGTGCCAGCGCATCGAGCGCGAGCACGGGCGCACACGGGAGCTCAGATTCGGCCCGCGCACGCTCGATATCGATATACTCCTCTTCCAAGACGCCGAGTCCGACGACCCCGAGCTCACGCTCCCTCACCCGCGCATGGTCAAGCGGGCGTTCGTGCTCGTGCCGCTCGCCGAGGTGTGGGACCACGCCCGAGGCATGACGGACCTCGACGTCGACGCTCTGGGCCGGGAGACCTCCCGTGTCCAGCAGGTGAGGCTGTACGACGCCACGGAAGGGTGAGCGGTGACCGATGAGCAGACGGCGTTGAGGCGGGTCTCGTGACTCGCCCTTACGTCGCCATCCGTTCCGGCGAACCACTGCACCGGCGCAGCTTCGACGTGCTCGTGCTGGGCGGCGGCATCGCCGGCCTCACGGCCGCCATCGGCGCCGCCCGCCGCTGGCGCGTCGGCCTGCTGACCAAGTCCACCTTCGAGGAGACCACCACGTTCCTCGCGCAGGGCGGCATCGCCGCCGCCATCGGCGAGGGCGACTCGCCGGAACTGCACTTCGCCGACACGCTGCAGGCCGGCGCCGGGCTGTGCGACGAAGAGGCGGTCCGGGTGCTGGTCAGCGAGGGTCCGGACCGCGTGCGCGAGCTCATGGAGATCTGCCCGCGGTTCGACAAGGTCGACGGGCAGATCGTGCTCGGGCGCGAGGGCGCGCACTCGCTGCCGCGCATCGTGCACGCCGGCGGCGACGCCACCGGCAGCGAGGTCTCCAGCGCGCTCGCCGAGGCCGCCCGCCTCGGCAGTCGCGTGCAGCTCTACGAGGACGAGTTCGTCATCGACCTGCTCACGGTGGACGGCCGCTGCGTGGGCGCGCTCACCCTCAACCTGGCCGACGGCGGGCTCACGCTCAACGTGGCCATGGTCACCGTGCTGGCCACCGGCGGCGCCGGGCAGGTCTACGGGCGCACCACCAACCCGCCGGTCGCCACGGGGGACGGCGTGGCCATGGCCTACCGGGCCGGCGCCGCCATCCGCGACCTCGAGTTCGTGCAGTTCCACCCCACCGGTCTGGCTCTGCCGGGGCAGGAGACCGTGCAGCTCATCACCGAGGCCCTGCGCGGCGAGGGCGCGTACCTGCGCAACGCCGCCGGCGAGCGTTTCATGTCCCAGTACGACACGCGCGCCGAGCTGGCTTCGCGCGACATCGTGGTGCGCGGCATGGTCGCCGAGATGCGCAAGGAGGACGCCGACCACGTCTACCTCGACGCCACGCACCTCGAGAGCGCGTGGCTGTACGAGCGGTTCCCGAGCGTGACGGCCGGCCTCCGCGAGCACGGCCTCGACCTGGCCACGCAGCTCATCCCGGTGGCTCCCGTGTGCCACTACTTCATCGGCGGCGTCGTCACCGACGTGTGGGGGCGGACCACGGTCCCCGGCCTGTACGCGAGCGGGGAGGTGGCGAGCACGGGAGTGCACGGCGCCAACCGGCTGGCGAGCAACTCGCTGCTCGAGGGACTCGTGTTCAGCGACCGTGTGGTGCGCGACCTCGACCGCTACATCGGGCGCCTGGGCGAAGACGTACGGCGCCTGAGCTTCGACATCCCGGAGGCGACACCGGGCGGCGGCAGGAGCGACGCAGCCGCCGCCCGCCGCCGGCTCACCGCCGTCATGCAGGAGCAGGTCGGGGTGCTCCGCCGCGCTGCCGACCTGAAGGCCGCGCTGGACGAGCTCAGCGGCCTGGCCACCTACCTGCGGTTCGGTCACATGGGCGAATCCGAGTACGAGGTGCTCAACATGCTCACGCTGGGCACGCAGATCGCCAAGTGCGCGCTGCTCCGTGAGGAGTCTCGCGGCGTACACCTCCGGGACGACTTCCCCGAGCTGGACGACGCGAAGTGGCGCAAGCACATCACGCTGCGCCTCCCGAAGCACGAGCGCTCCGAGGGCGTGGGCAAGGTGACCCCGAGCGGAGGAGGCGGACGATGAGCGCGCGCAGCTATCGGCTCGCCGCCCGGACCGCCGTGCGCCGCGCCCTGCGTGAGGACCTCGCCGGCTACGGCGACCTCACCGGCTCGGCGTTCGAGGGCGACGGGGCCGCGCGCGTGGTCGCGCGCGAGGCCGGCGTGCTGTCTGGCATCGCGACCCTCGAGGAGACCGCGAGGCAGGTGGACCCGGCGCTCGCCGTGGAGATCCTCATCCACGACGGCGAGCGCTTCGAGGCCGGCGACGCCATCGCCGAGCTGCGCGGTCCCCTGGCGGCGATCCTCGCCTCCGAGCGCACCGCGCTCAACTTCCTGTGCCGCCTGAGCGGCGTGGCGACGCTGACGGCGACCTACGCGGCCGAGACGGCCGGCACCCGGGCGCGCGTCGCCGCGACGCGCAAGACCACGCCCGGGCTGCGCGCCCTCGAGAAGCAGGCCGTGGTGGACGGCGGCGGCACGCCGCACCGGTTCGGCCTGTTCGACGGCGCCATGATCAAGGACAACCACGTGGCGGCGGCCGGCAGCGTCTCCGCGGCCGTGGAGCGCGTGCGCGCGGGCGCTGCGCACCTGCACGCGCTGGAGGTCGAGGTCGACACGCTCGAGCAGCTGGACGAGGCGCTCGCGGCCGGCGCGACCATCGTGCTGCTCGACAACATGGACACCCCCACCGTGCGCGCGGCCGTGGAGCGTGTGGCCGGCCGCGCCCTCGTGGAGGTCAGCGGCGGCGTGCGGCTCGAGCGCGTGCGCGAGCTCGCCGAGGCCGGCGTTGACGTCATCTCCGCCGGCGCCCTCACCACGCGCGCGCCCTGGATCGACCTCGCACTCGACCTGGAGGTGTGAGGTGCTGCTGGTCGTCGACGTCGGCAACACGCAGACGCACATCGGGGTGGTCGACGACGGGGCGGTGGTGGACGAGTGGCGCATGGCCACCGTGCGGCACCGCACCAGCGACGAGGTCGCCGGCATGCTCCAGGGGCTGTTCTCGCTCAAGGGCGAACGGCTCAAGGACGTCGTCGACGAGGTCGGCGTCGCCTCCGTGGTCCCGCGTCTCACCCAGCAGTGGGAGGAGATGTGCGAGAAGCACCTCGGTATCGAGGCCTTCGTGGTGGGGCCGGGGGCCCGGACGGGCATGCGCATCAAGACGCGCAACCCGTCCGAGGTGGGGGCGGACCGCATCGTCAACGCGGTGGCCGCCTACGAGGCCTACGGCGGGCCGTGCATCGTCGCCGACTACGGCACGGCCACCACGTTCGACGTCATCTCCGCGGAGGGCGACTATCTGGGCGGCGCCATCGCCCCCGGCATCGAGGTCTCGCTGGAGGCGCTCACCACACGCGCGGCCAAGCTCATCAAGGTGGAGCTCGTGGAGCCGGAGCACGCCATCGGCAAGTCGACCACCGAGGCGTTGCAGTCCGGCGCCGTGTACGGGTTCGCCGGCGAGGTGGAGGGCGTGGTGCACGCCATCTGGGCCGAGCTGGGGGACAAGTGCCCGGTCATCGCCACGGGCGGGCTCGCCGAGATGATCGCGCGGCACACCGACGTCATCGAGAAGGTCGACCCGTTCCTCACGCTGCGCGGCATCGAGATCGTGATGCGGCGCCAGCAGCGGGGCTGAGGCCGCGGGAGTGACGGGCGTGCCCGCGCCCGGAGCGCCGCGCGACGGGGACGTGCCGCCGCTCGCGAACGACCCGCCGGCGAACGACCCGCTTGCGGCGACCCCTGACGCTCGGCGGGCTGCGGCTCGACCGGCGCCTCTTCATGGCGCCGATGGCCGGTCTCACCACATCCTCGTTCCGGCGCAGCGTGCGCCGCTGGGGCGCCGGGCTGGTGTTCACCGAGATGATCTCGGCCTACGGAGTGCACTACGACAACCGGCGCACGCTCGACTACTTCGCCCACGGTGAGGACGAGCACCCCCTGGGCTTCCAGCTGTTCGGCGCCGACGCGGACGTGCTGGCCGACGCCGCCGGGCGCGCGGTGGAGGCCGGCGCCGACGTGGTCGACCTCAACATGGCGTGCCCGGTGCGCAAGGTCGTCAAGACGGGCGCCGGGGCGGCGCTGCTGGCGGAGCCGGACCTCGCCGCCGCCGTCGTGGCGGCGGTGGTGCGCGCGGCCGGCGAAGCTTCGCCGCGCCGCCCCGTGCCCGTGACCGTCAAGATCCGGGCCGGCCTGCGCGAGGGCGACGGCCTGGGAGCGGCGCTCGCGCCGCGGCTGGTCGAGGCGGGGGCCGCGGCGGTGTGCATCCACCCGCGCACGGCCGCTCAGCTGTACCGCGGGCTCGCCGACCACCGGGTGACGTTCGCGCTCGCCGCGGCGCTGCCCGTCCCGGTGGTCGCCTCCGGCGACGTGGACGGGAGGGACGCGGCGCTGCGGCTGCTGGAGGGCGGCGCCGCGGCGGTGATGCTCGCCCGCGGCGCCGTGGGCGCGCCGTGGCTGTTCGCCCAGGTGCTGGGCGCCGCCGAGCCGGAGGCCGCCGAGAAGCTCGAGGAGGTGCGCCGCTTCGCGGCGGAGGCCTTCGACGAGCTCGGCGGCCGCGCCGTGGGTCACCTGCGCCAGTTCTGGGGCAAGTTCCGCCGCCACGGCGCCTTCGACAAGGAGCTCTCGGTGGGCCTCATGCGGGCGCGGGACGAGGCTGAGATACGCTCGCTGCTCGGCCTCTGACGCCCTCGCGTTGACGGCGCTTTGCTCGGTTTGCGCACGGGCCGGGCATGCCCTATACTTGCTCGCCACTTCGGCGCGCGGCCTCGAACGGGGCCGCGTTGCCGCGTTGAAGAGGAGGCTTCAGTGGTCGATCGCGAGATCATCCTCACGCCTGAGGGCTTCCAGAGCCTCAAGGAAGAGGTCGAGTATCTCTCATCCGTCAAGCGCGATGAGGTCGCCGAGCGCATCCGTGCCGCTCGCGACTTCGGCGACATCTCGGAGAACTCGGAGTACGACGACGCCAAGAACGAGCAGGCCATGCTCGAGGCGCGCATCTACTCCCTCGAAGAGCGTCTGCGCAGCGCCATCGTCATCGACTCCGACAGCATCACCACCGACGTCGTCGGCGTCGGCACCAAGGTGACGCTTCAGGACATGCAGCGGGGTGACATCGTGCAGTACGCCATCGTCGGCTCGTCCGAGGCCGACCCGGGCGCGCACAAGCTGTCCAACGAGTCGCCCGTGGGCCGCGCGATCATCGGTCACAAGCCCGGCGACAAGGTCACCGTGGCCGTCCCCCAGGGGTCCAAGAAGTTCAAGGTCCTGGCCATCGAGAAGGCCTGACCCACCCCGTGGACGAGCAGCGCGCCGAGCACGGCGACGCCTTCTCCGAGCGGCGCGACAAGCTCGCCGCCTGGCGCGAGACCGGCGCCGCGTACCCCACCCGGTTCCAGCCGCGCGACGAGATCGCCTCGCTGCAGGCGGCCTACGAGTCGCTCGAGGCCGGGCAGGACTCTCCCGACGTCCGCCGCATCGCCGGCCGCGTCGTCGCGCGCCGCGTGCACGGCAAGCTCACCTTCGTCGTCCTCAAGGACATGAGCGGCGAGCTGCAGCTGTTCTGCCAGCTCGACGCGCTCGGCGAGGAGCGCTACGAGGCGCTCGAGCACGTCGACCTCGGCGACTTCGTCGGCGCCGAGGGCACCGTGATGCGCACGCGGCGCGGCGAGCTGAGCCTGCGCGTCACCTCCTGGCAGCTCCTCAGCAAGTCGCTGCGCGGCATGCCGGAGAAGTACCACGGCCTGACCAGCGTCGAGACGCGGTACCGCAAGCGGTACCTGGACCTCGCCGCCAACGACGACTCGCGCGAGGTGTTCATCAAGCGCGCGAAGATCATCGCCGCGGTCCGCAGGTTCCTGGACGACCGCGGCTTCATCGAGGTCGAGACCCCGGTCCTGCAGCCGCTCTACGGCGGCGCCCTGGCCAAGCCGTTCGTCACGCACCACAACGAGCTCGAGCGCGACCTCTACCTGCGCATCGCCACCGAGCTCTATCTCAAGCGCTGCATCATCGGCGGCATCGACCGCGTGTACGAGATCGGCAAGGACTTCCGCAACGAGGGCGTGAGCTTCAAGCACAACCCCGAGTTCACGATGCTCGAGTTCTACGAGGCCTACGTCGACTACAACCACGTCATGGACACCGTCGAGCAGATGACGGCCTACGCAGCCGAGTCCGTCGGCGCCCTCAAGGTCACGTTCCGCGACCACGAGATCGACCTCACGCCGCCGTGGCCGCGCCTCACCATGCGCAAGGCCATCGAGAACGAGACCGGCATCGACATCGGCGGCGACGACGCGCGCACGGTGGGCGACCTGCAGGCGCGCATCAGGGAGAAGGGGCTCGGGGACGTCGTCCCGCTCGCCCCCGCCTGGGGCGCCCAGGTCGACGACCTGTTCAGCGAGTGCGTCGAGCCCAAGCTCATCCAGCCGGTGTTCATCACCGAGCACCCGCTCGAGACCAGCCCGTTCGCCAAGAAGACGCCGCACGACCCGCGCTTCGTCGAGCGGTTCGAGGGCTTCATCGCCGGCATGGAGATCAGCAACGCGTTCTCGGAGCTCAACGACCCCGACGACCAGCGCGAGCGCTTCATGCAGCAGATGCAGGACCTCGCCGACGGCGACGAGACCGCGCACCGGCTCGACGAGGACTTCCTCGAGGCCATGGAGCACGGCATGCCGCCCACCGGCGGCCTCGGCATGGGCCTCGACCGCCTGGTCATGGTGCTCACCGGCGCGCCGAGCATCCGCGACGTCATCCTCTTCCCGGCGCTGCGCAGCTAGTCACCGCGCCGGGGCCATCCGCCCCATCCGCCGCCGCCCACCAAGCCGCCGCCCACCAAGCGGTCCTCCCGCTCGTGTTGCCCGTCCGGTATCCGCTCGGACGTTGACTGCGGCTGACCCGGAGGAGATGCTGTGGCCGAGAGAGGGGTCCGAGCGGGGGGTGAGTGGTGGGAGAAGTACGCGCGCTGCGCGGGCCGGATCGGCGACGCGCGAAGCGCTGGTACGTTCACCACGAGCGGCGCACCGGCTTCGACCGGCGCCGCCGGCGACAGTCCACGGTGGGGGCGGTCTACGACGCTACGCTCCTCCATCTCCGCGACCGCCCGGCGAGCCTCGCCGGCCTGCTGTTCCTCGGCAACCTGCTGAGCCTGACCGATCTGCTGCTGACTTGGGCTTGCCTGAGTCTGGGGGCGGCGGAGGTCAATCCCGTGATGCGCTACCTCCTGGCCGCGGAGCCGGCTACCGCCGCCGCGGCCAAGCTCGCTCTGATCGCCGCCGCGACGCTCGCGATCTGGGTGTTCCGCCGCTACCGCGTGGTGCTGGCGATCGCGCTGTACCTCACGACGTTCTACTGCCTGGTGGTGCTCTATGAGACCGTCGGTCTGGCGCGACTCCTGTAGCCGAGACGGGCTGGTCACGCCTGCAGACGGGTGCCCGTTGCCCGTCCTGACCACGCGATATCCTCGTCGGCGTGTTCCAGTTGCTAAAGGGGAGTACGATGAAGCTGGCGACCGTGTTGAGTGAAGGGGTACAGGTCGCCGGACGCGGGCAACGTTCGTGACGGAGAGTCGCCGGCCAGGACCAAGGGTCAAGGCGCGGCGACGATAGTCGTTCCGTCATCCCCTTCACACGTGTGTGGGTTCCGGGCTGAGAGACCCGAGGAGGGAAGAGGATGAGACGAGCACGGGGGGATCGCGGGTTCACGCTCGTTGAACTGCTCATCACCATAGTGCTGGCGGGCATTGTCTTCGCTGCGTTGGTGCCAGTGTTTGTCTCGGCGTCGCAGCAGGGGAGCACGGATCGCGCGCGCATCATCGCCATCAACACGGCGCAGAGTGCAGTCGAACGCTTGCGTGACCTTCCTTATGACGATCTGTACGACACCCATTGGTCCGACCCCACGACAAGGGAGACCGTGCTCGGGCAGACTCTCGAGTGGAAGGGGTCGACCAGCGACCTGACCGTCGATGTTGAGCCGTATCCTCTGGGCAGCCAGAAGGGGGCTGAAAGATACCTTGTTGCCTCCGTCAAGGCCTCTTGGACCGGCCCTGGGGACCAGTCACACGAAGTTGTGATGAAGACGGCTATCTACAGGGAGGGTCTGGGAACGGAGACTCTCGTCCTGTACGTGACTCCTCTGACGGGTGGTGTAATCAGGCAGTCGACGGCGATGGTAACCGGCCGTCTCGGTGGTGTCGATGCCGCCAAGACCGAGAGCATCATCTTCACCGTGTACGCCAACAATGGGACCGTCATCGACAACTGGACCGTGACTTCGGCAGAAGCGACCGTTCGCGCTGACGGCTATACGTACTACGAAGACGAGTGGGACGCCACCGCGTTGGAGGATGGCCGGTATTCCTTCGTCGCCAAGACTGTCCCGATGCACATGGACCCACTACCCCCGTCGGAATGGGCTCGCAAGGAGTACATCCTCGACCGTGAACCACCAAGCGACCAGGTCGTCGATACCTGTCACTACGGCTTCCAGATGTCGAGTTCCGAGACGGAACCCGAGCCCGAGCCCACGCCCTTCGTCTATCTCGCCTGGCATTCTGAAACGAGTCAGAGCGACATTGATCACTTCGAAATTTCTCGTACGGGAGTAGCGGCTGGCGGCACCGCGCTGGCTCCGCTCCTCATCAACGTGCCGAACTGGAGCACCGAATACGTGGATCGCGATGTGATCGAGGGCGCAACGTACACCTACGCGATCCGTGGATGGGACACGCAGGACCAGCACGGGGAGTGGTCTCCAGAGCCTGGCACGGCCATCGTTACAGCTTCGGACGCCGCCATCACTCCCGCCCCGCCCGAATCTCCCATCACCTACACAGTGAATGGACGCAGTGTCACCGTTATTTGGCAGCCCTCCACCACACCCGAACTGATCGATCACTACCGTATCTATCGTCAAGGCGCGGACGGGACGAGGCTGTTGGTGACCACGGTGGAAGCGGACACCGTCTCGCCGGACGATGGACTGTTGCGGTACCCTGACCCATTCGTCGACTACGGTGCCACCTACACCTACTTCATCACGTCGGTGGTCCTACTTGGCGCTCCGCCGCAATGGGAAAGCCTGTCGCTCAGCGGGGCACCCGTCCGCGTGCCTGAACCACCCAAGGTCGGCATGAGGGTCTCCGTCTCTGTCAAGGCGGGCGTGACTGCCCCCAAACTCGCCCGCCTCGTCATCCACGATCTTGTCAATGGCGACCTGATTCCGGCAAACCCATGGGACTATGCGTCGATCAACCCCAGCAGCAGCAACGAGAACCAGAACACCTGGGTGACCGGCGACATCCTTTACCCGGGCAGTTACCAGGTGATTGCAGTCTTCTACGATCAGAACAGGAATGTCATAGCCGAGTACCTCTCCGACTCCATTGAGCTCACGCAGTCTGACACACCCGTCACCGTGCCCTATGACGGCCCCAATCGATGAGAAGGCAGCCATGAAGCGCGCCGTTTCAGCTGAGGACATGCGGGTCGGTGGTTCGAGTTCCGGCAGCAGTCTGATCATGCTCATCGGCGTCGTGGCGGCGCTCGCCCTGCTTGCCGCGACGCTGGTCGCGGTGCTGGCGAATGCGCAGCATGCCACCTCCATGAACCGGGCTAAGACGAGCTCCTTCGACATTGCCGAGGCGGCCGTCGATGTGACGATGGAGAGGTTGTCGCAGCAGTGGCCGGACGACACCGCCCAGTGGACTCCGGCCACCTTTGCTACCATCGCCCCACAGTTCGCCACGACCTTCGGTGTGACTCCCAACGCGACCAGCGGTGATGCCGTCTGGGTGCTCGTACGGGACGATGCGGGCGCGGACATAACCTCGGCTCCCGCCTACGATGAGAACGGCAACGGGTTCCTGTGGGTCGACGCTCAGGCGCGCGTGAACGACGCCTCATCCCGCATCCGGACAATGATCCAAGCCAAGTTCTACGAGATGAACCTACCGAAGGGCGTGGCCGTTTGTGCGGACGGCGACCTGCTCAGCAATGCTCCAGGTGGAACGACGTCGTCCGGCAAGAACAAGATCGGTGCCGGCGATGTCTCTGTCGGCGGCCAGCAACCTGTGTCCATCGCGATCTGGGGGTCCATCCAGAATCCTGAGGTGGCTTGGCCGTACGTCGATCAGAACCCGCCGTACAAGCCCCACGCTCAGGATCTCATCCCCCCCGACCTTATCGCCGACCTCAGGGCGATCGCCGAGAGCACGGGCAAGCTGTTCACCGGAGGCGCAATGCCCTCACGCGAAGACCTGGAGGGGCTTTGTGTGGTAGAGGCTGGCCCCGGCATCACGGTGCAACTGGGCCAGAACGGCAGGACGGAAGCCTTCAACAGCCCGACTAAGCCGGGAATTCTGCTCGTCCTCGGGGGAGCGGGTCTTAAGCTCGCCGGAAACACCGAGTACTACGGGGTGGTCTACACGGAGGGCGACATCGGCGTGGCGCAGGGAAACCCGATCATCTACGGAATGGTGGTTACGAAGGGCACCTTCGACATGGGTGGAGTGGCGCAGGTTATCTACCGTGAGGACTGTTTGGCGAACCTCAATCGTCAGTTTCAGACATCCACCCGTATCGTGCCGAACTACTGGCGTGAACTTACGCCGGTCGACTACTCGTTGCCATGAGCTTGCGCTTCCGTCATCGCGCGTCGGGGCTGACGCTCGTGGAACTGCTGGTGGTAATGACGATCGGCGTCATTGTTTCGGGGGCGATCCTGCTCACGTGGTCGTCGCTCACCCGCTCGTTCTCGTTTACTACGAAGAGTAGCGACTCGCAGGATTTCGCGCGCGACGCAGTGGCGCGCATGGGCAGAGAGATCCGCGACATGGAACCACTGGGAGCTGCATCCGCCATACTGCTGGCCGACAGTGACGAACTCGTCTTCACCACTACGTTCAACGAGGCCGGTAACGACACACCTCTCGTCGATCCGGTCCTAACAAGATACTGGTACTCGTGGGACGCGGACCGGCATGTAGGCGTCCTTCATCGCGAGCGGGGAGGGGTCTCCCGCGTACTTGTGGACAACGTTCTCAACACGAGGACGGGATCCGACGCTGACATCTTCAAGTACACCTATGTTGACGCGGGGAGAAACCTGGTTACTGATGGTCAATCCCCCTCAGAGGTCGAGTACGACAGCATCTCCATGATTCGAATTGACCTTTCAGTTGACTTGAATCCAGAGTCAGCCCCGCAGCCCATGACAGTCTCAACTCGGGTGCATCTTCGCAACCAGGGCCGGTACTAAGGTCGTCAATTCCTCGCTGCTGATTCCGGGCGGCCTCAACTCCGGCCCGCCTCAACTCCGGCCGCATCACTGCCTCTCCTAGGACTCGCCGCCCAGCGGCTCCGTGCCCGCGGCGAGGGGTTGTGCCTCGCGCAGCGGTTCGTGGGCCGCGCTGCTATTCGTCCACCTCGGCCCCGGCCACCCGGCCTTCGAGCCGACCCACAGCGTGAGCCCCGGCACCAGCGCCGTGCGCACGAGGAACGTGTCGATGAGCACGCCGAGCGCCACGCCGATGCTGATCTCGGCGAGGTCCTTCACCGGCTGAGACAGCAGGATGAGGAAGGTGCCGGCCAGGATGATGCCGGCGCTGGTGAGCACGCCGCCGGTGGCCGAGAGCGCCCTCACCGTGCCGTCGTGCAGGCCGCGCAGCATGGCCTCGCTGCGGATGCGCGTGGTGATGAAGATGTTGTAGTCGCTGCCCAGCGCCACCAGGAAGATGAACATGTACAGCGGGATGCGGTAGCTGATGTGCTCCCAGCCGAGGATCTTCTCCGTGATGACGATGGTCGCGCCGAGGGCGGCGAGGTACGAGAGCACGTTGGTCAGCAGCAGGTAGAGCGGCGCGACGACGGCGCGCAGCAGCAGCATGAGGATCGCGCCGACCACCACCAGGGCGACGACGGCCACGACGATCGTGTCGCGGTTGCTCTGCGCCCAGGTGTCGGCCTGGGTGGCGGTGGGGCCGCCCACGAGGGCTGTGCCCCCGGCCTGGGCGGCCGCCTTGCGCGCGACCCCCCGGAGCTCGCGCACCTGGTTGAGCGCCTCGCTCGAGTACGGGTCGCCCTCGAAGATCACCTGGAAGCTGAGCAGCGTGCCGTCCAGCGCGCTGCCGGTCGGGAACGCCGCGGCCACGCCGGGCGACTCGTTCAGCATCCCGGTGATCATGCCCACGACGGCCTCCGGCGGGGCCTCCGGCGCCTTGACCAGCACCGTGGTCGGCGCCAGCGCCCCCTTGGGGAAGTGCTTCTCGAGCAAGGCGTAACCCTCGCTTGAGGGCATGCTGGTGAGGAAGTCCTCGGTGAAGCTGAAGCGCGGGCTGTAGAAGAGGCAGCCGAGGGCGAGCACCACGAGGATCGCGATGACGCCCAGCGCCGCGCGCCTGGGCCCGGCGGCGACCCACGCGGCGACGCGCTCCCAGGTGCGGTGGGTCGTGGCCTCGCCCTCCTTGGGCACGCGCGGCCAGAACGCCTTGCGGCCGAGCAGCGCGAGCAGCGCCGGCATGAGCGTGAGCCCGGCGATGAGGGTGACGAACACGCCGAGCCCGAGCACCGGCGCGAACGACCGGTAGTCGCCGTACTGCGCGAACAGCAGCGTGAGCACGGCGAGCGTCACGGTGAGACCGCTCGCCGCGATGGCCTCCCACGTCTCGCCGAGCGCCGTCGCCAGCGCCTCGCGCGCGTCGGCGGTGCGCCGCAGGTCCTCGCGGTAGCGCGAGATGAGCAGCAGGCCGTAGTCGGTGCCGGCGCCGAACAGCAGGATGACCATGAGCGACGTCGCCTGCCCGGAGAGCGTGAAGTCGAAGGTCTTGGCCAGCAGCGCCAGGATGCCGCCGGCGACGAAGTACCCGAACCCGACGGCCACGAGCGGCACGAACGGCAGCACCGGCGAGCGGTAGATGAGCAGCAGCAGGACCAGCACGAGGATGACGGTGCCGACGAGCAGCTTCACGTCGGCGTTCAGGAAGATCTTGTAGACGTCGGTGATGAGGCCGCCGGGACCGGTGACCCGCACCTCCATGCCCTCGACCGTCTGGCCGAAGTGGTCGCGGATCGCCTCCACCGAGTCGCGGAACGCCTCGTCGCCGGGATTGCCGTTGAGGCTGGCGAAGATCAGCGCCCCCTTGCCGTCCTCGCTGAACTGCACGCTCGCGCTGTTGACGGGCTGCTCGCCGCCCAGCAGCCAGTCCTCGCCGCTCGTGACGGCGGCCTTCTGGGCGGCCGTCAGCGGCGCCTCGGAGCTGTAGACGACGATGACCGGAGTGCCCTTGGCGTTGGGGAACGACGCCTGGTACAGAGCGTCGGCGCGCTTGCTCTCGACCTTGTCGGAGAGACCTTTGGACGCGTCGTTGGTGGTCACGCTCTGCAGCTTGGGGCCCATGGACAGCAGGCCGGCCACGACGATCCAGGCCGCGATGACGATCCACGGATGTTTGCCTCTCACGGACCAGGTGATAATGCGTCGCATGCCCGAGTCTCCTCCTCGCCTTGGCGGCGGCTCGCGAGCGTCGTTTCGGAGGCCCCATCATACTGGTCCGGGCAAGGACCCGCCGGGGGCCGCGGGCGATGCGGCGGCCGGGTCGCGCGACCGGACGAATCGGGTACCATGTAGATAACGTCGTGTCTCCGGTGGGGCGTGAGCGGGTATGCCGGAGACTAAGGAGTAAGCACCGGAAGCCGTCTCTGTTCCCCCCCGACGACCCGAGCGGCGTCCGCATCGTGAAGGAGTGGCCGCATGTTCGAACGGTTCACCGAACGCGCCAGACAAGTCGTGGTCCTCGCGCAAGAAGAGGCCCGATCGCTCAAGCACAACTACATCGGTACTGAACATCTGCTGCTCGGCCTCCTTCGCGAGGAGGAGGGTGTCGCCGCGCGCGTGCTCGACGGCCTCGAAGTGTCCGTCGAGGAGGTCCGCGCCGCCGTCGTGCGCATCGTCGGCTCCGGCGAGGAGTCGCCCCAGGGGCAGATCCCGTTCACCCCGCGCGCCAAGAAGGTCCTGGAGCTCGCGCTGCGTGAGGCGCTCAGCCTCGGCCACAACTACATCGGCACGGAGCACATCCTGCTCGGTCTGGTGCGCGAGGACGAGGGCGTGGCCGCGCGCATCCTGCTCGACCTGGACGCCGAGCCGGAGAAGATCCGCAATGAGGTCATGCGCGCGCTCAGCGGGCCCGGGCGGCGCAGTACGCAGGCCGGCCAGTCCGAGGGCGGCAAGCGCGCGGCCAAGGTTCTCGACCAGTTCGGACGCAACCTCACCAAGCTCGCCGAAGAGGGCAAGCTCGACCCGTGCATCGGCCGCCAGACCGAGATCGAGCGGGTCATGCAGATCCTCAGCCGGCGTACCAAGAACAACCCGGTGCTCATCGGCGAGCCCGGCGTCGGCAAGACGGCCATCGTCGAGGGCTTCGCCCAGCGCATCGCCAATCACGAGGTCCCCGAGCTGCTCAAGGGCAAGCAGGTGTGGACGCTCGACCTCGCCGCGCTCGTCGCCGGCAGCAAGTACCGCGGCGAGTTCGAGGAGCGCCTCAAGAAGGTCATGAAGGAGATCCGCGAGACGGGCGACATCATCCTGTTCATCGACGAGCTCCACAATCTCGTCGGCGCGGGAGCCGCCGAGGGCGCCATCGACGCGGCCAGCATCCTCAAGCCGGCGCTGGCCCGCGGCGAGTTGCAGACCGTCGGCGCCACCACGCTGGACGAGTACCGCAAGTACCTCGAGCGTGACGCCGCCCTCGAGCGGCGCTTCATGCAGATCAAGGTGGCCGAGCCGTCGTCCGAGGAGACCGTCGAGATCCTCAAGGGGCTGCGCGACCGCTACGAGGCCCACCACCGCATCCGCATCACCGACGAGGCGCTCGGCTCGGCCGCCGAGCTGGCCGACCGCTACATCAGCGACCGGTTCCTGCCCGACAAGGCCATCGACCTCATCGACGAGGCCGCCAGCCGCATGCGCATCCGCACCATGACCGCCCCGCCCAGCTACCGCGAGCTCGAGGAGGAGATCGCCTCGGTGCGCAAGGAGAAGGAGGCGGCGATCGAGGCGCAGGAGTTCGAGAAGGCGGCCAACCTGCGCGACAAGGAGCGCAAGCTCAGCCACAAGAAGCTCGAGCTCGAGGACGCCTGGAAGACCAGCGACGAGGGCATGCGCGCCAGCATCGGCGAGGACGAGATCGCCGAGATCGTCAGCATGTGGACCGGCATCCCGGTGGTCAAGATCACCGAGGCCGAGACCAAGAAGCTTCTGCGCATGGAGGACGAGCTGCATGCGAGGCTCGTCGGCCAGGATCCGGCGGTCCGCGCCGTCAGCAAGGCCATACGGCGCAGCCGCGCCGGGCTCAAGGACCCACGGCGGCCCACGGGCTCGTTCATCTTCCTCGGCCCCTCCGGCGTCGGCAAGACGGAGCTCGCCCGCACGCTCGCCAATTTCCTCTTCGGCGACGAGGACCACCTCGTGCAGATCGACATGAGCGAGTACATGGAGAAGCACTCGGTGTCCCGCCTCGTCGGCTCGCCGCCCGGCTACGTGGGGCACGAAGAGGGCGGCCAGCTCACCGAGATCGTCCGCCGCAAGCCGTACAGCGTCATCCTGTTCGACGAGATCGAGAAGGCCCACCCGGACGTGTTCAACGTCCTCCTGCAGATCCTGGAGGACGGACGGCTCACCGACTCGCAGGGTCGCACCGTGGACTTCCGCAACGCGATCCTCATCATGACGAGCAACATCGGCGCCTCGATGATCACCAAGGACACGCCGCTCGGCTTCACCCAGACGGCCAACAAGGGCATGACGTACGACGACATGAAGGGCCGCATCACCGGCGAGCTCAAGCGCGTCTTCAAGCCCGAGTTCCTCAACCGCGTCGACGAGGTCATCGTCTTCCACAAGTTGGAACGCAAGGAGATCGGCGCGATCGTCGACCTGATGATCGACCGGCTGCGTCAGCAGCTCAAGGTGAGCGGCGTCGACATCGCGCTCACCGACGCAGGCCGCGACGTGCTGGTCGAGAAGGGCTACGACCCCATGCTCGGCGCCCGCCCGCTGCGGCGCGCCATCCAGCGGTACATCGAGGACAAGCTCAGCGACGCCATGCTCGAGCGGTCGTTCCCCGAGGGGACCGTGGTGCTGGTCGACGGGCAGAACGAGGACACCGTGCTCACGGTCAACGGAGAGGTCGTCGGCGGCAGCGTCGAGCTGCCCATGGTCGGCCTCGACGAGCCCGTCTCGCAGGGCGTCGGCGGAGGGTCCTCGAGCCCGCCGCCGGGCGGCGAGAGCGAAGGCCCGGACGCCGGCGGCGCGTCCGCGGGCGTGTGAAGGGTCTGTGACGACGCCCGGCGCGCGCGGCCGCGAGGCCCGCTGACGTGGCGAAGACGCAGACCGTGTTCACGTGCGGCGAGTGCGGCCGCCGGGAGGCCAAGTGGCTCGGCCACTGCCCGGACTGCGGCGCCTGGGACTCGTTCGTCGAAGAACAGGTGACCCCGGCGGGCGGCGCCGGCTATGCCGGCAGGGCCCGCCGCAAGAAGACCGGTGACGGGGCCGGCGGAGGTACAGCCGCCGGCCCCGTCCGTCTGTCCGAGGTGCGGTCGTCGGCCGCCGAGCGGTTCTCGAGCGGCATCGACGAACTCGACCGCGTGCTCGGCGGCGGCATCGTCCCGGGCTCGCTGGTGCTCGTGGGCGGCGAGCCCGGCATCGGCAAGTCCACGCTGCTCCTGCAGGTGCTCGACAACGTCGCCGCCGGGCGCCCCGCCCTGCTCGTCTGCGGCGAGGAGTCGGCCGCGCAGGTCAAGATGCGCGCCGAGCGCATCTGCAAGGGCGCGGCCAACATCGACGTGCTCGCCGAGACCGAGCTCGAGACGGTGCTCGAGGCCGTCGCCGCCGCGCGCCCCGCGCTGGTCGTCGTCGACTCGGTCCAGACGCTCTACAGCGACTCGTTCACGTCGGCGCCCGGCAGCGTGAGCCAGGTGAGGGAAGCGGCGGGCCGCTTCCTCCGCCTGGCCAAGGACACCGGCGCCGCCGTCTTCCTCGTCGGCCACGTCACCAAGGAGGGCGCGATCGCCGGCCCCCGGGTGCTCGAGCACATGGTCGACACGGTGCTGCAGTTCGAGGGCGACCGCTACCGGTTCTACCGCACGCTCCGCGCCGCCAAGAACCGGTTCGGCTCCACCAACGAGCTCGGCATCTTCGAGATGACGGGGTCGGGCCTCAAGACGGTGCCCGACCCCTCCGCCCTGTTCCTCAGCGAGGCGGCGCCGGCCGCCGGCTCCGCCGTGCACGTCGCCGTCGAGGGTACGCGCTGCTTTCTCGTCGAGGTGCAGGCGCTGGTCAACAAGACCGAGCTGGCGATGCCCCGCCGCGTCGCCGTCGGCTTCGACCGTAACCGTTTGGCGATGCTGGTCGCGGTGCTCGGCAGGCATGCCGGACTCAAGTTGTCGTCTTCCGACATATTTGTTACAATTGCAGGTGGAATTCGCATCGACGAGCCTGCGGCGGACCTCGCAGTCGCACTCGCTGTCGCCTCAGCGCAGTACGACGTGCCGCTTCCGTCCGCGGCGGCGGTGTTCGGGGAGATCAGCCTGACGGGCGCACTTCGATCCTGCAGCCAGAGCGAGCGGCGTGTCGCCGAAGCCCAGCGCACTGGCTTCGACCGGGTCGTCGTACCTTCGTCCGATGCGCGCCGTGCCGGCAGAGGTGTCACCGGTGCGGCAGACCTGCGTGGAGCGTTCGCCGCCACCCTTGGCGGCGCGCCCCGTTCGGCCTCCGGGGCCACGAACGACGAGTGGGGGGTTTGATGTATTCAGTCGGAGACAAGGTGGTCTATCCTCACCACGGTGCTGGCAAGATCATGAAGATCGAGCAGAAGGAAGTGCTCGGCCAGCAGCGGGACTACCTCACCATCCAGATCCTGCACAACGACATGACCGTCATGGTCCCCGTCGAGAATGCCGATCGCGCCGGCCTGCGCAAGGTCATCGAGAGCGACACTGTCGACCGGGTCCTCGAGGTCCTGCGCGGCGATCCCACCAACATGCCCAAGAACTGGAGCCGTCGCTACAAGCACAACCGCGACAAGCTCAAGACGGGCGACATCTTCGAGGTCGCCGAGGTCGTGCGCAACCTGGCCATCCGCCACGCCGACAAGGGGCTGTCCACGGGCGAGAAGCAGATGTTCTCCAAGGCCAAGAAGATCCTCGCCAGCGAGCTCATGTACGCGCGCGACTTCTCGGAGGACGAGGCCAACGCGTTCCTGGAGACCGTGCTCGAGGACATCCACGTCGACGGTACCCCCCTTGCCGACGACTCCAGAGAACCAGCCCCCGTCGTCTGAGCCCGGCGAGGCCGTAGCGCCGCGCCGACCGCGCGGCGTCCTGCAGCCCGCCATCCGCGCCGTCCTCGCCCTGCTGGGCGCCCTCGTGGGCTACCAGCTGGCCGACCGCATCCGTGCGTCGACGTTCTCTCCCGTGCTGGACCAGGGCGGCAAGATCCTCTGGCCGATCGTCTTCACCCTCGCCGGCCTCGCCGTCGGCTACCTGCTCGGGGTCGTGCTCTCGCGCCTGCTGCGCCGCGGGCTGGACCACGTGGACGAGGTCCTGGCGCGGGCGACGGGCGCGGAGGTCGTGGTCGCCATCGGCGGCGTCGTGGTCGGACTCGTCATCGCCACGCTCATCAGCCTCGCGCTGGTGCGCATCCCCATCGTCGGGCCGTACCTCACCGTGCCCATCTACCTGCTGGCGGGCTACTTCACCGCCTACGTCGCCGCGCGCAAGCACATCGAGATCCTGCGCCTGCTGGGCGTCAGGGGCGCGTTCGAGAGTCATCCCGGGGCTCACCCCGGCCAAGCTGCTCGACTCGAGCGCCATCATCGACGGACGCATCCTCGACATCGTCGACACCGGGTTCGTGGAGGGAGAGATCCTCGTGCCACGGTTCGTCGTCGAGGAACTGCAGCGGCTGGCCGACTCCGCCGACGCGGAGAAGCGCGTGCGCGGCCGCCGCGGCCTCGACTTCGTCAAGCGCCTGCAGAACAGTTCCGGCGCCGTCACCATCGACGGCACAGACTACGCCGACATCGACGCCGTCGACGCCAAGCTCGTGCGCTTCGCCAGAGACACCGGCGCGCAGATCGTGAGCACCGACTACACCCTCAAGAAGGTCGCAGAGATCCAGGGCGTCAAGATGCTGAACGTCAACGACCTCGCCAACTCGGTCAAGCCGGCCGTGCTGCCCGGCGAGATCATCGAAGTCAAGATCCTGAGAGAAGGGCGCGAGCAGGACCAGGGAGTGGGCTACCTCGACGACGGCACCATGATCGTCGTCGAGTCCGGCAGCTCCCTCGTAGGCTCGCGCGTCAGAGCCGAGGTGACGAGCGTGCTGCAGAGTCCCTCGGGCAAGATGATCTTCAGCCGCGTGAATCGCCACGCGGAACGAGAAATGATCGGGAGATGATGAACGTGGAGGACCAGCTAGCCGAAGAGACCTGGGTCATCGTCGCCGCCGCCGGCGAGAGCCGGCGGATGGGGCTGCCGGACGGAGAGTCCAAGCAGTTCCTGCGTCTGGGCGGCGAGACCATCCTCTCGCACTCGGTCGAGCGCCTGCTCGCCATGGATTGCGTGCACGGCATCGTCGTCGTGCTGCACCCATCGCACACGGTGCGCTTCTCCAACGAGCTCACCCTGTTCGACGACACCAAACCCCTGCTGGTGGCGGAGGGCGGCACCACGCGCTCGGACTCGGTGCGCGCCGGCCTCGAGCTCGTGCCGGCCGGCGTCTCCGTGATCGCCGTGCACGACGGCGCGCGGCCGCTGTTCTCCAAGCACGTGTTCGAGCACTGCCTGGAGGCGCTGACCGCGGCCGACGGCGCCGTGCCGGCCGTCGAGGTGAGCGACACGCTCAAGCGCGAAGGCGACGGCGGGGTGGTCGCCGGCACCATCGACCGCGCAGGTCTGTGGGCCGTGCAGACGCCGCAGGTGTTCCGCGCCGCCGCCCTGCGTGAGGTCTACAAGCGGACCGACCTCAACGGCGCCACCGACGACGCCATGCTGCTCGAGCGCGCCGCCTACAAGGTCGCGCTGGTGCCGTCCACGCCGGCCAACGTCAAGATCACGACTCCCGCGGACCTGCCGCTCGCCGGCGCGCTGCTCTCCTGGGAGGCTGAGGCAGACGTATAGGGTCGGCGGCGGCTACGACGCGCATCGCTTCGCCGCAGGACGAGAGCTCGTGCTCTGCGGCGTGCGCGTCGACCACGCCGAGGGCCTCGCCGGACACTCCGACGCCGACGTCGCCGTCCACGCGCTCATGGACGGTCTGCTCGGCGCCGCCGGGCTCGGCGACATCGGCGAACTGTTCCCCGACACCGATCCGGCGTTCGAGGGCGCATCCAGCATGGTGCTCCTCGAGCGCGTCGTGGCCTGGCTCTCCAGCTCGGGCTGGAGCGTGGAGAACGCCGACGTGACGATCGTCTGCGAGCGCCCGCGCCTCTCGGGCTACCGCACAGAGATGCGCGAGCGGCTGGCCGCCGCTCTCGGCGTGGGCAGCGACGCCGTGAGCGTCAAGGCCACGACCACCGAGGGCATGGGGTTCGAGGGGCGTGGGGAGGGCATCGCCGCCCACGCCGTCTGCCTGCTCAGCCGCTGAGCCGGCCCGGCCGGGCCGCCGTGGCGCCCGCACGCATCGTTAACGACGACGGCCCGCCTGGGGCGGGCCGTCGCGGTGACTTCTCTTGGCGTGGTTCAGGAGGCCTTGACGTCGTCCTGCGACTCGGCCGTGGCGTCCTTCTTGACGTCCACGATCTCGTCGTCGTCCACGTCCTCGTTGAGGCCTTGCTTGAACCCCTTGATGCTCTGGCCCATCGACTTGCCGAGCTTCGGCAGGCGCGTGGCGCCGAAGAGCAGCAGGATCACCAGAGCGATGATGATGAGTTCTGGTGCACCGAGGTTTGGCATGTTCCTAGTCTCCCGTCTCTCCACGCGCCGCGACCGCGGGACGCGCAGCCGTTGACGCTGTCGCACACCCCACTGTAGAGCCTGCCCCGCCGGCAAGCAAGTTCGCGCGGGATGCCGTAAGCGCGAAGGGCCGGGTCGCACGACCCGGCCCTTCGCCTCGCCCGCGGGCGCCTCGCGGCGCCCGTTCAGGCGGCTTCCTCGCGTGGTGTCATGCGTCGACCGTGGCCGCCTTCCACACGGCGACGTCGCCGACGTTGATCGCCCTGGTGGCGTCTACCGGACCCATCTTCTGGACCAGGTAGCCGTCCTTCTCGATCAGCCAGCGTGTACTCGCCCGGCTCGACGTCGCTAGAGCCAGAAGTCGCCGTAACTGTCGGTGACCGCCTCGTAGGCCGTGCCGAGGCCTCCGACCCTGGTGGCCGTGACCCTGGCGCCCTCGGTGCACTCGTCGGCCTCGCTGTCGAACACGGCGCCGGCGATGAACGGCTTGGGCAGGCCGATGTGATACACCCGCGGCTTGACCTGCGCCTCGATCTCCGGCTTGAGCGGCTCGGCCCTGGCGATGAGCGCCTTGATCTCCGGGTCGTCCTCATCGCCGAACCGGAACGCGCCCGTGGGGCACGCGTCCACGCAGCGCGGCTCGGTCCAGCCGTCGTCCAGCAGGTGCGCGCAGAACGTGCACTTCTGGGCGATGTTCAGCGAGTCGTTGAACCAGATGACGTCCTCATACGGGCACGCCTCGAGGCACAGCTGGTTGCCGCGGCACTTGTCCGGGTCGATGATCACGGCCCCGTCGTCGCGCTGGTAGATGGCGTCGACGTTGCAGGCCGGGATGCACGGCGCGTCGTCGCAGTGCTGGCAGATGCTGTGCAGGTAGGTGACCTTGACCTTCGGCACCTGGCCGCGCTCGAGGTCGGTGACCTTGTTCCAGAACTGCCCGGTGTCGGGCTGCGGCTTGGCGATGGGCGACCAGTCGTTGGCGACGTGCTCGTCCTTGCAGGCCACCTGGCAGTTGTAGCAGCCGTTGCAGATGGTGTAGTCGATGACGAGGACCTTGCCCATCACGCCCTCCCCCAGATGCAGGCTTCCAAGCCGGGTCCCGCACACGGGTGGAACGGCTTCTCGAACGCTTCCGGATACTTGGCCTTCAGCTCTTCCATGTCGGTCTTCTCACAGTCGGCGAGAAATCCGCTCACGGCGTGACCGACGGCATTCTTGGAGGTGGTGCCGCGCGGCACGATCGTGTTGATGGCGCCGCCACGGTCGATCTCGCCGGGGACGATCGGGTCCCACTTGGCGCCGTGATCGATGTAGATCACGCCGGGCATGACGCGCTCGGTGATGTAGGCGCCGGCGAGCACCGTGCCCCGGTCGTTGAAGATGCTGACCACGTCGCCGTCCTTGATGCCGCGCTTCTCGGCCTCCGACGGGTGCAGCCAGATCGGGTGGTACTGGTAGCCGTCGGGACCGGTGACCTTGCAGGTCTTGATCTCGCGGAGCCAGGTGATGTCGTCGTGCTGGCTGTGGACGCTCCAGCGCGGGTGGTTGGAGCACACGAGCAGCGGATACTTCACCGAGCGCTCCGTACCCACGGTCTCCTCGTGCGTGACGCCCTGGGCGACCCACTTGGGCACCGGCGGCCGCTCGAGGTCGTCCGGGAAGTGCTCGGCGAGGCCCGACGCCTCGAACTCGAGCTTGCCGGTCGGCGTGGTGAGCGGGTACTTCTCGGGGTCCTTGTAGAAGTTGTAGAAGCCCGCCGGGATGTCTTCCCAGCCGTCGTCCGTCGGCACGGCGTAGTAGCCCTTCTCGTTGAGCTCCTCCCAGGAGATGAGGTCCTCGCAGCGCGAGGTCTCGTACCCGTACTTGATGAGCTCGGGGATCGTCTTGCCGCCGGTGTACTCCTCCTTGAGGCCGAGGCGCTCGGCGAGCATGACGACGATCTCGTAGTCGCTGTAGCTCTCGCCCAGCGGCTCGATGCACTTGTGCTCGGGGAAGAGCAGGTTGGTCTGGCCGCTGAAGATGTCGCCGGCGATGTCGTCCTCTTCCAGCTTGGTGTTCACGGGGAGGATGACGTCGGCCATCAGGCAGTCGTTCTCGAGCCACGGGTGCTGCGCGAACATGAACTCGATGTCCGGGTGGCGCATGGCCTTGACGTAGTCGTTGCCCGAGTTCCAGCAGGTGATCCAGCTCGGCGAGTCGGTCCACACCATGTGGATCTTGGAGCAGCCGTCGGCCGGGTACTTGTAGTGCTCGAACTGGTTGACGCGGTCGGCGGTCTCGGACTCGCAGCCCCACCAGTCGCACTCACCCTCGAGGATCGCCTTGGGGATGAAGGTCTTGGGGATGAACGAGGGGTGGTTGCTCTCGTCCGGGTGGCCGCCGGTGTAGGCCTTGCGCAGGTACGGCACGCGCAGCGGCTTGGGCTGGGCGTACTGGTCGGGCTTGTCGAACAGGCCCCACTCGATCATCTTGGCCTGGTTCTGGCCCGGCTTGCCCAGGCCCTGCATGGCGAGGCAGATGCCCTGCAGGCGCGCCGGCTCGGTGGCGTAGGGGCCGCGGATGCCGGGGCCGCCGTTGCCGATGACGACCGTGGTGCGCTTGCTCGCCCACTCGTCGGCGAGGGCCTTGATGACGCGCGCCTTGACGCCGCAGATGGGCTCCGCCCACTCCGGCGACTTCTCGACGCCGTCCTCTTCGCCCATCACGTAGGCCTCGTACTTGTCGACGCCCACGGCGTGCGTGGCGAGGTACTCCTTGTCGTAGGTGCCCTTGCTGAACCAGCGGTGCGTGATCGCCAGGTAGAGCGCGGCGTCCGTGTTGGGGAGCACCGGGATCCAGCGGTCGGCGTGCACGGCGGCGGCGTAGTTGAGGTCGGGGCAGACGTAGATCTGCTTGATGCCGATCTCACTCCACCAGTAGCTCAGGCGGCTGGGGAGCTGACCCTGCCAGCCCCACGGGGTGGTCTCCTGGTCGCAGCCCCAGAACAGCAGCAGCTCGGCGTTCTTGGAGATGTCCCAGAGGAGGTTGCTCTGCTGGCCCTGGCCGACGGGCTCGCAGCCCCAGAAGTGCTTGTTGCCCCACCACCAGCCCTCCCAGCTGTCCGGCTGGCGGATCTGGAGGGTGAAGCCGCCCCAGGCGCGGAGGAGCTTGCGGCCGGCGCCGTGGCAGGCCTGCACGACCTTGTTCTCGCCGTGCTGGTCGCACTGGTAGAGCAGGGCGGTCGGGCCGTACTTCTCCTTGATGCGCTGCATCTCGCTGGTGATGACGTCCAGCGCCTCGTCCCAGGAGATGCGCTTGTACTTGCTCACGCCGCGGTTCTGCGGGTTGCGCTCGCCGTTGGGGTCGAAGTCCACGCGCATCATGGGGTAGCGGATGCGGGCGGGAGAGTAGACGCGCTTCTTGTAGGCGATGCTGTACGGCGGGATCAGCGTCTTCATGCTGGGCTCGAACGTGCTCCCGCGCACCTCGAACTTCCAGGGGTTCAGATCCGCCTTCTTGTACTTCCAGTCGTAGTGCATCGGGCGGATGCGGACGATCTTGCCGTCCTTGACGTCCACCATCGACGCGTTGGACCCGTTCTCGGGCACACCGCAGAAGCTGATGTCCCGGATGAGGGTCGTCTCGCCGGAGGTCCCGCTGTTGCTCATGTCCTCCGCCATACCCACCTCCCCATGGTCGCTGACGCGGAAGGGGACGCGGTCTCGGCGCCCCGGTTCCAGATGCGCTTCTCACGATGCGGATTAGCTCGACCGCATCACGGGCATCGTCTAATCCTCAGGGGGCGATGTCAAGTGGCGGCGCGCGTTCGCCCGGGGGACGCGGTCGGTCCACGCGAGGGGCCGCGGTCGGCCAGCGCGAGGGGCCGCGGTCGGTCCACGCGAGGGGTCGCGGTCGGCCGGTGCGAGGCCGCTCTCAAAACGTAGCTCCGTTGGCTCTACATCTGGAGGCGTCCGCCTCGTCGGGTCGCGAACTGTAGATACGCCGGCTCTACGCCGACAGAGTGCTGCGACAGGTACCCGCTCGCCCAGGCGCGGCGACAGGCCATGCGCCCGACCAGCCTCGACGGCGGTCGCCGCGGGGCCGGCGTCAGTACTCGCGCAGGGCGTCGAGGCGCGCGGCGAGGAACGCGGCCAGCGCCGCGCCGTCCTCGAGGCCGAACTTGTGCTCGTGCTCGAGGCCCGCGTCGGTGACCAGGGCGATGGCCTCGCCGGGGCCGCAGAGCGGCTCGGAGTGGCCGGCGCCCAGGCGGAAGAGCTCGACCCGGAAGGGAGCGGTCCGCTTGTAGCCCTCGGCGACGACGATGTCGAACCCCTCGTAGAACCGCTCGACGATCTCGACCAGCTCGAGCTCCTCGTCGAGCCTGGCGATGAAGGCGAGGCGCGCGGGCGAGGCGATGCAGTAGGCCTCGGCGCCGGCCTGGCCGTGGCGCCAGGAGTCCTTGCCGGGGTGGTCGATCTCGAACGAGTGCGCGTCGTGCTTGACGGTGCCGACGCGCAGGCCGAGCTTGACCAGCTCGGGCACGACCTTCTCGACCAGCGTGGTCTTGCCGGAGTCGCTCTTGCCGACGATGGCGACGAGGGCGGGCTTGCCTGTGCGCTGCTCGGTCATGGGCTGGAGCGTAACGGAGATGCGGAGCCGGGGAAACCCGGGAAGGAGCGGCCGGGAGAAGCCTGGCGAGGCCGCTCGCGCTCAGGCCTCGTAGACCTCCACCTCCATGGCCTTGACCGCCACGAACACGGGGCCGCCGTCGTCGAGGTGCAGCGAGGCCACCGCGCCGGGCGTCACCTCGGCGATGATCGGCAGCTCGCCGGTGACGTGCGCGCGCACGTGGTTGCCGACCACGTCGAGGTCCTCGACGAACCCCTTCCACACGTTGCGCGGTGAGCCGTCCGGCAACTGCCGGTGCAGGGCCACGGCGCGCGGCGGGATGACGGCGAACACGTCGCCGGCGGCCGGCACGGGGTCGGCGGCCACCAGCGTCCGGCCGCCGGGGAGCTGCACCCTCTTGCCGTCGGCGTGGCCGCGGTAGAGGTTCAGGCCGAGCAGTTCGGCCACGTACCGGGAGCGCGGGTGCGAGGAGAGCTCGTCCGGGCTGCCGGCCTGGACGACGCGACCGGCCTCGAGCACCACGAGCTGGTCGCCGAGCGTCATCGCCTCGATGGGGTCGTGGGTGATGACGAGGCAGGTGCCCTCGTAGGCGGCGAGGTGCCGGGAGAGGCCTCGCCGCAGCTCGGCCCGGGCGCCGGCGTCCATGGCGGCGAGCGGCTCGTCGAGCAGGAGCAGGCGCGGTTCCGTGGCGAGGGCCCGCGCCAGGGCCACGCGCTGGGCCTGGCCGCCGGAGAGCGCCTTGGGCTTCGCCGAGGCGCGGTCGGCCAGGCCGACCCGGTCCAGCACGGCGAGCGCGCGCTCGCGGGCCGCGGCGCGGCCGGCGCCGCGCGAGCGCAGGCCGAAGGCGACGTTCTCGAGCACGGTCATGTGGGGGAACAGCAGGTAGTCCTGGAACACCACCCCCACCGGACGGTGCTCGGGAGGCACGCGCACGCCGCGCGGCGGCGTCCTCGAGCACGTTCCCGTCGAGCGTCACCCTGCCGCGCTCGAGCGGCACGAGACCGGCGAGGCTGCGCAGCAGGGTCGTCTTGCCGGCCGCGTTGGGGCCGAGCAGCACGACCACGGAGCCGGTCTCGGCGTCCAGCGTGACGTCCAGCTCGAGGGAGCCCTTGGTCAGGCCGATCCGTGCCGCGAGACTCATCGGCTCATCTCCCCGCGAGGCGGCGTTCTGCCGTGCCTTGAGCGCAGTGCGGTCACCGCGACGGGAACCAGCGGTCGCGCAGGGCGACCAGGACGACGAGACAGACGATCAGCATGACGAGGCTCAGCGTGATGGCGGCGTCGGGGTAGCTCTGAAGCGCCAGGTACACGGCCAGCGGGATGGTCTGGGTCTTGCCGGGAAGGTTGCCGGCGAAGGTGATGGTGGCGCCGAACTCGCCGAGCGCGCGCGCCCAGGTGAGCGCGGCGCCGGCGCCCAGCGCCGGCGCGATCAGCGGCAGGGTGACGCGCCGGAACGTGGTCCAGCGGCCGGCGCCCAGCGTGGCCGCGGCGTCTTCGTAGCGCCGGTCCATGGAGCGCAGCCCCGCCTCGACGGTGATCACCAGGAACGGCATGGCGACGAACGTCTCCGCCATGATCGCGCCCCAGGTGGTGAAGGGGAACGTGAGGCCGAACCATGCGTCGAGCCACTGCCCGACGATGCCGTTGCGGCCGAACGCGAGCAGCAAGGCGACGCCGCCCACCACGGGCGGCAGGACCATGGGCAGCGTGACCACGGCGCGCACCACGTTGCGGCCGCGGAACGGCACGCGCGCGAGCAGCCAGGCGAGCGGCACGCCGAGCACCACCGAGACGGCGAGGGCGCCCAGCGAGCAGACCAGCGAGAGACGCAGGGCCGTGAGCACGCCGGGCGCCGTGAGGTCCTCGGCGAGGTGGCCCCACGGCGCCCTGATCAGCAGGCCGACGAGCGGCAGCGTCAGGAACAGGACGGCGAGCACCGCCAGCGGCACGAAGCCGAACGGCGCCCGGCCGCCACGTCGAGGCGGCGAGGTGGGAGCATCTTCCGGTCGCCACCACGGAGCCGGCCGGCGCGACAGCGCGCGCGGCTCGATGGCGTCGCCGGCGACGACGGCGAGCTTGCCCGCCGCGTCCTTCTCGCGGGCGTCCACCCGGCCGGCCGCGCCGGCGCCCTGCCCTCGGCGGCCGCTCACGGCGCCGGCAGGAACCCGTGCTCGGCGAGGACCTTCTGGCCGTCCGCGGAGAGGACGAGGTCGACGAACGCCCGGGCGTCACCGGGGTGGGCGCTGCCGTCGAGCGTCGCGATCGGGTAGGTGGCGGCCACGTTCTGGTCCGCAGGGATCGCGACCCCTTCGATCTCGCCCCGGGCGGCGCGGACGTCGGTGACGTACACGATGCCCGCGTCGGCCTCGCCGAGCGAGACCTTGGTCACCACGCCCTTCACGGACACCTCGAGCGAGACCGGCTGCACGGTGACGCCGGCCTTGGCGAACGCCTCCCGGGCGTACTTGCCGGCGGGCACCTCCGGCGCCGCCAGCACGACCTTGAGATCCCGGTCGGCCAGGTCGGCGAGCCCGCCGACGCCCCTGGGGTTGCCGGGCTCGACGGCGATCACGAGCTGGTTGCCGGCGAACGCCTGCGGCGCGCCGGTGAGACTCGCCACCTTGGACATGTTGGCGTCGTCCGCGGTGGCGAGCACGTCCGCCGGCGCGCCCTGCTGCAACTGCGTCGCGAGGTCGCTGCTGCCGGCGAACTCGAACGTGACCTGCACGTCCGGGTGCGCCGCCGTGAACTGGTCGCCAAGCCTGGTGAACGCCTCCGTGAGCGACGCGGCGGCGAAGACGGTGAGCTCGCGCTGCCCGCTCCCGGAGGTCGAGGCCGCGCCGCAGGCGGAGGCGAGCGCGGCCGTCAGGATGAGGGCCGCCGCCAGCAGCGCGCGCAGGCGCAGGGCGGTTCGACGGCGTGAGGGGGGGCGGCGCGGCCGTGGCGGCCGGGCGTGCGGGCCCGCCTCCGGCGGCCCGCCCACCCCGGGTCGGGTCGATCATGTCCCTGGCTCCTTTCCAAGCACGGGGAGGTCCGGGTGTTTCCGCCCGGGCCCACGACGGCGACTCCCTCTGTCGCCGCCCCGCGGTCTGTCCGCGGTACGGCCCAGCGCCCGTAGCGAATGCCGTAGGGCGAAGGGCTTGGAGAATGGACGCGGTAGACGCTACACCCGGTCTCGTGCCGGCGCCAGTCACTCGGCCGGCGGACCTTGCCGCTCCACCCTTTTCACCCGCGGCGGCGTCGGGTAGGTTGGGGCCGCTCGTTCCCCCCAGATGGAGGCGTCCCGATGGCCGAACTGCTCATCCGTCACAGAGTCGGCGACTACGAAACGTTCAAGAAGATCTTCCTCGAGGACCAGGAGCGGCGACGCGCGACGGGCAGCCATCGTGCACGCGTGCTCCTGAACGCGGACGACCCCAAGGACATCTGGGTCGTGCTCGACTACGACAACGCCGGGCAGGCCCGGGAGCACGCCCGTACGTTGGAGTTGCACGAGGCCATCAAGTGGGCGACCGGCAACGTGTCGATGCCCGAGTTCGTGGTGCTCGAGAACGACATCGAGACGGACTCCTGACGGCCGGGTGACGTTCGCTCGGGGGAGCGACGAAGGCCCGGGAGCGGCGCCCGCGAGGGGTCCCGCTCCCGGGCCTTCACGCGTGCGCAGTCAGAGCGAGGCGCTCGACGAGGAACCGCGCCAGCGCGGCGGCGTCGTCGAGCCCGAACTTGTGCGGGTGGGAGAGAGCGGCGTCGGTGACCAGGGCCAGCGGCTCGAGGGGCTCGCAGACCAGGGACTCGTAGCCGGCGCCGGACCGGAAGATCTCGACCACGTCCGGCGCCTCGCGCCGGTAGCCCTCACAGATGACGATGTCGTAGCCGCCGAAGAACCGCGCGACGATCTCCTCGAGCGTCGCCTCCTCCTGCCGCCGGGCGACGAACGCCACTTTGCCCGGCGAGCCGACCGCGTAGGCCTCGGCGCCCGCCTGCCCGTGCCGCCACGAGTCCTTGCCGGGCACGTCGATGTCGAACCTCGCCACCCGCTTGACGGCGCCGACGCGCAGGCCGCGGGCGGTCAGCTCCGGGATGAGCTTCTCGATGAGCGTCGTCTTGCCGTTGTCGGGCCTGCCGACCACGCCCAGCACCGCCGGCTCGCCGGGAGCACGCGGGCGGCGCGCCGGCGGCTCGAGGGCCTTCGGACGCCGCGGGCGTTGTCGCGCCGGCCTCTCCGCCCAGGCGCCGCCGCGCCTCGGCCCAGTCGGCCGGCGTGTTGACGTTGAAGAACGGCGAGAGGTCGTCGAACGGCACGCGCGCCACGCGCACGAGAGGGAACAGGTCGAGCAGGCTGTGCGCGCCTGCCGCGAGCAGCCGGCGCATCCGCGGCAGACACTCGGGGCCGTACACCGCGTGCAGCGGCTCCAGGTGGTCGTCGGCCACCGGCAGCGCCACGTCGACGTCACGGAACGCGTCGAGCACCCGCGCCACCGCGGCGGGGTCGGGGGCGATGAGGTCCGCCGCCATGGCGAAGACCGGCTCTCCGAGCTGCGCGAGGATCCCGGCGAGGCCGCCCATGGGGGACCCGGGCGTCTCGTCGGGGATCACGAGGACGTCGCCCGGCAGGCCGACCGGCGCCTGCTCCGCGGCTGCGCACGGACAGGCCGACCACGGGGAAGAGGCCGCGGAGGAACGCGAGGTTGCGCTCCAGCAGCGTGTCGCCTTCGAGGCGCAGCTCGCGTTTGTCGCGCCCCATGCGGCGCGACTCGCCGCCGGCGAGCACGACGCCGACCCGCACCGGGCCGGGCGGTCTGTGATGAGCGCTCATGGCGAGCCAGTCTAGCTCATCGCATGGAGCCCGGCCGCCCGGCCCTGAGGCTTGACTTCCGCCTCTCGCTCGGTACGATGCCCGTGATGCGGTCCGGCTAGTCCGCATCGCGGAACAGCAGCGTTCGGGGGAACGCAGGCGGCCTCCACGGCCGCCACGTCGCGTCTTGGAAGCGAGGTCTGCGAGTATGGGTGAAGTCCAGCGGCTCACAAACTGCACCACCGGCGGCCCGGTGTTCGTGGACGTGGAGGACGGCAGGATCGTCCGCATGTACCCGATCGACCTCGCCGACGAGGACAAGGGCGACTGGGTGATCGAGGCGCGGGGCAGGAAGTTCTCGCCCCCGCGCCGCACCACGCTCTCGCCGCACGCGCAGGCGCAGCGGTCGATGGTCTACTCGCCCAACCGGATCCTCCATCCGATGAAGCGCGTCGACTGGGACCCGGAGGGCGAGCGCAACACCCAGAACCGCGGCATCTCGCGGCTACGAGGAGATCAGCTGGGACGAGGCCCTCGACCTGGTCATGCACCGAGCTCATGCGCGAGAAGCGCGAGAACGGGCCCGGCTCCATCCTCACCACCTGCAGCTCGCACCACCTGTGGGGCAACCTGGGCTACCGGCACAGCGCCTACTACCGCTTCCTGAACCTGATGGGGATGGTCCACACGGCCCACAACCCGGACAGCTGGGAGGGGTGGCACTGGGGCGCCATGCCCATGTGGGGCAACAGTCACCGCCTCGGCATCCCCGAGCAGTACGACCTGCTCGAGGACGCGCTCAAGCACACCGAGATGGTCGTCTTCTGGTCCTCCGACCCCGAGTCCACCGGCGGCGGCATCTACTCCGCCTTCGAGAGCACCTCACGCCGCTTCTGGATGAAGGAGCTCGGCATCAAGATGGTGTTCGTCGACCCCTACTACAACCCCACCGCCGAGCTCTTCAGCGACAAGTGGTTCGCGCCGCGCCTCGGCACCGACGTCGCGTTCGGCCTCGGCATCGCCCACGTCTGGCTGGCCGAGGACCTCTACGACAAGGAGTACGTCGCCGAGCGCACGCACGGGTTCGACGAGTGGAAGGACTACGTCCTCGGCAAGACGGACAACGTGCCCAAGACGCCCGAGTGGGCCGAGAGCGAGTGCGGCATCCCCGCGCGCCAGATCCGCGCCCTGGCGCGCGAGTGGGGCAGCAAGAAGGTCATGCTCGCCGCCGGCGGCCTCGGCGGCTGGGGCGGCGCCTGCCGCTCGGCCACGGGCAACGAGTGGGCGCGCACCATGGTCGCGCTCGCGGCGATGCAGGGCTACGGCAAGCCGGGCGTCAACATCTGGGGCACCTCGCAGGGCGCGCCGTCGGACTGCTCGTTCGTGTTCCCCGGCTACGCCGAGGGCGGCATGAGCGGCGACACCGAGAAGTCGGCCGCCGGCTACCGCATGCTCTACCGCATCTTCAAGCCGGAGACCGGCCTGCACCCCACGGTGAACGCCCACGACTCGCCGGAGGGCATCGCCATACCGCGCCTGCGCATCCCCGAGGCGATGATGCACGAGAAGTTCGAGTGGCGCGGCAAGGGCTTCTGCGGCCCGAGCATCCAGAGCCAGATGCAGAAGTACCAGTACCCGGCGCCGGGCTACCCGTTCGTCACCATGTACTGGCGCTACGGCGGCTCGTTCTTCGGCACCATGCAGCAGACCAACCGCTACGTGAAGGCCTACCGCGAGGGTCACGTGCGCACCGTGGTCAACCAGTCCATCTGGATGGAGGGCGAGGCCAAGTTCGCCGACATCATCCTGCCGGCCTGCACCAACTTCGAGCGCTGGGACATGAGCGAGTTCGGCAACTGCTCCGGCTACATCCCGGACAACCACACGCAGACCAACCACCGCGTGATCGTCTTCCAGAAGAAGTGCGTCGAGCCGCTCGGCGAGAGCAAGAGCGACTACGACATCTTCGCCGCCGTCGCCGCGCGCATGGGCATGGGCGACGTGTTCACCGAGGGCGGCATGGACGAGTACGACTGGTGCAAGGCGTACTTCGACGCGACCGACCTCCCGCAGATCACCACCTGGGAGGAGTTCGAGGAGAAGGGCTACGCCGTGGTGCCGATCCCGGACGACTACAAGAGCACGCCGGCGATGCGCTGGTTCGCCGAGGGCCGCAAGCGTGACACCCCGGACTGGGGCCCGAGGCCGGGCGACACGGTCGCCTTCGAGGGCCTGCAGACGCCCTCCGGCAAGATCGAGTTCGTCAGCAAGACGCTCAAGAACCTCGAGATGGACGTCGTGGACCCGGAGCGCCCGGCCATGGGGCCGCAGTTCATCGCGAGCTGGGAGGGCCACCACACCGCCGAGCTGTACGACAAGTACCCGCTGCAGATGGTGAGCCCGCACCCGCGCTTCAGCTTCCACACGATGGGCGACTCCAAGGGCACCTGGCTGAACGAGGTGGACGAGCACCGCATCCTGCACGAGGACGGCCACCGCTACTGGATCATGCGGCTGAACTCCAAGGACGCGGAGGCGCGGGGCATCGCCGAGGGCGACCTCATCCGCGCCTTCAACGACCGCGGCTCCGTCCTCCTGAGCGCGCAGCTCACCGAGCGCGTGGCTCCCGGGACGGTGCACTCCTACGAGAGCTGCGCCGACTACCTGCCGCAGGGCGAACCCGGCGAGTCGACAGACGTGGCCGGCTGCGTCAACATCCTCACCAACAAACGGTTCATCACGCCTACGTCCATCGCCATGTCCAACAACTCCTGCCTCATCGAAGTGGAGAAGTGGGAGGGGGAGGCTTCATGAAGAGCTGGCACCTGATCGTCGACGTCGCCCGCTGCCACGACTGCAACGACTGCTTCCTTGCCGACAAGGACGAGTTCGTCGACAACGAGTTCCCGCCGTACTCGGCCGCGCAGCCCTGGCACGGTCACCGCTGGATGAACATCAAGCGCAAGGAGCGCGGCCAGTACCCGCTGGTGGAGACCGCCTACCTGCCCCTGCCGTGCATGCACTGCGACGACGCGCCGTGCCTCACCGCCGACGGCGCCGTCTACAAGCGCGAGGACGGCCTCGTCATCATCGACCCGGTCAAGGCCAAGGGTCGCAAGGAGATCGTGGCGAGTTGCCCCTACTCGGTCATCTACTGGAACGAGGAGAAGGAGCTCGCGCAGAAGTGCACCGGCTGCGCCCACCTGCTGGACGACGGCTGGACGGAGACTCGCTGCAGCCAGGTGTGCCCGACGGAGGCCATCAAGCTTCGTCATGGCCGAGGAGGACGGAGTTCGAGCGCATGGTCGACCGACGAGGGTCTGCAGCGCTACCGCGACTCCCTCGGCACGCAGCCGCGCGTCTGGTACAAGAACCTGCACCGCTGGGAGAAGGCGTTCGTCGGCTGCAGCGTCGTGTTCGGCGACAGCGACGAGTGCGCCGAGGGCGCCACGGTCTCGGTGAGCCGCGACGGCGCCGCCACGCTCGAGGGCACCACGGACATCTTCGGCGAGGTCAAGGTCGACCACCTCGAGCCCGGCCACGAGTACACGGTGAGGATCGAGGCCGAGGGCTACCAGCCGGCCGAGATGACGGTGCAGGTTGACGAGAGTCTCAACGCCGGCACGGTGATGCTGCAGAAGGCGTGACCGAGACCGCGGAGGCCGGCCGCACGGCCGCCTTCTGGCGTGAGGAGCTTCCGGGGCGCCGCTCCCTCTTCGAGGGGCGGCGCCCCGGCACGTTCCTCCGCCCCACGAGCGCCGCGGCGTGGAACAACGGCCGATCCAGCCGCGGGGGCGCGAACGCGGAGGCCGGAGAGTGTGTTCGCCTGAGGTTGTCTGTAGGATGCGCAACGTGAGCGCCCACGACGACAGCAGTGCGGAGCCCGGCGACGCGGCCTCCGGCGCCTCCGCGGAGGGAAAGCCCCAGGAGCGGCGCATGGGCGTGCAGGTCATCGCCCGGGCCGCGGAGATCTGCCGCGAGCTGGCGACCGCCGTCGACGGCCTGAGCACGGCCGAGCTGGTCGATCGGCTGCACCTCTCGCGGCCGACCGTGTACCGCATCCTGCGCGCCCTCATGGACGAGGACTTCGTGCGCCAGGTCGGGCCGGGCCGCTTCGCCATCGGCCCGGCGTTCCTCGTGATCGCGGGCTCCACCTACGGCGGCCTGCGGCACGACATGCGCCCGTTCATGAAGGACCTCTCCAACGAGCTCGGCGAGACCATCGACCTCGCCATGCTCGACGCCGGCGAGGCTCTGTTCGTGGACCAGTTCGTCGCCGTCCGCGGCCTGCGGGTGGTGGCGCACATGGGCGCCCGGCTGCCGCTGCACTCCACGGCCAGCGGCAAGGCGCTGCTGGCGGTCCTCGAGCCCGACGAGATCGAGCGCGAGCTGCCCAGGAAGCTGCAGGGCTACACGCCGAACACGGTGACCGACCGCGCCGCCCTGCTCCGGGAGCTCGACGAGGTGCGCCGCACCGGTGTGGCCTACGACCACGAGGAGTACGTGATGGGCGTCTGCGCCGTCGCGACTCCCGTGCACGACGCCGTCGGCGCCGTCGGTGCGCTCACCGTGGAGATCCCCGCGGTCACCCTCGAAGAGCAGGGGCGCGAAGCGCACATCGTGAAGGCGCTGCTGCGCCACCGTGACCGCGCACACCGTGCGCTCCTCGGGTCTCCCCGGCGCCGGCCGGGGCGTGAGCCGGCTGCCGGCTGACGGTCGCCCGGGCCGGCGCTCCTCCGGGCAGCGCTCTGCTCTGTGATCATCTCTGGATATTCGATCGGAGCTCTTGACTGGCGCTCCGACTCCCCCTACCAACAGGCGGCGGAGGTGCCCACCCAGGGCGAACTGCAGCCGCTGGAGTGTTGACAGACCGCTACTCTCCCCGGTCCCGACGACGCGTCTCGTAAGAGACGACGCGTCTCGCAAGAGCTTCCCTTGCGGGACGCCGGGGCGGCCGTCCGTCCCCCGACTCGGCCGTCGCCGGGCGCTCGCCTCCCAACGGTTCCCGCTTGACCCTCATCCGGTCCCGCGCTAGCGTACCGTTGAATGGAATGACCATTCCGTGAGATGGAACGAAGTGGTCACCTCTCCTGGAGATCGGGTCGAGGGCGGCGGAGGAGTCATGGCGATGAGCGAGCGGCGGGCGGCCCGGACGGCCGGGCAGGCGAAGGGTGCGGCAGTGCAGGCGAAGAAGGCCGCGGCGCAGGCGAAGAAGGCCGGCGCCGAGGCGCAGTTCACGGCGACTCTCGCGGGCCTCGAGGTGCTCCTGCGCGCCACGGCGCGCAGGTACCCTGCCTTTGCGGCGCGCCTCAGGGAGCGCGACCTCGTGGCGCAGATCCGCCTCGCCGGCCGCACAAAGGGCCGCGCGTACAGCATCCGGGGAGGCAAGGTGCGGTCGCGGTCCGGCCTGCACCCGGCGCCGGACCTCACCATGACGTTCGACTCGCCCGAGGTCGCGGCCCGCATCATGCGGCCCGGCCGCGATTACCTCGAGTTCATCGACGCGCTCAAGAACTTCCAGATGCGCGTCGAGGGACCCGACGAGCTGGCGGTGTGGTTCTCCGAGACGCTGCAGATGATGTTCACGGTGGGCCTCGAGGCCGGCGTGGACGTGGGCGGCGGCGTGCGCCGCTTCACCAGCAACACCAACGGCGGGCCCGTCTTCGTCTACGTGCGCGACGGGCGCATCCTGCGCATCACGCCGATCGTGTTCGACGAGGACGACGCCGAGACGTGGGTGGTGGAGGCGCGCGGCAAGAAGTTCTCCCCGCCGCGCAAGACCACCGTGAGCTCCCACACGCTCGCCTGGAAGAGCCTCATCTACTCGCCCGACCGTCTGCTGTACCCCATGAAGCGCGTGGACTTCGACCCCGACGGGGAGCGCAACCCGCAGAACCGCGGCGTGTCGGGGTACGAGCGCATCAGCTGGGACGAAGCGCTCGACCTGGTCGCGCGGGAGATCAAGCGCGTCAAGCTCGAGCACGGTCCCGGCGCCATCATGAACGGCAGCGGGTCGCACCACACCTGGGGCGTGCTCGGCTACTGGCTGAGCGCCCGCATCCGCTTCTTCAACATGATCGGCTGGTCGCCGGTCATGCACAATCCCGACAGCTGGGAGGGCTGGTACTGGGGCGCCGCCCACCACTGGGGCCAGACGGCCCGCAACGGCGGCGGCGAGACCTACGGCACCGTGGAGGACCTGCTCAAGCACGCCGAGATGGTGGTGTTCTGGTCCGCCGACCCGGAGGCCACCAGCGGGGTGTACGGGGCTCACGACGGGACCGTGCGCCGGCAGTGGCTCAAGGAGCTCGGCATCCCGTGCGTGCACATCGACCCGTTCCACAACCACACGGCGCAGCTGCTGGGCGGCAAGTGGATCGCCCCGCGGCCGGGCACGGACAGCGCCATGGTCCTCGCCATCGCCCACGTGTGGATGACCGAGGGCCTGTACGACGAGCAGTACGTCGCCGAGCGCACGGTCGGCTTCGACAAGTGGCGCGCCTACGTCCTCGGCGAGGAGGACGGGGTGGCCAGGACGCCGGAGTGGCAGGAGCGCGAGACCGGCGTCCCCGCGCGCGACATCCGTGCGCTCGCGCGCGCGTGGGGCAAGAAGAAGACGTACCTCGCCGCCGGCGGGCTGGTCGGCTTCGGCGGCGCCTGCCGCACGGCCACCGGCACGGACTGGGCGCGCGGCGTGGTGTGCCTCATGGCGATGCAGGGCCTGGGCAAGCCGGGCGTCAACCTGGGTTGCCTGCAGCAGGGCACGCCGCTCGACACGCACTTCTTCTTCCCGGGCTACGCCGAGGGCGGCTACTCCGGCGACCTCTACGGGACCGCGCTCAGCATCAACATGTACCAGCGCATGCCGCAGCTCCCGACGGTCAACACCGTCAACCAGGTCGTCCCCCGGCTCAAGATCCCCGAGGCGGTGCTCGACGGCCACGTGGAGGCGTACCCGACCGACTCCAAGTCCATCGAGGGCCAGTTCCAGCGCTTCGAGTACCCGGCGTCCGGCCACAGCGAGATCAAGATGTACTACAAGTACGGCGGCTCGCACTTCGGCACCATGACCGAGACCGACCGGTTCGCGCGCATGTACCGGTCGGACAAGCTCGAGTTCGTCGTCAACCAGGCGATCTGGATGGAGGGGGAGACCAGGTTCGCCGACGTCATCCTCCCGGCCTGCACCAACTTCGAGCGCTGGGACATCAGCGAGTTCGCCAACTGCGGCGGCTACATCCAGCACGCGTACACGCAGTGCAACCATCGCGTCGCGGTGATGCAGCACAAGTGCATCGAGCCGCTCGGCGAGTCCAAGTCGGACCACCAGATCTTCCTGGAGCTCGCCACGCGGTTCGGCCTCGGCTCCATGTACAGCGAGGGCGTCACCGAGCTGGACTGGTGCCGTCGTCTGTTCGACGCCACCGACCTGCCCACCCGCGTCTCGTGGAAGGACTTCCTCAAGAAGGGCTACTACGTGATCGCGCCGTCGCCGGAGGACCGGCGCGACCCCGTCTCGTACCGCTGGTTCGCCGAGGGTCGCGCCAAGGACACGCCGGAGCTCACGCCGCTGCCGGCCGACTACACGGGCGACTTCGGCTACGGCCTGCAGACCCAGTCGGGCAAGCTCGAGTTCGAGGCGTCGAGCCTCAAGCGGTTCGACCCGGACGACCCGGAGCGGGCGCCCATCATGCGGTACGTGCCGGCGTGGGAGGGTCCCCACTCCGACGAGCTGTACGGGAAGTACCCCCTGCAGCTGATCACGCCGCACCCGCGCCACAGCTTCCACACGCAGAGCGACGGCAAGGACGCGGTCACCAACGACATCCGCGACCACCGCGTCCTCGTCGACGGCCGGTACTACTGGATCGTGCGCGTCAACACCAGGGACGCGGCCGAGCGAGGACTTCGGCAGCACCAGCTCGTGCGCGTGTTCAACGACCGCGGAGCCGTGATCTGCGCGGTCCGGCTGACGGAACGCGTCCCGGCAGGTACAGTCCACTCGTACGAGTCGTCTGCCCGCTACGAGCCAGTGGGCGAGCCGGGACGCTCCGCCGACAGGGGCGGGTGCATGAACGTGCTCACGCCGAGCCGGATGATGATCCGCAAGGCGCACGCCCTCGCGGCCAACTCGTGCCTCGTCCAGATCGAGGCGTGGGAGGAGGCGGACGACGCCTGACGAGGGGGGAACCATGCCAAGGGGGCGGTCCGACGAAGAGGGTGCAGAGGGCGGCATGCAGGTGATCACGCGGGCGGCCGCCGTGCTCGGCGCGCTCGCCGAGCCCGAGGGCGGCCGCAGCCTGGCGCAACTGGCCGAGCAGACCGGGCTGCCGAAGACCACGGTGCACCGCATCTGCACCGCGCTGGAGCACGTGGGCTACGTGCAGACCGACGCCGCGACCGGCCGGCGGGAGCTCGGCCCGAGCCTCCTCCGGCTGGCGTTCTCCGGGCGCAGGGACCTGGTGGCTCTGCTGCAGCCGTCGCTGGAGCGGCTCTCGGAGGAGATCAACGAGACCGTGGACCTGGCGGTGCTGGACGGCGGCCGGGTGCTGTTCGTCGCCCAGCACCCCGCGCCGCAGCGCGCGCTCATGGCCATCGCGCGCGTAGGTGCGAACTTCCCCGCCTACAGCCTCGCCAGCGGAAAGGTGCTGCTGGCGCAGCTCCCCAGGGAGGAGGTCCTGCGCCGCCTGCCGCGTCGCCTGGAGCCGGCGCTCGACGGGCGCCCGCGTACGCGCGAGGCGCTGCTGCAGGAGCTCGAGGAGGTGCGCGCGGCCGGGCTCGGGTACGAGCGCGAGGAGATGCGCCACGGCATCTGCGCCGTCGCCGTGGCGATCACGGACGTGGACGGGCGCGCCGCGTCCGTGGCCGTGCCGATGCCGACGGCGCGCTTCCAGGAGAGTGAGGGACTCGTGGCCGCGAGGCTCACCGAGCTCAAAGAAACGACGGAGGCCCGCCTGCGCGGAGCCTGAGGGGGGCCGATGGACGAGTTCGACTTCTCCGGTCGCAGGGCGCTCGTGGTCGGCGCCGGCGGCCTCGGCGCCGCGATCGCCGCCGGCTTCGCCGCCCACGGCGCCGACGTCGCCGTGGGCGACGTCGACGAGGGCCGCGCGGTCGCGCTCGCGGACGACCTGGCCGCGGAGCACGGCGTCCTCGGCGCCGGGGTCGCCGTCGACGTCACCGACGAGCGCTCCGTGGAGCGGATGGTCGCCGCCGTCGTGCGCGACCTCGGCGGCATCGACGTGCTCGTCAACGCCGCCGGCGCCACCGTGCGCCGGCGCGCCGAGGACCTGGCTCCGGCCGACTGGCGCCGCATCCTCGACGTCAACGCCACCGGTACGTTCCTCTGCTGCCAGGCCGCCGGCAGGCGCATGATCGCGGCCGGCGGCGGCGCCATCGTCAATCTCTCGTCGGTGCGCGGACGCTACGGCGCCACCTTCGGCCAGGCCGAGTACTCGGCCAGCAAGGGCGCCGTCGACTCCCTGACCCGCTCGCTCGCGGCGCAGTGGGCCGAGTTCGGCGTCCGCGTCAACGCGGTGGCGCCCACCTTCGTCGAGACCGACCTGACGCGCTCCGTGCTGGCCGACGAGAAGTTCGCCGCCGGCCTGCGCGCCAGCATCCCCATGGGCCGCTGGGGCGACTCCGGCGACGTGGTCGGGCCGGTGCTCTTCTTCGCCTCACCGGCGGCCCGGTTCGTCACCGGCCAGATCCTCTACGTGGACGGCGGTCTCACGGCGCGCGTCTGACCCGTCACGGCGGTCCGGACGCCCGCCCGGAATGCTTGACCTGCCCGCGCGCCCTGCCGTAGTGTTCGCATGATGGAATACCAGTTCCGCATCGTGGGCAGGGGGCCCGGGTGCGGAACGGCGCGTGAGGGGATGTCCGGCCGGGCGCCGGGCGGCAGGGGTGGTACGCCGAGCACGCCCTCCCGGGACCCTCGGCGGCCGTACCGACAGTGTCCTGAGAGGAGAGCGCGATGGCTGACCGTGAGATCTGGAGCGTCGAGAAGATCCGCAACCTGTTCGACCTGACCGGCAAGACCGCGGTCGTGACCGGCGGTTCCGGCGCCTTCGGCCACGACGCCGCCAAGGGCCTGGCCGCGTACGGCGCCAACGTGGTGGTCACCAGCCGCCGCGCCGAGAACCTCGAGGCGGCGGCGAAGGACATCGCCGAGGCCACCGGCGCCGACGTCAAGGCCGTCTCGTGCGACTGTGTCGACCCGGAGAGCGTGGAGAACATGGTGCAGGCCGCCGTCGCCGAGTTCGGCTCCGTCGACATCCTCGTCACCGCCGCCGGCCAGGCCGACCGTCACCCCGCGGAGGAGTTCCCGATCGACGCGTGGCAGATGGTCATGGACTCGCTGGTCAAGGGCACCTACCTGTGCTGCCAGTCCGCCGGCCGCCAGATGATCAAGCAGGGCGGCGGCAAGATCATCACCGTGGGCTCCGTGCGCGGCGAGTTCGGCCATCCGGGCGGCTACTCCGCGTACGGCACCGCCAAGGGCGCCGTGCACCTGCTCACCAAGCAGCTCTCGACCGAGTGGGCCAAGTACCAGATCAACGTGAACAGCATCGCGCCGTGCATCTTCTGGACCCCCCTGACGCAACAGGTCATCGAGGACCCCGAGCTCAAGAAGGTCTTCCTCTCGCGCATCCCGTGGGGCCGCGTCGCCGATCCTCAGGACTTCATCGGCGCCGTCATCTACCTCGCCTCCGCCGCCTCCGACTTCGTCACCGGCGAGATCATGGCCGTGGACGGCGGCAGCACCGCCGGCTGATCGCCGGTCATCGAGGAGGGTGGTCATGAAGGCCGAGAACAGCCGACGCAACGAAGCTGTCGAGCGGGGCGCCGGAGATGCACCGCTCCGCATCGAGCGCGTGGCCGTCATCGGCGGCGGCATGATGGGCGTGGGCGTAGCCCAGGTCTTCGCCGCCGCCGGGCACGAGGTCGCGCTCCAGGACGTGTACGACGAGGTGCTCGAGCGCGCCGCCGGCACGCTCACGGCGAACCTGTCCTTCCTGGCGGAGCACGGACTGTTCCCGGCCGACGGCGTCGAGGACGCCGTCGGCCGGGTCTGGACCACCAGTGACATGGTCGGCGCCGCCGAGGGGGCCGACGTGGTGGTCGAGTGCGTCTTCGAGGACCTCGCCCTCAAGCAGAGCGTCTTCGAGCGGCTCGACGCCATCTGCCCGCCCGAGACGGTCCTCTGCACCAACACGTCGGTCATGAGCATCACCGAGATCGGCGAGCGGGCCCGGCACAAGGAGCGCGTGGTGGGCACCCACTTCTGGAACCCGCCCTACCTCATCCCTCTCGTGGAGGTCGTGCGCACGGAGCACGTCGACCCCGCCGTCGTGGACCGCACCATGGACCTGCTGCGCCGCGCGGGCAAGCGGCCCATCGACTGCAAGAAGGACGTGCCCGGGTTCGTGGCCAACCGCCTGCAGCACGCGCTGTGGCGCGAGGCGATCTCCATCGTCGAGCACGGCATCGCCGACGCGGCCACGGTCGACGAGAGCATCCGCTTCGGTCCCGGCCTGCGCCTGCCGATCCTCGCGCCCATGGAGAACGCGGACATGGTGGGGCTGGACCTCGTCTACGCGATCCACGACTACCTCCTGCCGCACCTCGAGGCGTCGGGCGAGCCGTCCCCGCTGCTCAAGGAGAAGCTGGACGCCGGAGAGCTCGGGTTCAAGAGCGGCAGCGGCTTCTTCGACTGGCCCCCCGAGGCCGCCGAGGCCTCGCGCCGGCGGCTCGTCGCGTACCTGGTCCACGTCCTCGGCGACCCCGAGCGCGGGCTCTAGGCCGGGCCGGCCGTACGGGATGGAGGTCTGACGGTGGCCGAGCGGCGCGACGGCGTGCAGGTGCTCTCGCGCGCGGCGCTCCTGCTGCGCGAGCTCTCCCTCGCGCCGGAGGGCCTCACGCCCATCGCGCTGGCCGACCGCGTGGGGCTGCCGCGCTCCACGTGCTACCGCATCGTCGGCGCGCTCTGCCAGGAGGGCTTCATGCGGCTGGCGCCGTCGGGCAAGCTGCACATCGGCGCCGGGCTCATCAGTGTCGCCGCGGCCGGGCGCCGCGAGCTGCGCCACGAGGCGGCGCCGTACCTCAAGCGGCTCTCGCTCGAGCTGCACGAGACCGTCGAGCTCGTCGTGCTCGACGGGGAGGAGGCGCTGTTCACCGACCAGTACGTCCCGCAGCGGTCGCTGCGGGTGGTGGCCGAGGTCGGCGACCGGTTCCCGCTCTACTGCACGGCCTGCGGCAAGGCCATCCTGGCGGAGCTGCCGCCGGAGGAGGCCGAGCGGCTCATCCCGAGCCCCATCGAGCCGCTCACCAGCCACACGATCGTCGACCGCGAGGCGTTGCTGCGGGAGGTCGAGGCGGCGCGTGGCGCCGGAGTGGCCTTCGACCACCAGGAGCACACGCTCGGCGTGTCGGCGGTCGGCGCCGCCCTGGAGGACGCGGGCGGATCGATGGCCGCGATCACGGTGGCCATGCCCGCCGCCCGCCTGGAGGGCCAGGAGGAGCGCATCGCCGCCGCCCTGCTGCGCGCCCGCGACGACATCCAGAAGGCCTTCAACTCGGGCTGACCCCGCAGCCGTGCGCCCGGCCCAGGACTATTGACAGCGCATTCATCAGACCTATAGCGTATCCACGATACGGGCACTCAGTGTCCGGGATGCGGAACGAGAACCGAGGAGAGAACGCCCATGGGCAAGAAGGTATTCGTCGACCTCACACATCCGTTCAGCGCGGAGATCCCCAGGTGGCCGTACTTCGTGAAGCCGGTCATCGACTCGATGCACACCCTGGCGAAGGGCGGCGTGCTCACGCAGCGCATCGACTGCGTGCAGCACACCGGCACCCACGCCGACGCTCCCCGCCACGTCATGGAGCGCGAGTTCAACGGCAAGCGCGCCCGCTACACGCACGAGATGCCGGTCGACGCCTACACCGGCGACGCCGTCTGCCTCGACATGCAGATCGAGAAGTGGGGCCTCATCCTGCCCTCGCACCTCGAGGACGCCTGCGAGCGCGCCGGCATCGAGCCCGACGAACTCAAGGGCATGGTCGTCTGCCTCAACACCGGCATGCACCGCAAGTTCGACGACTCCATGGACTACTACCAGTACTCCTGCGGCACCGGGGTCGAGGCCGGCCGCTGGTTCGTCGAGAAGCAGGTCAAGGTCGTGGCCATGGACATGCAGGCGCTCGACCACCCGCTCCACACCGCGATGGGCAAGAACGGCCCGCCCCAGATGAACCTCCCGGGCGCCTCCGGCCGTCCGATCACCGAGGAGTACATCGAGAAGTACGGCATCGAGGCCTACGCCGAGTTCGAGAAGGACGTCTACATCGAGGTGCACGGGCAGGAGGCCTACGACGCCAAGTTCGGCGACCTCGAGGCGATCGGCTGCGAGGGGACCTGGGAGCCCTGCCACAAGCAGATGCTCGGCCACGGCATCGTCGGCGTCGAGAACCTCGGCGGCGACCTGGACAAGGTCAAGGGCAAGCGGTTCCGCTTCTTCTGCTTCCCGATCCGCTGGTACATGGGCGACGGCTCCATGGTCCGCTGCGCGGCGGAGATCGACGAGGACGACCTGAACGACGTGCCCGACCGCACGTACACCTACGCCGGCACCGGCTACGGTCCGGGAGCCGGCTACTGAAGGAGGCGGCATGGAAGTCACCAGGTACGACGAGGCCCCGAGCTACGAGGCCCCCGGGCATTTCGACGTGTACGGCCTGCGTCTGCAGGGCTTCGAGGTCAGCAAGACCCGCAACTTCTGGATGAGCATCTCCCACTTCCTCCCGGGCGGCGGGTGTGAGTACGTCGCCACCCCGCTCGAGAAGGTGTACTTCGTGCTCGACGGCGAGGTCACCGTCAAGACGGAAGAGGGTGAGGTCGTCCTCAAGAAGTACGACTCGATCTACCTTGCGCCGGACGAGGCGCGCTCGATCCTGAACCACACCAACTCCCCGGCGAGCATGCTGGTCGCGATCCCGTACCCGGAGCCGCGAGAGTTCTGAGGCGGGACTCCGAGAACGTGCGCAGCACCTGACCACACGACCTCCGAGGAGAGTCTCCATGCCCAACCCGATCATCACCGCGGCGCTCACGGGGCCGGTGGCCACCAAGGCGGACAACGCCGGCATGCCCGGCAACGTGGCGGAGATCGCCGCCGACGCCAGGCAGTGCTACGAGGCCGGCGCCGCCGTCATCCACATCCACCTGCGCGACGATCAGGGCAACATGACCGCGGACGTCGACGTGGCCAGGCGTACCGTCGAGGCCGTCCGCGAGGTCTGCCCCGGCATCACCCAGCTGTCGACCGGCGGGCTGCAGTTCACGTACGAGCAGCGCATGGCGCTGGTGGAGGCCAAGCCGGCCATGGCCACGCTGAACCCGTGCACCATGACCTTCGGCGAGGCCGAGTTCAAGAACCCGCCCAGGCAGATGATGGAGCTGGCCGCGCGCATGATCGAGCTCGGCGTCAAGCCGGAGATCGAGATCTACGACACGGGCCACCTCGACATGATGCTCTACCTCCTCCACAAGGGACTGCTCGTCGAGCCGCTCCAGGTGTCCTTCGTCATGGGCGTGCGCGGCGGCATGCGCGGCGACCCGCAGATCCTCTCCTGGCTCGTCAAGGAGCTGCCGGCCGGCACCAGCTGGCAGGTCATCGCCGTCGCCAGGGCCAACCTGCCGATGACCACCATCGGCCTGGCCATGGGGGGGAACGCGCGTACGGGCATGGAGGACACTCTGGCGCTCTCCAAGGGAGTGCCGGCCGCGTCCAACCTGCAGCTCGTCGAGCGCCTGGTGGGCATCGCCAGATCCATGCAGCTCGAGCCTGCGACCGTCTCCGAAGTGGTCGAGCGGCTCAAGCTCCATCCCGAACTGGTCAACCCCGCCTGAGCCCTTGTGCCGGGAGGTACAAGCACGCCCCAGGGTCCCTTGACACCACCTACCTCGACTGTATGATGGCCCGTATCGTGGGAGAGACCATCCGTATCGCGGATACACTCGGAGGTGCAGGAGCTACGGAGCACACACCACAGGCGCGCGTCCGGCTGCAGGAAGCAGGCGCGAACATCCGTTTGCCGCGCCTGAGAACAGAAGCCATCGGGGGGGTCTCGGCTGCCTGCAGCGCCCAGTAGGGGCGTTGGGGCGGTGGGGCCACGTAAGGAGGCGGTATGAGTTCGGACGACAAGACCCGCAAGGCGACGAACGGCGTCAGGACGCCGATCACGCGTCGCGACTTCCTCAAGACGGCCGGCGTCGCCGGTCTCGCGGTGGGCGCCGCCGGCGGCCTGAGCGGCGTCCTCGCGGCCTGCGGTTCCGACAGCGGCACCGAAGGCGGCGGCGCCTCCGGCGAGGGCCGCGCGATAAAGATCGGGTTCGTCAGCCCGCTCACCGGCCCGCTCGCCGCGTTCGGCGAGACGGACCAGTGGCTGGTGGACCAGTGGCTGGCCGCGGTCAAGGACGGCGTCGCGTGCGGCGACGGGCAGACCCACCCCGTCGAGATCATCATCAAGGACTCGCAGTCGGACTCCAACCGCGCGGCGCAGGTCGCCGGCGACCTCGTGACCAACGACGGCGTCGACGTCATGATGGTCGCGTCCACACCGGATACCGTGAGCCCGGTCGCAGACCAGGCCGAGGCGCTGCAGGTCCCGTGCGTCTCCAACGACTGCCCGTGGCAGCCGTACTTCTTCGGTCGCGGCGGCGACCCCGCCGTGGGCTTCCAGTGGACCTACCATGCCTTCTGGGGGCTCGAGGACGTCACCGCCGTGTTCACCGGCATGTGGGACCAGCTCGACACCAACAAGAAGATCGGCGCCATGTGGCCGAACGACGCCGACGGTCTCGGCTGGGCCGACCCCAAGACGGGTCAGCCGCCGATGCTCAAGAAGGCGGGCTACACCGTGGTCGACGGCGGCCGCTTCCAGCCCGGCACCGAGGACTACACGCCGCAGATCAGCAAGTTCAAGGCCGCCGACTGCGAGATCCTCAGCGGTGTGTTCATCCCGCCGGACTTCGTCAACTTCTGGAAGCAGTCCTACCAGCAGGGCTACCAGCCCGATCGCCGCGACCGTCGGCAAGGCGCTGCTCTTCCCGGCGCAGCTCGAAGCGATCGGCGAGATCGGCTACGGCCTCACCACCGAGTGCTGGTGGTCCCCGTGGCACCCCTTCACGTCGTCACTGACGGGGCAGACGTGCCAGGAGCTCGCCGACGCGTGGACCGAGAGCAGCGGCGGCAAGGAGTGGAACCAGACGCTGCTGCACTACGCGGTGTTCGAGATCGTGGTCGACGCTCTCAAGCGGGCCACCACGGTGGACGACAAGCAGGTCGTCCTCGACGCCATCAAGGCGACGGACATGGACACCATCCAGGGCAAGATCACCTGGTCCGCCGGCGCTCCGCTCAACCCCGTCCCCAACGTCTGCCGCACCGTCCTCGTCGGCGGCATGTGGACCCAGGGCACGGACTACCCGTTCGACCTGCTCCTCGTCGACACGCAGCACGCGGCTGAGGAGCCGTTCATGGTGGAGATCCCGGCGAACGGCAAGGTCGAGCCTATCCAGTACTGAGAGAGCGTGCAGGATCCGACCCGTACTGCCTGATGGGAGCCCTGCGCCGGAGGAGGTCGATGTGATGCAGGGTGGCGACAGGTCATGACCGTGGTCCTCGAGACCGCCGGTCTGATGAAGTCGTTCGGCGGGGTGCAGGTCATCGACGACCTGAGCGTCAAGCTGAACGACGGGGAGGCATTGGGCATCGTCGGGCCGAACGGCGCCGGTAAGACAACGCTGTTCAATCTGATCACCGGCGTGTATCGGCCCGACGCGGGCCGGGTCACGTTCCAAGGTAAGGACATCACCGGTCTCCCGCGGCAGGACCGCTGCCGCGCGGGGATCGGCCGGACGTTCCAGATCCCCAAGCCGTTCTCGGACATGAGCGTGTTCGAGAACGTCCTGGTGTGTGCGGCCTACGGCCGCAACATGGTCGAGCGCGCGAGCTACCGGCGCTGTGTGGAGACGCTGGAGATCACGCGGCTCTCGGACAAGGCCAACCAGCAGGCCGGCACCCTGCCGCTGCTGGACCGCAAGCGGCTCGAGCTCGCCCGTGCGCTCGCCGGCGACCCCAAGGTCCTGCTCCTGGACGAGATCGCCGGCGGGCTCACGGAGGGCGAGGTGGAGATCCTCATCGAGACCGTCAAGGACCTCCACCGCGAGGGGCTGTCGATCGTCTGGATCGAGCACATCGTGCACGCCCTTCTGGCCGTGGTGCAGCGCATCGTGGCGATCAGCTTCGGGCGCAACCTGATCGAGGGTGAGCCCAACGACGTCATGTGCAGCGACGAGGTGCAGGCCTGCTACATGGGGGGGACGCCGCTATGAGCGGAGAAGCTACGGAGCTCCGCTCCACTGCCCCGCCTCGTGCGCAATCGAGCGACGCCGTCCTCGAGCTCACGGGGGTCGACGTCTTCTACGGCGACTTCCAGGCGCTCTTCAACGTCTCGTTCCAGGTCCGGGAAGGCATGACGTTCGCCTTCATCGGCGCCAACGGCGGCGGCAAGTCCACGCTGCTGCGCACCATCGCCGGCCTGCAGCGCCCATCCTCCGGTCACGTGCTGTTCCACGGCGAACCGGTGGACCAGTACCCCGCGCACAAGCGCGTGGGCATGGGCATCGCGCTCGTCCCCGAGGGGCGCCGCGTGTTCCCGAGCCTCACGGTGCGCGAGAACCTGCTCATGGGCGCCTATGGAGGCCGCAAGGGCGACTGGAACGTGGACTCGGTCGTCGAGTTGTTCCCGCTCCTCAAGCCGCTCCTCAAGCGGGGCGCCGGCAGTCTCTCCGGCGGCGAGCAGCAGGCCATGGCGATCGGACGGGCGCTCATGTCCAACCCCGAGTTGCTGCTGCTGGACGAGGTCTCTCTGGGCCTGGCGCCGGTGGTCATCAAGCGCATCTACGAAGCCATGGGCCAGCTCGTCGGCAGCGGTCACACCATCCTCGTCGTCGAGCAGGATGTGGGGCACGTCTTGACCGTGTCCGACTACGTGGCCTGTTTTCTGGAGGGCAAGATCTCGCTGGAGGGCAAGCCGGCGGATCTGAGCTCTGAAGCGATCACCGCAGCGTACTTCGGGATGTGACGGCATGGTCTGGGCAAATGTGACACTCCAAGGGATCCTCCTGGGCGGCCTCTACGCCCTGTTCGCGACCGGTCTGGCGCTCGTGTTCGGCGTCATGCGCATGGTCAACCTGGCGCACGGCGACCTTGGGATCCTCGCCGCGTTCGTCGCGCTGTTCATCGTGCAGACGCTCGGTCTTCCGCTGCTGTGGGCGAGCGTGCTCACCATCGCGGTCATGTTCCTGCTCGGCTACGCGCTGCAGCGCGGCCTGCTCAACTTCACCCTGGGCACCGACGACACGCGGCCGATCGTGGTGACGTTCGGCTTGTCGATCATCATCCAGAACGCGCTCATCCTGAAGTTCTCGGCCGACTCGCAGGGCCTCGACGCCGGCAGGATCGAGAACATCAGCGTCAAGGTCAGCGACCAGCTCTCCATCGGCTGGTTCCCGCTCATCGTGTTCCTGGTGGCCGTCGCCGTCATCGTCGTGCTCGAGCTCTTCCTGGCGCGCGCCAAGCTCGGGCGCGCCTTCAGGGCGACCTCGGACGACCGCGAGGCGGCCGAGCTCATGGGCATCAACAACAAGCACATCTACGCCCTCGCCATGGCCATCGCACTCGCCATCGTGGCGCTCGCCGGCGTGCTGCTGGCGATCCGCACGACGTTCGATCCCACCCAGGGCGGGTTCCGCCTCATCTACGCGTTCGAGGCCGTCATCATGGGCGGCATGGGCTCCATGTGGGGCACGCTCGCCGGCGGCATCATCCTCGGCGTCGCGCAGACGCTCGGTACCCAGGCCTTCGGCGCCGGGTGGGGGCTCGTGGTGGGGCACCTCGTCTTTCTCACGATCCTCGCCGTCCGCCCGAGCGGCTTCTTCGCGAAGACGGTGACGGCATGACCACCCCTCCGCTCCGCACTCCGGACATCACCGGGGACGCTCCGGCCGCTACGGGCTTCCGCGTCGCGCGGTCCACCGGCATGCACAAGGTCGTCCTGCTCGTCAGCGTCGCGGTCATCGCCATCCTGGTCAGCGTGCCGTGGTGGGCCGAGGTGAGCGTCACGCGCACCATGGTCACGTTCTTCACCCTGCTCGCGCTGGCCCAGATGTGGAACCTGCTCGCCGGCTACGCCGGCCTGGTCTCCATCGGCCAGCAGGCCTACCTCGGCCTGGGAGCCTACGGGCTCTGGCTCATCGGCGACGTGATCGGCTTGAACCCGTTCCTCGCCGTGTTCCTCGCCGGCCTCCTGGCCGTGGCGGTGGCCCTGCCGGTCGCGCCGCTCATCTTCCGCCTGCGCGGCGGCTACTTCAGTATCGGCACCTGGGTCATCGCCGAGGTCGTGCGGCTCATCGTCTCCAACATCCAGGCGACGGGCGGCGGCTCCGGCAAGACCGTGCTCTCCGCCGCCCGGCTCCCGATCGACACGCGCATCACCGGCACCTACCTGGTGGCGCTGCTCGTGGCCGTCGGGTCGATCCTCCTGGTCTACTTCCTGCTGCGCTCGCGCACGGGACTGGCTCTGACCGCGATCCGCGACAACGACATCGCGGCGCAGAGCTCCGGGGTCAACGTGTTCCGCTCCAAGCTGTTCGTGTGGGTCCTCGCGGCCTACGTGTGCGGCGTGATCGGCGCCGTGGTCGCCATGAACCTGCTGCGCATCCAGCCGGCGGCGGCGTTCAGCATCAACTGGACCGCCTACGCCCTGTTCATCGTCGTGATCGGCGGCTTCGGTACCATCGAGGGGCCGATCATCGGCGCGGTCATCTACTTCACGCTGCTGCAGAGTCTCAGCCAGTACGGCACGCTGTACATGCTGCTGCTCGGCATCGTCGCGGTCATCATGGCGACCGTCGCTCCCAAGGGCATCTGGGGCTTCGTCGTCAAGAAGTGGAACATCCACCTGTTCCCGGTGAGGCGCCGGCTGCTGCTCGACCAGCTGCCTGCCCACGGGGACGAGCCGGCGGACAAGCCGGAGCCTGTGGCGGCGGAGTCCGCCTGAAGCAGGCGCGGGGGCAGTCGCCGGGCGCCGCGTGAGCGGCGCCCGGCGACGGGCTCCAGGCGGACGCCCGGCGCCCGCCACCACACGGACGCGGCCGGCACGACCGCCGCGTCGAGCATCTGTGATGTCGCGCTCCGGGGCCCGGGGTGGGGCGAGGACTTGGAGGGGACGTGATCGAGACCGATCGCGAAGAGGAGAGAGAACAGCGCAACGGCGTGCAGGTGCTGGCGCGCGCCGCCACGATCCTGCGGCTGCTGGCGGCCGACTCGTCCGGGGGGCTCACCTTCAGCGAGCTCGTCGCCCGGTCGGGGCTGCCGCGCACCACCGTGCACCGCATCCGCGGCGCGCTCGAGCACGAGGACTTCATCACCACCGAAGCCGCCACTGGCCGTCTGCACCTGGGCCCCGGCATCATGCGTCTGGCCATGGCCAAGCGTGATCTGCCCACGGTGGTCAGGCCGTACCTCGAGCAGCTCTCGCGCGAGCTCAACGAGACCGTGGACCTGGGTGTGCTGGACGGCATGCACGTGCTGTTCATCGCCCAGCACCCGGCGCCGCAGCGTTCGCTGATGGTGGTCTCGCGCGTGGGCGCGCGGTTCCCGGCCTACTGCACGGCCAACGGCAAGGCGCTGCTCGCGCAGTTGCCGGCGGAGGAGGTCAAGCGCCGGTTGCCCAAGCGGCTCGAGACACCGGCCAAGCACACGCCCGTCAGCCGTAAGGAGTTCTTCGCGGAGCTCGAGCGGGTGCACGAGAGCGGCCTGGCCTACGACTGCGAGGAGCATCGCACCGGTATCTGCGGCGTGGGCGTCGCCGTCATGGACATCGACGGCAGCTCCGCCTCGATCTCCGTGCCGATGCCGGCGGCCCGCTTCCACGAGGACCCCGACACGGTCGCCGCGGCGCTGCTGCGCGTGCGCGACGAGGTCCAGGTGGCCCTGCGTAATGGCTGACGGGGCCGGAGCGCTCCCCCAGGGAGTCTCCCGGCCCTCCGTGGTCGCCGTCGTCGGCAGCCCGCGCGGCCGCAGCAACAGCGCCGCGCTCGTCGCCGCCGCGCTGGAGGAGCTCGAGTCCGCGGGGGCCTCGTGTGAGACGATCGACCTCCGCACGGTGTCCATCGCGCCGTGTCTCGCTCACGACACCTGCGCCGAGCTGCCGGCGTGCGCCATCGAAGACGACGCCGAGCGCGTCCTCGACCGCGTGTACGCGGCCGACTGCCTCGTGCTCGGCACGCCCGTCTACTACGAGAACGTCTCCGCCCAGATGAAGGCGTTCATCGACCGCAACCTGTACCGTTACAGTCACGATCAGTGGCTGCGGGCCGGGGCGGTGGGCCTGGTGGCGGTGACCGGTGAAACGGGGCTGCAGGACGCCCTGGACGCCCTGCGCCGGTACGTCGCGCTCTCCACCGACCGCGACGTCCCGACGTTCACCTGCGGGGGCGTCGCGTCGGATGCGGGAGCCGCCGCCCAGGACGACCGGCTCCTCGCGCGGGCGAGGGCGCTGGGCCGGGCGCTCGCCGAGGAGCTCGGCCTCACTCCGGCCGGATGATCCTCCGCTCGGTGACGATGGCCGTCACCGGCAGGTCGTGCTCCTCACACGCGATCTTCGGCACCAGCTGCGCCTCGAAGGCGAGCGCTATCCAAGGCGTGCCCGGCCTGGTGAGCGGCAGATAGTTGTCGTAGAAACCGCCGCCGTAGCCGCAGCGGCCGCCGTCGTCGTCGAACGCCGACCCGGGTACGAACACGAGGTCCATCTCCTCCGGAGGCACCTCCGGCAGTCCCTCGCGCGGCTCGGGGATGCCCCACTTGCCCGGGACGAGATCGGCGGCCAGGTCACCCACCTGGAAGGTCGCCATGTAGCGTGGCGCGAGCACCCGCGGCAGACACAGCCGTTTGCCGTCTTCGAGGACCCGCCGTGCGATGGGCAGGGTGTCCAGCTCGGTGCGGAACGACGCGAACAGCATGACGGTGCGGGCGGCTGCGAGCTCGGGCAGCGCGAGGGCGCGGGCGCGCACCGCCTCGGCGAGCCGCTCGCGCTCGTCCTCCGGCAGCGAGTCGCGCGCGTCGAGGCCCTTGCGCCGCGCCTCCTGCTTGGGGAGGGCGCCGCGGCCGGGCTCGTCGTGACGCTGTCGTGAGCTCATGGACGCGCCTTCGTCGTACACTGGGCAGGCAACGCTTGGGAGCCCGCGCCGGACTGGGCAGGGCCTCCTTCGCCTATAGTATAGACACGGTGGCTGTGCGGGCATGCGGAGCCGCCGTGGGAGGGGAAGGCTCACACCGGATGTGTGCGCCTTCGGGCGTGTGCCCGAGGGGTTTGACGATGGCTCTACGTTCCCAGGAAGAAGTGTCTCTGGCGACCGTCTTCGCGCGTACGCTGCGCAGCGTCATCGCGCTCACGGCCGCCGAGGACCGTCGCGTGTACCCCGACGCCGGAGAAGTCCTCCGTGGCTCCAGCAAGGACGACATGGCCCCGGTGGCCCTGGTGCGCCTGCTGCAGTACTCGATCCTCCCCGAGATCCTCGGGGAGAGCGCCGGCCCCGCCATCTACCTCGCCAGCAAGCGCACGACCCGTGACCTGGGCATCTCCTCGATCCAAGGCCTCAAGGACTGGTTCGCAGAGATGAAGATCGGCGACCTCGAGGTGGAGCTGGACGAGGAGCGCGTGCTGGTCAAGCTCCACCGCACACTCAGTCACGACCAACTCTCCGTCACGGGCACCCCCGTGTGCGACGTGGAGCGCGGCATCATCGACGGCGTGCTCGAGGACATCACCGGTACTGAGGTGCTCACCAAGGAGACCATGTGCTGGAGCCTCGGCGACACGGTCTGTCAGTTCGAGGGCTACGCCGGCAAACAGGCCGGCTACCTCTACAACGAGAACGGGTTCCACCCGGTGGAGCAGCGGCGGCTGCTCACGCAGCTCGCCGACCAGGCGGACGTCGCGCTGGACAACCTGCGCCTGCTCAACGAGCGCAAGGAGCACGAGACGCACGACCCGCTCACCGGGCTGCTGAACTTCCGCTCGCTGCGCGAGCGCGCGGCCTTCGAGCTGGCGCGCGCCGAGCGGCACGGGCGCAACGTGGCGTTCGTGATGCTCGACCTCGACGGCTTCACTGAGGTCAACGAGACGGCAGGGCGCGCGGCCGGCGACGAGGTGCTGCGGCACTGGGCGGCCGCGCTCACGGCGCAGCTGCGCAGCTGTGACCTCGTGTGCCGCTACGGCGCCGACGAGTTCCTGCTGGTGATGCCCGAGACGGCCGACCAGGAGGCCGACGCCGCCCTCGTCCGCGTGCTCGGCGCCATGCGTCAGCTGGCCGTGGAGACCGACGACCGGCCCATCGCGCTCACGGCGTCGGCCGGTGTGGCGAGCTACCCGGTGGACGGCAGCAGTGCCGAGGAGCTCGTGGCCAAGGCGGCGACCACCGTCTACACCGCCCGGGCCGTGGGGCCCGGCCGCGTCGCGTTCTACTCCGGGCCGCCCCCCGCCTGATCCCGGTGGCGGCGCGCGTCGAGCTCCTCGTCGTCGGGTCGCTGCACCGCGACCTCGCGCCCGCCGCGCAGCACTACCTCGACCTCATGCGGCCGCTCATGACGGTCAGTGTGCGCGAGGTCAAGGAGGTGCCGCTGCGCGGGCGCGGCGAAGCGGAGGTGCTCCGCGACGAGGGCAAGCGTCTGCTCGCGGCCTGGCCGCAGGCGCCCGTGGTGGCGGCTCTGGCCGTCGACGGCGCGCGGCTGAGCACGGAGGACTTCGCCGCGCGCCTGCAGCGGGCGTTCGAGCGCGGCGGCGCCGGGTTCGTCATCGGCGGCTCGCTGGGGCTCGCCGCCGACGTGCGCGCGCGGGCCGGCGAGGCGCTCTCGCTGTCGGAGCTCACGCTGCCGCACCAGCTGGCGCGGGTGGTACTGCTGGAGCAGCTGTTCCGCGCCGGCAAGATCCTGCGCGGCGAGCCCTATCATCACTAATCGCCGTAGGCGCCGAAGGCGCCGTAGCGCTATTGAGCGGGCGCCGGCCCGAAGGGCCCCCGGCGCACGGACTGATGCCCGTAGGCGCCGAAGGCGCCGCAGCGCTATTGAGCGGGCGCCGGCCCGGAAGGGCCCCTCGGCGCACGGACTGATGCCCGTAGGCGCCGAAGGCGCCGTAGCGCTATTGAGCGGGCGCCGGGCCCGAAGTCCGGCCCAGGAACCGAGCGGCTGGACGCATCGTCGCACCCTCCGGCCCGGACGGATAGAATCGGCGGGTGCGCGCCGCCCGGCGGGCACTCGACACGGACCAGGGTGACCATGAGCGAAGATCTCTACGACCTGAACGGACTCGCGGCCTCACTGCAGGCCGCGCTCGAAGAGGAGCTGGCGGCCGGCGGGGTCACCTCGGTGGCCGCACCGGCCGTGGAGCTCTCGCTGCCGTCGCGCCCCGAACACGGTGACGTGACCAGCAATGCGGCGCTGATCACCGCCAAGCGCGCCGGCCGCGCGCCGCGCGAGCTGGCCGAGGCCGTCGGGGCGCGCTGGCTGGCCGGACCGGGGGCGGGCGTGTGCGACCGCTTCGAGGTCGCCGGGCCCGGCTTCCTCAATCTCTTTCTGACCGACGTCTGGTACCGGGGAGCCCTCGACCGCCTTCTCGCCGAGGGCGCCGACTACGGGCGCGGCTCACTGCCGGCCGCGCGCCGCCGTAAGGTGAACGTGGAGTTCGTGAGCGTGAACCCCACCGGGCCGCTGCACGTCGGCCACGCGCGCTACGCGTCCTACGGTGACGCGCTCTGCCGCATCCTCGCCTTCGTCGGGCACGACGTGACGCGCGAGTTCTACGTCAACGACTACGGCACGCAGATGACACGCTTCGGCCAGTCGCTCGCCGCCCGTTACGGGCAGCGCCTGGGCCTGGACACCCCGGTGCCCGAGGAGGGCTATCAGGGTGACTACCTGCTGGCCCTCGCGGACGAGCTCATCGCCGTCGTGGGCGACCGGTACAGGGACGCGCTGGCGGCGGCGCCGGACGTCACCGCCCTGCCGGCCGGGCTGTTCGACGAGATCAAGTCCTGGGGGCGCGACGCGATCCTCGCCCAGTTCAGGCTCACGCTGGAGCGGCTGCGCGTCCCGTTCGACGTGTGGACGCCCGAGAGCACGCTGTACGCCGGTGACGGCGCCCACCGCGGGTTCGGCGGCGAGGTGGGCAAGTCGCTCGCCGACCTCGACGGCGAGGACCTCCTCTACGACGAGGAGGGCGCCTGCTGGCTCAAGACGACCCGGTTCGGCGACGACAAGGACCGGGTCCTCATCCGCCAGACCGGCGACCCCACCTACTTCCTCAGCGACATCGCCTACCACCGTGACAAGATGGACCGCGGGTTCGAGCACATGATCGACATCTGGGGCGCGGACCACCACGGCTACGTGCCGCGCATGAAGGCCGCCTTCACGGCGCTGCCGCCGCACGACCCCGACAAGCTCGAGCTCATCATCGGGCAACTGGTCAATCTGCTCGAGAGCGGGGAGTCTCGGCGCATGAGCAAGCGCCGGGGGGACATCGTCACCATCGACGACCTCCTGGACGCCATCGGCGTGGACGCCGCGCGGTTCCTGCTCGTCGGGCGCTCGCACGACACCACGCTGGACCTCGACATCGACCTGGCCGTGCAGCAGAACAACACCAATCCCGTGTACTACGTCCAGTACGCGCACGCCCGCATCTGCAGCATCCTGCGCAACCTGCCGGAGGGCGGGGCGCGGCCGGCGGGCGAAGCCGTCCCGGCCGTTGACGTCACCTCACACGAGCGCTCCCTGCTCCGCGCCCTCGCGCGCTTCCCGGACGTGCTCGTGAGCTCGGCCGAGCAGCGCGCGCCGCACCGCGTGCACGGCTACCTGGGTGAGCTCGCGGCGGAGTTCCACGTGTTCTACCGGCACTGCCGGGTGCTCAGCGACGATCCCGAGGTGACGGCCTTCCGCGCCGGCCTGTGCGCGGCCGTCCGGAGCACGCTGGCCGCCGGCCTCGGCCTGCTGGGCGTGAGCGCGCCGGAGACGATGTAGCCGGCGTGCCTTCGGACCGGCGCCGGCCGCCCCGGCTTGGCCCCGGCCGATGACGGGGGCCGGGGCAGCCGCCAGGCGCCGCCTCCGGCCCTCGTGAACCTCGGAGCCCCCGGCGTCAGGCGCCGAACTTGTCCCGCGCCACGCCGCGCAGCTCGTCCAGCTGCTCGTCCGTGAGGTCCTTGTCCAGTCCCATGAGCATGGAGACCGCCGTCCCGGTCTTGTCCTCGATGAGCTTGTGGACCACGCTCTGGAGCACCGTCTGGGCCACTTCTCGCCCCGGGATGGCGGGAGTGTAGACGTAGGCGATGGCGGTCTTGTCCTGCGCCAGCAGGTGCTTCTTGACGAGATTGTTCATGACGGTCATCACCGTCGTGTAGGCGATCGTCCGGCGTTCGCGCAGCGTCTCGTACACGGCGCGGACTGTGGTCTCACCTTTCTCCCAGACGACCGCCAGGATGTCCGCCTCGAGAGAACCGATGCCTGTGAAGGGCGCGCCTTTGGTGCTGCGCAGCCACTTCGGTCTTGCCTCCTCCATCACGACTCCCTCCGCCGCGCGTGGTGTGGACGTACCGAGCGCTGCTCCGTGGCGCTGTCCAGTACGTATGACACGGTACGTATTCCCTTTCATCCCGATGTCACGCGCGGTCCCGTACACTAGGACCCGGTTGAGCAGGCGTCGGGCGCCGGAACGGAGGAGCAGGTGTCGGGTCACATCGATTTGCTGCGTGAGCTTTGTCTTGCCCCAGGCCCGACAGGGTTCGAGGCGCCGGTGCAGGAGGTGGTCCGGCGCCATCTGCAGGAGCTGGCTCCCGTGGAGGCCGATCCGCTCGGCAACGTGTGGGCGCGGGTGGGCGCAGAGGACGGCCGAGCGCTCGTGGCTGTGGCGGCCCACGCCGATCAGATCGGCCTCATCGTCACGCAGGTGGACGCGCACGGTTACGTCTTCGTCGAGCGCATCGGCGGCGTGGCGCCGGCGCTGGTACCCGGGCGCCACTTCGTGATCCACGGCCGGCGCGGCGACGTGCACGCGGTCGGAGGTCGCAAGCCCACGCACATCATCCCGGCGGAGGACCGTGACAAGGCTCCGCCGCTGGACGAGCAGTTCCTGGACATCGGGGCCCGCGACCGCGACGCGGCGCTCGAGCGCGTCGCGGTGGGCGACCCCGTGACCTTCACGCCGGACTTCTTCGAGCTCAGCCCGGGCGTGGTCGCCACGCAGGCGCTCGACGACCGTGCCGGCGTCTACGCCCTCATCCGCGCGCTGGTGCGGTACGCGGAGCATCCCGGCGAGGCTGCGCTGGCCGGGTTCGCGACCGTCCACGAGGAGACGACGTTCATGGGCGCCAAAGCGCTCTCGCGGCGGCTGCGGCCCGACGTGCTGATGGTGCTCGACGGGGACTTCTGCAGCGACACGCCTGCCGCCGGCGCCAAGGAGCTGGCCGGCGAGGTCAAGCTGGGCGCCGGCCCGGTCATCAGCCGGGGCGCCGGCAGCAACGAGGGGCTGGTGCGGCTGGCGCTCGAGGTCGCGGCGTCGGAGGGCCTGGCCGTACAGGTCAAGGCGTACCCGGGGCGGACCGACACCGACGCGGACGAGCTGATGGCCGCCGAGGGCGCGGCGACACTCACCCTCGGGCTGCCCATGCGCTACATGCACTCGCCCTTCGAGGTCGCCTGTCTGGACGACCTCGAGGCCGCGGCGCGCCTGGTCGCCGCGCTGGCGCGCCGCATCACCAGCGAGTCCAGACCCTGACCCGACGCCGAGGGAGGCGCCCGTGAAGCTGTTCATCGCCATCGACCTCGAAGGGATCTGCGGCGTGGTGTCCGAGGCGGACACGGAGCGGGAGGGCGCGGCGGCGCAGCGCGCCCGCGCCCACATGCGCGCCGACCTCGACGCCGTCCTCGCGGGCTGCGCCGCGGCCGGCGCCGAGCAGGTCGTCGTGTGCGACGCGCACGACGACGGCCGCAACCTCGACCCCGCCGGTCTGCCCGCCTCCGTCACGCTGGTGAGCGGCTCGCCGTCGCCCGGCAGTATGCTCGAGGGCCTCGCCCCGGACTGCGACGCCGCGCTCTTCGTCGGCTACCACGGGCGCGCCGGCACCTTCGCCGCCGTGCTCGAGCACACCTGGAGCTACAAGGTCTTCTCCGTGAACGTGGGGGACCTCGAGATCGGGGAGTTCGGCATCGGCGCTCTGGTCGCCGGTGAGCTGGGCGTGCCCGCGGTCTACCTCTCCGGCGACGACAAGGCGGCGGCCGAGGCCGAGGAACTCGTGCCGGGCATCGTCACGACGGTGGTCAAGACCGGCGTGCGCCGCGAGGCCGCCCGGTTCGTCCCGCCCGTCGAGGCGCGGGCGCGGATGGCGCTGGACGTCACGGCTGCGCTGCGAGACGCTCCCTGGCCGCAGCCGCTCGACTGGTCCGGCGAGCCGCTCCGGCTCACGTTCACCCGCGCGGAGTTCTGCGACCTCGCCGAGACCTGCCCCGGCACGCGCCGCCTGGACGGCCGCACCCTGGAGATCGGCGGGGCCACGTTCGCCGAGGTGTACCAGGGGTTCCTCGCCTGCCTGCGGCTCTCGGAGTGCGAGGGCTGACGCAGCTCGGGGCCGCGGCGCGGCGGGTGCGGCGTCATCACCCCGCGACTTGCGGGCCTGGCCGCGCTGTGGTCAGATAATCCCCCCGAGCGGATGTGGTGCAGCTGGTAGCACGTCAGCTTCCCAAGCTGAAGATCGCGGGTTCGAGTCCCGTCATCCGCTCCAGTCCTTCCTTCTCGCGCCTGCGCGCGTTCGCGCGGCCACGCCGCCCTCGGTACGAGGTCGGTCGGAACCCCTCTTGACTAAAGTCAGGATTCCCTCAGGCCGACATGTAGGTTATCCTAATCACAAGCCGAGAACCTTGGACTGGAGAGGAACCTTGACCGCACGCACCCAGAACGCCGAGGAGTACCTCGAGGCCATCTTCAAGCTCCAGCTCGGGCCCGACCCGGTGACCGTCACGCGCGTGGCCGGCGAACTCGGCGTCGCGCCGCCGTCGGTGTCCGAGATGGTGACCCGGCTGCGGTCCGCCGGCCTCGTGCGCGAGCCGGGCGAGGACAGAGCCATCATCCTTACGGCGGAGGGCGCGGCCGAGGGTGCTTCGCTCGTCCGCCGCCACCGCCTCAGCGAGCGCTTCCTGGTCGACTACCTCGACATGCCGTGGGACGCCGTGCACGAGGAGGCCTGCAAGCTCGAGCACGTGCTCAGTCCCGAGGTCGAGGCCCGTCTGGCCGAGCAGCTGGGCAACCCGCTCACCTGCCCGCACGGGCACGCGATCCCCGGGGAGGACGGGTCCCTGCCCGAGGTGGAACTGCGCCCGCTCACCGCGCTCGAGCCCGGCGATGAGGCGGTCATCGGCTGCATCGCGGAGGAGAAGAGCGATCTGCTCCGGTACCTCTCGTCGCTCGGCCTGCTGCCGGACACCCCGATCGCCGTCGAGAGCGTCGCGCCGTTCAACGGGCCGCTGCTCGTCAGAGTCGGCGGCTCGCAGTACGCCCTCGGCCGGGAGGTCACCGACAAGATCATGGTACGCGGCTGACGCACGTGGCTACCGTACTCCGCCACAGCCGCCGGGAGGCGGTCCCCGACCACCCCGGCGAGCCCCTGGTCGTCTTCGTCGCCGGCAACCCCAACGTCGGCAAGTCGTCGCTGTTCAACTCGCTCACCGGCTCCTCGCGCGAGACGGCGAACTGCGCCGGCGTGAGCGTGGACGCCTGCTCGGTCCACACTCTCTGGGAGGGGCGGTCCGTCGAGGTCGTCGACCTGCCCGGCAGCTACTCTCTGGACGGGCCGAGCGAGGACCATCAGGCCGCCCGCCGCACCCTGCTGGAGCGGCGGCCGGACGTGGTCGTCGCGGTCGCCGACGCCACCAACCTGGCGCGCAGCCTCTACCTGCCGCTGCAACTGCTCGACCTCGGCTACCGCGTGGTCGTGGCGCTCAACCTCTCCGACGAGGCCAAGCGGCGCGGCCGGCTGCCGGACGCCGAGGTGCTCTCGCGGGACCTCGGCGTGCCCGTGGTGCCCACCGTGGCGCCTCGCGGCACGGGGCTCGCGGAGCTCGAGGCCGCCGTGCTGCGCGTCGCCTCCGGCGGCGGCCTGGGCGAGACCGCCGGCACGCCGCTGCCGGCGGAGGTGGAGCGACGGGTCGAGGAGGTCGCGCTGCACGTCGCCGCGCTCGCCCAGGACGGGCGCCGCACTCCCGGCGGGCTCGGCGCCCGGGCCGCGGCGCTGGCCGTGCTCGAGGGCGACGCCGAGGTGGCGCGCGCCGTGGGCCTCGGCGTCCCCGGCGTGCTCACCGACGCCGACGACGTGCTCGCTCTCGACATCTCGAAGGCGCGGCACGCGGAGGCGCGCGCCCTGGCGGCGGCCGCCCAGGACACCCGCGCCGCCGCCGACCGCTGGTGGCGCCTCACCACCGCGCCGCGCACCGGCATCCCCATCCTGCTCGGCGTCATCGTCGGGGTGTTCGCCACGCTGTTCATCGTCGGCGACCTGCTCTCACGGGTGCTCACGGCCGCGTGGACCGCCTGGATCTCACCCGCGGTCATCGACATCGTCACCGCCGTCTTCGGCAACGGCATCGTCGGCAGGGTCGTGCTCTGGGGCGTGGACGGCGGCATCCTGGCCACGCTCGCCGTCGGCATCCCCTACATCCTCACCTTCTACTTCATCCTCGCGCTGGTGGAGGACACGGGCTACATGAACGCGGCCGCGTTCCTCAGCGACCGCGTCATGCACCGCATCGGGCTGCACGGCCGCGCCATCATCCCGCTCATCGCGGCCGGCGGCTGCAACGTGCCGGCCATCATCGCGACGCGCTCGCTCACCAACAAGCGCGAGCGCACCATCGCCGCCGTCCTCTCCACGCTCACCCCGTGCAGCGCACGCACGGCCGTCATCATCGGCGCCGTGGCCGGCGTGGCGGGGTGGCAGTACGCCGTGCTCACCTACGTCGTCCTCATCGTGGTGATCATCCTGGCCGGGCTCGGCCTCAACCGTCTCATGCCCGGCGACAAGGGCGTGCTGGTCATGGAGATGTTCCCCTTCCGCCGGCCGGTGCTGCGGCAGGTGGCGCGCAAGACCTGGCGGCGGTTCCGCGAGTTCGTGTGGGACGCGGCGCCGATCATCCTCCTGGGCAGCATGGCGCTCGGCGTGCTCTACGAGACCGGGTGGATCTGGGACATCGGCACCGTGCTCGGACCCGTCGTCGAGGGCTGGCTGCTGCTGCCCACGGTGGCCGGGCTCACGCTCGTGTTCGCCGTGCTCCGCAAGGAGCTCGCGCTGCAGTTGCTGCTCGTGTTCGCGACGGTCGCCGCCGGCGGCACCGTCGCGAGCATCTCCTCGTTCATGTCGACGTCGCAGATCGTCACCTTCGCGATCGTCAACGCGCTGTACATCCCGTGCGTGGCGACGATCGCGGTGCTGGGGCGCGAGCTGGGCTGGCGGCGCACGGCGGTCATCTGCGCCGGCACCCTCGTGCTCGCGCTCGTCGTGGGCGGCGTCGTCGCCCGCGTCCTGCCGCTGATCGCGTAGGCGCCCGGACCGAGGGCGACCGGCGCGGTCGAGCATGGCGCCGCTCGCAACGTCTACGGCGGAGGGCGGGAGAGGCTCGAGGCGGTGGTAGTATCTGCCGAAGAGGGACCTGGTGAGTCATTCTGTCGCCGACATCCGCCGGCGGGCCAAGAGCCTGCTGCACAGCGCCGGCGTCTCGCGTGAACCGGTTTCACTGCGTGACGTGGTCAGCGCGCTCAACCTCGAGGTCGTCCGCACCGCCGGCGAGCCGTTCTCCTGCGAGGCCGCGCTCGAACCGGTGGGCGACGGCCACCGGATCGTGCTGCACGGCCGGTCGCTCGAGGGCCGGCGCCGGTTCACCATCGCCCACGAGATCGGGCACTTCGTGCTCCACCCGCACCGTCTCGCGCCCGAGCGTAACGGCGGCGTCAACGCGGCGTGGCAGACGGAGGAGCGCGAGGCCGACCAGTTCGCGGCCGAGCTGCTCATGCCGGAGGAGCTCGTGCGCGAGGCGGTACTCGTCCACGGCGCCGACGCGGCTCGTCTCTCCGACCGTTTCGAGGTCAGCCGGCAGGCGATGCAGGCCCGGCTGAGGCTGCTGGGGCTCGCCGGCCACGCCGGCGATCTCTCTCGGGCGCGCCGCGCGTACTGACGCCGCGCGTCCGGCACCACGTTCGAGTCACGCCGCGGCAGCGGCGCGCCCCGTCACAAGCTCAGTCCCCGTTCGCCCTGACCCAGTCGATCGTCGCCCCGGCGACCAGCGGCGAGCGGCCGGGCCCGTGGTGACCGCCCGCGGCCAGCACGATGAACTCCGAGGGCGGCGCCAGCACTGCGGCCAGGCGCTCGCTGTGCGCGAACGGCACGACGGCGTCGTCGCGCGCGTGCGCCAGCAGCACGCGCGGCATGCCGGTCGCGGCGGTCACCAGGTCGAGCGTCGCCAGGAACGGCCGCAGCGCGTGGCCGTCGAACCGCGCGCTGTACTCGCGGCCCTCCGGGCCGCCGGGCGACGCGGCGGGGTCTGACTCGAGCTCGTCGAGCCCGGTGAGCAGTGAGGCGCCGTCCGCCGGGCACAGCAGCACCAGCGAGCGGAACAACGTGGGCCGGGCGCGCGCCGCCAGCAGCAGCATGCAGCCGCCCATGCTGGCCCCGCGCGCCGCCAGCCACGGCGCGCCGGACTCCGTGAGCAGCCGTTCGCCCGCGGCGACGGCGTCCCGCCAGCCGTCCGGCCCCATCTCGCCTCCGCTCTCGCCGTGGCCGCGGAAGTCGAACGTCAGGGCGGCGAGGCCTGCGCACCGCCGCCTGCTCGCCCATGATCGCGTGGTTCTCCTTGCGGCTGCCGGCGCCGTGGCACACGAGCAGCGCGCCCTCCGGCCGGCGGCCGGGCAGGTAGAGCCGGGCGGCCAGCTCGACACCGCCGGACGCGACCGTGAGCGGTCGCGGCTGCGGCGGTCCGTGTGAGGGGGACGACGGACTCATCTGCCCGAGTTTAGACGAGAGGGAACAGTGTGATGTACTACCGTCGTCACTCCCCGACGGAGGTCACATGCACGAAGTCAACGTCGGCCACAAGTCGCTGGCCGACTACAGGAGCATCATCCCCAAGGACCTGATGGCCGAGATCCAGGCGCTCGGCGAGCGGCTCAGGGGCCGGCGGGTGCTGCACGTCAACGCCACCGCCTTCGGCGGCGGCGTGGCCGAGATCCTGTACACGCTGGTGCCGCTGGTCGCCGACGTGGGCCTGGAGGCGCACTGGCAGATCCTCACCGCGCCTCCCGACTTCTTCACCATCACCAAGAGCTTCCACAACGGTCTGCAGGGGCACGCGGTGGACTTCCCACCTGAATCGCAGGCCGTGTACGAGGAGGTCTGCCGCGCGAACGCCGCCGAGCTCACGCGCCCCTACGACTTCGTCGTCATCCACGACCCGCAGCCTCTCGCCATCCGCAACTACGTCTCGCTGAGCCAGGACCGCTCCACCTGGTGGATCTGGCGCTGCCACATCGACACCTCCACGCCCGACGAGGGTCTGTACGAGTACCTGCTGCCCTCCATCAACCGCTACGACGCCGCTGTGTACACCCTGGCCGACTACGTGCCGGAGGGGCTCACGGTGCCGGTGCGCGAGGTCGCGCCGACCATCGACCCGCTCGCCCCCAAGAACATGAGGCTCTCGTCTGAGGACGCGCGCTACATCGTGCGCCAGTTCGGCATCGACGTCGACCGGCCGCTCCTGCTGCAGGTCTCTCGCTTCGACCCGTGGAAGGACCCGCTCGGCGTGGTGGACGTCTACCGGGCGGTCAAGGCCCGGTACCCCGCCGCCCAACTCGCGCTGGTGGGATCCATGGCGAGCGACGACCCGGAGGGCTGGGACTACCTCGAACGCGTCATCGACTACGTGGGCGGCGACCCGGACGTGTTCATCCTCTCCAACCTCGACAACGTCGGGGCGGTGGAGATCAACGCGTTCCAGAGCCACGCCGACGTGATCCTGCAGAAGTCCACGCGCGAGGGGTTCGGGCTCACCGTCTCGGAGGGACTCTGGAAGGCGCGGCCGGTGATCGGCGGGGACGTGGGCGGCATCCCGCTGCAGATCGAAGATGGCGTGGACGGCTACCTCGTGCACTCGGCGGCCGAGTGCGCGGAGCGCTGCCTGGACGTGCTCGCCGACCCTGAGAAGCACCGGCGGATGGCGCTGCTCGGCAAGGAGAAGGTGCGCCGCGAGTTCCTCACGCCGCGCCTGCTGCGTGACGACCTGCAGCTCTTCGCCGACCTGCTGGACGGTAAGATAAGAGATTGACGCGGCCGGTCTTGGACGGTCGCGCCGGCCAGACGACAGAGGGGGCTGTGGTGGAGGGAGTGAGGCTCACAGGGCGCCGCCTCGTCGTGGCCGCCAACCGCGGCCCCGTGTCGTTCCACGACGACCCCTCCGGAGAGCCGGTCGTCACGCGCGGCCCCGGCGGCCTCGTCACGGTGCTCACCGAGGTGCTGCGCCACCACCGGGGCACGTGGGTGGCGGCGGCGCTGAGCGACGCGGAGCGCCGCCTCGCCGCCGCAGACAGGGCGGTCGAGGTGGCGCTGGACGGGGAGGAGTACCGCGTGCGGTACGTCGCGCCGTCGCCCGAGGCCTACCAGAAGTACTACAACGTCGTGTCCAACCCGATGCTGTGGTTCATCCAGCACTACCTCTGGGACCTCGGGCGGCACCCCGACATCCGTGCCGAGGAGATGGACGCCTGGCACGCCGGCTACGTAGTGGTGAACCGGCAGTTCGCCGACGGCGGTGATCGACGAGGTGTCCGCCGAGGGCTGCCCGGCCGACGGCGGCGACGCTCTGGTGCTGCTGCACGACTACCAGCTCTATCTCGTCGCGCCGGACGTCAGAGCCTCCTGCCCCGGCGCGTTCCTGCACCAGTTCGTCCACATCCCCTGGCCGCAGAGCGACTACTGGCGGGTGCTTCCCACGCAGATCCGCGAGGCCGTGTTCCACGGGCTGCTCGGCAACGACGTGGTCGCCTTCCACACCCGGCACTACGTCCGCAACTTCCTGCGCTGCTGCGCCGACCTCCTCGACCTTGAAGTGGACGAGGCGCGCGCCGTGGTCTGGTACGAGGGCCGCGAGGTGTGGGTGCGCGCCTACCCGGTGAGCATCGACCCCGCGTCGCTGCGCGACGCCGCCGGTTCCGGCCGGGCGCACGCGGCGGAGCTGGAGCTGGTCCGCCGCCGCCGCGAGTTCCTCCTCCTGCGCGTCGACCGCCTCGACCTCAGCAAGAACATCATCCGCGGCTTCGGCGCGCTCGACCGCTTCCTCGAGCTGCACCCCGAGTTCAAGGAGCGGCTCACCTTCCTCGCGCTGCTCCAGCCGTCGCGGGAGGATGTCGAGGAGTACGTCACCTACCGGGAGCGCGTCGAGCGCATCGTCGCCGACGTGAACACACGACACGGCACCACGGACTGGATGCCCATCGACCTGCGCATCCAGGACGACTTCCCGGTCACGCTGGCCGCCTACGCCCAGTACGACGTCCTGCTCGTCAACGCGATCGCCGACGGCATGAACCTGGTGGCCAAGGAGGGCCCGATCCTCAACCGGCACGACGGCGTGCTGGTGCTCAGCGAGTACGCGGGATCCTACGAGGAGCTCGGGGCGTTCGCGCTCGGGGTCAATCCGTTCGACATCGAGGGGCAGGCCGAGGCGCTGCACCGGGCGCTCACCATGCCGGCCGAGGAGCGGCTGACCCGGGCCGCCATGCTGCGCCGCGTGGTCGAGGAGAACAGCGTCGAGAAGTGGGTGCAGGCGCAGTTCGCCGACGTGACCGCCAAGCTCGACGCCGGCGGCGCTTGACGCCGCGACCCGGTCCGTCTCGAAGAGGCGGCGGAGGAGCGGCCTCGAAGGCCCTGCGGTCTAGGCGCCGCCCCACAGGTGCGGGTAGTTGGCGAAGAGGACGAGGGCGTACACGAGCAACACCCCGGCGACGGTGTTCACCGAATAGCGTACCCCGCGGATCTTGAAGCGCTGTCCGATGGCCACGAGGAAGAGGATGGCGGCGAGGATGACCGTCACGCGCACGTAGTGCTCCCCGGTCTTGCGGTACTCGACGCCCAGGTCGAACGCGTGCGCCGCCTCCTTGTTCAACTCGGCCGCGTGCTCCGCGAGCGGGTCCTCGTACTCCGGCATCTGACTCGGGCCTGCCGGGGCGTCTGGGTTCGTCAGGGGGTCGGTCGCCGCCCACGCGTCGAACGCGGGCCTGAACTCGGGCGTGAAGCGCTCGGCGAGGTAGTCGGCGAGCCGGGTGTTGCCGGCGTCCATCGCTTCTATCCAGGCGGTGACGTTGCCGGCGTTGTAGGCGAGCGTCTGGTTGGCGGTGAGCGCGGCGCCGTTGGCCTCGGTCCGCAGGCGGGAGGAGGTGGCGTACTCCTTGGCGCTCTCGCCGTCCCACAGCGCCGCCTGGTAGCCGCTGAGCGCGGTCGCGATGGCCACGATGGCGAGCAGGATGGCCTCGAGGATCTCGACCGCCTCGACCCGGCGCCGGCTGGTCTTGTGGGCCGCCTGCTCGTCCAGGCTGTCGTGCCCGCCGTGCTCTCGCAGGTGCTCCGCGACCTCGGCGTTGATGTTGCCCTCCGGCATTGCGCGTCTCCTCCTGTGCGGCCGCTTGCTGCGGGCAGATGCTACTACACCACGGTGACGTCGTTTTCACTGCGCACAGTGTGCAATAATTAGCCTATGCACGAGAACGCCATCCCTCCGTCGAGCTCCGACGAGGTCGTCGACGCCGTGCTCACCGCGAGCCGCGTGCTCGTGGCGATCGCGGCTCGCTCGCTGGCGGACGCCGGGGAGGAGGTCACGCTGACGCAGTACCGCGCGCTCGTGGTGCTGGCCTCGCGCGGGCCCCAGAGCGTCGCCGCGCTGGCCGAGGCCGTCGCCGTCACGCCGCCCACGGCGTCACGGCTCTGCGACCGCCTCGTCCGCAAGAGCCTCGTGCGCCGGCGCGCCGACCGTCGCGACCGGCGTCAGGTGCGCATCGGGCTGACGGAGGCCGGGCGGCGGCTCATCGACACGGTCACCGCTCACCGCAGGGAGGAGATCGCTCTGCTGCTGCGAGGCGTTCAGCCCTCAGGAGCAGCAGGCGGTCGCCGCCGCCCTCCGCCGCCTGGCGGCGAGCGCCGGCGAGGTGCCCGAGCAGGAGTGGAGCAGCGGGTGGGACCTGTGAGCCCCGAGCGCTATCGCAGCCTTTCCGTCAGGGCCAGGGCGTTCGGCGCCGGGGCGGGCCGCTGGCTCTCCCGGCGGTCGTACCTGACCAAGTGGATCATCCTGGGCGGCGTCATCGGCGTCATCGCCGGCCTGGGGGCCGTGGTGTTCTTCGAAGCCCTGCAGCTCAGCGCCCGCTTCTTCCTCGGCGGGCTCGTCGGCTTCCACCCCGGGGCTCCCGTGGGCGAGGGCGGGTCCGACGTGGCTTCGGCCGTCGCCCGCCCGTGGCTGCTGCCGCTGGTGACCGGGGTCGGCGCGCTGCTCGGCGCGCTGCTCGTGTTCAAGATCGCCCCCGAGGCCGAGGGGCACGGCACCGACGCCGCCATCTACGCCGTGCACCACAACCCCCGGGGCATCCGCACGCGAGCCGTGGTGGTCAAGATCGTCGCCTCGGCGCTGACGATCGGCTCGGGCGGGTCGGGAGGCCGCGAGGGCCCCGCCGCCCAGATCAGCGCCGGATTCGGTTCGCTGCTCGCGCGCGTCCTCGACCTCGAGCCGGCCGACAGTCGCGTCGCCGTCGCCACGGGCATCGGCTCGGGCATCGGCGCCATCTTCGGCGCTCCTCTCGGGGGGGCCGTGCTGGCGAGCGAGATCCTCTACCGTGACGACTTCGACGTCACGGCGCTGCTCCCGTGCTTCATCGCCTCCGTCGTCAGCTTCTCCGTCTTCGGCGCCTACGTCGGGTGGCTGCCGCTGTTCGGGTACGTCGGTGGTTACCAGTTCTCGGACCCGGTGCAGCTTCTGTGGTTCGCGCTGATCGGCATCCTCGGCGGACTGTACGGTCTCCTGTACGCGCGGAGCTTCTACGGCCTCGCCGACCGCTTCGCGCGGCTGCCGCTGCCGCGCTGGCTCCGCCCCGCCATCGGCGGCGCGGCCGTCGGGCTCATGGGCCTCGTCATCCCGCAGGTGCTCGGCACCGGGTACGGCTGGGTCCAGCTCAGCCTCAGCGTCGGCCTGCTGACCGTGCCGCTCTGGATCGTCCTGGTGCTTCCGTTCGCCAAGATCCTCGCCACCGGGCTCTCGATCGGCTCGGGCGGGTCCGGCGGCATCTTCGGCCCCGGGATGGTCGTCGGCGCGTTCCTCGGCGCCGGCGTGTGGCGCGTGTTCGAGCCCATCGCGCCCTCCATGGGGCACACCCCCGCCCCGTATGTGATCGTCGGCATGATGTGCTGCTTCGGCGGCATCTCGCGCGCACCGCTCGCCCTCATGATCATGGTCGCCGAGATGACCGGCAGCCTCTCCATGCTCGCGCCGGCGATGATCGCCGTGGGGATCTCGTGGCTCATCGTGAGGCGCGCCGACGACACCATCTACCGCAGCCAGCTGCGGACCCGGGCCGACGCGCCCGCGCAGCGCGTGCTCGTCGGCCTGCCGCTGCTGTCGCGCATCCCCACGCAGCGAGCCATGTCTCCGCCGCGGCTCGTGCTCCAGGCGCCGCTGACGGCGGGAGAGGCGCAAGAGCGTCTGCGTGCTGCGCGCCTCGGCGGCGCCCCCGTGGTCGACGAGGAGTGGCGGTTCGAGGGGGCCGTGTTCCTGGAGGACCTGGAGGCGCACGCGGACGCGTCGCGCCCCGTGGGCAGACAGGTGGACTCGGCCGCTTCATCGGTGCCGTCGTCGAGCCGCCTCGACGTGGCGCTGGAGGCCCTGCAGGAGGGAGCGCACGGGTGGGCGTCGGTGCTGGACGACGACCGCCGCGTGGTCGGCACCCTGTCGGTCTCCGACCTGGTGCGCGCCTACCGCAGCGAACTGCGGGCGAGCTACTCGCGGCTGACCGATCTGGCCCCCGGCACGTCCACCTACGAGGCGGTCGTCTCCGACCAGTCGCCGCTGGCCGGCACACGTCTGCGTCGCGCCGGCCTGCCGCGCGGGATCCTGGTCACGTCCATCGCGCGTGAAGGCGACGTGATCCTCCCCACCGGCGACACCGTGCTGCTCGCGGGGGACCGGCTGTCGATCCTGGGGGGCAGGGAGGGGCTGGACGCCCTGGGCGTGCTGCCCCAGCCCACCGCGTCCTAGCGCCGGCTGAGGGTCCCCGGTCCCGTTGGCCGCGCCCTAGGGCAGGCGGCCGGCGGCGATCTCGAGGTACTCGGCCGCCAGGTCGATGCCGACCGAGCGACGGCCGAGCTCCGAGGCGACCAGCATCGCGGTCCCGGTCCCGCAGAACGGGTCGAGCACCACGCCGCCGGGCGGGCAGGTGGCGAGGACCGGGGTGCGGCAGAGGTCGGCCGGGAAGGGCGCGAAGTGCAGGTCCCGGCCCTGCGAGTCCTCCGGCAGGATCTCCCAGACGTCGCCCAGCTTGGCGCCGTCGGGGTGGTAGCGGAGGAAGTAGAAGCCGCGCTCCTGCAGCTCCCGGGCGCGGCCGGACACCGCGCCGACGTCCGAGTGCGTCGCGCGCTGGCGGCCGCGGATGACCATGCGGAAGTCGGCGAGGCGACCGGCCGCGACCTCCCCCAGCGTCGCGTCGAGCGCGGCGAGGGCCGCCGCCTTCTCGAGGTCGTCCAGCGCTGTCGAGAGCTCGATCTGCCGGCGGTAGCGCACGCCGCTCACGCCGGTCGCGCTGACGACGGCGCCGTTCTCCACGCGCGCCGCGCGCGGCGCGCGCCTCACGGCGCCGTCGTCGTAGTAGTAGCCCCTGGGCCGCCGCACGAAGTGGAACAGCAGCTCGTGCACGTTGCGCAGCTTGTCGCGGCTCGTGTCCGGCCCGCCCTTGACCTTGTGCCACACGACGCTGTTGCGCAGCGTCCAGCCTTGTTCGTCGGCGAGGTGGAACGCCACCCGCCAGGGCACGCCGAGCTGGCGTTTGCCGCGGTAGGTGTCGCCGAGGTTCAGCCAGACGGAGCCGGTGGGCTTCACGACGCGGAGCAGCTCGGCGGTGACGGCGCCGAGGGCGGCCACGTAGTCCTGCCAGCCGTCCTCGGCGCCGAGGCCACCGCCCGCGTAGCGCCGGTGGCCGAAGTACGGCGGGCTGGTCATCACGCAGTCGACGGAGGCGGGCGGGAAGAGCGGCAGCACCTGCGCGGCGTCGCCGTGCAGGAAGAGCGGCGCGGGGTGGGCTTCGCCGCCCGCGTCCGCCAGGTAGGCGCCGAGCTCCCTGTTCACCTCTCGAGGTAGCGACGGTAGATGGCCTCGTAGTCGGAGACCATCCGCTCGACCGTGAACCGTTGCTCGACGGTGCGCCGGCAGACCGCCGGGTCGATCTCGCCGACCCGGCCCACGGCCGCCACGAACGCGTCGAGGTCGTCGACGTCCACCACGAACCCGGTCGTGCCGTCGTCCACCACCTCGGGCACGGAGCCCTGGCGCATCGCCACCACGGGGGTGCCGCAGGCCATCGCCTCGATCATCACCAGCCCGAACGGCTCCGGCCAGGTGATGGGGAAGAGGAACGCGCTCGCCTTCGCGAACAGCTCGCGCTTGCGCTCCATGGTCACTTCGCCCTCGTAGACGATCTGGTCGCCGTCGACGTGCGGCTCGACCATCTCGTGGAAGTACTTGCGGTACGGCGCCTGCAGCACGCCGGCCATGATGAGCCGTCGCCCCAGGCGCTTGGCGGTCTCGATGCTGTGGTGGAACCCCTTGGCCTCACACACGCGCCCGAACGCCAGCAGGTAGTCGTCCTTGTCGGTGGTGTAGGGCCACTGGTCGACCTCCATGGCGTTGTACACGCGCCCGGCCCAGTCCATGCCTGGGGGGCCCATGGAGCGCTGGTACTCGCTGATGCAGATGTAGCCCACCTCGCGCGCGAACTGCTCATAGAAGCCGTAGGCGATGTCGTCGAACGCGCAGTGCACGGTGTGCACCATGGGAGTCGCCAGGTAGCGGCTGAAGGCGACGGCGATGAACCCCGAGTGGTCGTGCACGAGGTCGAACTCGCTCCGCTCGATGTCGGCGAACGCGAACGAGGTGTGGCGCGCCTCGAACGGAGTGACGCCGATGAGGTCCGGCATCTCGCGCGGGAACAGGGCGCAGAGCTCGGCGGAGGTGTGCGAGTCGCCGGTGGCGTAGAGGCGCACGTCGTGCCCCCGTGCGGTGAGGCCGTCGCAGAGTTGCTGCACGACCCACTCCGTGCCGCCGTAGCCCGCGGGGGGCACGGTGATCCACGGAGGTGCGAGCTGGGCGATCCGCATGGCGGCATTCTACAGGACGCGCGGTGGTGCGCGGAGAACTCATGCATCCGCGGGCGCGTGCCGATGGGAAGCACACCGTTTCCGGCAGACAGCCGCGAGCGGAGTCCGCAGCGGATGTGGACAGACCGGGCGAAGCGATAGAGTGACGTCATGATCCTGTATCTCGACTGCGCCAGCGGCATCAGCGGCGACATGCTGGTCGGCGCGCTGCTCTCGCTGGCCGGGGCGCGCGGAGAGGACCCCGGCCCGCTCGACGACGTGCTGCGCCCGGCCCTGGCCTCCGCGGGCATCGACCCGCGCCTGGTGCAGATCGAGGACGTGCGCCGCGGCGGCGTGGCCGCCCTGGCCTTCAAGGTCGCCGACCAGCCCGGGTTCGCCACGTTCGACGAGCTCATCATGTCGCTGTACGCGTCGGACCTGGAGCACGCGGTCGCCGACGTGGTGGCCTCGATCGCCGAGCGCATGGCGGCGGCCGAGGCCGAGGTGCACGGCCGCGGCGAACAGGTGGAGCACCTGCACGAGCTCAGCGACGTGGACACGGCGGTGGATCTCATCTGCGCCGTCACCCTCATCGCCAGGATCGCGCCGGAGCAGGTCGTCGCGTCACCGCCGGTGCTCGGAGATGGGGAGATCGACACGGCGCACGGCCGGCTGAGCGTGCCGGCTCCGGCCGTGCTCTCGCTGCTCGCCGGCCTGCCGACGGCGGGCGGCGCGCCTGCCGTCCCTGCCGGCGAGACACCGCCGCAGCCCCTGGGAGAGCTCACCACCCCCACCGGCGCCGCCTTGCTGGCGCACTTCGCCGAGGCGTTCGGCGGGCTGCCGCGCGGGCGGGTCGAGCGCATCGGGTACGGGGCCGGCCGCCGTGAGGTGCCGGGCCGCCCCAACGTGCTGCGCGCCGTGCTCGTGGACCCGGACGCCGTGCCCGGCGCCGCCGACGCCGGCGCGCTCGAGGCCGCGGTGCCGGTCTCCGGCCACGGCCCTGCCGGCCACGTGGTGCTCGAGGCCAACATCGACGACATGACTCCCGAGCTGCTGGCGCACGCCGCCGACGCCCTGCGCGAGGCCGGCGCCCTCGACGTCTGGATGAGCCAGGCCCTCATGAAGAAGGGCCGCCCCGGAGTGGTGCTGCACGTGCTCGCAGCGGCCGCCGACCGCGAGTCCCTGACGGACACCGTCTTCGCGGAGACGACCACGTTCGGTCTCCGCGTCGTCCCGTGCGACCGTGCCTACGTCGAAGAACGGCGCGAGAGCGTCAAGATCGGCAAGCTCCAGGTGAGCGTCCGCCTCAGCTTCGTCGACGGACGTCTCGCCAGCGTGTCTCCTGAGTACGAGGACGTGCGCCGCGTGGCGGCCGCCGTGGGGCGGCCGGCGCGGGTCGTCTACGAGGCCGCGCAGTCCGTGGCGCGCAGCCGCTTCAGCGGCTCCTGACGCTCAAAGACCGTCGCTCGAGTGCCTCTCCGTCCGCCTCGCCGGACGCCCCATGTTCGGAATTGACCGCTTTTGTGTGCCGCTAGTAGAATCCGGCACAAGTCGCCGGGTTTCTTCTCCGGCACAACCACCGGGCATCGCCCCCCGTGAAGGGTCCGGCGGACAGCGTGAGACGCGCGGGATAGTGGAGACCAAAGGAGGACGCGTTGAGTTCGATCGTTCGCAAGTCCCCGGTGCCGAGCGACATCGAGATCGCCCAGGCCGCCACCATGCAGCCCATCCAGGCGATCGCCGAGAAGGCGGGCATCCTCGAGGACGAGCTGGAGCTGTACGGTCGCTACAAGGCCAAGATCGACTACATGGCCGTGCTCGACCGCCTCAAGGACAAGCCCGACGGCAAGATCATCAACGTGACGGCCATCACGCCGACGCCGCTGGGCGAGGGCAAGACGGTCACGGCCGTCGGTCTCACCGAGTCGATGAACGCCATCGGCATGGACACGATGCTCGCCCTGCGTGAGCCCTCCCTCGGCCCGGTCTTCGGCATCAAGGGCGGCGCCGCCGGCGGCGGTTACTCCCAGCTCCTCCCCATGGAGGACCTCAACCTGCACTTCACCGGCGACATCCACGCCGTCGGCACGGCCAACAACCTGCTCGCCGCCATGGTCGACAGCCACATCATGCACGGCAACGACCTCGACATCGATCCGCTCACCATCTCCTGGCGGCGCTGCGTCGACCTCAACGACCGCGCCATGCGTGAGATCGTCAACGGCCTCGGGGGCAGGCTCAACGGCCTGCCGCGGCAGACCGGCTACGACATCACCGTCGCCAGCGAGGTCATGGCCATCCTCGGTCTCGCCACCTCGCTCAAGGACCTGCGCGAGCGCCTCGGCCGCATCACCTTCGGCTACAACCGGTCGGGCCAGCCGCTGACCGCCGACGACATCGGCGCCGGCGGCGCCATGACGGTGCTCCTCAAGGACGCCATCAAGCCGAACCTCATGCAGACGCTCGAGGGCAACGCCGCGCTCATCCACGCCGGCCCGTTCGCCAACATCGCCCAGGGCAACAACTCGATCATCGCCGACAAGGTCGCGATGAAGCTCAGCGAGTACGTCGTCACCGAGAGCGGGTTCGCCGCCGACCTCGGCTCCGAGAAGTTCATGGACATCATCTGCCGCTACGGCGGTTTCGCGCCGAGCGCCGTGGTCATCACCTGCACCATGCGCGCCCTCAAGATGCACGGCGGCCTGCCCGTCAACCCCGAGCTGCTCAAGGAAGAGAACAACGAAGCGCTCACCAAGGGCTGCGAGAACCTCGCCAAGCAGATCGAGAACATGAAGTACTTCGGCCTGCCGGTCGTCGTCACCATCAACCGCTTCGCCTTCGACCGCGACACCGAGGTCGAGATCGTGCGCAGGGAGGCCGTGGCGGCCGGCGCCGAGGACGCCGTGCCGATCAACGTCCACGCGCTCGGCGGCGACGGCGCCCAGGAGGCGGCCGAGGTCGTCAAGGCGGCCGCCGACAAGGGCGGGGACTTCAAGTTCCTGTATCCGCTCGAGGCCTCCATCAAGGAGAAGATCGAGACCATCGCCACCAAGATCTACGGCGCCGACGGCGTGGACTACCTGCCCGAGGCCGAGGCCAAGATCAAGCTGTTCACCGAGCAGGGCCTCGACAAGCTGCCGCTGTGCATGGCCAAGACGCACCTCTCGCTGAGCCACGACCCGGCGCTCAAGGGCCGTCCGCGCGGCTTCCGCGTGCCGATCCGCGACATCCGTCCCGCCACCGGCGCCGGGTACCTGTACCCGCTCCTCGGCGAGATGCGCACCATGCCCGGCCTGGCCAAGCGGCCGGCCGCCGTCGACGTCGACATCGACGTCGAGACCGGCCGGATCATCGGCCTGTTCTGAGAACCTGAAGGAGCGACCCGGGGCGCCGGCCGTCACCCGGCCGGCGCCCGCGGGGCCCTTCGGGGCTCCGACTCCGGCCGGCGCCCCGCCGGCCCCGCCGGTCGCTCCCCGTCCGCGACGCGAGGACGCGTCGCGCTGGAGGTACACGGTGAGCGACGGTCCCACCATCTACGCGAGTGAGCCCCTGCAGGTCTACCTCGACGACGCCGCCGGCAAGAAGCCGGCGCCGGGCGGCGGCAGTGTGTCCGCGGCCGCCGGCGCCCTCGGCGCGGCGCTCGTGAGCATGGTCTGCAACCTGACACGGGGTCGCGAGAAGTTCGCCGGCGTCGAGACCGAGATCGTGGCGCTCGTCGAGAAGTCCGAGGCCGCCCGAGCCAGGCTCGAGCAGCTGCTGCAGGACGACACGACGGCCTACAACGGGGTCATCGACGCCTACAAGATGCCCAAGGAGACGGCCGAGGAGAAGGCGGCGCGCAAGGCGGCCGTGCAGGCGGGCCTCATCATCGCCGCCGACGTCCCGCTCGAGATCTGCCGCGTGGCCGTCGAGGTCTGCCGCTTGAGCAGGACGGCGGCCGAGAAGGGCAATCCGCAGGCCGTCACCGACGCCGGCATCGGCGCCATCCTCGGCGAGGCGGCGGTCGTGGGCGCCGCGCTCAACGTGCGCATCAACCTCGGCTCCATCGAGGACTGCGACTACACGTCGGCCGCGGCCGCCGAGATCGACCAGATCCAGGCGGAGGCCGCGAAGCTGCGCGAGGAAGTCCTCGCCATCACGCTCTCCAGACTCTGATCACCCCCTGACCACGCACACGAGAGGGAAAGCCATGGCAGCTCAGATCATCGACGGCAAGGCCATCGCCGAGCAGATCCGCGAAGAGATCAAGGCGGAGGTCGCTCAGCTCGCGACCAGCGGCGTCAAGCCGGGCGTCGCCACCATCCTGGTGGGCGAGGACGGCGGCGCGCAGTTCTACCGCGGCCAGATCGAGAAGAACACCGCCACGGTGGGCTTCTCGTACTTCAACCACACCCTGCCCGGCGGCACGAGCGAGGCCGAGATCCTCGACCTCATCGAGAAGCTCAACGCCGACCCGGCCGTGCACGGCATCCTCGCGCTCATGCCGATGCAGGCCGAGATCGACCAGAACACGGTGTTCAACGCCATCGCGCCGGAGAAGGACCTGGACTGCGTCAACCCGGCCAACATCGGGCACGTGCTGCTCGGCGACCAGCTGTTCGCGCCGGCCACCCCGAGCGCCTGCATCGAGATCCTCGACCGTGAGGGCATCGAGCTGCAGGGTCTCGACGTCACCATCGTCAACCACTCGAACATCGTCGGGAAGCCGGTCGCGCTGCTCTGCCTGAACCGCAACGCCTCGGTGCACGTGGTGCACGTGTTCAGCAAGGACGTGCCGGCCGCGTGCCGCGAGGCCGACGTGCTCATCTGCGCGGCCCCCGTGCAGAACCTGATCAAGCGCGACATGGTCAAGCCGGACGCCGTCGTCATCGACGTGACGACCATCCGCGTGGACGGCAAGCAGGTCGGGTCGCTCGAGTTCGAGGCCGTGTGCGAGGTCGCCGGGCGCGTCACCCCGGTGCCCGGCGGCGTCGGCCCCGTGACCAACGTCATCCTCCTCAAGAACGCCCTCGTGGCCTGCAAGGCGCAGACGGGCGGCTGAGTCGACGGGCGCAGGCGGGCGGCGGGCGCGGCGGCCCCTCGGGGCCGCGGTACCCGCCGCCCGCCAAGTGTGCTTGACTAGGCTGTGGAGGACGGGGCGCCGGAGACGCACCACCCAAGAGGGGTGCGCCACGTCCGGCGCGTCGTCACTACCACAGGGAAGGAGGGCGGCCGGAGCGGCGCGCGCCGCGGCCGCCCGACGAACGCGGAGCAGCAGCGGAGTTGATGTGATGCCCAGGCGAGAAGCCAGTTCCCCGGCGGACCAGAGCGCCGGCAATCCGGACCTCGAGCTCGACCTCTCCAAGGTCGCCGGGATCGTCCGGGAGATCGACCCTCACGGCAACCTGATCGCCCTGCTGCAGCGCGTGCAGCAAGAGTACGGCTACCTGCCGGAGCCGGTGGTCGACGAGATCGCCCGCCTCAGCGGCATCCGCGCGTCGCGCATCTACGGCATCATCACGTTCTACGCCCAGTTCACGACCGTGCCCACCGGGCGCCACAAGTGCTTCGTGTGCCACGGCACCGCGTGCCACGTCGCCGGCGCTTCACGCATCACCGAGGCGCTCGCGCAGGAGCTCAAGGTCGCCGACGGCGAGACGAGGGCCGACCTTGAGTTCAGCCTCGACTCCGTCGCCTGCATGGGCGCCTGCTCGCAGGCGCCGGTCATGCGCGTGGACGACGAGACCTACGGCAACCTCACGGCGGACGAGACGCGCAAGGTCGCGCGCAGGCTGCTCGAAGAGGTCGCCGCAGCGCAGAGGGGAGGGCCCGATGCCTGAGGCGCCGCTGCCCGCCGAGGGCGTCAAGGTCGAGGTCGTCGGCACGCCGGAGGGCCGGCGCCGCGTGCGTGTCTGCGCCGGCACCGCCTGTGTGTTCGCCGGCTCACTGAAGATCAAGGACGAGTTCGAGGCGCAGATCGCCGCCGCCGGCCTGCAGGACGAGGTCGAGGTCACCATCATCGGCTGCCACGGCCTCTGCTCACAGGGCCCGCTGGCAGTGGTCTCGGACGGCGACACCTACTACCCGCGGCTGAAGCTCAAGGACGTCGAGAAGGTCGTCACCGAGCACCTCGCGGGTGGCCATGTGGTCGAGAAGCTCCTCTACACCGACCCGGCGACCGGCGAGCGCATCGCCTGCGCCCACGACATCCCGTTCTACAAGTCGCAGCAGCGCATCGCGCTGCGCGACGTGGGGGTCATCGACCCCGAGAGCATCGACGAGTACCTCGCGCGGGGCGGCTACGAGGCCGCGCGCAAGGCGCTCACGACGATGCGGCCCGAGCAGCTCGTCGAGGAGGTGCTCGCCTCCGGCCTGCGCGGCCGCGGCGGCGCCGGGTTCCCGACGGGCCTGAAGTGGAAGTTCGCGGCCGCCTCGCCCGGCGACACCAAGTACATCATCTGCAACGGCGACGAGGGCGACCCCGGCGCCTTCATGGACGCCTCCATCATGGACGGCGACCCGCACGCGGTGCTCGAGGGCATGCTCATCGGCAGCTACGCCATCGGCGCGCACGAAGGCTACATCTACGTGCGCGCCGAGTACCCGCTCGCCGTCCGCCGTCTGCGCATGGCGATCGCGGCGGCGGAGGAGCGCGGCCTGCTCGGCGACGACGCGCTCGGCAGCGGCTGGGACTTCCACCTGAAGATCAAGGAGGGCGCCGGCGCCTTCGTCTGCGGCGAGGAGACGGCGCTGATCGCCTCCATCGAGGGCAAGCGCGGCATGCCGCGCACGCGGCCGCCGTTCCCGGCCGTCAGCGGCCTGTGGGGCAAGCCGACCAACATCAACAACGTCGAGACCTGGGCGAACGTGCCGTGGATCGTCGCCAACGGCGCCGAGGCCTACAGCTCGCTCGGCGCCGAGACCAGCCGCGGCACCAAGGCCTTCAGCCTCGCCGGCAAGATCGTCAACGGCGGCCTCGTCGAGGTGCCCATGGGCTCCACGCTGCGCCACGTCATCTTCGAGGTCGGCGGCGGCATCAAGGACGGCAAGAAGTTCAAGGCCGTCCAGCTCGGCGGTCCCTCCGGCGGCTGCGTGCCGGCCAGCCTGCTCGACACGCCGGTCGACTACGAGAGCCTGGCCGCGACCGGCGCCATCGTCGGCTCCGGCGGCATGGTGGTCGCCGACGACAGCACCTGCATGGTCGACCTCGCCAAGTTCTTCCTGCAGTTCACCCAGAACGAGAGCTGCGGCAAGTGCGTGCCGTGCCGCCTGGGCACCAAGCGCATGCTCGAGATCCTCGAGCGCATCACCGCGGGTGACGGGGAAGAGGGCGACATCGAACGCCTGGAGAGCATGGCGCTCAACATCAAGAAGACCAGCCTCTGCGGGCTCGGCCAGACGGCGCCCAACCCGGTGCTCACCACCATCCGCTACTTCCGCGACGAGTACATGGCGCACATCTACGATCACCGTTGCCCCGCCCTCGCCTGCGAGGCGCTCGTCGCCTACACCATCGACCCGGACGCCTGCACCGGCTGCATGCTGTGCGCCAAGAGGTGCCCGGTCGACGCGGCGCGCGGCGAGAAGAAGCAGCCGCACGTCATCGACCAGTCTCTGTGCATCAAGTGCGACGCCTGCCGCGCCGCCTGCAAGTTCGACGCCGTCAACGTCGTGAGCGGCCCCGAGGAGATCGAAGCGGCCGTCCACGCACAGCACACCTGACGCGGCCGGAGAAGCGCGGCGAGGGGGGCCGGGGACGCCACAGCGGCGTCGCCGGCCCCCCTTTCGCGTTCCGTCTGCCCCTTGCCTCTCGCCGCGTGTTCCGCATATCGTTCGTTGCGTGACTAACCAAGTCAGTCCGTCGGTCGACCTCGAGGGGGTGGATGGCACAGGGCAGTCGTTGAGAACCACGGATTGCGGCGCGCCGCCAAGCGCCGGCATGGCGTCCGCCAACTAGGGGGGTAGTGTGGCAGAAGAACTCGCATTCGCACGCAAAGCAAGCGGCCTGGTCCGCGGCCTGTCGATGACCGACGCGATCGCCGTCGGCATGATGAACCAGGGCATCACGCCCAGCATCTGGACGATGATCACCTGGGGCCTGGGGACGTACCTCACCGGCAACCTGCTCTGGGCCAGCGTCATCTCGCTCGTGCTCGTCGGCTTCGGCTTCCCGCTCGTGTGGGGGGTGCTCTCCGGGAGCATGCCGCGCTCGGGCGGCGAGTACATCTACAACTCGCGCATCATCCATCCGATCGTCGGTATCGCCGAGAGCTTCGGCAACGCGTTCGTGATGATCTTCTGGGTCTACATCCTGGCGCCGTGGATCGCCGACCCCGGGCTGGTGATCTTCGCCGAGTACCAGGGGTGGACCTGGCTCTACGACAGCGCCACCGGCGCCTTCTTCGGCGGCTTGTCCTACGATTGGGGCGTGTTCGTCGTCGCCACCGTCGCCAACATCATCGCCTTCTTCACGGTGGTCTTCGGCATGAAGATCTTCGCCACCGTCCAGAAGACGATCATGATCTTCGCCCTGGGCGGCGCCGCGGTGGTCACCGCCTCGATCATGGTCGCCGGCAAGGCCGGGTTCGCCGAGAAGTGGGACGTCATCGCCGCGCAGTACGGCTCGCTCAAGTATTCCGAGGTCGTGCCTGCCGTGGCCGCACAGATCGGCGAGGCGGTGCCGACGAGCTCGACCTTCTACGGCACCCTCGGGGTGATGGTCGCCGGCTCGTGGCTGTTCGCCTACGCCTACTTCTGCGTCTTCGTCGCCGGCGAGGTCAAGCGTCCGGACAAGACACTGATCACGGCCAACTTCATCGCCATCCTGATCCCGGCCGTGTTCATGATCTGGACGGCGCTCTCGATGTACGCGACGATGCCGTTCGACTTCATCTCGGCGACCGCCTGGATCGACAACAACGGCGGCATCGAAGGCTACAACCTGCCCTATCTGCCGAGCTACATGAGTCTCGCCTACATCGCGAACTCGAACTGGTTCATCGCGTTGGCGGCCAGCGGCTCCTACATCCTCTTCACCTTCTGGTATCTCTCGCTGAGCTACCTGGCCTTCCCGCGCATCATCTTCGCCTGGGGCATGGACCGCATGGGCCCCAAGTGGTTCACCTCGATCAACCCGCGCTGGGCAAGCCCGGTGAAGAACTACATCCTCTGCTTCGTCCTCTGCCAGGGAGCGATCGCGCTCTACACCTTCTGGCTGGGCGACTACATGCAGGGCCTCACCGTGACCGGCATGGAGATCGTCTCGGTCTGGGGCGTGACCACCATCGCCGCGCTCGTCTTCCCCTACGTCAAGCGGGCCAGGGGCATCTGGGAGTCGTCGCCGTATCGCACCTGGAAGTTCCTCGGCATCCCGCTCGTCTCCTGGGGCGCCGTGGTCTCGCTGGTCTACCTCGGCATCCTCTTCTACTTCCTCATCTTCACGGAGGAGATGAAGGACTCCAACGGCCAGTCGTGGATCCTCTACGGGATCGTCTGGATCATCGGCATCATCTGGTACTTCTTCTGGGCGTGGCGCAGCAAGACGGTCGGCGTCGACGTCGGCATGACCTACGGGGAGCTGCCGCCGGAGTGACCCTCCGCGGCGGTCCCGTCACCCTGACGGCGACGTGAAGAAGGAGGGGCGGCGCGCCCTCGGGCGCGCCGCCCCTCGGCTTGCTCCGGCCGTCCGAGGAGCTTCTGTCTGCGCTCGAAAGCTTCATCCCACCACCGACCCCGCCGCCGCGAGCGTTCCCGGTAGTTCGGCTGAACGACCGAAACATGCTGGTGCTCGGGGCCTTTGGCCGGCTCGTCGGCTGCCGTCACGCAGATGTCAGATTCGGCAGGGCGCGAAATTCGTTGGCTGCCGAATCCTACGGCGCAACCTCAGGCCTTGACATTTTCCGACGCGAGGTATCGAAATAGGCCTCACGAATGGAGCTGACCAGGGGGGTCATCGCGTTGCCATTCACCCTCGACGCGATCGACAGACAGATCGTGTCCCTTCTCATAGAGGACGGTCGCACCTCGTCGGCCGAGATCACCCGGCGCATCGGCCACGTCTCCGAACGCGCGGTGCGCTACCGCATCGAGCGCCTGCTCCGTACGGGCGTCATCCGCGTCAGCGCCATCGTCATGCCCCAGGCCGTCGGCTTCCCCGTCATCGGCGACGTCCTCGTCGACGTCGCCCCCGGCAAGCTGCAGGACGTCGCCGCGCAGATGGTCGAGTTCCCCAACGTGAGCTACGTGGCGGGGTCGGTCGGCGAAGGCGATCTCAGTGTGCAGGTCTACGCCCGCGACACCGAGGAGCTCCTTCGCTTCGTCAATGAGGTCATCGGCAAGGTCCTCGGAGTGACCCGCACCAAGCTCGCGATGGTGCCGTGGAAGCTCAAGGACGTCTATCAGTGGCACGTTCCTTCGGAGGCCGCTGAAGAGGGGAGGGTGATCGACTGAGCGGCGCTCCTTCGTACCCGTCCATCAACCACACGTCCGCCGGCGGTTGGAGCCAGACCGGCGGAACGGTGAAGCAAGGGGGGAACTTTGGCTGAAGAACTAGCCTTTGCCCGCAAAGCCAGCGGCCTCGTCCGCGGCCTCTCCATGTGGGACGCGTTCGGCGTCGGCTTCATGAACCAGGGGCTCACTCCGTCCATCTGGGTCATGACCAGCCTCGGCGTCGGCGTCTACCTCGGCGGCAACCTGATCTGGGCGACGATCATCTCGATGATCCTCGCCGGCATCGGCTTCCCGATCGTCTGGGGAGTGCTCGGCGGCTCGATGCCCCGTTCGGGCGGCGAGTACATCTACAACTCGCGCATCATCCACCCCATCGTCGGCATCGGCGAGTCGTTCGGCAACGCCTTCGTGTGGATCATGTGGATCTACGTGCTGGCGCCCTGGATAGCCGACCCCGGCATGGTCATGATGTCGCAGTTCCTGGGCTGGACGTGGTTGTACAACCCTGAGACCGAACAGTTCTTCGGGAGCCTCAGCTACACGTGGGGCTCCTTCGTCATCGCCACCATCGCCAACATCGTCGCGTTCCTGTTCGTGGTGTTCGGCATCAAGTGGTTCGCGCGCATCCAGAAGGTCGTCATGATCTTCGGCATCGGCGGCTGTATCGTCCTGCTCGGCGCGATCAGTTACTACGCGCTCAAGCTCGGCCAGACCGGGTTCGTCGAGAGCTGGAACGCGACCGCCGCGACCTACGGCTCCATCGACTACGCGGGGTTCCTCAAGGCGGCCGGAGAAGAGGCCGGCGGCGCCATGCCGACTACCTGGAACTGGTTCGACACCTTCGGCGTCATGGTCGCCGGCTCGTGGCTGTTCGCCTACAGCTACTGCATCACGTTCATCGCCGGCGAGGTCAAGCGTCCCGACAAGACCATCATCCTGTCCAACCTGTTCGCGATCATCGTCCCCGGCGCGTTCATGCTGTGGGCCGCGATCGCGCTGTACGGCCTGGTCAAGTTCGACTTCTTCTCGGCGACGCAGTTCGTCGACAACGCCGGCAGCGACCTCGGCGGCGCGTACACCGTGCCGTGGAGCACCAACTTCCTCGGTATCCTCGGCATGGTCACGACGAACAAGATCATCATGTTCATCTCGGTGCTCTCGTTCCTGGCGTTCGACCTCTGGTGGGTCGCGCTCAGCTACCTGGCGTTCCCGCGCATCATCTTCGCCTGGGGCATGGACCGCATGGGCCCCAAGTGGTTCACGGACATCAACCCGCGCTTCGCGAGCCCCGTCAAGAACCATGTCCTCTGCTTCGTGCTCGGCCAGATCATGATCGCCGTGTACGTCTTCTGGCAGAACGAGGCCATGCAAGGACTCGCCGTGACCGCGCTCGAGATCTTCTCGGTGTTCGGTGTCACGGCCATCGCGGCCCTGCTGTTCCCCTACGTCAAGCGGGCCAAGGGGATCTGGGACGCGTCGCCGTACAAGACGTGGAAGATCGCCGGCATCCCCGTGGTGACGATCGGCGCGATCGTCGACCTCGTCTACCTGGGCATCCTGGCCTACTTCTTCTTCTTCCTTCCCGACCCGGCCAAGCGTCTCGAGGGCTTCACCACCAACACGGCGATCCTCATCGGCGTGACGTGGGCCGCCGGCATCGTCTGGTACCTCGTCTGGAAGCAACGCAGCAAGAGCGTGGGCGTCGACGTGTCGATGACCTACGGGGAGTTGCCGCCGGAGTGATCTGCTAGTAATTTTGAGGGGGTGAGGGCGACCGCCCTCACCCCCTCTCTGGCCTTTGGAGTGTGTAGATGATCAAACTCTTCTTCGTCACCGACATCCACGGCTCGAACGTCTGCTACCGGAAGTTCCTGAACGCGCTTCCGATCTACGGCGCCGACGTGGCCGTCCTCCTCGGTGACCTCACCGGCAAGGTCCTCGTGCCGCTCGTCGACAAGGGCGGGGACCAGTGGGAGTGCACCCTGATGGGGCAGTACCGCGAGATCAACGGGCAGGAGGAGCTCGCGGGCATCAAGAAGACGGTCGAGAACGCGGGGTACTACTGGGTCCACCAGACGCGCGAGGAGTTCGACGAGACGCGCGCCGACCCGGCCAAGATCGACGCGCTGTTCAAGAGCCTCGTCTTCAATCGCGTTCAGGAGTGGCTCGACCTCGCCGACGAGCGTCTCGAGGGCAAGCCGTACCAGATGTACATGGCGCCGGGCAACGACGACTGGTTCGTGATCGACGACATGATCGACAACGCCAAGCTCGTGCATCCGTGCGACGCGCGCGTGGTCGAGATCGACCATCACGAGATGATCACCTCGTCGGACTCCAACCCCACGCCGTGGCAGACCCCGCGTGAGATGAGCGAGGAAGACCTGGAGAAGAAGCTCCGCGAGCTGTGCGCCAAGGTGAAGAACCAGGACACGGCGATCTACAACTTCCACGTGCCGCCGTACGGCTACTCGCTCGACCTGTGCCCCAAGCTCGACGAGAACCTCACCATGGCCGCCGACGAGAAGATCCACGCCGGCAGCATCGGCGCCAAGCGCGTCATCGAGGAGAACCAGCCCCTGCTCGGCCTGCACGGCCATATCCACGAGTCGCGCGGCGCGCAGAAGGCCGGCCGGACGCTGCTCATCAATCCGGGCAGCGAGTACTCCGAGGGCATCCTGAAGGGCGTCATCATCATGCTCGACAAGAAGAAGATCAAGGACTATGTCTTCACCTCCGGGTGAGGCGAGGTAGACTTGACGCTACTTCTCGACGCCGATCCCGGAAGGGGGCGATAGACAGATATGGGACAGTTCATCCTGCCGAAGGACATCCCGCTCGACCGCTATCCCAAGCCTGAGGTCTTCCTCGACGAGGGCAAGCGCATCGTGGAAGCGGCGCAGCAGGTGGGTATCATCATGCGCGTCATGGGTCCCCTCGCGCTCCACTACTACTTCCCGGACCAGATCGACCTGTACGCGAAGCTGGAGCGGCTCGGCGACCGGTACTTCACCGACATCGACTTCGCCGTCTACGGCAAGGGCCGCAAGGGCATGGGCAAGCTCATGGAGTCGCTGGGATACGAGAACGACCTGCAGACCATGGCGATGACCGGCCAGACCCGCCAGATCTACTTCGGCGGCAAGGTGCCCATGATCGACATCTTCTTCGACAAGCTCGACTACTGCCACGAGATCAGCTACGACGGCCGTCTCGAGCTCGACCCCTGGAGTGTCTCGCTCGCCGACATCATGCTGCAGAAGCTGCAGATCTGGGAGATCAACGACAAGGACCTCAAGGACATCGAGTATCTCTTCACCGTGGCCGACTTCGGTGAGGACGACACCAGGAAGGTCAACGAGGGCTACGTCGCGCGGCGTCTCGCCGACGACTGGGGGTTCTGGTACACCGCGACCACCAACCTCGACCGCGTCAAGGACCACGTCGACGGCGTCAACGCGCTGAGCGACGAGCAGAAGGCCAAGATCAAGCAGAAGGCCGACGAGGTCCGCGCGCGCATCGACCGCGAGCCCAAGACCAAGAAGTGGGAGAAGCGCGCCAAGAAGGGCACCAAGAAGATCTGGTACAACACCGGCTTCTCCGACTGGTGAGTCGGGAGGCGGCCGGGCGCAGCCGGAGCCGCCACCCGCTCTCTGCAGCGACGAGGGCCCGGATGCCGGCAGGCATCCGGGCCCTCGTCGCGTACGCACCCCGCTCAGTGTGACGCGACGAGCTCCCCCTGCTCCGCGAGCCTGCGCACGTCGGCGAGCGTGGCCTCGAGGCGCTCCAGCACCTTGTCGATCTGCTCGTGGGTGATGATCGCCGGCGGCTGGATGCGCAGCGTCAGCGAGTTGAACAGCGTGCCGCCGATGAGGACGCCGCGGCTGAACAGCCCCTGGCTGACGGCGTAGCCGATCTCCGGGCTCTTGAACTGCATCCCGATGAGCACGCCGAGGCCGCGGACCTCCTCGAAGAGGTCGTCGTAGGACCGGGCCAGCCCTTCCACGTGCGACTTGATGTAGGCGCCCTTCTCGGCCGCCTGCCCGGGGATGTCCTCCTCGATGGTGGCGTGGAGCGCGGCGATGCCCGCCGAGGTCGCCATCGGGTTGCCGCCGAAGGTGGTGGTGTGGATGTACGGGTTGTCGTACATCGTGGAGAAGACCTCCTCGGTGGCGATGAAGTTGCCGATGGGGATCACCGCCCCGCCGAGCGCCTTGCCCATGGTCATGATGTCGGGAGCGACGCCCCAGTGCTCCATGCCCCAGAGCTTGCCGGTGCGGCCCATGCCCGTCTGCACCTCGTCGGCGATGAAGAGGATGCCCCACTTGTCGCAGATCTCCCGCACCTTGGCGAAGTAGTCGGCCGGCGGGACGATCGCGCCCGCCTCACCCTGCACCGGCTCGGCGATGAAGGCGGCGATGTCGAAGCCGATCTGGTCGCAGATGGCCAGCTGCTGGTCGAGGGCGTCGGCGTCACCGTAGGGCACGAAGCGCACGCCCGGCATGAGCGGGTAGAACGGCTCGCGGAACTCGCCCTTGCCGCTCACGCTGAGCGAGCCGAAGGACTTGCCGTGGAAGCCGCGGGTGGTCGCGATGATCCCGAGCGTGTGGTTCGGCTTCTTGCGCCGCGCCCAGAGCTTGGCGAGCTTCATGGCGCCTTCGTTGGCCTCGGTCCCGGAGTTGCAGAAGAACGAGTACCGGAGCTCGCCCGGCGTGGTCATGGCGAGCAGGTGACTCAGGTAGCCGCGCATGGGGTCGAGCAGTTCCTGCGAGTGCAACGCCTGGTGCTCGAGCTGGGCGCGCACCGCCTTGACCACCGTGGGGTGGCGGTGGCCGAGCATGTAGATGCCGAAGCCGCCCAGGCAGTCGATGTACTCCTTGCCGTGGATGTCGTAGAAGACCGACCCCTCGTCGGTCCACTCCACCGAGGTGTAGTCGGTGGACACGGACTTGCGGTACTCGAGGATGCCCGGATTGACGTACTGGTCGAAGTTGGTCACGCAGTCGTTGACGACGTCTTGCTGCTCCTCCGCGGTCAGCACGGATTTCGCCATCAGGTCCAGCGCTTTGCGCGATTCTCGTAGCGCCTCTTGCTTGGCCGCAGTCCTGCATTCGTTCCCCCTGACGGTTGATGCGCCGCTGTAAGAACCCCTGCTTTGCAGCGGCTTTCGGTCGTATAACCGAACTACTCAGGAAACCCTACAGCGGCGCGCGCGGCGGCGCAACGGGTCCGCCGCCCGACGCCGGGCGGAGTGCCGGCGGTGAGGGGCTCGGTGGTAGGGTGTGCTCCACGAGGACGTGTGATGGACCCGCAGCGACCGACAGAGGACCCTACAGCCCAGCTCTCGCCGACGGCGCGCAAGCTGGTGGCCGCCGCGCGCCGCCTCCTCTCGAGCGGCGGCTACGAAGCCCTCACCGTGGAGGCGGTGGCCGCCGAAGCCGGGGCCTACCGCGACTCGGTGCGGTACTACTTCGGCAGCAAGGCGGCGTTCATCGCCGCGGTCGTCGACTCGCTGAGCCACGACCAGAGCCTGAGCGCGGTCACCGAGACCCAGACGGCGGAGGGCGGCGGGGAGCGCGTGCACGGTCTCGTCGACGGTGACCGCCGCCTGGTGGACGACCGCGCCGCCTTCCGCGACTTCTTCGCGATCCTGCCGCACGTGGTGCTGGACGACGAGCTGCGCCAGCGGGTCGCGGCGCTGTACGAGTGGTACCGCGACCTCTACGTGGAGGGCCTCGGGGACGCCACGGCCGCGGACGAGACCAGGCTACGGGCGTTCGCCTCCCTCATGGTCGCCATCACCGACGGGCTCGCCGTCCAGAAGCTCCTCGACCCCGACGGCGTGGAGCTCGAGCCTCTGTTCGGTCTCTGGGAGGACATGCTGCGCCTCACGCTGCTGCCTCCGGGCGCCTGACCGCGACCTGTCGCGCGTCAGGGTGATGTGCCTGCTTGCGCCCGCTTCACCGGCCGGTGACCGTCTTCGGCTGCGTCACCCCGCGGACTCATTTACACACCCCAAACCGTGTTGTACGCTCGGGAGGTGTGTGGCGGCGCCGCATGGGGGGTTCCGCCTGGTCCTTCGGGACCGGCACAGGGCATGCAAGTAGGAGGCATGGGCTTTGGCGCAGGGCACGGTGAAGTGGTTCAGCAACGAGAAGGGGTACGGCTTCATCGAGCGGGAAGACGGTGACGACCTGTTCGTGCACTACTCCGAGATCACCATGGACGGCTACAAGACGCTGGTCCAGGGGCAGCGCGTCGAGTTCGAGATCACCGAGGGCGACAAGGGTCTGCAGGCCTCCACGGTCAGGCCGGTCGTCTAGTCGATACACGTGCGTAAGGGGGACCCGCCGGCGGTCGCCGCCGGCGGGTCCCCCTTTCTTGTGGCCCATCTGAGGCTGGAGTAGGATATCCGTCCCGCTTCGGCGGCCCAGCAGGAGGAACGCGACATGATCTCCGAAGACGACGTCCGCTACGTCGCGCGACTCGCCCGTCTCCGTCTCGAGCCGGACGAGGCGTCCCGTATGACCGGCGAGCTCGCAAAGATCCTCGCGCACATCGACAAGATGAGCGGGCTCGACCTCGACGAGGTGCCGCCCACGGCGCACGTCCTCGACGTCGTCAACGTCACGCGCGAGGACAAGGAGCGCCCCAGCCTGACGCGCGACGAGGCGCTGCGCAACGCGCCCGCCGTGAGTGACGACTGCTTCCGCGTGCCGAGGATGGGCTGACGTGACCGGTCTCGATCCGCTGCGCCTGACGGCGCGCGAGGCCAAGCGCCTCCTGGTGGACGGAGAACTCTCGTCCGCCGAGCTCGCCAAGGTGTACCTCGACCAGATCGCCGCGGTGGAGAGCAAGGTCCACGCCTACATCCTGGTGACCACGGACAACATCGCCAAGTACTCCACAAAGGTGGACCGGGAGATGCAGGCGATGCGAGGCCCGCTGGCGGGCCTGCCCATCGCCGTCAAGGACAACATGGTCACCGAAGGCGTCACCACCACCGCGGGCTCGCGCATCCTCGCCAACTACCAGCCCGTGTACACGGCCACCGCCGTGCGGCAGTTGTGGGAGGGACACGTGGTGATGCTCGGCAAGACCAACCTTGACGAGTTCGCGATGGGCTCGAGCACCGAGAACTCCGCCTTCCAGGTCACCGCCAACCCCTGGGACCTCAGCACCGTGCCGGGCGGCAGCAGCGGCGGCTCCGCCGCCGCCGTGGCCGCAGGCGAGGCGCTGTGGGCGCTCGGCAGCGACACCGGCGGCTCCATCCGCCAGCCTGCCGCCCTGTGCGGCATCGTCGGCATGAAGCCCACCTACGGCGCCGTGTCGCGCTACGGCCTCATCGCCTTCGCCAGTTCGCTCGACCAGATCGGGCCGCTCACGCGGTCCGTGTACGACTGCGCTCTGCTGCTGCAGCACATCGTCGGCCGCGACCCGCGCGACTCCACCAGCGTGGAGCTGCCGGAGCCGGTGGTCCTGCCCTCGGCGGAGCGGCTCGACGGCCTGCGCGTGGGCGTGCCCACCGAGTACCTGGCGGCCGGCATCGAGCCGGGAGTGCGCGCGCGCTTCGACGAGACGCTCGCGCTGATCGAGGAGCTGGGCGGCAGCTGGGTCGAGATCAGCCTGCCGCACACCGAGTACGCGCTGCCGGCGTACTACATCATCGCGCCGGCGGAGGCCTCGGCGAACCTCGCCCGCTTCGACGGCGTGCGCTACGGGTTCCGCTGCGCCGACCCGAAGGACCTCACCGACCTCTACGAGCGCACACGGGGCGAGGGCTTCGGCGCCGAGGTCAAGCGGCGCGTCATGATCGGCGCCTACGCGCTTTCGGCCGGGTACTACGACGCGTACTACGGCCGCGCCCAGCGCGTGCGCACCATGGTCCGCCGGGACTTCGACGCGGCCTTCGCCGGCGTCGACCTCATCGCCTCTCCCACGACGCCCACCGTCGCCTTCAAGGCGGGGTCGCGCACCGACGACCCGCTGGCGATGTACATGAGCGACATCTGCACCATCCCGGCCAACCTCGCCGGCCTGCCGGCGCTCAGCATCCCGTGCGGCCTCAGCGAGGGACTGCCGGTGGGCTTCCAGCTCATCGGACCGGCGTTCAGCGAGAACCGCATGCTCGAGGCGGCGCACGCGCTGGAGGCCGCGATCGGCTTCGAGACGGCGCCGGCCTTCAAGGACTCCACCCCGCGCCCCGAGGCGGAGGGGTGGAACCCGGGCGGCGTCACCTATCGCCCGGAGGACGCCCAGTCATGAGCGCAGAGAACGTGACCGCCTGGGAGCCCGTCATCGGTCTCGAGATGCACGTCGAGCTCGACACGCAGACCAAGATGTTCTGCGGCTGCGCGGTGAGCAAGGGCGACGAGCCCAACGTCCACACGTGTCCCGTGTGCCTCGCGCACCCGGGCGCGCTGCCGGTCGTGAACCGGCGCGCGATCGAGTACGCCGCGCGCATCGCCCTGGCGCTCAACTGCGCGGTGCAGCCGCACAACATCTTCCACCGCAAGAACTACTTCTATCCCGACCTCCCCAAGGCGTACCAGATCAGCCAGTACGACCAGCCGCTGGCCACGGGGGGCTGGTTCGACTACTGGGTGGACGGAGAGCTCCTGCGCTGCCGCATCAACCGGGTACACATGGAGGAGGACGCCGCCAAACTCGTCCACGCGGGCGGCGACACGGGCCGTATCGCCGGATCGGACTACTCCATGGTGGACTTCAACCGCGGCGGCACGCCGCTCATCGAGATCGTCACCGAGCCGGACATCCCGTCGCCCGAGGCGGCGCGGGAGTTCCTCCAGCAACTGCGCACGCTCGTCGTGGAGCTGGGCGTGAGCGAGTGCAACATGGAGGAGGGCCAGATCCGCTGGGACGCCAACATCAGTGTGCGTCCCGAGGGGAGCGAGGAGCTCGGGACGCGCACCGAGCTCAAGAACATGAACAGCTTCCGCTTCCTCCAGCAGGCGCTCGAGGCGGAGATCCCGCGGCAGATCGAGGCGCTCGAGGCGGGGGAGAGGATCGAGCAGGAGACGCTGCACTTCGACCCCGAGAGCGGCACCACGACACCGCTCCGCAGCAAGGAGGAGGCGCACGACTACCGGTACTTCCCGGAGCCGGACCTGGTGCCGCTCGAGATCGAGCCGGCGTGGGTGGACCAGCTGCGCGCGACGCAGCCGGAACTGCCGGCGGCGCGCGTGGACCGCTTCATGGAGCAGTACGGGCTGTCGCGCGCCGACGCCACGGTGCTCGGCACCGCCGGCGCGCTCGCCGGGTTCTACGAAGAGGTCGTGGCGGCCGGGGCCGGCGCCAAGCCGGCGGCCAACTGGGTGATGGGCGAGTACCTTGCCCACCTCAACGCCGCCGGCCTCGAGGCCGGCCACGGCCACGTGACGGCCGAGCGTCTCGCCAGGCTCGTCAAGCTCGTCGAGGACGGCAGCGTCTCGACGAGCGCCGCCAAGGAGGTCTTCGCCAGGATGGTGGAGCAGCGCGCCGAGCCCGAGGCGGTCATCGAGGAGCACGGGCTCGGCCAGATCAGCGACACCTCCGAGCTGGAAGCCATCGTGGCGGATGTCGTAGCCGCCAGCCCGTCCCAGGTGGAGCAGTACCGGGGCGGCAAGCAGCAGGTGCTCGGCTTCCTCGTCGGCCAGGTGATGAAGGCCAGCGGCGGGCGCGCCAACCCGCAGGTCGTCAACGACCTGCTGCGGCGCGCCCTCGACCAGTGACCGGCGCGACCAGCGTGACCACTCCTACCCCCTGAGGCAGGTGACCATGACCAGCGATCTCTCCAGCTTCGTCATAGCACCGCGGACGCGCAAGGCCGAGCCGGCCGTCCGCATCGACGACACCACCCTCCGCGACGGCGAGCAGACCGCCGGCGTGGTCTTCAGCAACCACGAGAAGATGCGCATCGCCAAGCTGCTCGACGAGGTGGGCGTCCACCAGATCGAGGTGGGTATCCCCGCCATGGGCGGCGACGAGAAGAAGACGATCAAGGAGATCGTCGAACTCGGCCTGGACACGAGCGTGCTCGCCTGGAACCGGGCCGTGATCGACGACATCAAGCACTCCCTGGACTGCGGCGTGGACGCGGTGGCCATCAGCATGTCCGCCAGCGACATCCACATCGAGCACAAGCTCGCCAAGTCGCGCCAGTGGGTGCTCGACCAGATCCGCGAGTGCGTGGCGTTCGCCAAGGACCACGACCTGTACGTGTCGGTCAACGCCGAGGACGCCTCGCGCGCCGACCTCGAGTTCCTCCTGCGCTTCGGCAACGCGGCCAAGGAGGAGGGCGCCGACCGGCTGCGGTTCTGCGACACCCTCGGCATCCTCGACCCCTTCGACACGTACAACGTCATCACGTTCCTCATCAAAGAAGGCCTCAACATCGAGATGCACACGCACGACGACTTCGGCATGGCCACCGCCAATGCCCTGGCGGGCATCAAGGCCGGCGCCACCTACGTCAACACGACGGTCAACGGCCTCGGGGAGCGCGCCGGCAACGCGGCGCTCGAGGAGGTCGCGATGGCGCTCAAGTACCTCGGCAAGGTGGACGTGGGCCTGCACACCAGCCGCTTCCGCGAGCTGTCCGAGTACGTCGCCGCTGCCTCCGCGCGCACCATCCCGGCGTGGAAGAGCATCGTCGGCACCAACGTGTTCGCCCACGAGAGCGGCATCCACGCGGACGGCGTGATCAAGAACCCGCTCAACTACGAGGCGTTCGCGCCCGAGGACGTGGGTCTCGAGCGCCAGATCGTGGTGGGCAAGCACTCCGGCTCGCGCACCATCTACCGCAAGTTCCAGGAGTTCGGGCTTGAGCTCACGCAAGCGGACTGCGACGGCGTGCTCGCGCTCGTGCGCCAGACGTCGGTCGAGCTCAAGCGCGCCCTGTTCGACAAGGAGCTCATGTACATCTACCAGGACTACCTCGCGCGCCTCGGCGACGCCGTGCCCATGGGCAGCGGCAAGACGCAGCAGGGAGAGGGAGCGACCGTTCCGGCTCCGGGAGCCGCGTCCTGATGGCCGCCACGCTCGCCGAGAAGCTGCTGGCCGCGGCGGCCGGGCTGGACGCGGTCGTGCCGGGCCAGATCGTGGTCTGCGACGTGAGCGTCGCGATCGCCCAGGACGGTACCGGGCCGCTGGCGATCCAGCAGATCGAGGAGCTCGGCGTCGACAAGGTCAAGGCGCCGGAGTGCGTGTTCTTCATCGACCACGCGGCGCCGGCGCCGCGCAGTGAGCTCGCCAACGCGCAGCGCACCATCAGGGCGTTCTGCGCCGAGTCCGGCGCCACCCTGAGCGACGTCGAGATGGGCGTGTGCCACCAGCGGGTCGCCGAGAGCTTCGCCCGGCCCGGCGACCTCGTCATCGGCGCCGACTCGCACACCTGCATGGCCGGCGCGCTGGGCGCGTTCGGCACCGGCATGGGCAGCACCGACGTCGCCGTGGGCATGGCCACCGGCAAGACCTGGCTGCGTGTGCCCGAGACCTTCCGCATCGAGGTCGAGGGCTCGCTCGCGGACGGCGTCGAGGCCAAGGACCTCATGCTCACGATCATCGGGCAGCTGGGCGCCGACGGCGCCACCTACAAGGCGCTGGAGTTCGGAGGGCCGGGCATCGACGCCCTGCCCATGCCCGGCCGTCTCACGCTCAGCAACATGAGCGTGGAGGCCGGCGCCAAGTGCGGCCTCATGCCGAGCGACGAGACGACCAGGGCCTACCTCGAGGGGCAGGGCCGCGAGGACGCGTGGAAGCCGCTCGCGGCCGACGCCGGCGCATCCTACGAGCGCGTCGTGCGCTTCGACCTCGGCGCCGTCGTGCCCACCGTGGCGCAGCCGCACACCGTGGACAACACGGCGCCCGCGGCGGAGCTCAAGGGCACCAGGGTCGACCAGGTGCTCATCGGCACCTGCACCAACGGTCGCCTCGAAGACCTGCGCTCGGCGGCGCGGATCCTCAAGGGCCGCCGCCGCGCGCCGGGCACGCGCCTCGTCGTCACGCCGGCCTCCCAGGCAACGGCGCGCGCCGCCGCGCGCGAGGGGCTCTTCGACGTGTTCTGGGACGCCGGCGCAGTCATCACCAACCCCGGCTGTGGGGCCTGCGTGGGCATCCACGAAGGCATCCTCGCCGACGGTGAGGTGTGCATCAGCACCGCCAACCGCAACTTCCACGGACGCATGGGTAATCCCGAGGCGTCCATCTACCTTGGCTCGCCGTCTACCGCGGCCGCTTCGGCCGTGGCCGGCGAGATCACCGACCCACGCGAGTTTCTCTGAGAAAGGAGGCGGTCGTGGCCAAGCAGTACAGCGCGCCCCCGCCCATGGTCATCGATCCGAGCAAGCGCTACCTGGCGACCATCAGCACCGACAAGGGCGACATCGTCGTGGAGCTGTTCGCCGACAAGGCCCCCAAGACGGTCAACAACTTCGTCTTCCTGGCGAGGGAAGGCTACTACGACGGAGTCACGTTCCACCGCGTCATCCACGGGTTCATGGCGCAGGGCGGCGACCCGACCGGAAGCGGACGGGGCGGACCGGGCTACAAGTTCGCCGACGAGTTCCACCCCATGCTCAAGCACGACCAGCCGGGCATCCTCAGCATGGCCAATGCCGGGCCGGGCACCAACGGCTCGCAGTTCTTCATCACCTACGGGCCGACGCCGCACCTCGACGGCCGTCACACCGTGTTCGGCCGCGTGATCGAGGGCCTGGACGTGGTCGAGTCCATCCCCGAACGTGACCCGATGCGCGCCGGCGAGCCCGGCGTCGCGATGAACACGGTGGTCATCAGCGAGGAGGAGCGGGCCACGTGACCGGCGCCCATGGGCCGGCCGCCGAGCGGGGCGCCGGAGGGCCGCCGCCCGGCGACGAGTCTCTGCGGGGCCGGGCCTGGCTGTTCGGGGACGACATCAGCACCGATCACATCGCGCCCGGCCGGCTCTTCCATCTGCGGACCAACATGCCCGAGCTCGCCAAGCACGTCCTCGAGGACGCGCGGCCGGAGTTCGCCGCCGCGATGAAGCCCGGCGACTTCGTCGTCGGCGGCCGCAACTTCGGGCTCGGCTCCAGCCGTGAGCACGCGCCGCGCATCATCAAGCTGGCCGGCGTCGGCGCGGTGCTGGCGCAGAGCTTCGCGCGCATCTTCTTCCGCAACGCCATCAACGTCGGCCTGCCCGTGCTGCAGTGCGACACGAGCGGCATCGGCGAACAGGACGAGCTCGAGGTCGACCTGAGCGCCGGTGAGGTCAGGGACCTCACCACCGGCGCCGTCATCCCCTTCGTCCCACTGCCGCCGGTGATGGTGACCATCCTGAACGACGGCGGCCTCGTGGCGCACGTCAAGAAGCACGGCGGCTTCGCGCTGCCGGGAGGACCCGAAGCATGACCTACACCGTGACGCTCATCCCCGGCGACGGCACCGGCCCCGAGCTGGCCGCGGCGCTCGAGACCGTGATCGCCGCCACCGGCGTGCCCATCGTCTGGGAGGTGCACGACGCCGGCCTCGATGTGATGGAGGAGTACGGCACGCCGCTCCCAGAGCACGTGCTGGACTCGATCCGCCGCACCAGGGTCGCGATCAAGGGCCCGATCACCACGCCGGTGGGCAAGGGGTTCCGCAGCGTCAACGTGGCACTGCGCAAGGAGCTCGAGCTCTACGCCTGCCTGCGCCCCTCCAAGACGATGAAGGGCGTGCGCACGCGCTTCGACCACATCGACCTCGTGGTGGTGCGCGAGAACACCGAGGACCTGTACGCCGGCATCGAGCACATGGTCGGCGAAGACGCCGCCGAGAGCATCAAGATCATCACCCGCAAGGGCAGCGAGCGCATCGCGCGCTTCGCCTTCGAGTACGCGCGCCGGCACGGGCGCCGCAAGGTCACCGCCGTCCACAAGGCCAACATCATGAAGTGCACCGACGGCCTGTTCCTGCGCGTCGCCGCCGAGGTCGCCGAAGGGTACCCGGACATCGAGTTCGAGGACCGCATCGTCGACAACATGTGCATGCAGCTGGTGCAGAAGCCCGAGCTGTACGACGTGCTGGTGCTGCCCAACCTCTACGGCGACATCGTGAGCGACCTGTGCGCCGGGCTCATCGGCGGCCTGGGCGTGGCCCCCGGCGCCAACTTCGGCGACGACGTCGCGGTGTTCGAGCCGGTGCACGGCAGCGCGCCCAGGTACGCGGGCCAGGACAAGGTCAACCCCACGGCGCTCCTGCGCTCGGGCGTGCTGCTGCTCGAGCACCTCGGCGAGGACGCGGCGGCGAGGAAGATGGAAGACGCCATCGCCGCCGTCATCGCCGAGGGCAAGGAAGTCACCTACGACCTCGGCGGCACGACCGGCACGTCCGGTATGGCCGCCGCCATCGCCGCCCGGATCACCGGCTGAGCCGGCCTCCGGGCCGGAGTCAAGGAGCTCGTCATGGACGAGGAACGCCACATCAATCTGCACGCCACCCCGGAGATGATGGCGGGCGTGTACGCCAACTTCGCCAACGTCAGCCACTCCGACTACGAGTTCTCGATCACCTTCGTCCGGCTCGACTACGAGAGCGACGAGGGCAACGAGATCAACGGCGTCGTGATGAGCCGCGTCAACCTCTCGCCGCGGTTCATGAAGGAGCTCGTCGAAGCCATGAACGACAACTACGCGAAGTGGCTGCAGGCGGAGAACATCAAGAACCTGCCGGAGGCGCCCGGCCACGAAAGGCCCGCGGACGAGTGACCCTTGTCGGGCGCCGCGGCAGGCTCGGTCCTGCGGAGGAAGGACAGTATCCGCTTTGGCTGCGTACGCGAGAACGTACGCCAGTGGCCCGCGAGCGTACCCTCGAGCGTACGCGGTCTGATCGCACCACCTCATCGAGGATCGCGACTGCCGCCCGGCTTCTCGAACGGCCCGCCGCTGCCAGAATGGCCAAGTGGGCCACAGGTCGGACTCCGTTTTTGCCCTGCATTCCGCCGCTTTCTGTCATTGCCGCCCCGGGGGCGGGTCGGCTAGAATAGAGCGGCCTGTACTCTCACGTTCTCCTTGGTCCGCGGCTGGAGCCGCCGCGGATCTTCCGGGGGGAACGGTGGCGAACCTATTCGCACGTCTCAGGAGGACGCAGTGGACTTCTACCAGGGCAAGGTGCTCAGGCTCGACCTGAGCGCGGGTACCTCGACCGTCGAGCCGCTCAACATGGAGTGGGCCGAGCGCTACATCGGCGGCAAGGGCCTGCTTCTGCGCTACATGTGGGAAGAGGTGCCCCCGAAGGTCGACCCGTGGGCGCCGGAGAACCCGGTCATCCTCATGACCGGGCCGTTCGCCGGCACCAACGTCAGCACCGCCTCGCGCCTCGTCGTGGGCTGCAAGAGCCCGCAGACGGGCATCCTCAACGACAGCTACGTGGGCGGCTCGTTCGCTCCGGAGCTCAAGTTCGCCGGCTACGACGCGGTCATCATCACCGGCGAGTCGCCCGAGCCCGTCATCGTCACCATCAAGGACGACGAGGTCAGCTTCATCCCGGCCGAGCCGAAGTACTGGGGCCTGCAGACGTCGGAGATCGAGCAGGCCATGCGCGACGACTTCGACCCGGACGCGAAGACGCTCTCCATCGGCCCCGGCGGCGAGAAAGAGGTCCTCTGGGCGTGCCTCTCCACCGACCAGTACCACAAAGCCGGGAGGGGCGGCCACGGCGCCCTCTGGGGTCACAAGAAGCTCAAGGCGATCGCCGTGCGCGGCACGGGCGTGGTGACGGTCGGCGACGGCAAGGCGTTCCTCGCCGACCTGCGCCGCATCCACAGTGAGTTCGTGCTCACCGAGGACAACCTGTGGGCCAACGAGGAGGGCACGCCCATCCTCGCGCAGATCATGAGCGACGCCGGCGTCATGCCCACGCGCAACTGGTCCTCCGGTACGTTCGACCTCGTCGAGAACATCAACTCCGACTCGTTCCTCAAGATCCGCACCAAGAACCGCGCCTGCTACCAGTGCGCCATCGGCTGCCGTCAGTTCCACGAGGTGGACGGCATCGCCGGCGAGGGTCCCGAGTACGAGACCATCGCCCTGTGCGGCGGCAACTGCGGCATCGGCGACATGGCGGCGCTCATGAAGTTCAACGAGCTCTGCGACCAGCTCGGCCTCGACACGATCAGCACCGGCAGCGTCGTCGGCCTGGCCATGGACCTCACCGAGAAGGGCATCAAGGACTTCGGCATGCGCTTCGGCGAGACCGAGGGCTACCTCAAGGCGCCGGCGCTCATCGCCGCCAGGGAAGGCGTCGGCGAGGAGCTCGCGCTCGGCGCCCGCGGGCTGGCCGCCAAGTACGGCGTGCCCGAGCTGGCGATGGAGGTCAAGAACATGGAGCTGCCGGGCTACGACCCGCGCGGCGCGTTCGGCATGAGCCTCGGCTACGCGACGTCGGACCGCGGCGGCTGCCACATGCGCACGTACCCCATCGCGGACGAGATCGTGGGAGGCACCCTGCCGCCGGACACGCTGGACGGCAAGGCGATGAAGGTCGTCTGGGGCAACCCGGCGGAGGGCATGATCGGCGAGAACTTCAGCGCGGTGAAGTTCGCCGGCATCTGGTGCGACTTCTGGGCCGTCACGCCCGAGCAGATCGCGCAGATCTTCAAGCACGCCTGGAAGCACGAGTTCACGGAGGATGAGGTCTTCCAGATCGGCGAGCGCATCTGGAACCTCGGCCGCCTGTTCAACCTGCGGGAGGGCGTGGAGCCCGACATGATCCCGCAGAAGCTGTACGCGGAGGAGGGCGCCCACACCAGCGGCGCCTCGGCCGGCCGCGCGATCGGCACCGAGACGTTCAAGCAGGCGCTGCAGGAGTTCTACCAGATCCGTGGGTGGGACGAGAGCGGCGTGCCCAGCGAAGCCAAACTCGCCGAGATCGGCGTGGACGTGCGCCTCTAAAGGCGCTACGCCGAACGAAGGAGAACCGATGCCTCACGTGATGATCTCGAGCAAGAAGTGCACCGGCTGCCACATGTGCGAGCTGGCTTGCTCCGCAAACCATGAGGGCGCCTACCGCCCCTCCGTCGCTCGCCTCTTCAGCGAGGTGAACCCCACCACCGGCGCCACCAAGGGCCACACCTGCCTGCAGCTCGGCTGCGCCAAGTGCCAGAAGGCGTGCCCGGAGGACGCGATCGTGACGAAGGAGATCACCCTCACGATCGCCGGCGACTTCGCCGCCAAGGAGAAGATCGGCGAGACCGTCAGGGGCTACGTCCTCGTCGTCGACGAGGACCTGTGCACCAACTGCGGCGAGTGCTACGACGTGTGCCCCACCGGCGTCATCCACGAGCACCCGGACCGCCAGGTGGCGTTCAAGTGCGACCTCTGCGACGGCGATCCGCAGTGCATCGCCTTCTGCCAGAACCCGCACGTGCTGGCCGTCGACCTCAAGATGGACAAGGCCGACCGCGACCTGCAGCCGGCGGCGGAGGCCTCTGCCTGACCGTGCCGACGAGCTACGTCAGACTCCCCGTCGGCATGACCGCGCCCGGCGGCGGCAAGCAGGTCGAGTGCCACGGCGCCACCGTGCGCGAGGTGATCGACGAGGCCATCGCCGCAGAGCCGCGCATGCGCGCCCGCATCTTCCGCGAGGACGGGCGCATGTTCGCCGGCGTGTTCCTCAACGGCCGCAACATCAACGCTCTCGGCGGCATGGACACCGCCGTGAGCGACGGGGACAAGCTCAGCGTCGTGCCGCCCATGTCGGGCGGCTGACGCAGACGGCAGGCGGGAAGACCGGACGGGGCGGGGGCTCGTGAGGAGCGCCCGCCCCGTCCTCGTTGGTACACTGGGAGCGTGAGCGACCATCACCTGAGATCCCGACTCGAGACCACCGGGCTGGCCGACGCCGTGCACGGGCGCGCGAGCGTGCGCAAGTTCGCCCCCGACCCCGTGCCGCGCGAGGACGTCGAGGCCATGGTCGGGCTCGCCGTCCGCGCCGCCAACGCCGGCAACGCGCAGTCCTGGCGGTTCATCGCCGTCGAGGACGCCACCGTGCGCGCGGCGATGAAGGGCGCGGTCGACGCCGCCATCGACGGGATGGCGGCGTGGGCGGAGTCCGAGGGTCGTCAGAAGGAGCTCACGTCGTACCGCGCCTACGCGACCTTCTTCGGAGAAGCGCCGCTGGTCGTCGCGGTCTTCGGCGTGCCGTACCGGTCCATCGCCGACGTGCTGCTGCACGAGCACAAGGTGCCCGCCGAGGAGCGCGACCGGCTGCGGCAGCGGCCGGACCTGCAGAGCATCGGCGCCGCGGTGCAGCTGCTCTGCACCGCGGCCCACGCCATGGGCTACGGCTCGTGCTGGATGACCGCTCCGGTGCTCGCCGCTCCGGCGATCGAGGAGTTGCTCGGCGTGGAGGACCCGACGCGCCTGGTCGCCGTGGTCCCCATCGGGCGGCCGCTCACGCCGCCACGGCCCACCAGCCGCCACCCGCTCGCGGACGTCCTCGAGTTCCGCTGACGGCTTGAGCGCCTGCCGGTCCATCACGCGCGTCTGCGCGGACATCCTCGACGGCGCCGTCCCCGACGGGGGCGACCTGGAGACGCTGCTGCGCGCCGGGGACGAGGCGCCGCTGGTGTTCACGGCCGCCCGCGAGATGCGCTCCCGGCACTCGGGCGACGCGGTGTTCCTCTACGGCTTCGTGTACTTCTCCACCTACTGCCGCAACGCGTGCGCGTTCTGCTTCTACCGCGCGGACAACGACGAGTGCCCGCGCTATCGCAAGACCACCGACGAGGTGGTGGAGATCTGCCGGGACCTCGCCGCCTCCGGGGTCGTCCTGCTCGACCTGACCATGGGCGAGGACCCCGTGCTCCTCGAAGATCCCGCCACGCTCGCCGGCCTGGTCGCCGCGGTCGCGGATGAGACGGGCACGCCCGTCATGGTCTCGCCCGGCGTGCTCCCGGAGCCCTCGCTGCGCGAGCTCGCGGAGGCGGGCGCCGACTGGTACGCGCTGTACCAGGAGACGCACACGCCGGAGCTCTACGAGCGCCTGCGGGTCGGGCAGCCGTTCGAGGAGCGCGCCGAGGCCCGCTCGGGCGGCTCGGCGCGCCGGCCTGCTCGTGGAGGACGGCCTGCTCACCGGCATCGGCGACACGCCGGCCGACCGCGCGCGCTCCATCGTCGGCATGCGCGAGGCCGGGTGGGAGCAGGTGCGCGTCATGACGTTCGTCCCGCAGGCCGGCACGCCGCTCGAGGACGTGCGGCCGGCCGGCGACGCGGACGAGCTGCTCACCATCGCCTGCCTGCGGCTGGCGATGCCCGACCGGTTCATCCCGGCGTCGCTGGACGTGGACGGCATCGCCGGCCTCGAGCGCCGCCTGCAGGCCGGCGCCAATGTGGTCACGTCCATCGTCCCGCCCACCCTCGGGCTCGCCGGCGTCTCTCAGGCCGAGCTCGACATCGACGAGGGGTACCGCACGGTGCACGGCGTGCTGCCGCACCTCCGCCGGCTCGGCCTGAGGGCGGCCGGCGTGGAGGAGTACCGCGCGCGCATGGCCGCGGTGCGGCACGCGGCCGGGTGAGGCCGTGCGTCTCCTGATCGTCGGCGGCAAGCTGCAGGGCACGGAGGCCGCGTACCTCGCCGGCAAGGCCGGCTGGGAGACCGTCCTCGTGGATCGCCGCGAGGACCCGCCGGCCGCCGGGCTGGCGGACCGGCACGTCGTCGCCGACATCACCGCCGACGAGGACGTCGCCCGCCGGCTCGTCAGGAGCTGCGACGCGGTGCTCCCGGCGTTCGAGGACGAGCGCGACCTCGCCTGGCTCGCCGCGCGCGTGCCGGCGTGGGACGTGCCGCTGCTCTTCGATCTCGACGCGTACCGCGTCACCTCGTCCAAGCTCGCCTCGCGACGGCTGTTCGCGCGACTCGACGCGCCGCGCCCGCTCGACTGGCCGGCGTGCGGGTTCCCGGCTGTGGTCAAGCCCAGCACGGCCAGCGGCAGCGAGGGGGTCCAGGTCGTCTGGGACGAGGCGAGGCTGGCCGCGGCGCGGAGCGCGCTGGAGCGCCGCGGCCACGAGGTCGTGGTCGAGGAGTACGTGGCCGGCCCGTCTCTCTCGCTCGAGGTGCTGGCGTGGAACGGCCGCGCCGTACCGCTGCAGGTCACCGGTCTGGAGTTCGACGCGGCCTACGACTGCAGGCGCGTGGTCGCGCCGGTCGGCGAGGCGGCCGGTGAGCCTCCGTGCTCCGGCCCCGGCGGCGCCTGCCCCTGGCATGAAGCCGTCGCCCCCGGCGTGCTCGAGGCGTTCGACGCCGCCTCGGTGCTGGTCGCCGAGGGGCTCGGTCTGAACGGGCTCATGGACGTGGAGGTCATGGTGTCCGGCCCGGAGCCCAAGCTCCTGGAGGTCGACGCGCGCCTGCCCAGCCAGACGCCCACGGCCGTCCTGTGGTCCAGCGGGCTCAACGTGCTCGAGTTGCTGGAGAGGACGGTGCGCGACGAGGAGCCACCGGCGGTGGACCGCACGTCTCGCCGCGCCTGCGTGTACCAGCACGTGCGCGCCTCGCGAGGTATGCTGGAGGTCCTCGGCGAGCACGTCATGGGGAGCGCCGGCCCGCTGCGGCCGGTGTCCGGCTTCTTCGGCGCGGACGAGGCGCTCACCGACTACGCGCCGGGGCGCGACGACTGGGCGGCGACGCTCATCGTCACGGCTCCAGAGGCGCAGGAAGCGCGCGAGCGCGCCACGTGTGTGGTCGCAGAGATCGCGCGCCACGAAGGCTTGCGCGCGCGTCCTGAGGACGAGACGGCGAGCCCAGGCGAGGGAGGCCAGCGATGACACGACTGACCGAGTCGGACGTCAGCACACTGACGAACGGACTGGATGCGGTCGAGGAGCGGCTGCGCGAGGCGACGGGCCTCGGCCTCCGTGGCCTTGCACTGCGCACCGCGGTCGACGACAGCCGCTGCGTCCAGTTGCGCGGCGCGCGCGTCGCGGCCGTCCCCATGGCCTCCGGCCAGGGCGTCATCCCGGGCTTCTCGGCCTGCGTGGTGGCCATACTGCAGCACCTCGGCTGCGAGGCGTGGGCGACGATGCAGCCCGACGCGAGCGGCATCCAGGCGGCGGTCGCCGCCGGGGCGCAGGTGCTGTTCCTCGCCGACGACCACCGCTTCATCGCGCTCAACGTCAGCCAGGGCTGCACCGTCGACGACGACCCTGCCACGGCCGACGGCTACGTGACGGCCCTCGAGGCTGCCGCGGGCGGCCTCAAGGGCCGTGAAGTCCTCGTCCTCGGCCTCGGACACGTGGGGCGCGCCGCTGTGCGCCGCCTCATGGCGCACGACGCCACGGTGTTCGTCGCCGAGCCGGACGCCGAGCGCGTCGCCGCGGCGCTCGAGGTCGGTCTCGAGTTCGAGGTGGCCGGCCTGGCCGAGGGGCTGGCGGGCTGCGACCTCGTCTTCGACGCATCTCCGGCGGCGGACATCATCGACGTCGGCGACCTGCGCCCCGGCATGATCGCCGCGGTGCCCGGCATGCCGTCGGCGTTCACCGAGGCGGCACAGGCGACCCTCGGCGTGTTCCACATGCACGAGCCGCTGGCGCTCGGCGTAGCGGTGATGGCGGTGCGCTCGCTGCTCTGACGCGCGCCGCTCCTGCCCGCGCCACCCGCCGCCCACGCGGTCCGCGCCGCCCTGACGCACGACCCGCGCCGTCCGCCGGGTGTACAATCGTCCGGCGCGGGGGGTCGATCGGAAGGATCAGCGCGGGCTCTAAACCCACGTAGGCGGGTGTGACTCCCGCACTCCCCGCCAATCTCTCCCTCCGCCGGGACCACGCTCCCTCTGCGTCCTCCTCTTACAGCGCGTGACGCCCACGACGGTCGATTCCGGGAACATCACGAAGGCTGTCGTAGTCCCGGGGAGGACGCCGTGGCCGAGGATCACAAGGAGCGAGTCGACCGGGAGCTGATCGAGCTCCTCAACGAGATCCGGGTCGCCCTGCCCGGGGCACAGGTCCTGTTCGCCTTCCTGCTCACCCTGCCGTTCACGCAGCGGTTCGGGAACCTCACCAACGCGGACCGGGACGCCTACTTCGCGGCGTTCATCTGCACGGCCGTCGGCACCTCCATGCTGATGGCGCCGACCATGCACCACCGGTTGCGCTTCCGCGAGCGCGACAAGGAACGCATGCTCCTCGGCTTCAACAAGCTCATCCTCGTGGGGTCGGTGTTCCTCGCCGCCGCCATCGCCCTCTCGGTGTACGTGGTGACGGGCATGCTCTTCCAGGCCACCTGGGCCTCCGTGGCCGGCGGGGCGATGGCGGCGTGGCTCGGCGCGTTGTGGTTCGTCCTCCCGCTGCTCCAGCGACGCGGGCGCGAACTGGACCAGCGGGGGTCCGGCTGAGACGAGCGCGTCAGTCGGCGGCGAAGGTGACGGGGATCCTGACCTCGTCCCGGCGCGAACCGTCTTCCATGGACTGGTCGAACACGATGAGCGTGCCGCGCCTGGCGGAGGTGGAGAAGGGGACCTCCTTGGAGAAGCGTCCCCGTCCCGGCGCGCCGACCGAGGCCTGCATGATCACATTGACGATGCGACGGCCGGACGAGTCGACGAGCCGTGCCTGGAACGAACCTTCGAACACGCTCGCGGTGCCCGAGAGCACGAAGGGGCTGGTGAGGTCGGCGCCGACTCCGGGCGCCTCGACGAAGATGGCGGGCTCGAAGCTCCGCCAGTCCGCGCGACGCTGCCGCCCGGCCAGTGCTACACCCTCGCCCCCGAGCGCTTCGACCGGCTCGCCCTCCATCAGGAACCGGACGGCGCGGACGGTCGGGAACCGGGTGAGCGTGTAGACGACCTCCGCCACGCGGGAAGTCATCGCCAGGCTGCCTCCGCCGCTCCCGAACTCCTGTGAGAGGTCGACGGTGGCCGTGCCGTCGACGATGCCGAGCTTGAGCAGCCGCGTGCCCGCCGGGATCGTGGTGCCGAGTCCGGCCGCCTGCTCGGCGGCCGTGGGGCCGGCGAGCAGCGCCTTCATGGACGCGGTGGCCGGCGCGGCCGTGTGCGGCACGAGGCGCTCGGCCACGCCGAGCTTCTCTCCCCGAAGGAAGTAGAGACGCAACGTGGTCGACGGAGCCGGTGTCGGGGCGGCGGAGGGCGATGTCGTCGGCTCCGCCTCACCGCTCGCCGAGGCGGTCGCGGAGACCGTCGCGGGCGGCTCGGTGGTGGCGCCGCCGGACGAGCCGCCGCAGGCGAGCAGGGCGGCGCCGGCGACGATGGACGCGGCCGCGGCGATCAGCAGGAGCGGGAACAGGCGGCTCAGGCCGGCTGCGGCGCGGCGGATCATCGGGCACCTCGCGTGGACGTGGACAGGACCCGAACCTTCGACGCCGCGAGGCCGCGTCCTGCCCTGGCGGCCCGCCCCGGAGCCTCACCAGGGGGCCCGGGCGCACCGTGCTACACTGGCCCTCCCGATGCCGACCGACCCCACAAAAGCCCGGTATTACCGCAAGCAGGTCCCGCTCTTCCGCCTGGTCGGGAAGGTCAAGCTGTGGCCGTCGCGCCGCGGCATCCTGCACGGCGTCAAGCAGTTCGAGGAGCGCGGCTCCTACGCCGTCGTGGTGACCCACTGCGACAAGCGCATGGTCGTCCACGACTCCAAGACCAGCCGCGCCGCCCGCTGGCTGCGCAACAAGTGGTACGCCGAGGCGTGCCCGCAGTGCCGCATCCCGGAGTGGAAGCTGCAGAAGTACGCTTCCACGCACTTCAAGCGGGGGTTCGGCTCGCACCTGCGCGATCTCTGAGTCTCCGCGGCCCGGGCCGCGGAGCGGGCGTGGGCCGCGTGCCCGGCCGCGCCGCCCCTACAGCAGCCGCCAGCTCTCCGGCCGCAGGCGCGTCGCGGCAGGCGCGTCCAGCACCTTGTCCAGCGAGGCGATGATCGCCTCTTTGTCGCCGGGCAGGCGCCCGCCGATGGGCAGGTAGTTGGAGGCGTGGTTGCAGCGGAAGAGACAGTCGCCGACGTCGAGGTGAGCCACGATCTCGCGCAGTTCCCGCAGCATGCCCATGGAGTCCGGCAGCGCCACCCGGCCGGTGGCGACCTTGCGCTCCATCGCCGTGCCGGGAGTGAGCATGAGCGTGAGCAGCCCGATGTACTCCGGGTCGATGGCGGAGAGGGCCTCGCCGGTGGCAGCCGCGTGGATCAGCGAGCGCTCGCGCCCGGCCAGTCCGAGGATGGCGGTGACGGAGAGCTGCATGCCGGCGTCCGAGGCGCGCCGGCAGCCTTCGATCTGCTCGGCGACCGTCATGCCCTTGTGGATGTCGGCGAGCGTCTGCTCGTCACCCGACTCCAGGCCCAGGTACAGGAGCCGGAGGCCGCGTTCGCGCAGCGCCGCGAGCTCCTCGACCGACTTGCCCAGCAGGTTGCGCGCGTTGGCGTAGCTGCTCACGCGCTCCAGGTTGGGCAGCGCGCGGTGCAGCAGGTCGAGGACCTGGTCGAGCTTGCGGCTGCTGAGCGCCATGGCGTCGCCGTCGGCGAGGAACACACGGCGCACGCGCTGACGCGCGGAGACCGGCAGGCCGGTGACGTCCTCCACGACCTCGTCGAACGGGCGTACCGCGAACGGCTTGTCGAGGTAGGTGCCGCAGAAGTCGCAGGTGTTGTTGGAGCACCCGTACGTGACCTGCACGATCAGGCTGTCGGCCTCGCTCGGGGGGCGGATGACGGCGCCGCGGTACCTCATGCGTCCGATGCTAGCATGGGCCGCCGGGCGCCGCGCCCCGAGGGCGCAGGATCGCGGCGGCGACGTTGGACCTTGTGCGAGCATGTGCACTTGTGGTCGTGCACGCACATGGCTGATATACTCCCGGGCACGTGCAGAGGGAGGACGCGGGGAAGCGCTGGGGCGGGTGAGGCCGCCCGCCCTTCTCCGGCTTGCGGCTTCATCGTCCTCGCCTCCGCACCCGCCATACCTAGTCGAGCGGTAACAGTTGCGAGCAAAGTCGGGAGGAGTCCAGGGTCATGGCAGACATCTACCAGGAAGCAGCCGAGAGCATCGTGAACGCCGATCGGGCGGGCGCCGAGGAGATCGCGCAGCGCGCGCTCGACTCCGGCCTCGCGCCGGCCGACATCATGCAGAACGGCTTCGTCAAGGGCATCCAGGAGGTCGGTGACCTCTTCGAGAGCGGCGAGGTCTTCCTCCCCGAGCTCATGATGAGCGCGGACGCCATGGCCGGCGCCACCGAGGTCACCAACGCCGCCCTCGAGGGCGAGGCCGCCGAGGCCAAGGGCGTCATGGTCATCGGCACCGTCCAGGGCGACGTGCACGACATCGGCAAGGCGATCGTCATCGCCTACCTCAAGGCCAACGGCTACGAGGTCACCGACCTCGGCCGCGACGTCAGCGCCGACACCTTCATCGAGCGCGCCAAGGAGCTCTCCGCCGACGTCATCGGCATGAGCGCCCTGCTCACCACCACCATGGAGGAGCAGAAGAAGGTCATCAAGCGCATCAAGGAAGAGGGCCTGCCCTACAAGACCGTCGTCGGCGGCGCGCCGTGCACGCAGCGCTGGGCCGACCAGATCGGCGCCGACGCCTACGCCGAAGACGCCAACGACGGCGTCAAGAAGATCGACGCGCTGCTGGGCAAGTAACGCCGCTGCAGTCCGGAGTGGCCCGAGAGTGGGTGGGAGCACAGGGAGCTCCCGCCCACTCTCGCCTTTTTGGGGGCCCCGGCGGAGCAGCCGGCGCCGCGGGGTGACCGGACGCGACGGCCGAGCCGGCTTGGGCCGGCCCGCTAGAGGTTGAGCCGCACGCCGTCCACGTAGCTCAGGCTGCGGCCCGCGCGCTCGATGTTGGGGTAGCCCTCTCGGGTCATGATGAGCCGCTCGAGGCCGAACCCGAGGCCGACCCAGGGGTCGACGATGCCCCAGTTGCCGTCGAGGGGATGCGGGCCGAGGCCGGCCGAGCACACCTCGGCCCCACCGACGGTGACGTCGATCATCGCCCCGTACACCTCGCTCTCGGTGACCTCGAGCTCGTAGGCCTTGATGCCGGCCGCGCCCATGACGAGCGCGGCCAGCTCCTCCAGCCTGCCGCGCCCCTCAGCCTCCGGCCGGCCCAGCTCCACGAGGTTGAGCATCGTGAACTCGTTGAGGTGGCTCGCGCCCTTGCTGTCGCGGCGAAAGCACGGGCCGATCTCGAAGATGCCGAACGGCTTGCTCCAGTGGCGGTCGAGGCGCCGCAGCAGCGTGTAGAGGTTGGGCGCCAGCATGGGGCGCAGGCAGCGGCCGTCGTCCAGCCAGAAGACCTGCTCACGCAGCGGGTGGCCGTGCTCGATGCCCATCTTGCGCAGCGAGTCGGAGGCGATGATGAGCGGGGTGACGACGCGCACGAACCCCACCGCGGTGAGCGCGTCGCTGAGCTCCCGCTCCAGCTCGACGAGCTGCGGTGCGCGCTTGCCCTTGCGCAGCTCGCGCAGGCGCTCGCGTCCGCCGCGCACGAGTTCGACCTCGAGGCGCTTGAAGGCCGCGTCCCGGCTGGCCGTGTCGGTGAAGGCCTCGTCCAGCACGAGCGGGTCGGCGCCGAGCTCGCGCAGGCGCTGCGACTGTGTGGCCGTGAGGCGGACGCGCAGGGCGTCGGCTTCGTCCGGTGTCATGGTTCGTCGTCCTCCAGTGGGGCGCGCGCGAGATAGTCGGCCAGGCCTCCGGCCAGCGCGCGCGCCAGCTTCTCCACCTGCTCGGGCCGCCTCGCCAGCGCCTCGTCGACCGGCGAGGTGAGGAACAGCGGCTCGGCCAGCAGGGCGATGGCCCGGGTCTCGCGCAGGATACCGTAGTTGCGGCCGAACCTGCCCAGCCAGGGCGCGCCGGCGGCCTCGAGGCGCGCCCCCACGTAGCCGGCCAGCCGCCGTCCGTGCTCCGAGTAGTAGTGGCTGCGCTGGAAGTAGTACGTCGCGGCGCCGCGCGCCGCCGGCGAGGCGTCGCCGTTGCAGTGCAGCGAGATGAAGAACTCCTGCCGCCCGCCCGTGGCGGTCTCGCAGCGGGCGTACAGGGGCACGCGCTCGTCGCCCTCACGCGTGAGGCGCACGCGGCAGCCTTCGGCGCGGAGCAGCTCCGCCAGCCGCACGGCGAGCCCCAGCGTCACGTCCTTCTCCGCCAGGCCGTGCGGCGAGACGTAGCCGCCGTCCGCGCCGCCGTGCCCGGGGTCGATGGTCACGGACTGCCCGGTGAGCGTGCGCGCCGCGACCCAGCCCCGGTCGCGCTCGGGGATCTTCTTGCCCTCGCGCCCCGACTCCGCTTTGCGCACCGCCTCGAGTTTGACGAGCGTGCTCTCGCCGACGATGCCGTCCGCCGGCACGCCGGCGTTGCGCTGGAAGTCGAGGACGGCGCGCTCGACCTCCTCGTCGTGCACGCCCCGTTCGGCGCCGGCGTTGAACCCCAGCAGGTTGAGCTTGACCTGGAGCTGCAGCACGTCGTCGCCGCGGAACGGCGGCTCGCGCAGGTAGAGGAGGCGGTCGCCGAGGGTATAGCCCGCCTCCACCAGCTCGCGCCACGTGTTGGCGCCCACGCAGCCGTCGGACAGGAGCCCGCGCTCCTGCTGGAACGAGAGCACCGCGCTCTCGGTGCTGGGGCCGAAGAAGCCGTCCACGCCCTCGCGGCCGAGCTCGAAGCCCTGCCCGCGCAGACGGGTCTGGACGTCGAGCACTTCTTTGCCGCGATCGCCGCGGGAGAGGTCGCGCACGGGTGACTCCTGGTCGCTTTCCGGGGGCCGTTCGGGCCGTCAATTCTATACGACTGGCCCCGGAAGCGGCGTCAGCGGGCGGTGCGCCGCGGGAGCACCGCCGACGACCGCCCAGGGCCCGTCTTCTGGTGGCGCGTCCCCGTGGCGCCGGCTGCTCTCAGATGCCGAGCGCGGAGCGGGCGCCCACGGCCACGAGCACGAGCACGCCGGCGCCGATGACGAGGCGGTACACCACGAACAGGTTGAAGTTGTGCCGCTTGAGGTAGGCGAGCACGAACCAGATGGCGGCGAGGCCGCTGAGCGCGGCGGCGGCCATGCCGAAGAGGAACGGCGTCGCGGTACCGGCGGGCAGGCCGTCCTGCGCCACCTGCAGGCCCTTGTAGGCGGCCGCCCCGCCGATGACCGGGATGCTCATGAGGAACGAGTAGCGCGCGGCCGACTCGCGGTCCAGGCGCAGCAGCAGGCCCGTCATCATGGTGATGCCCGAGCGGGAGACGCCGGGGAGGAGGGCCAGCGCCTGCGCCACGCCGATGAGGAGCGCGTCGAGCCAGCTGAGCTGCTCCATTTCGCGGTCCAGCCTGGCGATGTGATCGACGAGGTACATGAAGCCGGCGAAGACGATCAGCGCGACGCCGATCATCCACGGCTTGCCGAGCCGCTCGGTGATGAAGTCCTCCAGCAGCACGCCGACCAGGGCCGCCGGGATCGTGCTGACGATGAGCAGCCACGCCAGTTTGGCCTCCGGCTCAGCGAGGCTGCGGCGCGTGATGCTGCGCGCCCACGCGCCGATCAGCTTGACGATCTCGCGCCAGAAGTAGGCGACGACGGCCACGAACGTGCCGAGGTGCAGGGCAACGTCGAACGTCTTGTTGAGGTCCGGGTTCTCGAGCAGGAAGTGCCAGTTGAAGAGCCAGGGGACGAGCAGAAGGTGGCCCGAGCTCGAGATGGGGAGGAACTCGGTCAGGCCCTGGACGATACCGAGGATGATGGCCTGCAGGACGGTCATGGCGCTCCTTGACTTTCAGGGGTGACCCGCGCCCGGACGCATCGCCGGGAGGCGTTGGGGGCACGCTATACCTTCGAGACACGTGAGGCGACCGTGAGGGCGGCCGCGGAGAGGAGGGGCACATGGCGCGCAGCGAACCGGTGACGCTCGTCTGGAAGGCGAAGGGGCTGTTGTTCGAGGCGTCCACGGCGCACGGGACCGTGGACCTGGCGTCGGGGCTGGACGAGCCGGGCAGCGGGGCGACGCCGATGGAGCTGCTGGCGACGGCCCTCGGCGGCTGCACCGCCATGGACGTCGCCTCGATCCTGCTCAAGATGCGCCAGCCGCTGGAGGCGTTCAGCGTGGAGGTGAGCGGCGAGCGGGCCGAGGAGCACCCCAAGCGGTTCACGTCGCTGGAGGTCGTGTACCGCCTCAAGGGCGATCTCGACGAACGCAAGGTGGAGCGCGCCATCGAGCTCAGTGAGGAGCGGTACTGCTCGGTGGAGGCTACGCTGAAGCCGTCGGTGGCGATCACCTCCCGGTACGCGATCGAGCGCTGACCGCCCGCGGCCGCGGCCCCGGTCCCGGTTTGCACTCCACGCACCGTGTTTACAGGAGAAGCCTCAGGACGGTAGTATCGCCTGCGGAGATGTCCTCCTGAGGGGATGGTGCGTGGACCGCGAACACGAGCTGTCGGCAGTCCTGGCCGACGACACCCGCTACCACATCTACCGCTGGGTCGCCGAACGGCCCGCCGCCGACGTCACCGTGGCCGACGTGGCCGCGGAGTTCGGCCTGCACCCGAACGTCGCCCGCATGCACCTGGCCAAGCTGGAGCAGGCGGGCTTTCTCGCCACCTCGTTCCGGCGGGCCCCGGGTGGCGGCAGGCCGGCCAAGCTGTACCGGCTGAGCGACATGGTCGTCACGTTCGGCTTCCCGCCGCGCCGGTACGAACTTCTCTCGCGACTGGCGCTCGACGCGCTGGCCGCCGGCGGCACGCGCGACGACGCGCTGCGCGTCTGCCGGGAGGCCGGCGCGGCCGAGGGGCGGCGCGCGCTGGCCGCCGACGCCGACGTACCGCGGGACAAGGCCGGGGTGAGCGCGCTCGTCACGCAGATCGCCGAGGCGCAGGGTCTGCTGCCCGAGGTGGCGTGGCAGGACGGCTTGCTCAGCGTGGTGGTCAACAACTGCAGCTTCCGCGAGCTCTCGGGCGCCGACCCCGACCTGGTGTGCGCCATGCACCGGGCGTTCCTCGAGGGCATCCTCCAGGTCGCCACCGCCGGGCTGGGGCACATCCAGATCGCCCCCGACGAGTGCCGCATCAGCTGCGGCGGCGACCGCTGCGAGCTGCGCTGCTCGTTCACATCGGGCGCGGCGTGAGAGAAACGCCGCGTGGGGTAGTCTACGGGCGCACCCGGACCGCCCGGAGGGCGCCTTGACCATCGACGAAGCCATCCGCGAGTTGCTCGACGTCTCCACCGACGTCACGGCCATCGCCGTGCTCGACGAGTCCGGCCGGATCCTGGCCTCGGGACCGGGGTCGGCAGGCGCCTCGGCCTCCGAGGCCGCCGCGGCGCTCTGGGAGGCCGCCGGCCGCAGCGCCGCCCCGGCCGGCCTGGAGCACGTGGTCGTGCCCGTCCCCGACGGAGCCGTCGCGCTGGTGCAGGCTCACGGCCGGCGCGCCGTGGCCGTCACGGGTCCGCGGCCCGCCGTCGCCCTGCTCGTGTTCGACCTGCGCACCTGCCTCGGCGACGCGTTCGCCACGCTCGAGGAGGCCTCATGAGGCTTCGTCGCATCGCCCTGCTCGCGCTCGTGGCCGGCTTCACCGCCGGCTTCGTCGTGTGGCGCCGGCGGTCCTCGCGCCCGCCGGAGCCGGCCGTCCAGCTCGGACTCGCCGGCGGCGAGGTGCGCACGCTCGATCCCACAGACCCCGCGACCGCCGAGCTCCAGGCCCTGGCAGCCGGCGTGCGCGACGCATTCACCGGAGGCGCCTGATGGATGTCGCCACGTTCGACACCGGCCTGCTGCACGCGACCATCGAGAGGGCGCTGCGGCGGGGCGGCGATTTCGCAGAGGTCTTCATCGAGGACCGTGAGACGCTCGGCCTGCGCCTGGAAGACGGGCGTATCGAGCAGACCAGCGGCGGCCGAGAGACCGGGGCCGCCGTGCGCCTGCTCCTCGGCGAGCGCACCTACTACGCGTACAGCGATGCGGTGGACGAGGCCGGGCTGACGGCCGCCGCCGAGGCGGTGGCGGCGGCCGTCAGCTCCGGCTCTCCGGGCCCGCGGGTCGTCGACCTCGGCGCCGCGCTGTCGGACCCCGGCAAGAACCCCGTGCGCGTGCCCCCGGGCGAGATCAGCACGTCCCACAAGGCCGAGCTGGTGCGCGCCGGCGACGAGGCCGCCCGCGGCGTCTCGAACGAGATCGTCCAGGTCACCGTCGGCTACGGCGACACGCGCCAGAAGGTGCTCATCGCCAACTCGCTCGGCGATCTGGTGTACGACGACCGCACGCGCACCCGCTTCGTCGCCCAGGTGGTCGCCTCGCGCGGCGACGTCATCCAGACCGGGCACGAGACGGTCGGCGGCAGCGCCGGCTTCGAGCTCCTCGACGAGGAGATCGCCCGGCGGACGGCGGTCACCGCGGCGGAGAAGGCGCGCGTCATGCTCGACAGCCGGCCGGCGCCCTCCGGTCCGCTGCCCGTCGTCCTCGCCAACGGGTTCGGCGGCACGCTGTTCCACGAGGCCTGCGGCCACGGCCTCGAGGCCGACGCCATCGCCAAGGGAGCCAGCATCTACGCCGGCAAGATGGGCGACGTCGTGGCCGCTCCCATCGTGAGCGCCTACGACGAGGGCTCCATCACCAACGGCTGGGGCTCGCAGGCCTACGACGACGAGGGTGTGCCCACGCAGAAGACGCTGGTCATCGAGGAGGGTCGCCTCACCGGCTACCTCTACGACCGCCTGCGCGCCCGCGAGGCGGGCGCCGCCCCCACAGGCAATGGGCGGCGCCAGTCGTTCCGCCACGTCCCCATCCCGCGCATGACCACCACCTACATCGCGCCGGGCGACCTGGACCCGGACGAGATCATCGCGGCGACGCCGCGCGGGTTCTACGCCAAGAGCCTGGCCGGCGGACAGGTGGAGCCGGCCAGCGGCAACTTCGTGTTCGGCGTCGCCGAGGGCTACCTCATCGAAGACGGCCGGATCACGACGCCGCTCCGCGGCGCGACCCTCGTCGGCAACGGCATCGACATCCTCATGAAGATCGACCTGATCGCCGGCGACTTCGACGTCAAGACCGGCATCTGCGGCAAGGACGGCCAGGGTGTGCCGGTCGGCACCGGGCAGGCGACCTTGCGCATCTCGGAGATGACGGTGGGAGGGACGGGCTGATGTTCGAGATCCTCGACGCCGTGCTCGAGCGCGCCAGGGCGCGCGGCGCGGCAGACGTTGAAGTGTTCGGCGAGCGCTCCACCTCGCACCGCATCAAGGTGTACCGGCAGGAGGTCGAGCAGCTCACGGCCGCGCAGCGCCGCGGAGTGGGCGTGCGCGTGTTCCGCGGCGGAGCCGTGGGCCACGCCTACACCTCGGACCTCAGCGGCGGCGCGCTCGACGCCGTCGTGCAGCACGCCATCGACAACGCCGTGGTGAGCGACCCGGACGAGTTCATGGCGCTCCCGCAGCCGCAGGGCGAGCCGGCCGACGTGGACCCGTACGACCCGCGCCTCGCGGAGGCCACCGACGAGCAGCGCATCGCCGTCGCCCTCGAGGTCGAGGCGACGGCCCTGGCGGCCGACCCGCGCGTCAAGACCGTCGAGGACACCATGTACGTCGACGGCGACGGCGAGGTGTTCATCGCCAGCACGGCCGGCGTGCGCGGGAGCTTCCGCGCCGGCCAGTGCTACGCGTTCGCGTACGTGCTCGCGGAGGAGGACGGCCAGGTCGAGACGGGCTACTCCTACGCGGTGGGTCGCGCCGTCGAGGACCTCGACCCCGCGTCCGTCGGTAACGAGGCCTCCGCGCGCGCCGTGCGCCTGCTCGGCGCGAAGAAGTGCCCGTCCATGAAGGCGCCGGTCATCCTCGACCCGTTCGTCTCGGCGGCGTTCTTCGGCGTGCTCAGCTCGGCGCTCACCGCGGACGCGGTGCAGAAGAACCGCTCGCTGTTCGCCGGACGGGAGGGCCAGCGCGTGGCCGGCGAGCTCCTGGAGCTCGTGGACGACGGCACGCTGCCGGACGGCCTCGACAGCGCCCCGTTCGACGGCGAGGGCGTGCCCAGCGGGCGCACGCCACTCATCAGCGGCGGCGTGCTCCAGGGCTTTCTCTACGACACGTACACGGCGCGCAAGGCCGGGCGCACCAGCACCGGCAACGGCATGCGCGGCGGCTACTCCAGCCTGCCCGGCGTGCGCCCCAGCAACCTGGTGGTGACCGGGGCGGCGACGCCCCTGGACGACATCATCGCCGGCACCGACCAGGGTGTGCTGGTGACCGACGCGGTCGGCATCCACTCGGGGGCCAACCCGATCTCGGGCGAGTTCTCGGTGGGCATCAGCGGGGTGCTCATCGAAGGCGGCAAGCTCACGACGCCCGTGCACGAGGTCACGCTGGCCGGCGACATCGTCGGCATGCTCACGAGCATCCGCGCGCTCGGGGACGACGGACGCTGGGTGCCGGGCGGCAGCATCTACACGCCCTCCGTGGTCATCGACGGGATGACCATCGGCGGCACCTGATCGTCCGGCGCGGCCGCCGTCGGCCGGGGGTGCGCGCCGGCGCCACCGGCTATACAGTCTCAAGGACGAGGCGCGCCGGGGCGCGGCGCGCGATCCCGCAGACGACCGAAGGGGAGCCCCGTGAACAGCGACCGTAGGCAGGCAAGCGAGCGGAGCTCCGAAGGCGCGTCCCTCGAGGATCTCGGCCGGCGCCTGCTCGACGCCAGCTACCTGGAGGGCGACTTCGTCCTGCGGTCCGGCCGGCACAGCAAGTTCTACCTCGACAAGTACCTGTTCTCCACGCAGCCGGACCTGCTGCGCGACATCGCCGCCGGCATCGCGGAGAAGCTGCCGGCCTACGAGCCGTTCGACCTGCTCGCCGGCCCCGAGCTCGGCGCCGTGGCCATCGTCGCGGCCGTCTCGCTGGCCAGCGGCAAGCCCTTCGTCATCGTGCGCAAGGGCGCCAAGGGCTACGGCACCGACAAGGCGATGGAGGGCAACGCCGAGCCCGGCCAGAAGGTCGTGATGGTGGAGGACGTGGTCACGTCCGGCGGCGCCGCGCTCATGGCCGCGGACAAGCTGCGCGAGGCGGGCCTGGAAGTCGCCACGCTCATCTGCGTGGTCGACCGCGAAGAGGGCGGCCGCGCGCAGATCGAGGAGAAGGGTCTCACGCTCGACCCGCTGTTCACGGCAACGTCGCTCGGCATCAAGAAGCCGGAGTAGGCGAGCCGCGCGGCCCGGGACGAGCTCGGCCCCGTCCGCGGCCCCTCAGGCGACGACGCGCAGGGAGCGCAGTGTGCGGTCCTCCGGGCCGTGCACCTTGAGGCCGGTCGCGGAGGCCTCCCGAAGATAGGCGACGATCTCCGCGGAGACCTCCTCGCCGGGCCCGAGCACGGGGATGCCCGGCGGGTACGGGGTGACCATCTCGGCGCTCACCTCGCCGGCGCAGTCCGCGAGCGGCTTGGCGACGGCTGTGGAGAACACGGCGTCGCGCGGCGAGAGCACCTGGCGGGTGAACGGCGGCGTGTGGGAGAGCAGGGTGGTGCACGCCGCCGCCGCGTCCTCGGCGCTGACGTCCGCGTACCTGGCCGAGAGATCGCGCAGCGCGCCGACCAGCTGCTCGACGTCGTCGCGCGAATCGCCGAAGGTGACGTTGAGCACCACGTTGAGGGGGTCCGCCGCCTCGACGGCGATGCGGTAGTCGTCGCGCAGGACCGTCTCGAGCTGGTACCCGCTCAGACCCAGGCCGCAGGCGGACACGGTGAGGCGCGTGGGGTCGAACTCGGCCACCCCGCCGCGCTCGAGCAGCTCCCGGCCCAGGCAGCGCAGGCCGGGCAGCGCGACGATCTTGCCGCGCGCCCAGTCCGCCAGTTCGATGGCGCGCCGCCAGAGCTCGGCGCCGTGGACCGCCATCTGCTGCCGCGCCGCGTCGATGCTCACGTACATGAGCACCTGCGGACTCGTGCTCTGCGTGAGGTGGGTCATGGCGTCGAGGCGCGCGAGGTTGACCCTGTCCGCGCGCGCCAGGAGCACGGCCGACTGGGTGAGCCCGCTGATGAGCTTGTGCGTGCTCACCACGGCCGCGTCCGCTCCGGCGGTCATCGCGTCGACCGGCAGCTCAGGGCAGAAGCGCAGGTGCGGGCCCCAGGCCTGGTCGGTGACGAAGGGGATGCCGGCGCGGTGCGCGAGCTCGCCGATACCCGGGAGGTCGGCGCCGAGGCCGTTGTAGGTGGGGGAGGTGACGAACAGCGCGCAGGCGTCCGGGGCCTGCGCCAGGGCGGTCAGGGCGTCGGAGGCGCGCACCTGCAGCGGGATGCCCCAGAGAGGGTCGATGGCCGGCTCCATGTACAGCGGCATGGCGCCGGTGAAGATGAGCCCCGCAAGCAGGGACTTGTGGGCGTTGCGGGGCACGATCACCGTCCTGCCCGGACCGGCCAGCGTGAGCAGCAGGGAGTGCACGCCGCTGCTGGAGCCGTTGACCAGGAACCAGGCGCGGTCGGAACCCCACGCCTCGGCGGCGTAGTCCTCGGCCAGCCGGATGAGCCCGGTGGACTCGCGCGTGTCCTCCACGCCCCCGGCCATGGCGAGATCCACTCCCAGCGCCTGGTCGCCCATGAACTCGCGCAGGCCCGCCGGCGCACCCTTGCCCAGCTTGTGGCCCGGGGTGTGGAACGGCGTGTAGTCCGTGGCGCGGTAGCGCAACGCGGCGTCCAGGTACGGTGTCTCCCGCTGGTCGTAGGGCACTCGGTCCTCCCCTCGCGGCGGCGGGCAGGCGGCCTGCCGCTTCACGGCCGCAAGCATACCAAGGCAGGGTGATAGACTCGACCTGTTTGCAGGGGAAACGAGACCTTCCTGAGGAGCAGACATCACCCTCGACCACACGGTAAGAGTCCGCTTCGCGCCGAGCCCCACGGGCACCTTGCACATCGGCTCGGCGCGCACCGCGCTCTACAACTACCTGTTCGCCCGTCACGCCGGCGGAGCGTTCGTCCTGCGCGTGGACGACACGGACGCGGCGCGCTCCGACCCTGCCCTCGAGGCGAGCATCATGGCCGACCTGCGCTGGCTTGGCCTCGTGTGGGACGAGGGGCCGGACGTCGGAGGTCCCTGCGGCCCGTACCGGCAGAGCGAACGGCTCGAGCGGCACCGCGCCGCGGCCGACCGGCTGCTGGCTTCGGGGCAGGCGTACCGCTGCTTCTGCCCGGAGGAGCGCCTCGAGCAGCTGCGCCGCGAGGCGCTCGCCGCCGGCCGCACGCCGCGGTACGACCGTCGCTGCCTCGGCCTTGCCGGCGAGGAGGTGCGCCGCCGGCTGGACGCCGGGGAGCGGGCGGCCGTGCGCTTCAAGGTGCCGGCCGGGGAGGTCGTCGTCGACGACCTCATCCGCGGCGCCGTCGTCATCGGCGCGGACGCCCTCAGCGACCCCATCATCGTGCGCTCGGACGGCGGCGCCGGCTACAACTTCGCCACGGTGGTGGACGATCTCGCGATGGGCATCACGCACGTGATCCGCGGCGACGACCACCTCACCAACACCGCGCGCCAGCAGCTGCTCTTCGAGGCCCTCGGCGGGCCCGTGCCGCGCTGGGCGCACCACTCCATGGTCCTCGGGCCGGACGGCGGCAAGCTGAGCAAGCGCCACGGCGCCACGGCGGTGGGAGACTACCGCGAGCTGGGGTACCTGCCCGAGGCGATCGTGAACTACCTGGCGCTGCTGGGCTGGTCGCACGGCGAGGACGAGGTGCTCGACCTGGACCGGCTCGTGCGCGAGTTCGACCTCGCGCGGCTCTCGTCGAGCCCCGCGGTGTTCGACCTCGCCAAGCTCGACTGGCTCGACCACGAGCGCATCATGGCGCTGGCGCCGGAGGAGCACGAGCGCCGCTTCGCCGAGCGGCTGCCGGCCGCCACGCCGCCGCAGGCGGCGGCCGCGCTCGCGGCCGCCTTCCAGCCGTCGCTGGTGCGGTACGGCGACGCGCCTGCCGCGGCCGCGGAGGTACTCGCGCCGCCGCCCGCCTCGCCGGACCTCCTCGCCGCCGCGCGCGCCGCCGCGCCCCAGCTCGCGCACGCACGCGCGCTGCGCGCCGAGGCGCCGGAGTGGCTCACGCCCGCCGGCGCCCGCGACCTCCTCGCCGCCTACCGCGCCTGGGGCAAGGAGAGGGGCGTCTCCGCGCGCGGCCTCCTCATGCCGCTGCGCATCGCCCTCACCTCCGCGGAGCACGGCCCGGAGCTGCCGTTCGTGCTGGCCGCCCTCGCCCGCGAGACCGCCCTCGCCCGCCTCGACTTCATCCTCGCCGTGAACGTCCTGCCGGCGAGTCCACCCCCACACCAGGAGACCAGCCGTGATCCGCCTCTTCAACTCGCTGACCCAGCAGAAGGAGCAGTTCGAGCCTCGCGACCCCGGCAGGGCCGGCGTCTACTGCTGCGGCCCCACGGTCTACAACCTGGTGCACATCGGCAACGCGCGCCCCTACGTCACCTTCGCGGTGCTGCGCTCCTGGCTCGCCCGGCGCGGCCTGGACGTCACGCTGGTGACCAACATCACCGACGTGGACGACAAGATCATCAACAAGGCGCGCGCCGAGGGGAGGGACTCGGCCGCCGTGGCCGAGGAGTACACCGCCGCCTACGTCGCCGACACCGACCGCCTGGGCATCCCGCGTCCGGACGTCGAGCCCAAGGCTACCGAGACCGTCCCCGAGATCATCGACCTGGTCTGCCAGCTCATCAGCAAAGGCCACGCCTACGAGGCCGAGGGCAGCGTGTACTTCAAGGTGCGCAGCTTCGAAGAGTACGGCAAGCTCAGCAAGCAGCGCATCGACGAGCTCGAAGAGGGCGTGCGCGTCGACAACGAGCCCGGCAAGGCCGACCCGCTCGACTTCGCCGTCTGGAAGGCCGCCAAGCCGGGCGAGCCGGCCTGGGACAGCCCGTGGGGACCGGGGCGTCCGGGCTGGCACATCGAGTGCTCCGCCATGGGCCTGCGCTACCTGGGCGCCGGGTTCGACGTGCACGGCGGCGGCCGCGACCTCATCTTCCCGCACCACGAGAACGAGATCGCCCAGAGCGAGGCCGCCGGCCTGCCCTTCGCCAAGGTCTGGATGCACAACGGGATGATCCGCAGCGAGGGCGAGAAGATGGCCAAGAGCGTGGGCAACATCTTCCTGCTCCGCGAGGTGCTCGACCGCTACGACCCGGCCGTCGTGCTGCTCTACTTCCTCACCACGCACTACCGCAGCCCGCTCGAGTTCAGCACCGAGAAGCTGGACGAGGCGAAGAGCGCGTACGCGCGCTTCACCTCCGCCTTCGCCGACATCGACTTCCGCCTGGCCAACGCCGGCAAGGCGGCGCGGCGCGGGGAGTGCCCGGACCTCGCCCTGCGCGCGGAGGCCGCCCGGGTGGCGTTCGGCGAGCGCATGGACGACGACCTCAACACTGCGGGCGCCCTCGGTGAGCTCTTCGGGCTGGTCGGTGAGATGTACCGCTACCTCACGCAGGTCGACCGCGGCGAGCTGCCGCTCGACACCGAAGCGCTGGCGACGGTCGCCGCGGTGCTGCGCGAGTCGCTCGCCGCCCTGCTCATCCCCGTGCCGGGCGCCGGCGCGGGGCTCACCGGCGTCGGCACGGTGGCCGGCGCCGAGGCCGACGCCTGCGTCACCGGAGGCGTCGCGCTGCTCCCGGCGGCCCGGCTCGCCGAGGAGGGCCGCTGGGACGACGTCGCGCTCGTCTACGCCGACCGCCTCGGCTGCGAGGACGCGAGCTACGCCTGCGTGCTGCGCGACCACTACCGCTCCGAGAAGCAGTGGGGTGAGGCGGACAGGCTGCGCGACGAGATCCAGGCGGCGGGGTTCGAGGTCCGCGACACGCCACAGGGCACCCAGGTCGTCAGGAAGTAGGGCGGCTCAGCTGAAGAGCAGCGCCCCGACCAGCGCGAGCGATCCCACCATGCCTCCGGCGACCCCGGTCAAGAGGGCGGCCGTGGCGTACCGCTCGCCGAGCAGCGTCAGCGCCACGGCGGCGGCCAGGGCGAGTGCGGCGGCCGCCGCCGCGGCCGCCTCCAGGCCGCCGTGCATGACGGCTACCGGCAGCAGCGTGACGATGGGCGGCGCCAGCACGGCGACCGTCAGCGCGCCGCGCAGCCGCGGCCGGCGGCCGGAGAACGCCGCCACCAGCAGCAGGGCAGCCGGCGAGAGTACGGTCCACCAGAAGAGCGCGCTGATGACGACGGCGGCGAACGAGCCTGGTGAGACGTCGATGGGCATGCTGGGAGTGTACCGGGCCCCGGGAGGCGCTTGAGCACGGTGGAATGGCTCTACGGCAGGAATGTGGTGAAGATCGCGCTCGGCGCTTCCTCGCGGCGGCGGCCGCGCAAGCTCGCCGTCACGCCGCCGGCTCTGGACGCCGTCGCCCAGCTGGTCCCCGAAGACCTGCCGGTCGACACGGTGAGCGCGCACCAGCTGGACGAGCTGCTCGGCACGCGCGAGCACCAGGGCGTGGCCTTGCAGGTGGACGGTTACCCGTACGCGGAGGCCGACCGCCTGCTGGACGCCGAGGTGCTGGTCGTGCTGGACGAGGTCACCGACCCGCACAACCTCGGCGCCGTGGCCCGCAGCGCGCTGGCCGCCGGCGCCGGCGGGCTGGTGGTGCCCAGACACCGGTCCGCCCACGTCACGCCGGCGGCGGTCAAGGCGTCGGCCGGCATCCTCGAACTGCTCCCGGTCGCGCAGGTGACCAACGTCGTGGCGTTCCTTCTCCGCGCCAGGGATCGTGGATTCTGGGCCTACGGCGCCGCCGGTGAGGCCGGCGCCTCGTATCTCGCCACCGATCTCACCGGCCGGATCGTGCTCGTCCTGGGCGCCGAAGGGCGCGGCCTGCGCCCGCTGGTGGCCAAGACGTGCGACGCCCTGGTCTCGATCCCCATGGACCCGGCGGTCGAGAGCCTCAACGTGAGCGTGGCCGCCGCGCTTCTCCTCTACGAGGCGCGGCGACAGCGCGAGGCGGCCGGCTCGTGACGCGCCTCGTCTACATCATCGACGGCTACAACGTGCTGCACGCGCTGTTCCGCGGCGTGGACAAGGAGGAGCTCTTCGCGCGCCGCGACTGGCTCGCCGACCGCCTCGCGAGCTTCGCCGCCCTGCAGGACGCGCGGGTCGTGCTCGTGTTCGACGGCACGGGCTCGCACAGCACCAGCAGTGAGCCCATCAAGGGAGCTGCGGTGGAGGTGGTGTTCGCCGGCGGACGGTTCACCGCGGACACCCTGATCGCCCGGCGCATCGCCATCCAGCCCGCCGACGTGCAGGTCGTGGTCGTCTCCGCGGACCAGGAGGTCCAGCGCACCGCCTCACGTGCCGGTGTGAGCCGTATGACCCCCCTCGAGCTCGGCGCTGAGCTCGGCTTGGGGGGCAAAGGCGGGCAGGCTCTTGACTCTGCCCCTGACTCCAGTAGAATGCCCACCAGGCTTGAGGATAAAGTTGACCCTGAGACTTTGAGACGTCTTGAGGAGTTGCGCCACAAGCCGCAGTGAACTCCGGGAGGGGGGAGAACCTCCGGAGTGCAGGGGCAATCGAAGCGGAGGTGGGGTTCAACGATGGTACCCAGGGCTGACCGCAGCCGCGGCTCGGGATCGTCTCATAACCCTCAACTCTTCAGCGAGAGTTCTGACTTCGCGCTCGTGCAGGCGTATCGGCGGGGCAATCAAGCTGCTCTCGACGCCCTCATGGCGCGCTATCACCAGTTCGTCCGTCTCAAGGCCAGTTCGTACTTCCTCGCCGGCGGCGACGCCGAGGATCTCATCCAGGAGGGCCTGCTGGGCCTCTACAAGGCGGTCCGCGACTACCGCGACGACCGCTTGGCCAGCTTCCGCAGCTTCGCGGAGCTCTGCATCACACGGCAGATCATCACGGCCATCAAGACGGCGACCAGGCAGAAGCACGCGCCGCTCAACGGCTACCTCTCGTTCAGCCAGTCCCCGAGCGACTCGTCGGACGACGGCGACTGCTCGCTGGCCGACGTGCTGCCCGGCCCCACGACGCACGATCCGATCAGCCAGGTCATCAGCTCGGAGGAGGTCGACAGCCTCACCTCGTGCCTCACCAGCATGCTCTCGGAGCTCGAGGGCAAGGTGCTGCGGCTGTACCTCCAGGGACTCAGCTACGAGCGCATCGCCGACAGGCTCGGCTGCGACTGCAAGACGGTGGACAACGCCCTGCAGCGCATCAAGCGCAAGGTCGACCTGCACCTCGAGGGGCGGCGCGTCCCGAGCTGAGGAGCCGGGCGGGGCGCCGCGGGGGCGCGGAGCGAGAAGAGAAACGGGCGGGGCGGCCGACAAAGGCCGCCCCGCCCGTTTCTCGCCCTCCGCGCCGCGTCCGGCGCCGGGTCAGAACGTCGTCAGGCTCACGTCGTGGCCCTGCGACTGCACCAGGAGCTTGAAGTCGTGCGGGTTGCTCGCCACCTGCGCCGCGTCGGCCAGCGTGATGAGTCCCTCCTCGTACAGGTTGAGCAGCGCCTGGTCGAACGTCTGCATGCCGTAGAAGTCGCCCTCTTTGATGGCGTCCGGGATGAGGCCCGCCTGGTCCGGGTCCAGGATGAAGTCCCGGATGCGGTTGGTGCACACCATGATCTCGATCGCCGGCACGCGGCCCGTACCGTCGGCCTTGACCAGGAGCCGCTGGCTGATGATGCCCTTGAGCGTGCCCGCGAGCATGATGCGGATCTGCTTCTGCTGGTGGAGAGGGAAGAAGTCGATGATGCGGTTGATCGTCTCCGTGGCGTCGATCGTGTGCAGCGTGCTCATCACGAAGTGGCCGGTCTGGGCCGCGGTGAGCGCGGCGGACACGGTCTCCGGGTCGCGCATCTCGCCGATGAGGATGTCGTCCGGGTCCTCCCGCAGCACGTACTTGAGCGCCGTGGCGTAGCTGTCGGTGTCGAGGCCGATCTCGCGCTGGTTGATGATCGACTTCTTGTCCTTGTGGAGCACCTCGATCGGGTCCTCGACGGTGACGATGTGCCGCCGCATGGTGTTGTTGATGTGGTCGATCATCGCCGCCAGCGTGGTGGTCTTGCCCGAGCCGGTGGTGCCGGTGACGAGCACGAGGCCGCGGGGCTCGAGCGCCAGGCGCTTGATGATCTCCGGGAGGTGCAGCTCCTGGAACGTCGGGATGATCGTCGTCACCTGGCGCATGGCGATGCTGATGCTGCCGCGCTGACGGAACACGTTGACGCGGAAGCGGCCGAGGGTGGCGGCCGAGTAGGCGAAGTCGATCTCGTTGTGTTCGCTGAAGCGGCGGATCTGCTTGTCGGTCATGATGGACGCCGCCACGTCCTTGGTGTCTTCGGGCGTGAGGGGAGGCTCGTCCAGCAACGCGAGCTCGCCGTCTACCCGGATCACCGGAGGGCTCCCCGCCTTGATGTGCAGGTCCGACGCATTGCGCGCCATCATCTCGCTCAGCAGGTCATCGATCGGTTTCATGCGCGGCCCCAGTCGCTCGGGTTCTCTCTCCGTGTCCTAGTTCGGCAGAACCAGCAAAAAACTTACCTCAGGCGGCACTGCGGGTGGTGGAGCGCCGTTGCCGGCGGGCCCCGCCCGGCCCTCCGCGGCCGCTAGAAGCGGCCGCCGATCCAGGCGTCGCGGCCGGTCCACGTACCGTACCGCACCACGTCGCCGGTGTGGGGAGCCTCGATGCACGTGCTGCCCTCGACGAAGATGGCCACGTGGTGGCTGAAGCTCGCGTTGCCGAAGAAGATGAGGTCGCCCGGACGGAGGTCGGAGAGGGCGACCGGCGTGCTCGAGCGCTGCTGGTCGGTGGCGCCGTGCGACATGCCGATGCCGACCTGTGCGTAGCAGTACATGGTGAGGCCGCTGCAGTCGAAGCCGGCGGGCCCGGCGCCGCCCCAGACGTAGGGCACGCCGAAGTACTTCTGGGCGAGCGCGACGATCTCGGGGTGGCCGGGGCTGTTGGGGTCCACCGGCCCGGGGATGGGTCCGGAGTAGCCGCGCAGCGCCAGCTGCGCGCGCAGCTTGGCCTGGTACTTGAGCTTCTTGATCTGCTTCTGGATCTTGGCGGTGATGGCCTGGAGGTCGTCCTGCAGGGCGTAGAGCTCGTTCGTGTGCTGCTCCCGCTCGCCGACCAGCCGGGTGGCCTGCTTCTCGTCGGCCTCCAGGCGGACGCGGCGGTTCTTGATGTCACGCTTGTAGGACGCGATCGCGTGCACCGTGTCGACGTCGCTGTTGCCGAGCCGCTCCATCATGTCCAGCTGGCTGACGAGCTCGTCGAAGCTGCCGGCCTCGAGGACGACGTCGATGACGTCCACGTCGCGCGCCTTGTAGATGTCGCGCGCGCGCTGCACGAGCTGGTCGTTGGCCGTCCCGAGGTTCTTGCGCGCCGTCTCGAGCTGGCGCTGGTTCTCCGCGATCTTGGCGCGCACAGCCTCCAGCTGGCTGCTGGCCTGGTTGTACTTCTCGACGGCGATCTCCGACTGCGTCGAGACGTCGGTGAGTCGCGCCTGCACGACCTTGAGCCGCTCCTTTGCCTTGGCCACGGAGCCGGCGGCCGGCGCGGCTGGGGCGCACACGAGCAGCAGCGCCAGCGCTCCCAGGAGCACGAGGGTGACGACGCCGGTGAGGCGGCTGCGGGTGAGGGGGCTGCGCTGGTTCACTCTGGTGCTGTCCTTCGGCGTCACGCCTGGTGTGACGCGCGGTCGCTTGCCGACGTTCGGGGTGAAGAGGTATTCGTCTCTGCCGGCGTGTTCCCTACGCGGATGGGCTGAGCGCGCTCGGCACGCTCAGCTCAGGGGCGGCCGCCGATCCAGGCGCCGCTGATGGAGCCGTAGCTGACCACGGCGCCCGTGTGCGGGGCGTGGATCATGCTGCCGCCGCCGACGTAGATGCCGACGTGGTGGCTGTAGCTGGCGCTGCCGAAGAACACGAGGTCGCCGGGCTGGAGCGCGCTGAGCGGCACCGGGGTGCTGGCGTGCTGCTGGTCGGTGGCGCCGTGCGAGAGGCCGATGCCGACCTGCGCGTAGCAGTACATGGTGAGGCCGCTGCAGTCGAACCCGCTCGGGCTGGCGCCGCCGTACACGTAGGGCACGCCGAGGTAGCGCTGCGCGATGGACACGACCGACGAGTGGCCGGAGCCGCCCGGGTCGACGACGCCGCCGCCGCCCCCGCCGCCGGCGGTGCCGGCGGCGCTGCTCTGCGCCGCCGCGGCGGCCTGGGCCGCGGCCTGCGCGCGCGCCGCCGCCTGCTCCTGCAGGCGCTTGATGTCGGCCCTGATGCCGGCCGTCATCTGCTCGAGCTTGCCCTGCAGGCCCTCGACCTCGGCCTTGTGCTGCGCCGCCTGCGCCACGAGCCTGGTGGCGGCCTTCTTGTCCGCGTCGAGCTTGACCCTGCGGTCTTTGATCTCGAGCCGGTAGCCGCTGATGCTGTGGACGGTGTCGACGTCGCTGTTGCCGAGCCGCTCCATCAGGTCGAGCTGCGTGACCAGGTCGTCGAAGTTGCTGGCGGAGAACAGGACGTCGACGACGCCCACGTCGCGCGTCTTGTAGATGTCGAGCGCGCGGGCGGTGAGCTGCTTGTTGGCCACGTCGAGGTTGTACTCGGCGACCTTGAGCAGGTGCTCGTTGCGCTTGATCTGGTCCTGGATCGTGCCGAGCTGGCTGGTGGCCTGGTTGTACTTCTCCACCGCCACGTCTGCCTGCTGGTACACGGTCTGGAGACGTGCCTGCACCTTGGCCAACTGGGCCTTCTTGCTGGTGACGGGGGAGGCGAGTGCGGAGGAGATGAGAGCGAGGGAGAGAAGGAGAGTGCCGAGCAGGACAGAGATCGTGACCAACCGTCGTTCGCCGTTCACTGCATCGCCTCCTTGACGGACGGGCCGTTGAAGACGCGCGTCCTCGTTGAGGTGAGCCCTCGCGTGCTCTACTCACCGACTCAAGTACGAGACCTTAACATCCGCCCGCACACCTGACAACCGAACGGTCCGTGTGGCGGACCGTTCGCAGTGGCTCAGTCGGCCCCGGCGCGGGGGGCCGCGCAGCCTCGCACCGTGCCGCGCGGCGTCGGGCTGGGCCACATCTGCTTGAGCGACTTGATGAACGCCTTGTTGCGCTCGTCGCGGCGCCAGTTGCGGATGATCGCCATGCCCCACCAGTGGAACAGCAGCTGCTTGGTGAACTGCAGCGTGAAGACGTAGCCGAGCCAGGTGCGCAGCGAGTAGAAGCGCATGTAGCCGCGGAGCACCTCGATCTGCAGCTCGTAGGGCGTCATGCGCGCCGGCTCGAAGACGACGTGGTGCGCGTCGTAGAGCTCCCAGCGCTTGTCGAAGATCCGGCTCGCGTCGTCGAACTCCTGGAACTGGAGCGTCCCGGGGAGCGGCGTGAGGATGTTGAGCATCACCGTGTCGATCTTGTTCTTGATCGCGAAGGCGACCGTGTCGCGCACGGTCTGCACGTCGTCGTCGTCGGCGCCGAGCACGAACATGCCGTGACTCTTGATGCCGTGGTCGTGCAGCACCTTGATCGCCTTCTCGATGTCGGCGACCGTCTGCGACTTCTCGAAGCGGTCGAGCGTCTCCTGGTTGACCGACTCGAGGCCGAGGTACACGAGCTGGCAGCCCGAGCGCCGCATGAGGTCGAGAAGCTCCGGGTCGCGGACGACGTCGGTGCGCACCTGCGCCGACCACGGGATGACCAGGTCCTCATCGATCATCATCCGCAGCAGCTTCTTGAGGCGCTTGCGGTTGGCGGCCATGTTGTCGTCGTAGAAGAAGATGCGCTGCGGACGCTTGTCCTTGAGCTCGGCGATGACGCTCTCCGCGCTCCGGAAGCGGTACTTCTTGCCGAACATGGCCGTCACCGAGCAGAAGGTGCAGTCGAAGGGGCAGCCCCAGCTCGTCATGATCGGCATGGTCGTGAGCTTGTCGCTGCCGACGAGCAGGCGCAGGTCCGGGAACGGCAGCTCGTCGAGGTCGGCGAGCGCCTCGCGGGGCGGGTTGTGCACCGCGACCCCGTCGCGCGTGAAGGAGAGGCCGGCGATGGTGTCCAGCTCCCGCCGGCCCTCCAGCGCCTCGATGAGCTCGAGCATGAGCTGCTCGCCGCCCTCGCCGCGGGCCACGTAGTCCACGTGCTCCAGCGCCTCGTCCGCCATGAAGGTGACGTGCGAGCCGCCGATGACGACGGGGATGCCGCGCCCGTGGAGCTCCTCGGCGAAGCCGTAGGCCGTCGTGGCCGTGGAGGTGGTGCTCGAGAGCCCGACCAGGTCGGAGGAGTTCACGTCGTCCCAGTCGATGGGCGCCATCGTGGGGTTGTAGACGAGCACGTCGTGGCCGCGCTCCTTGAGCGCGGCGGCGATGATCGGCAGCCCGAGGCGGGGGAGCAGGACCTTGGCCCAAACGTGCATGCCGGGCGGCTCTGGCTCGATGAGGCGGATCTTCATGCTGCTGCTCCTACCGGTAGAACTTCTGCTGGCCGGCCCACCGCGGACTGGCCGAGGCTGTGCGCCGAGCGGGTTCGCCGCATACTAGCGTAAGTAGTACGTCGACTTCAGCCGTGGGCGGCCGCGGAGAAGCCGGAAGCGGCTCAGAAGAGAGAGCGCAGGGCCTCGCCGGCGAGGAACACCCCGGCGCCGACCAGGCCGGCCGCCGGCAGCGTGAGGATCCACGCCGTGATGATGTTGCCGGCGACGCCCCAGCGCACCGCCGACAGCCGCTGCGTCGAGCCCACGCCCATGATGGCGGCGGTGATGGTGTGCGTGGTCGAGACCGGGACGCCGAAGTGCGTCGCCAGCTGGATGACGCTGGCGGCGGCGGTCTCGGCGGCGAAGCCGTGGATGGGGTCGAGCTTGATGACCTTGGACCCGAGGGTGTGGATGATGCGCCAGCCGCCGGAGTAGGTGCCGAGCGCCATCGCGAGGGCGCAGGCTATCTTGACCCAGGTCGGGATGTAGAACGTGTCGATCGTCCCGCTCGCGAAGAGGGCGAGCGCGATGATGCCCATGGTCTTCTGGGCGTCGTTGGCGCCGTGGGAGAAGGCCATGAACCCCGCCGAGATCGGCTGCAGGCGGCGGAACCAGGTGTTGACCGGCCCTTGCGCGCGTTTGCGCACCAGCCAGATGAGACCCGTCATGAGCAGCCACGCGCCCATGAAGCCGATGAGCGGCGAGCCGATCATCGGCAGGATGATCTTCTCGAAGACTCCGCTCCAGATCACACCGCTGACGCCCGCACTGGCGATCGTCGCGCCGATGAGGCCGCCGAACAGCGCGTGGGACGAACTCGACGGGATGCCGAACCGCCAGGTCACGACGTTCCACACCACGGCGCCGACGAGGGCAGCCATCACGACCTGCAGCGTGACGAGGTCGGTGTTGACGATCCCTTCGCCGACCGTCTTGGCGACGCTGGTGGAGACCAGGGCGCCGAGGAGGTTGAGCCCCGCCGCCATCATCACCGCGATGCGGGGCGACAGGGCGCGTGTCGACACGGAGGTCGCGATCGCGTTCGCCGTGTCGTGGAAGCCGTTGGTGTAGTCGAAGACGAGCGCCAGGGCGACGATCGCGATGAGGAGGACCACGGCCTGTGCTCAGGTCAGTTGTGCTTGAGGACGATACTCTCGATGACGTTGGCCACGTGCTCGCACTCGTCGATGGCCGCCTCGAGGATCTCGTAGATGTCTTTCCACTTGATGATGTCGGTGCACTGCATGTCGCCGTCGAACAGGCTCGCCATGGCGTCGCGCAGGATGCGGTCGCCGTCGTTCTCGAGGCTGTTGATGGCGATGATGCGCTCGTCGAGGCCCTTGGGCTTCTCGAGGTTGTCCATGCACTCCTTGAGCAGCGGCGTGGCTTTGGCGATGACGTCCGTCTGGCGGCGTGCCTGCTCGGTGATCTCGCCGACCCGGTACAGCATGACCATGTCCGCCGCCGCCTCGATGTTGTCGAGGATCTCATCCGTGGTCGCGACGAGGTCGTAGATGTCCTCGCGGTCGATGGGCGTGATGAACGACTTGTTGAGCCTGCGGATGATGTCGTGGACGATCTTGTCGCCCACGTGCTCGTGCTCGAGGATGGCCGCGGCGACGCCCTTGCGTTCGCCGTCGTTCATGAACTTCACGAGCAGCTGAGCGGCTGCGTCGAGGTTCGCGGCCAGTTCCGAGAACAACCGGAAGTAGTCATGTTCCTTGGGAACAAGACTGAGTTTCACGAGGCCTCCTTTCGCCTGCCGTGCCCCGCACGGCGCGTGGTCCTGCCTCGCGCCGCGGTAATGCTATACGGATTGGGGCGGGGCGCAACCCTTTCAGGGCGGCCGGCCGGACGCCGGCGGGGAGGACCGCAGAGGGTCACTCGGGGCCGGCTGCGGGGCGCGATGGGCGGCCGGCCCGGCGCGCCATCCCTCTCCTCGTCGTCTGCCGCCCCGGATGCCACCATCGTCGCCGGCTCCGCCCACCGTTTTCATGCCTGACGACGCGCAGAACAGTCTCACAGCGTCAAGATTTCCCTGCCCGCGTCGTTAAGAAGATACGAAAGCATCTACGCATCGTCCCGGCCGTAGAGGCCGAAGGAGGTCTGGCGTGAAGAAACCGCTCCTCATCGTCGTCGTCGCTGCCCTCGCGCTGACGCTCGTGCCGCTGGCCATCGCCGGCGGGTCGGGCCATGGCAAGAGGCACGGCCATGCCAAGTTCAATCTGGTGGGCAACGTGACCGCCGTCACCGTGGCCACGGATGGCGCCGCCTCGACCATCACCATCAAGGTGAAGGCGGGAAGCCACATCAAGGGGATCAAGCGCGGCGCGGAAGAGCCGTTCGCCGTGGATGCGAACGCCAAAGTCCGGCAGCTCACCGCGGACGGTGCCGTCGCGGCGGCGCTCGGCGACCTGGCCGCCGGCGATCGGGTGAAGGTCAAGGGCACGATCGACCTTGGCTCGAAGGTCTACACGATCACGAGCATCAAGTACCGCGACCTGACGCCCGAGCCCGAGGCCACGACAGCGCCTGCAGAGTAACGGGGTAAGCAAGGCTCCGGCGCACGGGTGATGCCCGCGTGCGTGCGATGCCGACCGGCCCGGCTCGCGGATGCGAGCCGGGCCGGTCTCGTTCGGCGACCGGGCCCGTGAGGAGCCGGGCGACCGAGGCCGCCGAGGGTCGGCCTCGTCCGAGTGTCAAGGTCGTGCGTATTCGGTAGAGTGCTCCTCGATGCAAGCCGACCTTTCCGCATACTTCGAGGAGGTCGAGGCGCGGTTCGCCACCGCTCACGACCTGGATCTGGGGCTCGAGGAGGAGTTCCAGGTGCTCGACCCCGAGACGCTCGCGCTCACGGGCGCCTTCGAGGAGCTGCGCGATTCCGCGCCGCCGCGCCTGCGCGAGCGCATCGCGGGCGAGCTGCTCACCTCCGAGATCGAGGTGAGCACGCCGCGCACCCTGCACTTCGGGCAGGCGGCGAAGCAGCTCCTGCTCAACCGCGCCGAGCTCTTCGAGCACGCGGACGCGCAGAGTTACAGGCTCGGCTGCACCGGCACCCACCCGTTCTCCAGCTGGAAGGACCAGCAGATCATCGACACGCCGCACTACCGCGTGGTCGAGGACAAGCTGAAGTACGTCGCGTGGCGCAACAACACCTGGGCGGCGCACGTCCACGTCGGCGTGCGCGGCTGCGACCGCGCCGTCGCCGTCTGCGACGCTCTGCGCACCTATCTCCCGCACCTGCTCGCCCTCTCGGCCAACTCACCGTTCATCGAGGGCGTCTGGACCCAGCTGCACTCGGTGCGCACGCAGACGTTCGTGCGCATGTTCCCGCGCTGTGGCATCCCCGACGTGTTCGGCACGTGGGCGGCCCACCGCAGCTTCTACGAGGAGCTCATCCGCACCAACAGCATCCAGGAGTTCACGCAGATCTGGTGGTCGGTGCGGCCGCACCACAAGTTCGGCACCGTGGAGGTCCGCATCTGCGACGCGCAGACGGAGGCCTGGCAGAGCCTGGCCATCTCGTCGCTCACCGTGGGGCTCATCGCCCACCTGGGCCGCGTGTACGACGAAGGCATGCCGCTGCCGATCCTGGAGACGCGCTACATCGAGGAGAACCTCTGGCGCGCCATCCGCTACGGCCTCGACGGCAAGCTCGTGGACTGGGCGATGGGGGAGGAGCTGCCGGCGACCGACGCCATCCGGCACCTCGTGGAGCTGGCGGCGCCCTACGCCGACGGCATCGGGCTCAGCCCTCACCTCGCGGACGTGGAGCGCATGCTGCGCGACGGCAACGGCGCGCAGCGGCAGGTGCGGGCATACGAGGAAGGCAAGAGCCTGCAGGAAGTGTTCGCGGGGACGGTGGAGGCTGCGCACCGCAGCTCCATCTCCGTGGAGCGAGACCAGGGAGTGCGAGATGGCGGCTGAGAACGAGCAGGGCAGGGTGATCCCGGACGAGGAGCGGGCGCGGCAGCTCATGGAGCAGCTCAAGAGCGTGCACGCGTTCGACCTCGCCTACGAGACCATGGTCGGACTGGTCAACTTCGGTTCACAGAAGATGGGCCTGCTGGAGGAGACGCGCGAGGTCCGCGACCTGGGCGACGCGCGGCTCTCCATCGAGCTCGTCCGCGCGATCCTGGAGGTGATCGAGCGCGAGCAGGGCGAGGAGCGCACGCTCGGGCTGCACGACGCGCTGGCGCAGATGCAGCTCGCCTACGCCCACGCGGTGCAGCTGGCCAACGCGGAGCGGGAGGCCGAGCGCGAGGCGCACGAGGCCGGCGCGACCGCGGCAGAGCCGGAGGCGCCCGAAGAGGCGCCCGCCGAGGAGCCCCGAGCGGCGGCCGCGGAAGAGGCGCCCGACGGGGCGGCGGCCGCGGAAGAGGCGCCCGCCGAGGAGCCCGGAGAGGCGCCCGCCGCCGAGGAGCCCGAGGTCAAGGAGAAGCCGGCCGCCGGGAAGAACCCCGCCGCGAAGAAGAAGCCCGCCGCCAGGAAGAAGCCGGCCGCGAAGAAGAAGCCCGCCGCGAAGAAGAAGCCCGCCGGCGAGAGCTGACGAGCGGCTTCAGACGCCGGAGAGCTCCCAGAAGCGGGACTCGTCCAGCTCGTCCCCGGCCTCCACGACGATGAACTCCTCGTCGTGCGGCCCGCTCACCAGCTTCTCGAGGAACCGCAGAGATCCCCTGAGGCGCTCGAGCGGCAGATCGTAGAAGCGCCTGACCGTCTCGAGGTACTCCATCTTGTCCTCGAGCCCTGCCACGCCCGGGGTCTCGATGACCGCGAGGCGCGTGTAGTGCTCCATGATGAGGCGCGCCACCTTCGCCGCCTTCTCCTCACCGTACTTGGGGACGATCTCGCGGTACTCGGTGTAGGGGTCGCGGATGAAGTCGATCCAGCCGCGCGTGTAGTAGTAGGTGCCGGGCTGGGCTCCGTGCTCCTCCAGATACCGCGCGCGTGACCCGAGCAGGAGTGAGATGCAGTCGTCGGCGGCCGGCAGGACCAGGCGGTGCTCGCCGCCACACAGGCCGACGGTGCCGTTGCTGCAGCGCGCGCAGCTCAGGTAGACGTCGCAGTCCCCGGGGATGCCGTCGATCCGCTCCTGGAGGGCGGCGCGCATCCTGTCGGGGTAGTCGTGCAGCGCGCCGTCCACGAACTCGACCTGGAGGCCGCGGCCGTCTCGTTCGATGACGGCCTCGATCTCGTTGCGGAGCACTTCACAGCTGACGATCTTGGGTGGACCAGCCATGGTCTGATGGTAACAGGACCATCCCGGTCCTGTCGCCTCGGCCCGTCCCGTTCCGCCCCCTGAGCCCGCCGCCGGCCACCGCGCCGCCACGCTCCGGCGCGTGTACGGGGTCCTGCGGCCTGCGATAGCATGAGCTTCTCGCAGGCAGGACACACACCGCGCGGCCGCCTGACCGGCCGGCGCGATCGCCGATCACGAGGAGGACCACCGTGAGCGTCACCAAGGTACTTGTCGCAGGCGCCGGCCAGATGGGCGCCGGCATCGCCCAGGTCTCGGCCGTGGCCGGCCTCGACGTCGTGATGATCGACGTCGCCGACGAGTTCATCGCCAGAGGGATGGCCGGCATCGAGAAGGGCCTGAGCCGGCTGGTCGAGAAGGGTCGCATGGAGGCTGCCGACCGCGACGCCTCCCTGGCGCGCATCACGACGAGCACCGACATGGCGGCCGGCGCCGACGCCGACCTGTTCGTCGAGGCCGCGCCGGAGTCGCTCGAGATCAAGAAGGGGCTCTTCGAGAGGGCCGCGGCGACGCTCCGCGAGGACGCCATCCTGGCGAGCAACACCTCGAGCCTGCCGATCAGCGGCCTGGCCGAGTTCGTCACGGGCCCCGCCCGGTTCGTCGGCATCCACTTCTTCAACCCGGTGCCGATGATGGCCCTGGTCGAGGTCGTGGTGGGCGAGGCGACGGCCGACGAGACCGTGGCCGCTGCGCGCGCCTACGCCGAGGCCGTCGGCAAGACGCCCATCACGGTGAACGACTCGCCGGGCTTCGTCGTCAACCGCATCCTGTTTCCGATGATCAACGAGGCCGCCGACGCGTACCACGAGAAGGTCGCGTCCGCGGAGGACATCGACACCGGCATGAAGCTCGGCGCCAACTGGCCCATGGGCCCCCTGGCCCTCGCCGACCTGGTCGGCCTCGACACCACCTGCGCGATCCTCGAGACGCTCGAGCGCGAGCTCGGCGACGCCAAGTACAAGCCCAGCGCGGCGCTCACGGGGCTGCGCGACGCGGGCAAGCTCGGCCGCAAGAGCGGTTCCGGGTTCTACACTTACGGGAAGTGACGGGAGCGTGAGTCCTCTCGACCGCGGCTACGTCCAGGTCTACACGGGCGACGGCAAGGGCAAGACCACGGCGTCGCTCGGCCTCGTGCTGCGCGCTCTCGGCCAGGGTCTGCGGCCGGCCGTGCTGCAGTTCATGAAGGCCGATCCCAACTGGGGCGAGATCGTCACCCTCAAGAAGCTCGGCGTGGCCGTGCAGCAGTGCGGGCTCGACCACTGGGTGCTCCTGGGCAAGGTGAGCGACGCGGACCGCGCGGCCGCGGCCGAAGGCTTCGCCCGGGCGCGCGCGCTGGTGCAGAGCGGCGAGTACGACCTGGTGGTGCTGGACGAGCTCGTGACCGCCGTGTTCTTCGAGCTCGTCCCTCTGCAGAGCGTGCTCGACCTCATCGGCGAGAAGCCCGCCGGGGTCGAGCTGGTCATCACCGGCCGGCGCGCGCCGGAGGAGCTGGTCGCGGCGGCCGACCTCGCCACCGAGATGCGCCCGCTCAAGCACTACTTCGAGGCAGGCGTGCAGGCGCGCCAGGGGATCGAGTACTGATGCACGGAAGAGCTAGTGAGCGACCGCCGGCCCGGAGGGCCCCGAGGCGGACGGACTGAGGGGACGCGCCGGTGACGCACACGCTCATCTACCCGCACACCACCGTGCACAACGCCGCCGGCCACCTCGAGATCGGCGGCTGCGACGTGGTGGACCTCGCGCGTGAGTTCGGGACGCCGCTGTTCATCTACGACGAGCAGACCCTGCGCGACCAGTGCCGCGCGTACCACACGGCGTTCGGCGCGCTCACCGACCTCTACGAGATCGTCTACGCGAGCAAGGCGTTCAGCTGCCGCGCCATGGCGCAGCTGGTGGCGCAGGAGGACCTGTCGCTCGACGTGGCCACCGGCGGCGAGCTGGCGGCCGCCCTGGCCGGCCACTTCCCGCCGGAGCGCGTCTACTTCCACGGCAACAACAAGTCGGTGGCCGAGATCGAGGCCGGCCTCGACGCCGGCATCGGGCACTTCGTCGTCGACTCGTTCGAGGAGATCGACCGGCTGGAAGCCGCGGCCGCGGCACGAGGCCGGTCTCAGGAAGTCCTGGTGCGCGTCACCCCGGGCGTGCGGCCCAACACGCACGACTTCATCCAGACCGGCCAGCAGGACAGCAAGTTCGGGTTCGGGCTGTCCGACGGCCTCGCGCAGGAGGCGGTGAGGCGCCTCCGGGATGCCCGGCACCTCGAGCTGGTCGGCGTGCACGCGCACATCGGCTCGCAGATCTTCGAGCTCGACTCGTACCAGCGCGAGGTCGAGGTGCTGTTCGTCGCCATCGCCGACTGGCGCCGCGATCTCGGCTTCGAGTGCCGCGTCTTCAACATCGGCGGCGGCCTCGGCATCCGCTACACCGCTTCGGACCAGCCGAGCTCGATCGCCGAGTTCGCGCAGATCGCCGTCGCCGCGGTGCGCGCCGGCGCGGAGAAGCACGGTATGTCCATGCCGCGGCTGTTCGTCGAGCCGGGACGCAGCATCGCGGGCAAGGCCGCGGTGACCGCCTACACGGTGGGGACGGTCAAGGTCATCCCCGGCGTCCGCACCTACGTGGCCGTGGACGGCGGTATGAGCGACAATCTACGGCCGATGCTCTACGACTCCAAGTACGAGGCCATGCTGGCCAACAAGGCGGAGGCGCCGGCGACGGACGTGGTCACCGTCGCCGGCAAGCACTGCGAGTCCGGCGACGTGCTGGTGCGCGACGTGCACATCGCGCCGCCCGAGCCCGGCGACGTCCTCGTCACGCCCAGTACGGGCGCCTACGGCTACGCGATGGCCAACAACTACAACGCGCAGCCGCGCCCGGCCGTGGTGCTGGTCGGCGGCGGCCGCGCGCGCGTCATCATCGAGCGTGAGACCTGGGACGACGTGCTGCGCCTGCAGCGCCCGCTCGTCCCGTGACGACCCGACGAGCGGAGGGCTGAGGCAGTGGACAGGGTAGGCATCGGGCTCCTCGGGTACGGCACCGTGGGGTCGGGCGTGGGCAAGCTGCTGAAGAAGAACGCCGGCGACGTCACGCTGGCCACGGGCAAGGAAGTGGTCCTGAAGCGGGTCCTCGAGAGGGACCGCGGCTTCAGCCACCCCGACCTCGACCCCGGGCTCGTCACGACGCGGTTCGAAGACATCCTCGAGGACCCGGAGATCAGTGTGGTGGTGGAGCTGATCGGAGGGACGGGCGCGGCGCTCGACTTCCAGCTCCGCGCGCTCAGGGCCGGCAAGAACGTGGTGACCGCCAACAAGCAGCTGCTGGCGCAGCACGGCGCCGAGCTGTTCGAGGCCGCCGAGCAGAGCGGCGTGCACCTCCGCTTCGAGGCCAGCGCCGTCGGCGCCGTGCCCGTCATCAAGGTGCTGCGTGAGTCGCTGGTGGCGGCCGAGGTCAACACCGTGTTCGGCATCGTCAACGGGACGACCAACTACATGCTGAGCGCCATGGCCGAGACCGGGGCCGGCTACGAGGACGTGCTCGGGGAGGCCCAGCGCCTGGGCTACGCCGAGGCCGACCCCAGCGAGGACGTGGGCGGCAAGGACGCCGCCGCCAAGATGGCGATCCTCAGCTCGATCGCCTTCCACAGCCGCACGGGCCTCGACGACGTGCCCTACGAGGGCATCACCAAGGTGACCTCCGCCGACATCGCGCACGGCGTGCGCCTCGGCCTGACGGCCAAGCTCCTCGGCGTGGCCAAGCTCATCGACGGCAGGATGAACGTGCGCGTCTACCCCGCGTTCATCCCCAGGAGCCACCCGCTGGCCGGCGTGGCCGGCGCCTACAACGCCGTGTTCCTGACCAGCGACGCATTCGACAAGATCATGCTGTTCGGGCCCGGCGCCGGCAGTGTGCCGACGGCCTCCGCCGTGATCGGCGACATCATCTCGGTGGTCAACACCGTGAAGGGCAGCTTCGTGCAGAACTGCCTCTGCTACAAGGACGTCCCGTTCTTCCCGGACGAGGAGATGGTCTCGAAGTTCTACCTCAGGTTGAGAGTGAACGATCGTCCCGGCGTGCTGGCGAAGTTGAGCACGATCTTCGGCGAGCAGGGCGTCAGCATCCACTCCATGGTCCAGGAGGGCGGCGGCGACGAGGCCGAACTGGTGCTGCTGCTGCACCCGGTCCGCGAGGCTCAGTTCTTCGCCGCCCTCGGGCGGATCAGCGCCCTGCCGGACGTACACGGCGAGCCGGCCGTCATCCGCGTCGAAGGAGAGGAGAGAGCATGAGTGACAAGAAGGGTCGTATCGGCATCCTCACCGGCGGCGGCGACATCCCCGGTCTGAACCAGGCCATCCGGGGCGTCACGCTGCGCGCGCTTCACGAGGGCTACGAGGTCGTCGGCATCCGCCGCGGCTGGGCCGGCCTGATCAACCTCGTGCGCGACGCCGGCGCCGACAACAGCGAGTGGGTCCTGCCGCTCGACAAGGGCATCGTCGAGCGCTACGGGTACTCCGGCGGCACGTTCCTGCACTCCTCGCGCACGCGTCCGAGCACCGTGCCCCTCAAGGACGTGCCGGCGCATCTCAAGGACAAGTACACGGCCGAGAAGAACGACCTCACGGACGAAGTGATCGCCAACCTCGAGTTCCTCGGCATCGACTACCTCATCCCGAGTGGCGGCGACGACACGCTCAGCTACGGCGTCGAGCTCGGCCGCCGGGGGTTCCCCGTGATCGCCATCCCGAAGACGATGGACAACGACGTGCCGGGCACCGACTACTGCATGGGCTTCGGCACCTGCGTCAACCGCACCATCGAGATGGCGCGCCAGGTCACCAGCTCGGCCGCCTCGCACGAGCGCATCGTCATCCTCGAGGTCTTCGGGCGCTACGCCGGCTTCACGGCGCTGCTGCCGACGTTCGCCGGCGCGGCCGACCGCTGCGTCATCCCGGAGCACGAGTTCGACATGGAGAAGCTCGCGCGGCTCCTCGTCGAGGACCGCAACGGGCGTCCCGAGGGCTACTCGGTGTGCATCGTCAGCGAGGGCGCCATGCCCGCCGGCGGCGAGATGGTGTTCATGGGCGGCGAGAAGGACATGTTCGGGCACGCCAAGCTGGGCGGCATCGGCCAGAACGTGAGCAACAAGGTCAAGGAGCTCGCGCCGCAGTTCAACGGCGGCAAGAAGATCGACATGATCTCGATGAACCTGAGTTACCTGGTCCGCAGCGGCGCTCCGGACGCGATCGACTGCATCGTGCCGACGGCCTACGGCAACCTCGCCGTCGACCTGATCATGAAGGGCCAGGCCGGCCGCATGGTCGCGCTGCGGGACGGCAAGTACGGCTCGGTGCCGATCGACGAGGTCGTCTCGACCAAGAAGGTCGTGGACGTGGACCGCTACTACGACACGGAGCGGTATCGCCCCAAGTACGACGCCCTGGAGCTCTCTCCGCTCATGGTGCTGGGCGGCTCGGCGTGATCGACGCCGCACGGATGACGGGGCGGCCCGGGCCGGCGCGGCAGCGCCCGGGCCGCCCCGCGCTCCGGCAGGAGCGGGGCATCTGATGCGCAAGCGGCTGCTCCTCGTTCCCGACGGCATGGCCGACGAGCCGCAGGCCGCGCTCGGCGGCAAGACCCCGCTCGAGGCCGCGCACACGCCCGTGATGGACGCGCTGGCGCGCGGCGGTCTCTGCGGCCTCGCGAAGACGGTGCCGGACGGCATGGCTCCGGGCAGCGACGTCGCCAACCTGGCGGTCCTCGGGTACGACCCGGCCGCCTGCTTCACCGGGCGCAGCCCGCTGGAGGCGGCGAGCCTGGGTGTCACGCTCGGTCCGGACGACGTCGCCTACCGGCTCAATCTGGTCACGGTGAGCGGCGGCCTCATGAAGGACAACACCGCCGGTCACATCGGCAGCGACGAGGCGCGCCGCTGTGTGGAGGCCCTGCAGGACCAGTTGGGCGGCGCCGCGTTCGAGTTCCACGTCGGTGTGAGCTACCGGCACCTGCTGGTGTGGCGGGGCGGGGCCGTGGTGCCCTGCACCCCGCCCCACGACATCCTCGACCGGCCGGTGGCCGGCCACTTGCCCGGCGAGGCCGCCGGCGTGGCCGGCGAGGGTACGCCGGCGGCGACGCTCACGGCTCTGCAGGAGAGTGCGACGGCCGTGCTCGAGCACGAGCGGCCGGGCACCAGCGCCTGGTTCTGGGGCGAGGGCACGGCCCCGCACCTCGATCCGTTTCGCGAGCACTTCGGCCTCACGGCCGCCGTGGTCGCCGCCGTGGACCTGGTGCGCGGCATCGGCCGGCTCGCCGGGATCGACGTGCTGGACGTGCCCGGCGCCACCGGCGGCCTGGACACCGACTACGGCGCCAAGGCGCGCGCCGCGCTGGCGGCGCTGGAGGACCACGACCTCGTGTGGGTGCACGTCGAGTCGCCGGACGAGGCCGGGCACATGGGAGACCTGCGCGAGAAGGTCCGCGCCATCGAGCGCGTGGACGCGGAGGTGCTCGCGCCGGTCCTGGCCTGGTCGGTGGGCCGTCCGGGCGTGCTCGTGGTCCCCGACCACCTCACGCCGCTGCGCACGCGGACTCACGCGGCCGGCGCGGTGCCGTTCGTCATCAGCGATCCGCTGCCGGGCGCGGGCGGGGGCGGCGCGATGGCGTACGGCGAGACGCAAGCGGGCATGACCGGACTGGTCGTCGACGACGGCGCAGCCCTGATGCGGCTGTTCCTCGAGGCGACGGGGTAAGAACCGCCACGTGGCGTCGCCGCTCCGGCGCACGCCGGCACGGCAGGACCGCGGAAGGAGCGGCGCGGCGATGAGCCCATCGCAGGAACAACCGGACCGCAGGACGGGCGCTCGCGAGCGCGCTCCCGACGAGCCCATCGTCGCCACGACGAGCGCGGAGCGCTACGTCATGGGCGGCGGGCGCGCGTCGCGCCTCGCGATCAAAGAGGGCGACCTCTTCCTGTACACCAACGAGCTCGGTCAGGTGCCCGGCACGGAGAACTCCGTGCTGGGGTTGTACTACCGCGACACCCGCTATCTGAGCCGCTACGAACTCACCATCGGGGGCCGCCAGCCGGTGCTGCTGAGCGCCAGCGCCGACCGCGGGTACGCGGCGACGGTGGAGCTCACCAACCTGGAGTCGCGCACCGCGGACGGGCGCGTGCTGCCGCAGGCGAGCGTGCACGTGCGCCGCACGCGCTTCGTCTCGGACCGCTTGTACGAGCTGCTGCGCGTGCGCAACTACCACCAGCGCGAGGTGGAACTGGTGCTGGACATGCACTTCGACGCCGACTTCGCCGACCTCTTCGAGGTGCGCGGCAGCCGCCGCCGGCGGCGGGGCTCGCGCCTGGCTCCGGCCGCCGGCGAAGGGACACTCACGCTCTCCTACCTCGGGCTGGACGAGGTCACTCGCCAGACCGTGGTCCGCTTCCACGACCGCCCCGAGTCGATCAAGCAGGGCCGCGTGCGCTGGCGCCTGCGGCTCCCGCCCGGCGAGCGCGTGGTGCTGCGCTACGACGTGCAGGTGGTGGGTCCCGAGGCGCCGGGGGAGGCCGGCGGGGAGTTCAACGCCCGCATCAGCGCGCTGCGGCACGACCACGAGCGCTGGGAGTCGGACGCGACCGAGATCTTCACCGACAACGAGCAGCTCAACCGGACGCTGCGGCGCGGCCAGCAGGACCTGCGCATGCTCTCCACGGTGATCGACGGCGAGCGCGTGCCGCTGGCCGGCGTGCCGTGGTTCGTGGCGCCGTTCGGCCGCGAGATGGCGTTCGTCGGCCTCGAGACGCTGCTGCTGGACCTCCGCTGGGCCCGGGCGGCGGTCTCGTTCCTGGCCCGCCGCCAGGGCGTCGGCGACAGCGCCTTCCGGGAGGAGCAGCCCGGCAAGATCATGCACGAGCTGCGGCGCGGCGAGCTGGCCGCCATCCACGCCGTCCCGCACACGCCGTATTACGGCTCGGTGGACTCCACCGCGTTGTGGCTGCTGCTGGTCGCCGAGCTGGCCATGTGGACCGGCGACCTCGACGGGTTCGAACTGCGGGAACGCGCGGTGGAGGCGGCGCTGGCGTGGATCGACGGCCCCGCCGATCCCGACGGCGACGGGTTCGTGGAGTACGAGCGGCGCTCCCGGGTGGGGCTGCGCAACCAGGGCTGGCGCGACTCGCAGGACGCCGTGCTGCACGACGACGGCACCCCGGCCCAGGGGCCCATCGCGCTGGCCGAGACGCAGGGCTACGTGTACTACGCCAAGCGGCGCCTCGCGGCGGTGTACGGGCAGCTCGGCGACGTCGAGCGCGCGGAGCGGCTGGCGCAGGACGCCGCGCGCCTCAAGCGCGCCTTCAACGAGCGCTTCTGGATGGAGGACCAGGACTTCTTCGCCCTGGCCCTCGACGGGCAGAAGCGCCAGGTGCGCGGCGTCTCGTCCACGATCGGCCACGCGCTGTGGTCGAGGATCGTCGGGCAGGAGCACATACCCGACGTGGTCCGCCGCCTCATGGCGCCGGACATGTTCACGGGCTGGGGCATCCGCACGCTGAGCAAGGAGACGCGCTTCTACAACCCCGTGAGCTTCTACAACGGCAGCGTGTGGCCGTTCGACACGGCGCTGATCGCGAACGGTCTCAAGAAGCACGGCTACGTGCAGGAGTCCAACCGCCTCTCCTGGGGGTTGGTGGAGGCGGCCACCGCGCACGAGTACTCGCGCCTGCCGGAGATGTTCTGTGGCTTCACGCGGCAGGCCATCGACCGCCCGGTCTCGTTCCCCATGGCGTGCTCGCCCGACGCCAACTCGGCGGCTGCCCTCTTCCTCGTCCTGCAGTCGATGCTGGGCATCTACGCGCAGGCCGAGGAGAACATCGTCTACGTGCACAACCCGGTGCTGCCGCGCTGGCTGGGCGAGGTGACGGTCAGCAACCTGCGCGTGGGCCGCACCACCATGCGCCTGCGCTTCCGCCGCGAGGGCTCGCAGACCAGCTTCTCGGTGCTGGACAAGCAAGGACCGGGGCGTATCGTGGTGGTCGAATAGCCGCGCCGCCGGGAGCAGTGTATGACCGAGCTCACCATCGCCCACATCAGCGACATCCACGCCGGATCGCCGTACTTCGTGCCGGCCATGATGGACCGGGTGGTGGTGGAGCTCAACGAGCTGGAGCCGGACATCGTGCTCTGCACCGGCGACCTCACCGAGATGGGCTTTCGCCCGGATTACATGACGGCGAAGGAGTACCTGGACCGCATCCAGGCGCCCCTGGTGGTGGTGCCCGGCAACCACGACGCGCGCAACGTGGGCTACGTGCACTTCGAGGAGCTCATCGGCCCGCGCTGGCAGGTGGTCACCCTGGGCGGCGCCAAGATCGTGGCGCTCGACTCCTCCGAGCCCGACCTGGACTACGGGCAGATCGGCCGCGCGCGGTACGACTTCCTGCGTGAGGAGTACGCGAAGCCCTCGGACTTCCGCATCTTCATGCTGCACCACCACGTGCTGCCGATCCCCGGGACGGGGCGCGAGCGCAGCATGGCCCTCGACGCCGGTGACCTCCTCGAGGTGCTGCAGGAGTGCAACGTGAACCTCGTGCTCTCGGGCCACAAGCACGTGCCGTACGCCTGGCGGCTCGAGCACCTCTTCGTCATCAACGCCGGCACCTGCAGTTCCCTGCGCCTCCGGGGCAACACCAAGTCGTGCTACAACGTCATCCGGATCGAGGGAGACCGGGTGCGCGTGGCGCGCAAGTACCCGTTCCACGGTGAAGAGGAGCTGATCGACTTCGTGCCGTCGACCGCGTCGTTCGACAAGTACATCTGTCAGTCCCCGACGGAGGAGGCCAGATAGACCTCCGCCTGCCGCGCGCCGTCCTGCTCGTGGACGGCGAACACTACCCACCGGTCGTCGCCGCCGCCGTGGCGCGCCTGCAGGCGACGTACGACGTGCGTGCAGGTGTGTTCGCCGGCGGCCGCGAGAAGCTCCGCGGCGACGCGTCCGGCGGCCTCGCCGCGCTCGCCGCCGAGACGGGGATCCCCCGGCTCGACGCCGTGGAGCCGCGGGCCGCCGCCGCGCACGAGGTACTCGACGGCGTGCGCGCCGCGTTGCGCGCGGCGCGCGCCGAGGTCCTCGTCGACCTCTCGGACGAGCCGGTCGTCGGGTACCGTGAGCGCTTCCTGCTGATGAGCGCGGCGCTCGCGGAGGGCGCCGCCTACGTGGCCGCCGACACGGAGGTGCGCCCGCAGCGGTTCGTGCGCCTCACGCGGACGCCGTCTCTCGGCGTGATCGGCACGGGCAAGCGCGTCGGCAAGACGGCGGTGAGCGGGTGGCTCGCGCGGCGGCTGGACGCCGCCCGCCGGGCGGACGGCGGCGTGGTGGTGCTCGCGATGGGCCGTGGAGGTCCCCCGGAGCCCGAGGTGATCCGGGGCGGGGACCTCGGGCCGGAAGACCTGCTCGCCGCCTCCCGGGCCGGCCGGCACGCGGCCAGCGACTGCTACGAGGACGCGGTGCTCGCCGGCGTCACGGCCGTCGGCTGCCGCCGCTGCGGCGGCGGGCTGGCCGGAGCGCCGTTCGACGACAACGTGCGCGAGGCGGCGCCGCTCCTGGACGGGCGCGGCGCCGCCCTCGCGGTGATCGAGGGCAGCGGCGCCGTGGTGCCGCCCGTGCTGGCCGACGCGACCCTCTGCGTGGCCGGCGCCGGCCAGCCGGTCGACTACGTGGCCGGCTACCTCGGCACCTATCGCCTGCTGCTCAGCGACCTCCTGGTGCTGACGCAGTGCGAGCCGCCGTTCGCCGAGCCCGATGAGGTCGCGGCGCTCACCGCGGCGGCCGCAGACGTCAAGCCGGGCCTCGAGGTGGTGCCGACGGTGTTCCGGCCGCGGCCGGCCCGGCCGGTCAGCGGCCGGCGGGTCGCCTTCTTCACCACGGCGCCCGAGGCGGCGGCGCCGCGGCTGGCGGCGGCTCTCGCCGAGGACCACGGCGCCGAGGTCGTGCTCGTCTCGTGCGACCTCGCCGACCGCGGGCGCCTGCCGGCTGCGGTCGCCCGCGCCGCCGCCGACGCCGAGGTGTTCCTCACCGAGATCAAGGCGGCGGCCGTCGACGTCGTGGCCGAAGGCGCCGCCGCCGCCGGCCGCGAGCTCGTGTTCTGCGACAACGAGCCCGTGGCGCTCGCCGGCGACCTCGGCGCCGCGGTCCACCGCGTCGCCGCGCTGGCCGGGGAGCGCTTCGCGGCCCGGCTCGCGGGCGGCCCGGCTCCGGGCGACCGTGCCGCGGGCGCCGCGGGCGGGGAGGAGGCGGCCGGGCGATGACCGACGACCGTGACATCCCGCTGGTCGACGAGGCGGCCCACGCGCCGTACAGCAAGGGCCTCATGGCGCAGACGCTCATGGCCACGGGCATCGCGCCGGAGCGCGCCTACAACGTGGCGGCCGCCGTGGAGCGGCGCCTGCTGCGCCGCGGGGCGGCGGCCCTCACCCTCGCCGACCTGCGCCGGATCGCCCACGACCAGCTCGGGCCGGAGCAGGGCGACGTGCTGATCGAGCGCTTTCGCCAGTGGCAGAAGCTGCGCCGCCTCGAGACTCCGTTGATCATCCTCATCGGCGGCGCCACCGGCGTCGGGAAGAGCACCCTCGCCACGCAGCTGGCGCACCGCTTGGGCATCACGCGCGTCATCGGCACCGACATGGTGCGGCAGACCATGCGCGCGTTCTTCGCGCCGGAGCTCATGCCGGCGATCCACACGTCGTCGTTCGACGCCGCCTCCGCGGTGCGCGTCCCGCTGCCGCGGGAGACGGACCTCAGCAAGCTGGGCTACATCGAGCAGACCAAGGCCGTCTCGGTCGGGATAGAGGCTCTGGTCAAGCGCGGCATCGACGAAGCCCAGCGCATGGTCGTCGAGGGCGTCCACCTGGTGCCCGGGTACCTGGACCGCTCGCGCTGGGGGGAGGCGATCGTGCTGGAGTTCATGCTGGCGATCGCCGACAAAGAGCGGCACCGTGACAACTTCACGGTGCGCGATTGGGAGACCGGCGGCATCCGGCCGCTGCGCCGCTACAACGAGCACTTCGCCGAGATCCGCCGCATCCAGAAGTACATGGTGGGGCGGGCGCAGGCGCTCGGCGTGCCGGTCATCGACGGGCCGAGCCTGGACGACAACCTGAGCGAGGTGCTCGGGACGATCCTCCGGCGCGTGGAGGAAGCGAGCGGGGACGAGGCCGGCTGAGCCTCTTCAGCTTCCGCCGGTCCTTCCGATACAGTACGTGATCCCGCCCACTGCCCCCACGGGTGTGTGGCGGGTCGCCGGTCCGACACCCCCACGGCACACAGGTTACTGGGAATCTCTTGCGCGGTATGACATACTCTGCATTGGAGCCCGCACGGACTCCGCCTTCCATCACCTGCCACTTACTCGTACGGCATTCTCCCTGCGTCACCGCGCACCTGCGCGGTACGCGAGATGCCAGGAGTCCCGGGAGCCCATGAGCACTGAAGAACAGACAGATCAGATGACCGTTCCGAGCGAGCCCGCCGTGGAGACGGCAGTGGCCGAGGCGCCCGCCGCGAAGCCCGCGCCGAGGTCGAGGGCCAAGAAGGCCCCGGCGGCCGAGAAGCCGGCCGAGGCAGCGGCCGGCAAGGCGCCGGCGGACAAGCCCGCCGCGCCGGCCGAGAAGAAGGCCAAGGCTCCGGCGGAGGCCAAGACCGAGGCTCCGGCGGAGGCCAAGACCGAGGCTCCGGCCGCCGAGAAGCCGGCCGAGAAGCCCGCAGCCTCCGAGCCCGCCGAGAAGCCGGCCGGCGCCGAGAAGCCGGCGGCCGATGCTCCTGCACCCGCCGCGGAGACGCCGGCTGTTCCCGCCACGGGCGCTCACACCGAGGCGCCGGCCGAGCCGGCGGCCGACAAGCCGGCCGGCGAGGGCGACCGCCAGCCGCAGCCGCCGCAGCAGGGCGGCCAGCAGCAGGGCGACCGCCAGCAGGGCGGCGGCCAGCAGCAGCAGGGCCAGCGCCAGGGCAAGAAGAACCGCCGCGGGCGCGACAAGCAGCGCCAGGGCGGCGGCGGTGGCGGCGGCGAGCAGGTACGCGACGACCGCCCCACCATCCCGTGCACCGGGATCCTCGACGTTCTCCCGGACGGCTTCGGGTTCCTGCGCACGAGCGGCTTCACCCAGGGCGACCGCGACGTCTACGTGAGCCTCAGCCAGATCCGCCGCTTCGGCCTGCGCCGGGGCGACGAGGTCGCCGGCCAGGTCCGCGAGCCCAAGGACAACGAGAAGTACAACGCGCTGCTCAAGATCGACACCGTGAACGGCATCGACCCGGAGACCGCCCGCAAGCGGCCCGTGTTCGAGCAGCTCACGCCGCTGTTCCCGGAGGAGCGCCTGCGCCTGGAGACGGAAGAGCACGACACCGCGGCGCGGATCATGGACCTCATGTGCCCGATCGGCAAGGGTCAGCGCGGGCTGATCGTCTCGCCGCCCAAGGCCGGCAAGACCACCATCCTCAAGAAGCTGGCCAACTCCATCGCCACCAACAATCCCGACATCGACCTGTTCGTGCTCCTCGTCGACGAGCGCCCGGAAGAGGTCACCGACATGCAGCGTTCCGTGATCGGCACGGTCGTGGCGAGCACCTTCGACCAGCCGTCGGAGAACCACGTACAGGTCACGGAGCTGGTGCTCGACCGCGTCAAGCGCCTCGTCGAGATGGGCCGCGACGTCGTGGTGCTGCTCGACTCGATCACCCGCATGGCACGCGCCTTCAACCTCAACACGCCGGCCAGCGGACGCATCCTCTCCGGCGGCGTCGACAGCACGGCGCTCTACCCGCCGAAGAAGTTCTTCGGGGCCGCCCGCAACATCGAGGAGGGCGGCTCGCTCACCATCCTCGCCACGGCGCTGGTCGACACCGGATCGCGCATGGACGAGGTGATCTTCGAGGAGTTCAAGGGCACCGGCAACATGGAGATCCGCCTCGACCGCAAGCTCGCCGACAAGCGCATCTTCCCGGCCATCGACATCGAGACGACCGGCACGCGCAAGGAGGAGCTGCTCATGGAGCCGGCCGAGGCCGCCGCCGTGTGGAAGCTCCGCTCCGTGCTGCACAGCCTCGACCCGGCCGCGGCCATCGAGCTGCTCATCAAGAAGACGCGTGAGACCAAGAACAACGCCGAGTTCCTCAGCGCGCTGATCAAGAACTCCCGCTGACCGAGAACTAGCCGAGCAGCCTGTCGGCGGCGCCGTCCCGCCCGCTCCAGAGGAGCCGGATGTCCGGGGCGAAGACGGTGGCCGGGCGAGGGTCGTCGCAGGCGAGCCCGGTGAACATGTTGCGGTCGCCGACGATGCGAAGGGCTTCGTCGTCGGCCGCATCTCCGCGCGTCACCGCACCGATCGCCTGGAGACAGAGCACCGTCTCGGCGGTGGCGGTGTCGCACAGCTCGGCGAACGTCTCCGTACGCGGTTCGTTCGGCGCGAACGGATGCCACCAGGGGTTCCGCCTGGCGTAGAGACTCGCGGCGGTCGGCGAGGGGGCCACCGGGTAGATCTGCGAGCGCACCACGGCGCGGTGCCTGCTGAGCGGGGCGGCGGCGGAGAGCAGGCGCGTCGGCACGGCGCGGGGATCGGTCATGTTCGCGTAGATCCACTCCATGGCGCGGAACGCGGCGCGCCCGTCGGCCGGCGTGAACACGGCGCCGTACACCTCACGCAGCATGTCGCTGAGGAGCTCCGAGACGACCTCGGACTGGAACGGCGGGAGATGAAGCAGGCGCTGCTTGCGCAACCAGTCGGTGCGGACTGACCGCTCGCCGCGGAGGAGCACGTCGATCGACGCCTCGAGGATCCCGTGGCGGCGGAACGCTTCGGCCGTCTCCTCCGGCCCCGCGCCGCCGGTGATGTCCCCCGTCCAGTACATCACCCAGGGGTGGACCTCCGCGTCCAGGCACAGGTGCGACGCGTAGCCGGCGACGAACGCATAGGCGATGTCTCTCCGTCCCTCGGGGAAGGCCGCGGCGCGATGGAGCATGAAGCGGAGCGCCGCTTCCGTCTGCTGCTGATGGGTGATCCGGGCGAGGTCGGAGCGTCGTCGCGGCCGGAGGACCCGCGAGTAGAAGAACACGTCGGGGCCCTGGGCGCCCACCTTGTAGGCGTCGAACGCACGGTCGACGAATCCTCCCAGGTGATCACGCGCCTGTCGCGCGGCGGCGTCGGCGACCAGGTAGTGAGCAAGCATGTCCGGCATCGGTCCCGTCCTTCACGTGCGCGCGCATGATGCGAGGCGAGGGGGATTATACGGATGCACGACGCGCTGTCGAGCGGCGCTCCGGCCGGGCGTTTCAGAGGGGGAAGGATTCGAAGCGGTGGTTCGTGGTATCATCCCGCTTCGGCCTCGCGCCGATTCGAGTCACACCGGGTTTGCTCCCAGAAGGGATCCGTTCAGATGAAGAAAGACATCCATCCGCAGTACCAGGAAGCGACCGTGCACTGCAGCTGCGGCAACACGTTCACCACGCGCAGCACCAAGAAGGAGCTGCACGTCGAACTGTGCTCCCAGTGCCACCCGTTCTACACCGGCAAGCAGAAGCTGGTGGACTCGGGCGGCCGCGTGGACCGCTTCAAGAAGCGCCTCGAGAAGAAGTCCGAAGCGCCGGCAGAGCCCAAGCCCTCCCGGCAGCGCGCTCCCAAGCCCGAGCCGAAGCCGGTCGCAGTCTCGGCCGAGGCCGCGCCGGAGGCCGACGAGCCCGAGAAGACCGACGAGTCCTGACGCCGGCATGACCAGCCCCAGCAGGCACCCCGGCGAGCGGGGCACCGGAGGGTCACCGCTCCGCGCCGAGCTCCGCGTCAGCCTCCTCCAGCACACGCCCGACCCGGATCGCGCCGTCGCGATCGCGGGTCGGCTCTGTTACGCGCCGGTGTCGGCGGCCGACCTCAAGCACGACATGACCGACGAGGACGTCGCCAAGCTCGTGCGCATCCTCGTGCGCAGCGGCCACCACTCGGCGCTCGAGCACGCCTCGTTCAGCTTCGCCGTGGACGGCGTGAGCCGCGCCTGCACGCACCAGCTGGTGCGCCACCGCGTGGCCAGCTACAACCAGCAGTCGCAGCGCTACGTGAACTTCGGGGCGGCCGACAGCTTCATCGTGCCGCCCAGCGTCGCCGCGAACGCAGAGGCGGAGGCCATCTTCCTCAAGGCGATGGAGGACGCGCGCGTGGCCTACGACAGGCTGGTGGAGCTCGGGCTCGCCGAGGGGCGCACGCGCGAGAGCGTCCAGGAGGACGCCCGCTTCGTGCTGCCCAACGCGGCGGAGACCAAGATCGTCGTCACCATGAACGCGCGCGAGCTGCGCCACTTCTTCCAGGTGCGTTGCTGCAATCGCGCGCAGTGGGAGATCCGTGACCTCGCGTGGCAGATGCGCGGCATGGTCAAGGACCTGGCTCCCAACCTCTTCGAGGGAAGCGGCCCCGGCTGCCTCTACGGCACCTGCCCCGAGGGCAAGATGACCTGCGGCAAGCCGTACCGGCCCGAGGACGTCGACGGTCCGGCCGCCGCCGCGCGCAGCTAGCGGCGCTCTGCTCTCCCGGTCCATGAGCCGCCTGCTCCTCATCGCGTTCCTGCTGCCCGCCCTGGCCGCGCGCCGCGCGCAGGTCGGCGGGCAGGCCGTCATCGAAGGAGTCATGATGCGCGGCGTGGACTGGTGGTCGCTGGCCGTCCGCCGGCCCGACGACTCCATCGGGGTGCACGAGTACCCGCTCACGAGCTACATGAAGAAGTACCCCGTGCTCAAGCTGCCGGTGCTGCGCGGCATGGTCGCCCTGTTCGAGTCGCTCGTCATCGGCATCCGCGCGCTCACCATCTCCGCCAACGAGTCACTGGGCGAGGAGGAGGAGCAGCTCGGCAGGAAGGAGATCGGCGTCACGCTCATCATCGCCTTCGCGTTCGCCATCGGCCTGTTCTTCCTGGCGCCGCTGTTCCTCACCGGCCTGCTGGACCACTGGCTCGGCGAGGGCTTCCTCTTCTGGCTGGTGGAGGGGTTCATCCGCGTCGGCATCTTCCTCGCCTACCTGGTCGTCGTCACGCAACTCAAGGACCTGCGCCGGGTGTTCGAGTATCACGGCGCCGAGCACATGAGCATCCACGCGCTGGAGCACGGCGAGGAGCTCACGGTGGCCAACGTGGAGAAGTACAAGACGCTGCACCTGCGCTGCGGCACGTCGTTCCTGCTCATCGTGCTGGTGGTCTCGATCTTCGTCTTCGCCGCGGTGGGGCGTCCCGACTGGTACCTGCTCGTGCTCAGCCGCGTCGTCCTGGTGCCGCTCATCGCCGGCATCAGCTACGAGATCATCCGCGCCGCCGGGCGGCACGAGAACAACCGCGTCGTGCGCGTCGTCATGGCGCCCGGCCTCGGGCTGCAGTGGCTCACCACCAAGCAGCCCGACAGCGCGCAGGTCGAGGTCGCGATCGCCGCGCTCGAGAAGGTCATCGAGCTCGAACCGCAGGACCGCCCGCCGGTGAAGGGCGTGGAGGTCATGGCGTAAGCTGGGTCCATGGCCACCATCGACGACCTGATCAGCGAGATCGAACGCTCCTACGACGACCTCACGGCACAGCTCGCCGACCCCGAGATGCTCGGCGACCGCGCGCGCTACACGGACGCCGCGCGCGCACACGCCGAGCTGGTGCCCGTCCACGAGCTCACGCAGCGGTACCGCGAGGCGGAGCGGACGGTCGCCGACGCCGAAGGCCTCCTCGGCGACGACAGCAGCGACGCCGAGATGCGCGACTTCGCGCAGGCCGAGCTCATGGAGGGGCGCAAGCGGCTCGACCAGCTCACCGAAGAGATCCGTGCGCTCATGCTCACGCGCGACCCCAACGACGGCAAGGACGTGCTCATCGAGATCCGCGCCGGTACGGGCGGCAACGAGGCGTGCATCTTCGCCGGCGAGCTCGCGCGCATGTACACGCGCTACGCCCAGGCCAAGGGGTTCGAGGTCGAGATGCTCTCGTTCAACGAGAACGACGACGGCGGCTACAAGGAGCTCACGCTCGAGGTCAAGGGCCAGGGCGCGTTCTCCAAGCTCAAGTACGAGGGCGGCGTGCACCGCGTGCAGCGGGTGCCCGTCACCGAGGCGGCGGGGCGCATCCACACCTCCACGGCGACGGTCGCCGTACTCCCGGAGGCCGAGGACATCGAGGTCGACCTCCAGGCGGGCGACCTGCGCGTCGAGATCTTCCGCGCCCGCGGCCCCGGCGGGCAGAGCGTCAACACCACCGACTCGGCGGTGCGCATCACGCACACGCCCACCGGCGTCAGCGTGAGCTGTCAGGACGAGAAGAGCCAGCTCCAGAACAAGGAGAAGGCCATGCGGATCCTGCGCGCCCGGCTGTTCGAGCTCGAGCAGGCCAAGCAGGACCAGGAGCGCGGCGACGCGCGCCGCAGCATGGTGGGCAGCGGCGACCGCTCGCAGAAGATCCGCACCTACAACTTCCAGCAGAACCGCGTGACCGACCACCGCATCGGGCTCACCAGTCACCGCATCGAGGCGGTCATGGAGGGCGAGCTCGACGAGTTCACCGAGGCGCTCTCCGCGGAGGACCGCCGCCAGCAACTGGCCGCCGCCGGCGGGGAATGACCGTGGCGAGGCCGGCGAGCGTGGGCGAAGCGCTCCGCGCGGCGGTGGCGCTTCTGCGGGACGAAGGCGCCAGCCGCTCGCCGCGACTGGACGCCGAACTGTTGCTGGCGCGCGCGCTCGGGGTGACGCGCGCCGAGCTCTTCAGGGAGCCGGACCGCGAGGTGACCGCGGACGAGGCGGCGGAGTTCCAGACTCTTCTCAGCCGCCGCCTCGCGCGCGAGCCCGTGGCCTACATCCTCGGCCACCGCGCCTTCCGCACCATCGACCTCGAGGTGACGCCGGAGGTGCTGATCCCGCGCCCCGAGACGGAGACCCTGGTGGAGGTCGCGCTGGAGGCTCTCCGGGAGATGCCGATCGCCGGGCCGGACCCCGAGGACGAGCCGCTGGCGATCGACGTCGGCACCGGGTCCGGCTGCGTCGCGCTGGCGCTCGCCGCCGAGGACCCCTTCGTGCGTCTCGTCGCCACGGACGTCGAGCCGGGCGCGCTGGCGGTGGCGCGCGGCAACGCCGCGCGCCTCGGGCTGGTGCGCCGCGTCGAGTTCGTGCTCAGCGACCTGTTCGCCGACGTCGGCGAGCGGCCGTTCGACCTCGTGGTCAGCAACCCGCCGTACATCCCCGCCGACGAGTACGTGGCGCTCGAGCCCAACGTGCGCGACTACGAGCCGCGGCGCGCCCTGTACGGCGGCGTGGACGGGCTGGACTTCTACCGCCGCCTCGTGCCCGGCGCCGCGCTGCTGCTGCGCCCCGGCGGCACCCTGGCCATGGAGGTCGGGGCCGGCCAGGCGGACGCCGTCGCCGCCATCGTGGAGGCGGCCCGGGCCTACGAGACGCCGGCGCTGCGCGACGACCTCGCCGGCGTGCCGCGCGTGGTGTACACCCGCCGGCGCGCGAAGAGCGCCGCCTGATGGCGCGGCCCGCAGAAGGCCCGCGCGGTGGTGCTCAGCTCGCGGCCGCTGGGCGAGGCGGACCGCATCGTCCGCCTGTTCACGCGCGAGCTCGGCCGCGTGGACGCCGTGGTCAAGGGCGTGCGCAAGACCACCTCACGCTGGGGCGGCCGCCTCGAGCCGTTCAACGTCTGCGACCTGCTGCTGCACCCCGGCAGGTCGCTGTACACCGTCACGCAGGCGCAGTTGGTGGACGTCTTCGTGCACCTGCGCATGGACCGCGAGGGGCTCACGGCGGCGGCGATCGTCTGCGAGGCCGCCGCCGGGCTCACCCCCGAGCACGAGCCCGAGGAGCGCGTGTTCGCGCTGCTGCGCAACACGCTGCGCGAGCTCGACCGTGGCTTCTCGGGGCGCGCCGTCGAGTCCCCGCTGGTGCTCGGCGCGCTGCTCAAGCTGCTCTACGAGGCCGGCTACCAGCCGGTGCTGGACTCGTGCGCGGCCTGCGGGTCGGCCGGCCGCGCACTCGGTTTCTCGGCCGCCCGAGGCGGCCTCGTCTGCGCCGACTGTGTGGGCGAGGGCGTGCCGGTCACGCCGGAGGCCGTGGCGGCCATGCTCGACGGCCTCTCCCGGCCGCTCGCCGAGCTGCGCGAGCGTGCCCTCGTCGCAGGCCGCCGGCGAGGCGCTCCGCGACGTCCACCAGCTCTACGCCTACCACACCGGCGCGCGCCTGCGCGCGCTGCGCATCGCCGGTCTCGGCTGAGCGCGCCGGGCACGAGCGCGCCGCCGCTTCGCGCGCGTATGTCTTTGTTGTTCGATTCTGGGTGAGACTGGTAGAATCGCGCTTCCGATGGAAAGGACCCCGTGACCGAGCACGCCCAGAGCCCCGACGCGCCGCCCACGTTCCAACAGATCGTCGGCCGCCTGCAGGCGTTCTGGGAGGGACAGGGGTGCGTCGTCGTCCAGCCGTACCACACCGAGGTCGGCGCCGGTACCTTCAACCCCGCCACCTTCCTGCGCTGCCTCGACGCGCGCCCCTGGCGCGCGGCCTACGTCGAACCCTCCATGCGCCCCACGGACGGGCGCTACGGCGAGAACCCCTACCGGCTCGGCCACTACTACCAGTACCAGGTGGTCGTCAAGCCGTCGCCGGCGGACATCCAGGACGTCTACCTGCGCTCCCTCGAGGCCCTCGGCATCGTGCTCGCCGAGCACGACGTGCGCTTCGTCGAGGACAACTGGGAGGGTCCTACGCTGGGCGCCTGGGGCCAGGGCTGGGAGGTCTGGGTCGACGGCATGGAGGCCACCCAGTTCACCTACTTCCAGCAGCTGGGCGGCTTCGACCTCGACCCCATCACCATCGAGATCACCTACGGGCTCGAGCGGCTCGCCATGTACCTGCAGGGCGTGGACAGCGTGTACGACCTCGTCTGGTCGCGCTGGGACGAGGACGGCGAGGAGCACGTCGTGACCTACGGGGACGTGTACAAGGAGAACGAGCGCGAGTTCAGCACCTACAACTTCGAGGTGGCCGACACCGAGATGCTCTACCGCCACTTCCGTGAGCACGAGGCCGAGGCGCTGCGCACCATCGAGGCGCGCCTGCCCATCCCCGCCTACGACCACGTGCTCAAGTGCAGCCACGCGTTCAACATGCTCGACGCGCGCGGGGTGATCAGCGTCACCGACCGCACGGCGCACATCGCCCGCGTGCGCGACCTCGCGCGCAAGGTCGCCGGCCTCTACCTCGAGGTCGTGGGCGACGGGCGCGGGGGAGAGGCCGGGGACGCCGGCCGGGCTGGGGCCGCGGGCGCGGAGGTAGGACGTTGAGCACCCTCCTGATCGAGGTCGGCGTCGAGGAGCTGCCGTACAAGGTCTGCGAGTCCGTCATCCGGCAGCTCGAGGGTCAGGGGCCCGCGCAGCCGGGGCTGGTGCGCCGGCTGCTCACCGAGGAGCGCCTGTACGACGAGGGCGAGGTGCGGGTGCTGGTCTCGCCGCGGCGCATCGCCGTGCTCGTCACGGACGTGCCTGCCGAGCAGCTGGCCAAAGTGCAGGAGTTCCGCGGCCCCAAGGCCCAGGTGGCGTTCAACGAGGACGGCACGCTCACCAAGGCGGGCGCCGGGTTCGCGCGCTCCAGGGGCGCGGCCGCCGAGGACGTGCGCCGCGAGGTCATGGACGGCACGGAGTTCGCGGTGGTGAGCGTCGAGGCCGGGCGCCGGGCGGCGCGCGACGTCGTGCCGGAGCTGGTCGCGCGCCTCATCACCGGCCTGCAGATCCCGCGCGGCATGCGCTGGGGCGCCAGGCCCGAGGGCGCGAGCGAGTACCTCCGGTTCTCGCGCCCCATCCGCTGGCTGGTGGCCAAGCTGGACGGCGAGACCCTGAGCGGGGAGTTCTACGGCCTCCCGCTCGGCGACGTCTCGCGCGGCCACCGCGTGCTCGGCGCGCCGGTCACGATCGCTGAGGCGAGCGAGTACGAGCGGCTGCTCGCCGGAGCAGAAGGTCATCGTCTCGCAGCTCGAGCGCGAGCGGCTCATCAGGGCGGGGCTGGACGCGGCGGCCGACGAGCTCGGCGGCTCCTGGTCGGACCCCGGCGACGTGCTGTCCGAGGCCATCTACCTGGCGGAGTGGCCGAGCGTGGCCCGGGGCGCGTTCGACGAACGGCACCTGCGCCTGCCGGACGAGGTGCTGGTCACCGCCATGCAGAGCCACCAGCGGTACTTCCCGGTGCGCGACAGGGAAGGCAGGCTGCTGCCGGCGTTCCTGTACGTCTCCAACGGCGATCCCGCGGCGTCCCCGCTCGTCACGCGCGGCAACGAGCGCGTGCTCGACGGCCGCCTGGACGACGCCGAGTTCGCCTACGACCGCGACCTCGCCGAGGGGCTGCCGGCCATGGCCGAGCGGCTCGGCGCCGTGGTGTTCCACGAGAAGCTCGGCTCGCTCGCCGACAAGGCGAGCCGGCTCGGCGGCCTGGTGGCCGCGCTCGCCGGCGGTCCCGCCTGCCCGCCGGACGACGACGGCTCGGGCGAGACCGTCCAGGAGACGCTGCGCGCCGCCGCGCGCCTCGCGAAGGCCGACCTCGTCAGCCAGACCGTCATCGAGTTCCCCGCGCTGCAGGGCATCATGGGCGGCAACTTCGCCGAGGCCGGCGGACTGGGCGCCGCAGTCTCCAGCGCCGTCGGCGAGCACTACCGGCCGCTGAGCGCCACCGCGCCGCTGCCGACCACGGTGCCCGGCGCCCTGCTCGCCGTCGCCGACAAGCTGGACAACATCGCCGGCGCCTGGGTCGCGGGCGAGAAGCCCTCGGGCTCCCGCGACCCCTACGGCCTGCGACGCGCCGCCATGGGGATCGTGCGCATCGCTCTCGAGTACAACCTCCGGTTCCCGCTGGCCGGCCTGCTCACCGCCGCCGTCGACCAGTTCGAACTGCAGGGCATCGAGGGCCTGGACGAGGGGCGCCGCTCGGCGATCGCAGCCGAGACCGCCGCGTTCGTGCGCGAGCGCCTCCAGGTACTGCTGCTCGACGAGGGCCTGCCGTTCCCGGCCGTCGAGGCCGCCATGGCCGCGCCGGCCGCCGACCTGCCCGCGGCGGCGTCACGGGCGCGGGTGTTCGCCGCGCTGGCGGGCAGGGAAGTGTTCGAGAGTGCCGTCATCGCCTACAACCGTTGTTCCGCGCTGGCGGCCAAGGACCCGGCGGCCGGGGCGCGCGCCGTCGACCCGGCCCTCTTCCTGGACGACGCCGAGCGCGAGTTGCACGCGGCCTGTGAGGCTGCGCGCGGGCCGCTGCTCGACGCCCTGGACAACCTCGAGCTCGAGAGCGCCATCAGCGCGGCGGCCGGCCTGCGGTCCGCCGTGGACCGCTACTTCGACGCCGTGCTCGTCATGGATCCCGACGAGGCCGTGCGCGCCAACCGCCTGGCGCAGCTCGCCGCCGTCACCGGCCTCATCGGCCACATCGGAGAGTTCAGCCGCCTGCCGCTCACGCAGCCGTGACGTGCAGGAGACCCCACCCTATCCCGCCGCGACCGCCGCGACTCGGCGGACTCACCTGCCAGGGGAGGCACAAGCATGAGTGACAAGTACGTCTACCGCTTCAGCGAGGGCAACAAGTCCATGAGGGAGCTCCTCGGAGGCAAGGGGGCGAACCTCGCAGAGATGACCACGATCGGGCTGCCCGTACCGCCCGGCTTCACCATCACCACCGAGGTCTGCAACCACTACTCCGCTCACGGAGGGTACCCCGACGGCGTGGACGCCCAGGTCGAGGACGCGCTCGCCGCGCTCGAGGCCGACACCGGCAAGAAGTTCGGCGACGCCTCCGACCCGCTGCTGCTCAGCGTGCGCTCCGGCGCCCGCGCCTCCATGCCGGGCATGATGGACACCATCCTCAACCTGGGTCTCAACGACACGACGGTCCAGGGCGTCATCAAGACGACCGGCAACGAGCGCTTCGCCTACGACTGCTACCGGCGCTTCGTCAGCATGTACGGCGACGTCGTGCTCGGCTGCAAGCCGGAGAGCGACGACGAGGGCGACGTGTTCGAGGAGCGGCTCGAGGCGATGAAGAAGGCCAAGGGCGTCAAGTTCGACACCGAGCTCAGCGCCGGCGACCTCAAGGATCTCACCGCCGAGTTCAAGGCGGCCGTCAAGGAGCGCACGGGCAAGGAGTTCCCGGACGACCCGCGCGACCAGCTCTGGGGCGCGGTCAGCGCCGTGTTCGGCAGCTGGGACAACGACCGTGCCGTCGCCTACCGGCGCATGTACGGCATCCCCGACTCGTGGGGCACGGCGGTCAACGTGCAGACCATGGTCTACGGCAACACCGGTGAGGACTCGGGGACCGGCGTCGGCTTCACGCGCAACCCCGCCAGCGGCGAGAGGGAGTTCTACGGCGAGTTCCTGGTCAACGCGCAGGGTGAGGACGTGGTGGCCGGCGTGCGCACGCCGCGTCCGGTGAGCGAGCTCAAGGAGCTGTGGCCGCAGGTCTACGACGAGCTCATGCAGATCCAGGGCACCCTGGAGCACGAGCTGCGCGACATGCAGGACTTCGAGTTCACCGTCGAGCGCGGCCGCCTGTTCATGCTGCAGACGCGCAACGGCAAGCGCACCGGCCTCGCGGCGATCCGCATCGCCGTCGACATGGCGGACGAGGGTCTCATCGGGCACGAGGAGGCGCTCATGCGCATCCAGCCCGAGCAGCTCAACCAGCTGCTGCGGCCGATCTTCGACCCGGACATGAAGCTCAAGGCGGTGGAAGAGGGCCGGGTCAAGGCCAAGGGCCTGCCCGCCGGCCCCGGCGCCGCCACCGGCCGCGTCGTGTTCAACGCGCAGGACGCGGTCGCCTGGGCCGCGCGCGGCGAGAAGGTCCTGCTGGTCCGCGACTTCACGAGCCCGGACGACATCCGCGGCATGGACGCCGCCCAGGGGATCCTCACGGCGCAGGGCGGCATGACCAGCCACGCCGCGCTGGTCGCCCGCCAGATGGGCAAGGTCTGCATCGTCGGCTGCGGCGCGCTCGACATGGACATGAGGGCGCGCAGGTTCGTCGTCGACGGCGACACGGTGAACGAGGGCGACTGGATCAGCATCGACGGGTTCACCGGCGAGGTGATCCTCGGCAAGCTCGAGACGCGTCCTCCCGAGGTGCTCCAGGTACTGCTCGAGAAGAGCATCGCGGCGGAGGACTCGGAGTCGTTCCGCTACTACGCCGAGGTCATGGAGTGGGCGGACTCGGCGCGCACGATGGGCGTGCGCACCAACGCCGACCAGCCGGACCAGAGCGAGAACGCCATCGCGTTCGGCGCCGAGGGCATCGGCCTCTGCCGCACCGAGCACATGTTCTTCGAGGGCGAGCGCATCATGAGCGTGCGCGAGATGATCCTCGCCGACACGCGCGAGGAGCGGGAGGCGGCGCTCGCCAAGCTCGAGCCCATGCAGCGCGAGGACTTCGCGGCGATCTTCCGCGTGATGGGTGACCGGCACGTCACCATCCGCACGCTCGACCCGCCGCTGCACGAGTTCCTGCCGCACGACGACGAGGACACGGCCAAGACCGCGAGCGCGCTCGGCGTCCCGGAGGACGAGGTGCGCGCCAAGGTCGAGGACCTGCACGAGAGCAACCCGATGCTCGGTCACCGTGGCTGCCGTCTCGGCATCGCCTTCCCCGAGATCACGGCCATGCAGGCCAGGGCCATCCTCGAGGCCGCGTGCGTGGTCAAGAAGGAAGGCCTGGACGTGCACCCCGAGATCATGATCCCGCTCGTGGGCACCAAGAGGGAACTCGAGGACCAGGCCGCGATCGTGCGCGCGCAGGCGGAGCGGGTGTTCGAGGAGCAGGGCGTGGAGGTCGAGTACCTGGTCGGCACCATGATCGAGATCCCGCGCGCGGCGCTCACCGCCGACCAGATCGCCGAGGTGGCCGAGTTCTTCAGCTTCGGCACCAACGACCTCACGCAGATGACGCTGGGCGTCAGCCGCGACGACGCCGGCAAGTTCCTTCCGCTCTACATCAGCGAGGAGAAGGAGATCTGGCCGGCCGACCCGTTCGCGACCCTCGACCAGAGCGGCGTGGGGCAGCTCGTGGAGATCGGCATCGAGCGCGGCCGCCGCACCAAGCCGGACCTCAAGGTCGGCATCTGCGGCGAGCAGGGCGGCGACCCGGAGACGGTCAAGTTCTGCCACCGCGCGGGCATGGACTACGTGAGCTGCTCGCCCTTCCGGCTGCCGGTGGCGCGTCTCGCCGCGGCGCAGGCGGCCATCGAGGAGAGCGGCGACCTGCGTCTGGAGAAGTGACGGCGACGAGGACGGGCGCCGGCCCGGGCCGCCGTGAGGCGCGCCCGGGCCGGCGCCTCTCCCTCGTCAGGCGCGAGGGGGCCGTGCCGTGAGCAGTCTGGGACGGGAGATCGGCGTGACGCTCGCCGACGGGCGGGCGCTCGTGGTGCGCGACGCGCGCAAGCGGGACGCGCGCGGCGTGTGCGAGATGCTCGACGCCGTGGCCGCCGAGCCCCGCGCCACCTTGGTCCTGCGGCCGGGCGAGGCGGCCCCCCACGACTGGCGCCGCCGCATCACCGAGGCGCTGCGCTCGCCTCGCGCCCTGTTCCTCGTCGCCGAAGGCGGCGGCGCCGTGGTCGGCAACCTCGGCGTGTGGCCGGACGCGAACCCGGCCTCCGCGCACGTCGCCTGGATCGGCATGTCCGTGGCCGCCGGCTGGCGCGGCGTGGGCGCCGGCGGCGCTCTGCTCGAGGCGGCGGCCGAGTGGGCCGCCTCCGCCGGCTTCCTCCGCCTGGTGCTGGGCGTGTTCCCCGAGAATGAACCGGCCATCGCCTTCTACGGGCGCCACGGTTTCGTGCGGGAGGGGCTGCGGACCGCCCAGTACCGCCGCGGGGACGCGTATCATGACGAGGTGCTCATGGCCCGCCCCCTCACCACTACGTGATCGTCGCCGTGCACCGCCGCACGGCGCTCATCCTGCTGGTCACCGCCGGCTTCGTCGTCCTCGCCTTCGTGCCCGCCGTCGTGGTCTTCGGCCTCGGCTGGCTGCGCCTGCCGCACATCCAGCCGTGGGGAGCGCCGCCGGCCCGGGACACGACCACGCTCGAGCAGTGGACCCTGTTCGCGCTCTTCTATCTGGTGTGGATGATCGGGCTCACGGTGCTCCTGATCTGGTCGTTCGACCACCTCGGGCACCACTGGAGGTACTACGAGAGCACGCCGCGCGCGCACAAGAAGAGCCGCCGGCGCGCCCGGGCCACCCTGCGGCACGTCGACGCCGAGCAGCAGGCCACCATCCAGGCCATGCGCCGCCGTGAGGAGCGCGATGCGCGCCGGCGCGCCGGCCGCGACAGCGCCGAGGCCCGGCGGCGCGGCCCCGACGGCCGGGGGCGGTAGCGTGGCGCGCATCGCCCAGAGCAGCATCGAGCAGGTCGTCGCCAGCGCCGACATCGTCGAGGTGGTCGGCCAGTACACCGAGCTGCGCAAGGCCGGCGCCAACTTCAGCGGCCGCTGCCCGTTCCACGAGGAGCGCACACCGTCGTTCTCGGTCAACCCCGTGGAGAAGCTCTACTACTGCTTCGGCTGCGGCGCCGGCGGCAACCTCATCGGTTTCGTCATGGCCAAGGAGAACATGGACTTCCCCGAGGCCGTCGAGTACCTCGCCGACAAGTACGGCGTCGCGCTCGACTACGACGAGTCCAACGCCCGCGGCGACGCGGAGCGCCGGAGCCGCGAGCGCCTGCGCAAGCTGCTCGAGGACGCCACGGTCTACTACGAGCGCGTCCTCTGGGACTCGCCGGCGGCCGAGCCGGCGCGGGAGTACCTGGAGGGGCGCGGCCTCTCCGCCGAGGTCTGCCGCGCCTTCCGCGTCGGTTACAGCCTGCCGGGTTGGGAGCGCCTGCGCGACGGGGCGCTCGCCAAGGGGTTCACCGAGCAGGACCTGCTCGACGCCGGTCTGGTGATCCCCGGCAAGCGCGGTCGCCCGTACGACCGCTTCCGCGGCCGCATCATGTTCCCTCTGGGTGACGAGCGCGGGCGCACCCTGGGCTTCGGCGCCCGCACCATGGGCGACGAGAAGCCCAAGTACCTCAACTCCCCCGAGACGCCGCTCTACCACAAGAGCGAGGCCCTGTTCGGCCTCGACAAAGCCAAGGCGGCGGCGCGCGGGGAGGACCGCGTGTACGTGGTCGAGGGCTACACCGACGTCATGGCGCTCGCCCAGGCCGGCGTCGCCAACGTGGTCGCCAGCATGGGGACGGCGCTCACCGAGCAGCAGCTCGAGCGCCTGGCGCGCCTCACGCGCACCATCTACCTCTGCTACGACGCCGACGCCGCCGGCATCGGCGCGATGAAGCGGGCGCTCACGATGGGCCGCAAGATGGACCTCTCGCTGCACGTCGTCCGCATCCCCGACGGCCTGGACCCGGCCGACTACGTGCTCTCCGGCGCCGGGGGGGACGGCTTCCGCCGGCTTGCGGCGGACGCGCAGACGCTGTTACAATTCCACGTCCGCTTGGCGCTGACGACTCACAACCTCCGCACACCCGATGGCCGGGAACGCGCGATGGCGCAGATACGGGAGGTCCTCGGTGAGGCGACGCCAAACGAGCGCGACGAGGAGCTGACCTACATCTCGGATGCTCTCGGCCTGTCGGACGAGGCTGCGCTGTACCTGCTTCGCGCGTCGACAGGCCCCCGAGGTGCGGACTCATCGCCGGCACGGGCTCGTGGCGAAGACCCCACCACGTCCGTCGCCGCGCGCGGCGTCGCCAGGGCCGCCGTGGGCGGCGCTCACGAGCTCGAGGTGAGGTTCCTGGCCGGTTGTCTCGCGCAGCCGCAGGCCGGCCGGGAGGCGCTCGCGGGCGTCGACGAGAACTTCTTCGCGACCGCCGAGACACGCGCCGCGCTGGCGGGCGTCAAGACGCGGTTGGCCGTCGACGGGGCAGGGAATACCCTGCAAACCGCCGGTAACGACGGCCGCGGCGCCGAGGGAGCGGAGGTGCTCGCAGAGGTCATCGTGCGTGCAGGGCGGGAGCGGTTCACGCCGGTCGTCGTCGAGGAGTTGTTCCTGCGTCTGCAGGAGGCGCAGGTGAGCCGGATCATCGCCCGGCTCAAGGTCACCATGAGGAGTGACGAGACTGAGAGACAGGGTGAGGAGCTCGCGAGACTGGAGGCGGTGCGCCGCCGTCTGCGCGAGGCACTCCGAGCCCTTCCCGTGGACGAGGACACCGAGCAACGGTGAGGACGCCTGACGTGACGGACGCCGCCGAAGAGCGCAACAAGCCGGCCGACGCCGCAGAACTGAGCATCGAAGAAGTGCGGCTCCTCGTCGACGAGGGTCGCGAGCAGGGCTATCTCGTCGGCGACCAGGTCGCGGAGGCGCTCAAGGACGTCGATCTCACGCCCGACCAGATCGACGGCATCTACAACCTGTTCGCCGACCTCGGCATCGACATCCTCGAGGCCGAAGGCGGCGTGGCGGTCGACGGCGCGGACGCCAAAGTCGAGGAGGAGGTCATCCCCAAGCTCGACCTCTCCGTCAAGACGCCCACCAACGACCCGGTGCGCATGTACCTCAAGGAGATCGGCAAGGTGCCGCTGCTCACCGCCGAAGAAGAGGTGTCGCTGGCCAGGCGTATCGAGCGCCGGGACATGGACGCCAAGCGCAAGCTCATCGAGGCCAACCTGCGCCTCGTGGTGTCGATCGCCAAGCGCTACGTGGGGCGCGGCATGCTCTTCCTGGACCTCATCCAGGAGGGCAACCTGGGCCTCATCCGCGCGGTGGAGAAGTTCGACTATCGCAAGGGCTACAAGTTCAGCACCTACGCCACCTGGTGGATCAGGCAGGCCATCACGCGCGCCATCGCCGACCAGGCGCGGACCATCCGCATCCCGGTGCACATGGTCGAGACCATCAACAAGCTCATCCGCGTGCAGCGACAGCTGCTGCAGGACATCGGCCGCGAGCCTACGCCTGAGGAGATCGCGGCCGAGATGGGTACAACACCACAGAAGGTGCGCGACATCCAGAAGATCAGCCAGGAACCGGTGAGCCTCGAGACGCCGATCGGCGAAGAAGAAGACTCGCAGCTCGGCGACTTCATCGAAGACGAAGACGCCACCATGCCGATCGAGGCCGTGAGCGAGATCATGCAGAAGGAGGAGCTCAACGCCGTGCTGGGCACTCTCACGCACCGTGAACGCAAGGTCATCGAGCTGCGTTTCGGGCTCAAGGGCGAGCACCCGAGGACGCTCGAGGAGGTAGGACAGAAGTTCGGAGTGACGCGCGAGCGCATCCGCCAGATCGAGGCGAAGACCCTGGCGAAGCTCAAAGCGTACCGCGACTCGCAGCGGCTCCGGGACTTCCTCGATTGAAGAGTATGAGCACGCCGGAGCAAGGTACTCCGGCCCCGACAACGAACACGACCGCGGAGCCGGGAGCGGGGTGGCACGTAGGCAGCCCCGCTCCTCGTCCGCTTCCAGCAAGGAGCTGAAGTAGTCCGTGACAGAGCCAGCAGCAGACCGTCAGCCTGACGAGGGCATCCTCTCGTCGGTCGAAGAGGTGCGCACACTCCTCGAGGAGGGCCGCGAGCAGGGGTATCTCGCCGCGGAGCACATCCTCGAGGTCCTTGCCGACGTCGACCTCACGCCCGAGCAGATCGACGACGTGTACGTGGCGTTCCACGACCTCGGCATCGACGTCGTCGGGGCCGACGGCGTGCACCACCAGCAGGGCGGCCAGACGAGCGAGCAGGAGCCGGAGGCGGAGGCCGAGACCAAGCTCGACCTGTCCATCAAGACGGCGAGCAACGACCCCGTGCGCATGTACCTGCGCGAGATCGGCAAGGTCCCGCTGCTCACCGCCGAGCAGGAGGTCTCGCTCGCCAAGCGCATCGAGCGCGGCGACATGTACGCCAAGAACCAGCTCATCCAGGCCAACCTCCGTCTTGTGGTGTCCATCGCCCGTCGCTACGCCAACCGCGGGCTCACGCTGCTCGACCTCATCCAGGAGGGCAACCTGGGCCTCATCCGCGCCGTCGAGAAGTTCGACTACCGGCGCGGGTTCAAGTTCAGCACCTACGCCACCTGGTGGATCCGCCAGGCCGTGAGCCGCGCGCTGGCGGACCAGGCGCGCACCATCCGCATCCCGGTGCACATGGTCGAGACCATCAACAAGCTCATCCGCGTACAGCGTCAGCTGCTCCAGGACCTGGGCCGCGAGCCCACGCCGGAGGAGATCGCCAGCGACATGGGGCTCACGCCGGACAAGGTGCGCGAGATCCAGAAGATCAGCCAGGAGCCGGTGAGCCTCGAGAACCCGGTGGGCGACGAGGGCGACTCGCAGCTCGGCGACTTCATCGAGGACGACCAGGCGATCGCGCCCAGCGACGCCGTCGGCGAGCTCATGCAGGGCGAGGACCTCGGGCGCGTGCTCGAGCTGCTCACGTCGCGCGAGCGGCGCGTGCTCGAGATGCGCTACGGCCTCACCGACGGCCGCCCGCACACGCTCGAGGAGGTCGGCGTGCAGTTCGGCGTCACGCGCGAGCGCATCCGCCAGATCGAGGCCAAGACGCTGGCCAAGCTCCGCGCGTATCGCGAGGCCAGGAGTCTGCGCGACTTCGTCGAGTAGGCCGGTCGGAGGCCGACCATGACCGACATGCGCGAGACGCGTGTACTCTTGGTGTTCCCCGGGTCGCTGTACGGCGGCCGCTGGGCCGACGGGCCGAGGGTCAAGCCCGAGCTCGTCCAGCTGTTCAGCGAGCTGCGCCGGGAGGGGTTCGAGACGGACGTGCTCGACCTCGAGGCGGAGCTCGGCAACCCGCTGGACGAGGTCGGCCGCGAGAGCTTCCTGCAGATCGGCGGCGCGCTGCTGGCCGAGCACGAGGCCGACCTGGTCGTGATCTCCTGCTGGTCGGCCCTGCAGTACACGGCCGCCGTCTCGGCCGCCGCGCGCGTTCGTGAGCGCATGCCGGACGCGGTGATCGCCGTCTGCGGCCACCACGTCTCGGTGCGCCCCGACGACTTCAACGACCCCGGGGCGCCGTTCGACTGGCTCATCGCCGGCGAGGCGGAGACCGCCGTGGTCACGCTCGCGCGCCAGATCGAAGACGGGGCGCGCGAGACCGGCGTGTGCCGCTCGCTGGAGGGCGCGCCGCTGGCGCTGGACGCCGCGCACCTGCCCGACTACGCGGCGTACCCCTACACCGCGAAGGGGCTCCCCGAGCTCGGTCTGTTCCTCAGCCGCGGCTGCCCCTACAACGCGCCGTCGTGCATGCTGCGCCCGGGAGGCGGGGGCTGGCACGCCTACCCGCCGCAGACCGCCGCGGAGGCCGTCGACCTGGTCGCCGCGCTCGGCCCCGGCAAGGTGCTGGTGCTCGATCCCGCGTTCGGCTACGACGCCGGCTGGCGCCGGGAGGTGCTCGACCTGTTCGCGCTGGAGTCCCGCCGCGACCTCGCCCTCAGCGTCACCGCGCGGCCGGAGCAGCTGCAGCGCCTGGACGTCGACAAGCTCTACAAGGCGCGTGCGGGCCTCGTGCTCGAGGTGGGCACGCTCTCTCCGGCGCTGCTCGGCCGCACGGGCCGGGCGCCCAACCCGCGCAGGGCCGTGGATCACGCCCTCGACCTGCTCGGCTACCTCGGCGCCAAGGGCGTGGTCACGCACGCCCGGTTCGAGTTCAACCAGCCGGGCGAGACGGAGGAGTCGGCGGCGGAGACGCTCGACGCGCTCGAGCGCTTCGTGGCAGCGGCGCCCAACACCTCGGTGACGATCGACGCCCAGCCGTGGGCGTTCCAGCCCATCAGCGAGCCGGAGGCCGACGTGGACGCGCCCGTCGCGCGGTTCGGCACGCGCATCGAGCACCCCGAGTGGTGGAAGGAGCACGCCGCCTCGCGCCCCCTCGCGACGGCGGTGGTGGCCAGCGCCGAGCTCGCCGGCCGGCCGGCCGGCGACGAGAGCTACTGGCGTCCGCGGTTCGAGGAGCTGCAGGCGGCGCTCGACGCCAAGCTCACGTCCAAGGCGCGAGGGCGGCTTCGCAGCCACGCCAAGGTGGGGTCGGAGGCCTACGGAGTGCCTCACGGATGGTGGTCCGAGCCCAGGTGGCACTGACGGCGTTCGTTTGTCCGCTCGCCGGGCATCGCCTATACTCTTTCGGCCGGAGCGGTCCTCGGTAGCTCAATGGTAGAGCATTCGGCTGTTAACCGAAGGGTTGTAGGTTCGAGTCCTACCCGAGGAGCCAGTCTTGAACGGGGCGCCGTGGTCCATGCGACCGCGGCGCCTCTTCCGCCTCTGGAGGGGCGATGAGCGGCATCGTGCTCTTCATCCTGGTGCTCGCCGTGGTCATGGCGGCCATCGTCGCCATCGCGCTCTTCATCCTGCGCCGCGTGGGCGAGAAGGCGGAGCGCCGGGCCGACATCCTGCGCTCCGAGGTGGCAAGCCTCGGTGAGACGTGGGAGATCCCGCTCGACGGGGCGGTCTACGAGAGCGGGCCCGGCGCGCGCGGCGACCGCGGACACGGAATCCTGGGGCTCACCGGCCGGCGCCTCCTCTTCCTGCCCATCGCCGGCAAGCAGTTGAGCCTGCCTCGCGCGCGTATCGCGGGAGTGCGCAGCGAAGACCGCCGCCGCGACGCGGCGGCCACGCACCGCCACCTGCTCGTTCTGACGCTCGACGACGGCTCCGAGGTGGCGTTCCTCGTCGACGACCCGGCGGAGTGGGAGGCCGCTCTCGCGGCCCTGGAGGCGCCGGGCGGCAAGTGAGCGCCGCACGTGATGGCCTGCGCGTACCTCGCGCGGACGGGCGGCGCCGCTCCCTTCGGCCCCGCCCGTCCGTAGTGACCTCAGGCCGCCGGCTGCTCCGCGGCCGCCGGCGCCCCGCCTCGACTCAGGTGAGGTTGTATGCAGCCTCTCCGAACTCGCCGTCGTCAAGCCCCTGCAGTTCCACGGCGTCCGGCACCCGGATGGAGCCGAACGCGTTGATGAGCTTGAGGATCAGGAAGGTGACGGCGAACGCGTAGGCGGCGATGACCACGGTCGCGATCACCTGCCAGCCGAAGAAGGTCCAGTTGCCCGCGATGAGGCCGTCGGCGCCGGCCGGGTTGACCGACTTGAGCGCGAAGACGCCGAGCAGGATCGTGCCCAGCACGCCCCCGACGCCGTGGCACGCCCACACGTCGAGCGCGTCGTCCCACTTCATGGCGTCCTTGAAGCGGACGGCGAAGTAGCAGCCCGATCCTGCCAGGAGACCGAAGATGAACGCCGCCCAGGTCGGGACGTAGCCGGCGGCGGGCGTGATGCAGGCGAGGCCGGCCACGGCGCCGGTGAGAGCCCCGACGAGGCTCGGCTTGCCGTCCCTCCACCAGGTGATCGCCAGCCAGGTGCACATGGCGATCGAGCCGGCGATGTCGGTGTTGACGAACGCCTGCGCGGCGATGCCGTTGGCGGCCAGCGCCGAGCCGGCGTTGAACCCGAACCAGCCGAACCACAGCAGGCCGGTGCCCAGCGCGACGAAGGCGATGTTGTGGGCGACGCCGCGCTCGCCCTTGGCGAACTTGCGCCGCCCGACCACGAAGACCGACGCCAGAGCGGCGAAGCCGGCGCTCACGTGCACGACCAGACCGCCGGCGAAGTCCAGCACGCCCTGCTGCGCGAGCCAGCCGCCGCCCCAGATCCAGTGTACGAACGGGATGTACACCAGGATGCTCCAGAGCACCAGGAACCACAGGTAGCTCTTGAACTTGACGCGGTCGGCGAACGCGCCGGTGATGAGCGCCGGGGTGATGATGGCGAACATCTCCTGGTACACGAAGTGCGCCTGCGCCGGGATGTTGGGCGCCCACGGCCCGGGCAGATGGCCGACGCTGGTGAGCACCGCCCAGTCCAGGTTGCCGAAGGCGCCTCCCACGTCGCCTGAGAAGGCGAGCGAGTAGCCGAAGAACACCCAGATCGTGGTCACGATGCCCATCGAGATGAACGACTGCATCATGATCGCAAGGAAGTTCTTGCGGCGGACCAGACCTCCGTAGAAGAACGCAAGGCCTGGGGTCATGAGCGCCACGAGTGCGGCGCAGATGAGGACGAACGCAGTGTCGCCCGTGTTGATGGCGAGTCCGCCCATGCGGGACCCTCCTCTGTGCTCGTGCCTGGCGCCCCGCGCTCGGAACCCTCAAGGGAGTACGTCGGCGAACCTCACCCGATGGCCCAGACTCTGGCCGGGCCTCCGGTGGGGATACCCTCCAGCCACCATCGCCCGATTGGGCGCATTCTCTCTACTTGTGAACCAATGCGCAAGGAAACGCAGGGGACTGCTCGCCGGGGGGGGGGGCCGGGTGGCGGTGGAAGGAGAGGCGTCGCGATTGAGCACGGAAGGGCGGGAGGCGCTCCGCCAATGCGCCTCCCGCCCTGGAAGCCCCTCGGCAGCGGCTCGCGCCGAGGCCCTCGAGCCTTCAGCTCACTTGACCGTCAAGTTGTAGGTGACTTCGGTCTCGAACACCCACCCTTCGCCCTCAGCGATCCCGTGCAGTGCGAGGGTGTGCTCTCCCCTGGAGAGCGGCGCCAGCATCACCCAGTAGCCGTCCGAGAAGAAGGGGTACACGCCCGGCTGGACTCCCCACTGCACGAAGACGCCGTCCTCGGGCATCGTATACATCGGCGCGCCGGCCTCCGCCTCGGTCGTCTGGACGCGGAAGCTGCGCACGTCACGCCCGTCCAGCTTCAACTCCCTGACCGTCACAGCGTCGATGTAGCTCCTGGTGAAGTCGACGAGTCCCTGCCACGTCGTGATGCCCATGCCGGGACCCTCCGGCGGCGACATCTCCCCGTTGATCACGGGGAGGAACAGCATGGTGCCGCGCGGGATGGTGACGTCACGGGTGGCGCGGGCCACCCCGTCCCAGTCGTACTCCATGGTGCCGGCGAGGAACCACACCTTTCCTGACTGGCCGACTGCGGCGTCGGCGCCCGTCTGGTCGTAGAACGGGCTCTGGTCCTGCGGGATAGCGAGCGCCCACTGCCACCAGGCCGCCGACCACTCGCTGTAGGTGAGACCGTGCGGCGTGGAGTTCGGCGGGATTACCTTGCGCTTGGCGTCGGCCAGAGGCGCCGCCAGCGCCAGGACGACCAGCGCGACCACGAGCAACAGCATGCAGGACTTCGTGGGTCGATGCATCTTAACCCCCTTCGGCTCGGCGCTCCCTGCGAGGAAGGCGCGATGATGGTGCCCGCAGCATGCCGAGTCTCGCCTCCGCGAGGCGTCACCCGATACGGGTGAGATCTCCTCCGCCGGTACAAGGATCGGGAGCCTCGCAGGGCCCGCACCGCGACGCGGATGGCGAAGGGCCAGGCGGCGCCAAGGCGCGGCCCGGCCCTCACGCCGCCCGATGAGGCGTCGGAGTCCGGGCTGCGTCAGCCGAGGATCAGGCGCTGCGGATCGACGTCGTCGCGCAGGATCCGCAGCTCCTCCGCCGTCGGCGGCAGGGCGACGGTCGACCGCGAGACGTCGAGCTCGAAGCCGGTGTTCTCCCGGACCTGCTCGGGCGTGACGCCCTCGTAGCGCTCGGCCAGATACATCTCGTGCGTGTCGTCGGCGAACTTGAGCACGCAGAGGTTGGTGACCACGGCGATGGGCCCGCCGCGACGGTACCCGGCGCGCCGGCGGGAGTCGCCGCCCTCGAGCCAGCCGGGCGTCGTCAGGTAGTCGAGCTTCTCGACGAACTTCTGCACGCCGTGCTGCATGAACACGATGAACCCGCTCGCCAGCGAGCCGGCGTCGCAGGCGCCGCCGCTGCCGCTGAAGCGGACCGTCGGCGCCAGGTAGTCGCCGATCACCGTCGAGTTCATGTTGCCGTACCTGTCGATCTGGGCGGCGCCGAGGAAGGCGATGGTGTGCAAGCGCCGGTTGGCGACGTAGCTGAAGGCCTCGACGAGCCCGGCGTTGAGGTTGCTGTAGGCCATGACGCGCGGATCCGCCACCGCCATGGGCAGTTCGTCCAGCAGCGGGCCGATGCCGCCCGTCTCGAAGAAGATGTGCGCGTGCGGGGCGTGGATCCGCTTGGCCACGGTCGCGGCCAGCATGGCCACGCCGGTGCCGGCGAACAACACGTCGCCGTCCTTGATGAAGCGCCCGGCGGCGATCGCCATCATCTCGCGGGGCGAGTACCCGGCGGCGGCCGTGGCGGCCTCCCGGGCCTGCGTGGACTCGCTCATCTCCCTCACCTCCGGTCCAGGCCGGGCGCGTAGCCGGCGACGGTGTTGGCGCGGATGCGCACGAGCTGCGCGCCTCCGACCTTGTCCAGGTAGTCGTCCCAGCTCTCGAGGCCGTACACCCACTCGTCGAGCCAGGCGGCGAACCGCTCGTCGTCCCTGGCCACCGCCTTGTAGCGGTTCAGGTGGGCCGGGTCGTAGTCGTAGAAGTAAGGACAGGCGGTGGGGTGGGCGCCGTACGGCACCGGCACCACCGCGTCGACCAGGAACGGGGGCAGCGCGTTCTGGTCCGGGTCGAGCCGCAGGTAGTGCTCGGGCACGATCTCCTCGCAGGTGACGATGACCGCGCTCGAGGCTTTGCACTGCTCGAGGTCGGCGAAGGTGAGGCCCTTGATGCGTACCGTGCCGTCGGTGCTCACCTGCTGGGCGTGGATGACGGAGACGTCCGGCGTGAGCGCGGGGAGGAGGACGACCTCGTCGTCCTCGTGACCGAAGGGGTCGTCCACGACGATGACCTTCTCACGCGGGACGCCGCCCTCGCCGCGGAGCTCGGGCGGGAAGCCGCTCTTCTCGACCACGTCCGTCCCCAGCCCCGACTTGCTGGGGATGAACGGGACGTTCAGCGCGCCGGCGAGGAACCGCAGGCTCATCATGTTGTTGCTGTAGTCCTCGACCTGCACCTCTCCGCGCTCGACCGCTCGGCGGAAGCGGATGCACGTCGGCGCGAACCGGCCGTTGCCTCCGTAGGCGATGTCGAGGCGGCGCACGCAGCCCGCTCCGACGAGGACGTCGAGCGCCTGGCCGTTGGAGTGCGCGACGACGTGAAGGTCCTTGATCCGGCGACGCGCGACCTCGTAGGTGACCGCCATCGGGTTGCGCGTGATGGTGAACCCTCCGAGGCAGATCTGGTCACCGTGGTGGATGAACCGCTCGACAGCTTCGCCGACGGACATGAGCTTGCCGTCGAGTCCGTTGTGTCCCGCCATCGCGTCCCCCTGTTCCAGGTCCGCCGGGGCCCTTAACCACAAAAGCCCCAGCGAGCACGAGTGTGTCTCAGCTGGGGCGCAGGGCCTGACGGAGGGGCCGGTGGGAACGCCGTCGGCCCGGGCCTTGCGGCAGCGGCATCATGATACACGCGCGCGGCGGCGGCGCAACAGCTCCGCCCCCGTGAGTGATCGAAATCGGAACGGTCCCTGGGCTCTGTTAGCATACGGCCATGGAAGAGCCGTCCACCTTTCTCTTCTCGGGCTACGCCCGGCTGCCCCAGGACGTGAGCCACCAGGCGATGTACAAGCGCGTCGGCGTGGTGGTCGAGGTCGACGACGCGGGCGTCGTCCTGGGCGCCGGCACCACGCTCATGATGCCGGTGGCCTCCGAGTTCTTCGAGCGCCTGCTCCTCGGCCGCAACGTGCTCACGGAGCGGGCGGAGATCGAGGCCCTCGTGCGCTACCGCTACCGCGGGCACTCTCAGGGCGCTCTGGTGTCTGCGCTTCACAAGGCCTTCGAGGCCGTGGACCAGAGCCCGCTCGTACTCGGTGAGGCCGCGGGGCCGGCGCCGGGCGCGCGGCCGGACGCTACGGCCGGCGGGCGCGACTGACCTCAGCGGCGGGCCGGCGCTCGCCTCGGTCGCGGGTCGCGGGTGCGCCCAAGACCACCCCATCCGGGTGAGGCGGCCCTCCGACTCCTCCTCCTACGCTCTCTTCGAGTGCAGCGGTGCGTACCTTCGCGCCACCGCTACAGGAGGGAGGCGGCGACATGATCAGGCTCTTCGGCGGGGGCGGCCGCGGCCTGCGCGCCAGTCACGGGCAGGCGGCCGTCGTGGCCCGTGCGCACCTCGTCTGCAGCGAGTGCCGTTTCGCGCAGCTGTACGCCGTGCAGCCACGCGCCGTGTGCACCTGCCCCGGCGCCGAGCGGGAGGGAGAGGTGGTCTACTCGGGCCAGCCGGCGTGTGACAGGGTCGAGCCGCGGCGCGGCGACGAAAGGACCCTCACCTGGTGTTCCCTGCGCTCGGCGAGCGCACGATTGCGGTTCGGACGGGTCCCCCCACATCTGTACTGACTGACCGCACGCGTCTCTGGCTGCTCACCGTTGGGTGACGTACACTGATGGTCAGAGCACAGGTCGCGTGACGGGGAGGGAAGGTGACCGCTCGGCAAAGGGCGTCCCCACGGGCCGCCCCGCAGGCAGGCGTACGCCGGCGAGCCTCTCGTGCGAAGACTCTCGGAGCGAAGGACGACGCCCTGCTGCCGGCGAAGCTGCGGCCGCCGCAGGCGCGGGTACATCTCGTCGAGCGCCGTGCCCTCCTCGACACACTCGACCGCACCGAGTGCCCGCTCGTCGCCGTCTCGGCTCCGGCCGGCGCCGGCAAGACGACGGTCCTGCGCCAGTGGGCCGAGTCAGACCCCAGGCCGTTCGCCTGGGTGCAGCTGGACGAGGCCGACTCCGACCCCGTCGTGTTCCTCACCTACGTGGCGCAGGCGCTCGCTTCGGTCGCCGACGTGGACCCGAGCGTGCACGACTCGCTCTCGCTCGCGGTGCCGCCGCTGCGCGAGCGTATCCTGCCGCTCCTGGGCGAGGCGCTCGCCGCGGCGTCGCCGTTCGTGCTCGTTCTGGACGACGCTCACGTGCTCCGTGGTTCCCGGCCCTGGGACCTCGTCGCGTTCGTGCTGCGCGGCCTGCCTCCGGGAGCGCAGCTGGCGATCGGGTCGCGCACCGACCCGGCGTTGCCGTTGGCGCGGATGCGCGCCGCCGGCGAGGTGGCCGAGGTCCACGCCTCAGAGCTCACGCTGGACCCGGCCGAAGTGGCGCAGTTGCTGCGCCTGCACGGCTGTGAGGCCGACGAAGGTGCGGCGGAGGCGCTGCTCGCGGCGACAGAGGGCTGGGCCACCGGCCTGCAACTCGCCTGCCTGGCCGGGGCCGGCCGGTCCCCCGCGGAATGGGTCGGCGAGATCAGCGGCGGTCGCCACGAGATCGCCGAGTATCTCACCTCCGAGGTCCTCGACGCCCAGCCGGAGGAGGTGCAGGAGTTCCTGCTGCGCACCTCGGTGCTGCTCGAGCTCACCCCGCGCCTCTGCTCCGTGGTCTGGGAGCGAGATGGGGCCGGGGAGCTCCTGGCCCGCGCCGCGCACGAGGAGCTGTTCGTGGTGCCGCTCGGCGAGGACGGCTGCCACTTCCGCTACCACCACCTGTTCGCCGAGATGCTGCAGGACGAGCTGGAGAAGCGGCACCCGGGACTGCCCGACGAGCTCAATCGGCGCGTGGCGGACTGGTACCAGGGGGAGGGCCTGCCCGACCAGGCGGTCCATCACCTGCTGGCGGCCGGCGACGCCGCGGCGGCCGGCCAGCTCGTGGCCTCGTCCTGGACGGCGATGTGGAGCCACGGCCAGTCGGAGACGGTGCGCCGCTGGCTCTCGTCGTTCACCGACCGCCAGATCCTCGCCCAGCCGGCGCTGACGCTCACGGCCGGCTGGGTGTACTCCGCTCTGGACGCCGGACGGCTCGGCGAGCGCTGGTGTGAGGCGGCTTGCGCCGCGCCGATGGACGACTCACCGTCTCCGGACGGCGCCGCCTCCCTGCGCTCGTCGCAGGCGCTCCTGCGCGCCACGGTCGGCGCGCGCGGCGTGGCGCAGATGCGCGAGAGCGCCGAGCTGGCGGCGCGGCTCGAGGCCGTGCCCGGCACGAGCTGGTACGCCGACGCCCAGGTGGCGCTCGGCGTGGCGCGCTGGCTCTCCGGCGCCACCCAGCGCGCGCTGCACCCGCTCGCCGTGGGCGCCCGCGAGGGCTCGGTCTGTAACCAGTCGGCGGAGCTCGCCGCCCTCGGGTACCTGGCCCTCGTCGCCGCCGACGAGGCCGAGTGGGAGGTCGCCGCGGAGTACGAGGGGCGGGCCACCGACCTGCTCGCCAGTCTGGGCTTCGGCACCCACCGCCGCTGTCTGCCGATGCTGCTGACGCGGGTGAAGCTGCGCTCGCGCGACGGCGGGCCGGAGGGGGAGGAGGCGGCCGCCGACGCCGAGCGCCTGCTGCGGCATATGGTGCCGCACCCCTGGATGGCGCTGCTGGCCGAGGTGGTGCTCGGCGAGGCGGCCGTCGAGCGTGCGGACATGGCTGCGGCGGAGCGGCACGCGCTCGCCGCCCACGGGCACCTGGACAGGTACGGCGACGCGGGCATCCTGCGGCGCCGCGCCGAGCGCCTGCTCGAGGCCGTGGAGCGTACCCGGCTCGCGGAACCGCTCACGCCGGCGGAGCGGCGCGTGCTCGAACTGCTCCCCACCCACCTCACCGACGCGCAGATGGCCGAGCAGCTCTTCGTCTCGCGTAACACGGTCAAGACGCACGTCAAGAGCCTGTACCGCAAGCTCGAGGTCTCGTCCCGGGCAGACGCCGTCGGCCGGGCCCGCGAGCTCGGCCTGCTGGGGCGGGAGTGACGGACGGAACGTCCTCTCCGGCCATGGCGGCGAACACTCACGAGACTCTCGCCTGCCCCTCGTGCGCCGCCGCCTCTCCGGCCGGAGCCCGCTTCTGCCACAGCTGCGGCGCGCGCCTCGCGCCGCCTCCGGCTCTGCCCGAGGAGCGCAAGACGGTCAGCGTCCTCTTCTGCGACCTCGTCGGGTTCACGGCGATGAGCGAGCAGGCGGACCCGGAGGATGTGGACGCCTGCCTGCGGGCGTTCGGCGCCCTGTCGCGCGAGGTGATCGAGCGCTACGGCGGCTCGGTGGAGAAGTTCATCGGGGACGCCGTGGTGGGCGTGTTCGGCGTGCCCTCCGTGCATGAGGACGACCCGGAGCGCGCCGTCCGCGCCGCCCTCTGGCTGCTGGAGGCCGTCGAGGGGCTGCGCCGGCCGGACGGCGACGCGCTGCGAGCGCGGGCCGGCATCATGACCGGAGAGCTCCTCGTGGCCCACGACCCGGCGGTGGGGGACGGGTTCGTCGCGGGGGATGCGATGACCACGGCCCAGAGACTCCAGGTCTCCGCGGCGCCCGGCACCCTGGTCGTGGGCGACCTGACCCACCGGCTGACCGCGCACGCCATCACGTACGAAGAACTCTCGCCGTGCGCCGCCAAAGGCAAGCGGAGACCCTTGCCGCGCTGGCTGGCCCTGCATCCGCTGGCTCGCAGGGGCGGCGCCGCGAACAGCGGCGCCGTCTCGCCGCTGGTGGGTCGCGACAGTGAGCTCGCGTTCCTGGGGAGTCTCCTGCGCCGCGTGGTCTCCGCCGGCAAACCGCAGATCGCATTGATCCTCGGCGACCCCGGCATCGGCAAGTCCCGGCTGGTGCGCGAGCTGTTCACCCTTGTGGACATGAGCACGGAGTTCATGACGTGGCGTCAGGGACGCTGCGTGCCCTACGGTGAGGAGCGTGCGTACGGGGCGCTGCGCGAGATCGTGCAGGGGCACGCCGGGATCCTCGAGACGCACGCCCCCGAGCAGGTGGCGCGACTCCTCGAGCTCGCCGTCGACGAAGGCCCGGACCACCGCTGGATCTGTGAGCGGCTGCGGCCGCTGGTGGGTCTGGACGCGCCGGACGCCGACCTCGAGGAGAACCACGCCGCCTGGCTGCGGTTCTTCGGCCAGATCGCGGCGAAGCGCCCGCTGGTGCTGGTCATCGAGGACCTGCACTGGGCCGACGAGGCCCTGCTGGCGTTCATCGACCACGTGGGGCTGAACCTGACGGACGGACCGCTCCTGGTGGTCGGCACGGCCCGTCCCGAGCTCCTCTCGCGACGTCAGACCTTCGCCGCCTCCGAGGGCAGGGTCACGCGCATCTGGCTGGACCGGCTTTCCGAGGGCGAGACACGCACGCTCGTCGCTTCTCTTCCGGAGATGGAAGCGACGGAGCCCGCGACGGTCGCCGTCGTCGCCCGGCGGGCCGAGGGCAACCCGTTCTTCGCCGAGGAGCTGGCGCGCCTGATCGCCGACGGCTCCTCCGACCCGGCGGGGGCGCTGTCCGCGCTGCCTCAGTCGGTGCAGGCGGTGGTCGCTGCGCGCATCGACGCGCTCTCGCCCGAGGCGAAGAGCGCGCTCATGGACGCGGCCGTCATCGGGGCGGCGTTCTGGCGCGGCGCTCTGGAGGCGCTCACCGGGCCGGCTGGGGGGAGCGTCGCAGAGAACCTGGCCCAGCTCGCGGACCGTCAGCTGGTCCGGCGCGTGCGCCAGCCGCTGGTGCAGGGCGAAGAGGAGTACGCCTTCTGCCACGGCATGGTGCGGGAGGTGGCCTACGGCGAGCTGCCCCGAGCGGTCCGCGCGCGCAAGCATGTGGCCTTCGCGCGCTGGCTCGAGGGCAAGGTGGGCGACCGCGCCCGCGGCGACCTGTGCGACGTGCTCGCCTGGCACTACGGCGCGGCGGCGGAGCTGTCCCGCGCCGCCGGTGACCGCGAGGTGGAAGGGCGGGCCGTGGATGCCGCGGTCGCCTACCTCACGGTCTCGGGAGAGCGTGCGATGGCGCTGGACGTGCGCGCCGCCGCGCGGCACTTCGAGCGCGCGCTCACGCTGGCCGGCAGCGGCCACCCGGCATGCCCGGCGCTCCTCTCCCGCGCCGCCGAGGCGCTCTTCCAGGGCGGACGCTACCGGCAGTCGGCCACGACGCTCCTGGATGCGGCCGCCGGCCTCTCGGCCACGGGCGACCGGCGCGCCGCGGCGCTGGCCGCCGCCCGGCGAGCCGACGTGCTCTACGCCCTCGGCGACCCGGGCGTGACCGTGCAGCTCGAAGGCGCGCTGACGATGCTCGGAGGCGACCGCGAGTGCCCGGAGGCCGTGACCGTGCTCGGCAAGCTCGGCCGCTCGCTCTGGCTGGCCGGCGATCCGCGGGCGGGGCTCGATCGCCTCGAAGAGGCGCTGGAGCTCGCCCGCCGGCTGGATCTGCCCGAGCCGGCCCTGTTCCTCGGCTACCGGGGCGGGATCCGCTGCATCATGGGGGACGTCGGCGGGCTGGAAGACTACGAGCGCGGGCTCCTCCTGGCCGCGGAGCGCGGCCGCGCCGACGAGGCCTCTCTGCTCACCTTCAACTATGCCGACGCGCTGCTCTCGTACCGCGGGCCCGCGGCCGCCGCGAGTGCTCTGGCCGAGGGCCTGGACGCCGCGCGCCGTCGGCGCCTGGAGGCCATCGAGCGGCTCCCGGCGAGCGACGGCCTCTCCGTCGGCCTGCTCGGGGAGTGGGACGCCGAGACGGCCAGGCGCCTCACGGTGAACCTGGTCGAGGCGCTGGGGATGTTCGGCGAGTGGGACAAGGCGCTCTCCACCGCGGACGAGCTCACGCCGGAGCTCGAGCGCAGCGAGGCCGGCTCGGACCTGGTGATCGTCCGCACGCAGGAGGCGCTGCTGCGCGCGTGCCGGGGTGAGCCCGCGCGCGCGGAGCCGTTCCTGGGCTGGCTCGAGCGGCGAGGGCTGGAGAGCGAGATCCCCTGGATCTCGGCGTACGCGCTGCTCTCGTCCGCCACCGTGCGCTACGAGCTCGGCCAGACCAGCGCGGCCGTCGACCTGCTCGACGGCTGGGAGCGCCGGCCGCGGCCGGGCAGCGGCCCCAACTACGTGGCCTACCTGCCGTTCGCGGTACGAACGGCGCTGGATGCCGGGCAAGAAGGGCTCGCCGCGCGCCTCGCCGGCGGGGTGGAGAGCGCGCTGCCCATGCAGCGCAACGTCAAGGCCTCGCTGCGAGCCCTGCTGGCCGAACGGCGCGGCGAGCGCGAGGCGGCGGCCACGCTGTACGCCGACGCCGCCGCCCGCTGGCGCGCCTTCGTCACCCCGTACGAGGAGGGGCAGGCACTGTACGGCCGCGGCCGGTGCCTGCGGGCGCTGGGCTACGCGAGCGAGGCGCGGGAGCAGGCCGCGGCGGCGCGAGACATCTTCGTCCGGCTCGGCGCCGTGCTCGCCGTCCGGGACGTCGACGAGACGCTTGCGAGCTGAGGTGTGTGCCGGCTTGACCGGCCTCCGCACACCGAAGAGCAGACAGAGGTAGGGGAACGAACGGAAGGGAGGGAACGTGATCCTCATCGTCGGCGGCAGCGGTGTCTTCGGCCGCGAGGCGGTCCGCCTGTTGCTGGGGCGCGGCACGCAGGTCCGGGTGCTGACGCGGTCACCGGAAGGGGCTCGCGACCTGCAGGACGCCGGCGCCGAGCTGGTGCGGGGCGACCTCCTGGATCCGGCTTCTCTGGCGGACGCCTGCGCGGGAGCCGGCGGCGTCCTCGCCGCCGCGCACTCCCTGCTCGGCAGGGGGCGCTACCGGTCAGAGGCCGTCGACGACGCGGGCAACCGCGCGCTCATCGACGCGGCTAGGGCCGCCGGCGTCGAGCGCTTCGTGTTCGTCTCCATCCACGGCGCGGCGCCGGATCACCCGGTGGATTTCTGGCGCCGGAAGTACGCCGTGGAGCAGTACCTGAAGACGAGCGGGATGACCTGGACGATCCTCCGGCCGAGCGCCTTCATGGAGTGGCACGCCCACGTCTTCAACGGCAGGTCGGTCCTCAAGAGCGGCAAGACGACGTTGCTGGGCAGGGGGAGCAAGCCGCGCAACTTCGTGGCGGCGCGAGATGTGGCCGCGTTCGCCGTCCTCGCGCTCACGGACCCCCGGCTCGCCGGGCGCTGCGTGGAGGTCGGCGGCCCCGGCGACTTCACCGACGACGAGGTCGCCGCTCTGTACGGGGAGGCGGCGGGGGTCGTCCCCAAGGTGCGGCACGTGCCTCCCGCTGCTTTGAGGGGCGTGAGCCTCGTGCTCAGGCCGCTTCACCCCGGCGTCAGCCGCATCATGTACATGGGCAGCCTTGGCGACGACGCCTACGACGAGAGGCTGGACCCCGCTCCGCTGCTGGCGGAGTTCCCCGTGGAGCTGACCTCCCTGGACGCGTTCATCCGCGAGCAGGTCGCCGAGGGGTGAGATCGGGAGCGGCCCGCCCCCGAGGTGCGCGAGGCGCGTGCCGCGGGGTCGTACAGGCGTCCGAACGTTCCTCCAGTTTGTCGTACCGGCAGGCTTGCGCCCCGCGGCCGCGCGGGGCTATGCTGCGCTTGCTGCACACATGACCGCGGCGGGCGCCGTCTCCGCCCTCCGCACTCCAGGTCATGGACCCCCAGCGAGCGCTTCGGCGTCCCTGGGGGTTTCGTCGTTTCCGGGGGGCGTCCGAGGACGGGCCGGGCCCGCCGCTCCGCGGCTCCTCCGGCCCCTCAGGCCATGGGCAAGCAACGCGTTCCTGAGGAGGGAGCTGCATGGACTTCCGCTACACCACCGAGCAGGAGATGTACCGCCAGGCCATCCGCGAGTGGCTGACGAAGAACCTCGAGCCGCGGGCCCGCGCCATCGACGAGGCCGAGGACGGCATCCCCACCGACATCACGGACGGCATGGCCGAGCTGGGCATGTTCGGCGTCACCATCCCCGAGGAGTACGGCGGCATGCCGCTGCCCGACGACGAGCGCCTGATCTACGCGATGATCACCGTCCACGAGATCGCGCGCGCCGACCTCAGCATGAGCACCCCCGTCTACACGCTGCTCACCATCGGCTGGTCGTACATCGTCAATCTGTACGGCACCGAGGAGCTCAAGCAGGAAGTGCTCCCGGCCGTGGCCGCCGGCAAGGCGTTCGCCGGCATCAACACGACCGAGCCGGGCGGCGGCTCGGACCTCGCCGCGATCAAGACCATCGCCCCCTGGGACGAGGAGAAGCAGGCCTACATCCTCAGCGGTGAGAAGGCCTACGTCAGCGGTCCCAAGGAGTGCGAGAAGTGGGGCGCTCCCAGCGGCCACTGCACGCTCGTCAAGACCGATCCCAGCCAGGGCCACAAGGGCATGACCTTCATCTGGGTCCCCGCCCACCTGCCCGGCATCAGCTACACCACGTACAAGGACATGGGCCGCATGGGTCTCAGCACGGGCGGCTGGATCTACAAGGACGTCGAGCTGCCCAAGAAGTACCTGCTGGGCGAAGAAGGCAAGGGCTTCTACGTCAACATGGACGGCTTCAACGCCGCCCGTGTGCTCGTCTGCGCCGCCTGCCTCGGCGGCGGCGAGAAGGCGCTCGAGATCAGCGGTGAGTACACCGCCCAGCGCATGACCTTCGGCAAGCCGCTCGGCAAGAACCAGGGCATCTCGTTCGAGATGGTCGACGACTGGATGCAGCTCGACATGCTCAAGCTGAACCTGCTGCGCGGCGCCTGGATGATCGGCCAGGAGCACACCAGCCCCGGCACGTTCGGCCGCAAGGAGATCAACAAGATCATCAGCACCTGCAAGGCGCTCTCGCCGGCGCTGACGCACGACATCGCCCGGCACGGGATGATGTACCACGGCGCCTTCGGCTACACCAAGGAGACTCCGCTCGAGATGCTGCTCCGCGGCGTCATGAGCTACGAGGTCGGCGCCGAGGGCGGCCTCAAGATCATGCGCGGCATCATCGCCCGCGACGAGTGGGGCGAGACGCACAATCCCTTCAAGGATTGATCGGCGCAGATGAATCAACGTCGGGTGCGGCGAAGCGGCATCCGACACTGACCGGCGCGAGTTGAGCTGACGAGGCCGGAAGGAGGCCGCCACATGGAATCAGTCGAGTGCATCGTCGTCGGTGGCGGCCTCGCCGGCCTCTCCGCGGCCTACGGCCTCGCCGCGGCCGGCGTGGAGGTCATGGTCCTCGAGCGTGGCGACTACTCGGGCGCCAAGAACGTCACCGGCGGGCGCCTGTACGTCAAGCCCATCCGCGGCTTCTACCCCGAGCTGTGGGACGAGGCGCCGTTCGAGCGCCCGGTGGCGCGCGAGCTCGTCACCATGATGGCCGACGGGGCGCACACCACCATCGAGATCGCGTCCGACCGGTTCCTGGAGGGCAAGCCGCAGAGCTACACCGTCGTGCGCGCCCGGCTCGACCAGTGGCTCGCCGGCAAGGTCATGGAGAAGGGCGCCATGGTCGTGCCCAACATGAAGGTCGACGAACTGCTGCGCAAGGACGGCCGCGTGATCGGCATCAGGGCCGGCGGCGACGAGATCGGCGCCGACGTCGTCATCGTCGCCGAGGGCGTGCTGCGGCTGCTCAGCAGCGCGGCCGGGCTCGCGGCCGAGCCGCAGGCGAGGCACCACGCGCTCGGCTACAAGGAGGTCATCGAGCTGCCCGCGGGCGTGATCGAGGACCGCTGGCGCCTCAACCCCGGCGAGGGCGCCGCCCAGCTCTTCCTGGGCGATTGCACCAAGGGCATGATGGGCGGCGCGTTCCTCTACACCAACAGGGAGAGCATCTCGCTGGGCATGGTGGTGGGCATGGAGGACCTGCGCCGCCGGCGCGACGGCACCGAGAGCTGGCAGCTCCTCGACGAGTTCAAGGAGCTGCCGCAGATCAGGCCGCTGGTCGCCGGCGGCACCGTGGCCGAGTACTCGGCGCACGCGATCCCCGAGGGCGGCATCAGCCAGGTGCCGCGGCTGGCCGGCGACGGCTACCTCGTCGCCGGCGACACCGCGGGGCTCAGCCTCAACGCCCTCGTCACCGTGCGCGGCATGGACTTCGCCATCGCCTCGGGCTACTACGCCGCCGAGGCGGTCAAGAAGGCGAAGGCGGCCGGTGACTACTCCGCCGCCGGCCTCGCCTCCTACGAGCAGTCGCTGCGCGACAGCTTCGTGCTCCGCGACCTCGAGACCGCGAAGTCGATCCCGAGCGTGATGGAGAACCCGCGGCTGTTCACGCACTACCCAAGGGCGGTCGGCCGGCTGCTCGAGAGCGTCTACACGATCGACGACCAGCCGCAGGCCGGCCTGGTCAAGAAGGCCTGGAGGGGCGCCAGGCGCGACTTCCTCAACCTGGCGACCCTCAGGGACGCCTGGTCGATGCGCAAGATCTGAGAGGAGGAGCGACATGCCGATGAAGATCGACGCCAAGCTCGGCCTCGACGTCTTCAAGCTCGACAAGGAGCCGCACATCGTCATCGACACCGAGGTGTGCAGGACGCAGTGCGACGACGAGGTGTGCCTGTACGTGTGCCCGGCCGACCTGTACGAGCGCGACGACCAGGGACGCATGACCGTCAACTGGGAGGGCTGCCTCGAGTGCGGCACCTGCATGATCTGCTGCGACAAGCGCGCGCTCTCCTGGAAGTACCCTGAAGGTCCCTACGGGGTCCAGTACCGGATGAGCTGACGCGGTCCGACCGCGAGGAGAGGGGTGAGCCTGTGGACATCGTCGTGTGCGTGAAGACCAACCCGGACCTCCAGATGGTCCGCATCAAGGATCGCCGGGCGCAGACCGAGGCCGTGCCGTACAAGATCGGCGACCTGGAGAAGAACGCGCTGGAGGCGGCCGTCGTGCTGCGCGACGCGGTGGGCGGCAAGGTCGTCGCCCTGTGCCTGGCCGAGGGCAACCGCAGGGCCGCCGAGGACATCAAGGTCGCGCTGGCCATGGGCGCCGACGAGGCCGTGGTGATCGACGACCCGGCGCTGACGGCGCCGGACCAGGTGGCGGTGGCGCAGGCGCTCGCCGCCGCCGTCGAGAAGATCGGGTCCTGCGACCTGCTGCTGTTCGGTGAGGGGTCCACGGACAACTACACCGGCCAGGTCGCCCCCCGTGTGGCCGAGCTGCTCGGCCTGCCGCAGATCGGCTACGCGCGCAAGGTCGAGACGGCGGACGGAGCCGTCCGCTGCGAGCGCAGCATGGACGACATGCTCGAGACCGTGGAGGCTCCGCTGCCGGCGGCCGTCACCGTGGTGAGCGAGATCAACGAGCCGCGCATCCCCGGCCTCATGCAGATCATGAAGGCCAAGAGCAAGCCGCTGCAGGTGTGGTCGCTGGCCGACCTCGGCCTGGAGGCGCCGGCGCCGGTGCGCGAGATCGTGAGCAACCTGGCGGAGGAGCAGGACCGCAAGCACATCGTGTTCGAGGGAACGGCGGCCGAGCAGGCGGAGGCCTTCGTCGACGCCCTGATCCGCGAAGGCGTCCTGGGGAGGTAACGATGGCTGGACTGCTGGTCTACAGCGAGAAGACCGAGACCGCGCGCGAACTGGTCGCGGGCGGCAGGCAGATCGCGGCGGCCCTCGGCCTCGGCGTGAGCGCCGTGGCCCTGGGGCCGGGCGCCGGAGGCGCGGCGGCAGAGCTCGCCGCCGCCGGCGCCGACACCGTGTACGTGAGCGAGGACGCGGCGTTCGAGGACTGGCCGGTCGACGCGGTGGCCGCCGGCCTCGCGCAGGTGGCCGAGCTGGCCGGGGCCGCCGTCGTGCTCGTCGGCTCCACGCGGCGCGGCAAGGAGACGGCGCCGCGGCTGGCGCAGAAGCTCGGCGCCGGCTGCGTCAGCGACGTCAACGCGCTCGCGGCGGAGGGTGGCGAGCTCGTCGCGGCGCGGTACGCCTTCGGCGGCGCCACCGTGGCGCGCGAGAAGCTCACCACACCGGTCAAGGTGTTCGCCGTCATGCCCAAGACCTTCAGCGCCGAAGGAGCGACGGCCGGCGCGGGGAACGTCGAGAGGCCAAGCCTAAAGGTGGAGTCGAAGGTGAAGGTCGTCGACCGACGCGCCAAAGAAGGCGAGCACGTCAACCTCGACGCCGCTCCGCTCATCGTCGGCGTCGGCCGCGGCTTCAACGCGCGCGAGGACCTCGCCCTCGGCGACGAGCTCGCCGGCGCCCTGGGAGCGGTGGTGGGCTGCACGAAGAGCCTCGCCGACTTCGAGTGGCTCGGCGAGGACCGCATCATCGGTCTCTCCGGCGCCAAGACCGCCCCCGACCTCTATCTGGGCGTGGGCGTGTCCGGCCAGATCCAGCACACCGTCGGCGTGGCCGGAGCCAAGCTGATCGCGGCCGTGAACAAGGACAAGGAGGCCCCGATCTTCGGCATGGCCGACTACGGCCTGGTCGGCGACCTGTACGAGGTGGTGCCGGCGCTCGTGGAGCGCCTCAGGAACCTGTGACCGGCCGCCCGGGGCGCGACCCCGGGCGCGTCACACCTGCAGCTGCTCCGGCGGTGAGAGACGGCTCCGCCGGAGCGCCACGGGCCGGGGCCGCGCATGCGGCCCCGGCCCTCCTGTCAGGATCGCGACGCAAGCGAGGGCCTGCCCCGCCGCGCCCGTCTGGTGCGGTCAGGCGACGTCGAAGCGGTCGAGCATCATGACCTTGTCCCACGCGGCGACGAAGTCACGCACGAACTTCTCCGCGCCGTCGTCACTGGCGTAGACCTCGGCGATCGCGCGCAGCTGGGAGTTCGAGCCGAAGACCAGGTCGACGCGGCTCGCCGTCCAGCGCGTCTCGCCCGTCGAGCGGTCGCGGCCCTCGAAGGTCTGCTCCGCATCGTCCACGGCGTGCCAGGTCGTGCCCATGTCGACGACGTTCACGAAGAAGTCGTTCGTCAGCAGCCCCTTGCGGTCGGTGAACGCGCCGGCATCCGACCCCTCGTGGTTCGCCCCCAGCACGCGGAGGCCGCCCACGAGCACCGTCATCTCCGGTGCGCTGAGGTCGAGCAGGCTCGCCTTGTCGACGAGCAGGTGCTCCGCCGGCTTGGACTGGCCGTCGCCGAGGTAGTTGCGGAACCCGTCCGCCGTCGGCTCGAGCACGGCGAACGACTCGATGTCCGTCAGTTCCTGCGTGGTGTCCGTGCGCCCGGGCGTGAACGGCACCTCGACGTCGAAACCGGCGTCCCGGGCGGCCTTCTCGACGGCGGCGCATCCGCCCAGCACGATCAGGTCGGCGAGCGAGACCTGCGCGCCGCCCATCTGCTGCGCGTTGAAGTCCCGCTGGATCGCCTCGAGCTTGCCCAGCACCCGCGCCAGCTCGTCGGGCTGGTTGACCGCCCAGTCCTTCTGCGGCGCGAGGCGGATGCGGGCGCCGTTCGCCCCGCCGCGCTTGTCGGTGCCGCGGAACGTGGATGCCGAGGCCCACGCGGTCGAGACGAGCTGCGTGACCGAGAGCCCCGAGTCGAGGATCCTCTCCTTCAGCGCCGCGACGTCCTCCGCTCCCACCAGGGGGTGGGAGACCACCGGCACCGGGTCCTGCCAGATCTGGGGCTCGGACGGCACCAGCGTGCCGAGATAGCGGGTGACCGGCCCCATGTCGCGGTGCGTGAGCTTGTACCACGCCTTCGCGAACGCCTCGGCGAGCTCCTCGGGGTGCTCGTGAAAGCGCCGTGAGATGGGCTCGTAGACGGGATCCATGCGGAGCGAGAGGTCCGTGGTCAGCATCACGGGGGCGTGGCGCTTCGACGGGTCGTGGGGGTCGGGCACGGCGTCCTGCGCCGCCGGGTCGGTGGGGATCCACTGCTTGGCTCCCGCCGGGCTTGTCGTGAGCTGCCACTCGTAGCCGAACAGCGTGTCGAAGAAGCTGGTGTCCCACTTGACCGGCGTGGGCGTCCAGGCACCCTCCAGTCCGCTGCCGATCGTGTCGTCGCCCATGCCTGTGCCGAAGCTGCTGTTCCAGCCGAGCCCCATCTCCTGGAGCGGGGCGGCTTCAGGCTCCGGGCCGACGTGGGTGGGGCTCCCGGCGCCGTGGGTCTTGCCGAACGAGTGCCCGCCGGCGATGAGCGCGACGGTCTCCTCGTCGTTCATCGCCATCCGCCGGAACGTCTCGCGGATGTCGACCGCGGCGGCGAGCGGATCCGGGTCGCCGTTCGGTCCCTCCGGGTTCACGTAGATGAGGCCCATCTGGACGGCGGCCAGCGGGTCGGCGAGCTCGCGCTCGCCGCTGTAGCGCTCGTCGTCGAGCCAGGCGCGCTCGGCGCCCCAGTCGATGTCGTCCGGCTCCCAGATGTCACGGCGTCCGCCACCGAAACCGAACGTCCTGAAGCCCATCGACTCGAGGGCGCAGTTGCCGGCGAGGATCATCAGGTCGGCCCAGGAGATCTTGCGGCCGTACTTCTTCTTGACCGGCCACAGCAGCCGGCGCGCCTTGTCGAGGTTCACGTTGTCGGGCCAGCTGTTGAGCGGGGCGAAGCGCTGTGCGCCCAGGCCTCCGCCGCCGCGGCCGTCGCTGATCCGGTACGTGCCGGCGCTGTGCCAGGCCATGCGGATGAACAGCGGGCCGTAGTGGCCGTAGTCGGCCGGCCACCACTCCTGCGAGTCCGTCATCAGGGCGTGGAGGTCGCGCCGGACGGCCTCGAGGTCGAGGGTGGCGAACTCGGCGGCGTAATCGAAGTCGGCCCCCATGGGGTCGGCCGCCGGGGAATCGCGGTGCAGCACCGTCAGGTCGAGCTGATCGGGCCACCACTCGCGCGTCCTCATTCCGGAGGCCCTGTGGACGGGGCTCGTACTGGACTCAGGCATGTCGGATCTCTCCTCTCGTGGCGGTGGTCCCGCCGCCGTTGTCTCTGGCGTTGGTCTTCGCTCGGTCATGCGTGATGTTCTGTGCTCAGGCAGGCGTCGCACACGCCGCGGAACTGCACGGTCACGGCTTCAGGGCGTCCGATGCGGATCACCTCGGCGGTAGCCTGGATGGCGTCGAGGTCGCGGTCCTCGACGTCGCGCACAAGCCCGCAGCTCGTGCAGACGAAGTGGTGGTGCCACGCCTGGTTCGCGTCGTAGCGCGCCGGGCCGGGCAGGAACTGGACTCGAGCGATCAGTCCCCGGTCGGTGAGTGTCGAGAGGGTGCGGTACACCGTGTCCAGCGAGATCGTCGGCACGCGTTTCCGCACAGCCTCGTACACGGTCTCGACATCGGGGTGGGTCCTGTCGGCGGCGATCACGCGCACGATCTCGAGACGCTGATGCGTGAGGCGAAGGCCGGAGTCGCGAAGCGCGAGTGCCAGCTGCTCGACGCGACGCGCCTCTTCATCCGCTCTCATGGTCATGGCGTCTCTCGCTCGGGATCCCTGATGGGGGTACGGTCGCCCACGACGGAGCGAACGTCTGTTGCTAACGATTCTTATATAGGAACGATGCAGTGAGAGCAAGGGTTCCCGCCGGGCGTCGCGCGCTCAGCGCCGCAACGAACACGACCAGCGGGCTCAGCGACACCGTCTTGCCGCGGTCCTGCTATCCCTCGTTCTCCGCCTCGAGATCCGCGGCCGTCTCGGCGTCCGGGGGCGGCTCGGTGACCAGCGGCTCGCGGCCGCTCCGCCGGTCCTTGCGCAGGGCGATGAGGTCGCGGGCCAGCACCCAGCCGGCCGAGGTGAGCGGGATCGCCAGCAGCACGCCCACGATCCCGCCGAGCGCGGCCCCGGTGAGCGCCGCGATGAACACCACGAGCGGGCTCAACGACACGGTCTTGCTGTAGACCACGTTCTGCAGCACGTTGTTCTCGAACTGCTGGTAGAGCACGAAGAACACCACCAGCACGATGCCGTCCACGGCGCCGCCGAGCGCGAACCCCACGATGGTGACGATGATGGCGCCGATGGTCGCGCCCACGAGAGGGATCACGTCGAGCACCGCCACCAGCACGGCCAGCGTCTCCGCGTAGGGCACGCCGAGGACCTTGAGCACGATGTACGAGGCGAGGCCGGCGACGACGCTGATGCCGAGGTTGCCGCGCACGTAGCCGCCGGTCGCGCGCAGGAAGTTGTCGCCGATGCGCTCGCCCCAGGTGCGCTCCTCCTCGACCATCGCGTCGAGGATCGCGCCCCACGCGCGCGGCCCCTCGATCAGCATCATCACCATGATGGTGAGGATGGTGATGGTGGCTGCGATGATCGAGGCCGCGGTGGTGAGCGCCGCGAGGATGGTGTCCTGGTTGCCGAGCACCACGTTGGTCACTTCCTGCGGCGACACGCTGGAGACGCGCTCGAGGACGTGGAAGCGCGTCTCCAGGAAGTGGAGCTGCCCGCCGGCGCCGAAGAGGCCTTCGAGGATCCGTGGCAGGGAGCGGATGAAGTCGTCGGCCTGGAAGACGACAGGGTAGGCGACCGCGATCACGACGCCGAGCAGCACGGCGATGGTGCCGAACGACACCGCGAGCGACGCGAGGATGCGGTTCCAGCGGTGGCGCACGAGCCAGCCCACCGCCGGCTGGAGCGCGATCGCCAGGATCACGCCGATGAGCACCCAGAGCAGGATCGTGCGGATCTGGAAGAGGAACTCGAGGATCCCCACGATGGCCAGCACGGTGAGCGTGACGATCGCGGTGACGCGGATGATCTGGGAGGCGGGCCACTGCCGCTGCGCGAGCGTGCCCCGCAGGGCGGGTTCGTCGTCGGCCATCATCACCAGCTTTCGTTCATCAGCGGCGGTCGTCCCACACACAGTACCTCACGGGGGCAAGAGGAGGGCCGGGCGAGAGCCCGCGCGGCCCGCGGCCCGACGAGCACTCGCCGCTCAACGGCGGTAGGATTCGGGCTGCGTGGGCCTATAGCTCAGTTGGTCAGAGCAGCGGACTCATAATCCGTCGGTCGCAGGTTCGAGTCCTGCTGGGCCCACCACGTTGTCACTTCCACAACGGTTCCCCCTGCAAGAACGCTCCTTCTGCCTACCCGGTCGCTCTTGCACGCCGAAACCACAGACGGGGAGGGCCCCCAAGTGACGTACAATGCGGTCGTCAGAAGTCACAGTTCTCGGGAGCGAAGAGGAGGTGCGGTGTGAGCCTGCAGATCGATGTCGACGCAGACGCACTGGCTGCCTTCTGCCGGCGCGCCGGCATTCGCCGCCTCTCCTTCTTCGGCTCCGTCCTTCGTGAGGACTTCGGCCCCGAGAGCGACATCGACGTGCTGGTCGAGTTCTCCCCCGATTCTGGGATCGGCCTCTTCGAGTTCGTCGGTCTGCAGCGCGAGCTCGCCGAGATCCTCGGCCGCGAGGTGGACCTGCATACGCCGGCCAGTCTTAGCCACTTCTTCCGTGAGGATGTCGTCGATTCCGCCGAGGTCGCCTATGCCGCATAGGCGCGACAGCGTCTTCGTCGCGCAGATGGTGGAGGCCGCCGAGGCTGCGCTCGAGTTCAGCGATGGGCACACGGCCGAGAGCTTCGCCAGCGATCGCCTCGTCGGCTACGCCGTGGTGCGCGCCATCCAGCTAATTGGCCAAGCGGCACGCAGTGTCTCGGCGGAGCTGCAAGCGGCCCACGCGGAGATTCCCTGGCGCGAGATGATCGGCATGCGCAACGTTGTCGTGCATGACTACGCTGATGTCGATCTGTCGCTCGTCTGGAAGACGGTGCGCGAGGATCTACCCGGGCTTATCGAGCGGCTGAACGCGATTCTCGAAGAGGGCAGCGCCTCGTGAACCCGCTGGCGGAGCGGCCTGTCGAGGCCTCCCGATCGAGGACCACATCACGCCGAGTTCTCGGCATCAAGCAGACGTTGGACTTCGAGCCGGAAGTTCGAGAGCTGTCTAGTTAGGTCCACCAGACGCCATCACGAAGGCGTCTCTCCTCGGCCCAGCGGACGTCCGGTCTGTCGCGGCGCGAAAGGACGAGAGGTGCAGGAGCAAAGGTCGGTCGAGGTCTGCTTCTCCCCGGGGTTGTTCCGGGACATCCTGACCACGGGTGACTTCGTCGTCGTGCTGGTGGACGTCCTGCGCGCCACGACGACCATCGTCACGGCTGTGGCGAATGGGGTGGAGGCGATCATCCCCGTCGCAACTCACGATCAGGCGAGGCGTCTCAAGGCGCAGGGGTTCCTGGTCGCGTCCGAGAAGGACGGCGTGCAGCTCGATTGGGCCGACTTCGGCAATTCGGCGTTCAGCTTTGCCAAGGATGCGATCGGCGGCAGGACGCTCGTCTACTGCACGACCAACGGGACCGGGGCGCTCAGGATCGCGGGGGACGCGAGCAGCGTCGCGATCGGCGCCTTCATCAACATCTCCTCGCTCACCGAGTGGCTCGTGCGTCGGCACAAGAACGTGGTCATCCTGTGCTCCGGCTGGAAGAACAAGTTCTGCCTGGAGGACGCTCTCTTCGCGGGCGCGCTCACGCGGAGGCTGCTGGCGACCGGCCGGTTCCGGGCCGAGTGCGATTCGGCCGAGGCCGCCCTGGACCTCTGGAGCGCGGCCGAGGGCGACGTGCTGGGCTACCTCGAGAAGGCGGCCCAGCGGCACCGCCTCAAGAGGCTGGGCCTGGACGACGTGCTGCCGTACTCGTTCGAGTGCGACGTGGTGGACGTCGTGCCGGTGTTCGACGGCGAGAAGATCACGGCGGCGGCGGACTAGCGAAGCGGCAGTTCCGCCGCCGGCTCCTCACACGATCGCGTTCTCCACCGCGATGACTGCGGCGGCGGTGCGGTTGGGCGCCTCCAGCTTGGCCAGCAGGTGGCCCACGTGGAGGCGCACCGTGGCTGTGCTCAAGCGCATGCGCTCGGCGATCTCGGAGTTGCTGAGACCCTCCACGACGAGCGCGAGCACCTCACGCTCCCGGTGGGTCAGGTCCCGGCCCGGCGCGGACCGCTGCCGGTCGAGGATCGACGGGAGCGCGCTGGCGTCCACGTGACCGCGACCCTCGGCCGCGTCGTGGATGGCCTCGATGACGACCTCGTGGTGCGAGTCCTTGACGAGGTAACTGACTGCGCCGGCGTCGAGGGCGTCCTCGACGAGCGTGGTGTCGGCGAAGCCGGAGAGCACCACCACCTGCACCTGCGGATAGTCGTTGCGGATGCGCGCCGTGGCCTCGGCGCCGTCCATGACCGGCATGGTGAGGTCCATGAGCACCACGTCCGGCTCCACCTCGGGTACGAGCTTGAGCGCCTCGAGACCCGTGCGGGCTTCGCCGACTACGTGGAGCTTCTGATCACGGGCCAGGAGCACCTTGAGGCCCTCCCGCACCATCTCGTGGTCGTCGACGATGAGTACTCTGACTCGCTCTCCCAAGGCGCCGCCTCCCGGCTCGTGCGATCGGCGGTCCCTCGCCGCAGCCGGCGGCGAGCGTTCCGCGCGTTCCCCTCGCCCTACTCTGCCCCAATATCGGCGTCGCTCCTGCACTCTTGCCGTCGACGCGGAGCCGGACCGCGCATCCGGCGACGGTCAGGCGCCCGGAGACGGTCAAGCTCACGCGGCCCGGGGAATGCCCAGGGAGGTGGATCACGACCCCGCGCGATCGGACAAGAGATGACCGACGTGCTCCGCATCCTCGCCGCCGCCGCGCTCGTCGGCCTCAACGCGTTCTTCGTGGCGATGGAGTTCGCGGTGACCCGCGTGCGGCTCGGGCAGGTCATCGAGCTCGAGAAGGCCGGCAGACCCGCCGCCCAGGCGGCGAGGCACGCCGTCGAGCACATCGACGCGTACCTCGCCGCCTGCCAGGTCGGCATCACCGTGGCCAGCATCGGCCTCGGCGCGCTGGCCGAGCCGGCGTTCGCCCGGCTGCTCGTGCCGCTGGTGGGCGCCGTCGCGCCCGCGGTGGCCGTCGGGCTCAGCTTCGTGCTCGCGTTCGCGTTCGTCACCCTGCTCCACGTGGTGCTCGGCGAGCTGGCGCCCAAATCCCTGGCCATCGCTCGCACCACCGGCGTCCTGCTGGCGGTGTCGCCACCGATGCGGGTCTTCTACCTCGCGACCAAGCCGCTGGTCGACCTCTTCAACGGCCTCGGCAACCTGGTGCTCAAGCCGTTCGGCGTGCCGCCTGCGCGTGAGGTGGGGCACGCCCCGCACTCCGAGGACGAGCTGCGCATGCTGCTCGCGCAGAGCGTGGGCGAGGGCCTCATCGACGCCTACGAGCGCGAGTACGCGGAGAACGCGCTCATCTTCGGCGACCTGCGCGCGCGGCAGGTGATGGTGCCCAGGCGGGAGATCGACTTCCTGGTGCTCGGAGAGAGCGTGTCCGAAGCGGTGCAGCGTGCCGGCGCCAGCCTGCACACGAGGCTGCCGCTGTGCGCCTCCGCCGACCGCCTGGACGACCCCGTCGGCGTCGTCAACTTCAAGGAACTGCTGCGGCTGGGGATGACCGGCGCGGAGACGGGGCTGGAGCAGCTCGTGCGCCCGCTCACGCGCGTGAACGAGTCGATGCTGGTCGACGAGGTGCTGCGCGAGCTGCGCCGGAAGCGGCAGCACATGGCCCTGGTGGTCGACGAGTACGGCACCACGGTCGGGCTGGTGACGCTGGAGGACATCATCGAGGAGATCGTGGGCGAGTTCGAGGACGAGGAGGAGGCGGAGGGGGCGCACGACGCCGGCATCCGCCGCGAGGGCGAGGATCTGCTGGTGCCCGGAGCCGCCCTGCTCGGAGACGTGGAGGACGCGCTCGGCGTGGAGATCGGCGACTCCGGCGAGGCGACCATCGGCGGGCACCTCATCGAACTGCTCGGCCGCGTGCCCGAGGCCGGCGAGACCGTGGAGGTCGAAGGCTTCCCCGTCACCGTGGTCGCGGTGGACGAAGCGCGCGTGGAGGCGCTGCGCATCGCCTCGCCGGCGGGGGAGGGCCGCGACGCAGCGTGAGGCACCCGCGTCGCCGCCCGGCCCGATCAGCCGAGCACGTAGGACAGCTCCGACGTCGCCGTCGGGTAGCTCCAGGACATGGCCGTGAGGTCGCTCGCGGTGAGCCCGTGCTTGACGGCCAGTGCAAGCACGTTGACGACTTCGTCGGCGTTCACGCCGAGCAGGTGCCCCCCGAGCAGGCGGCCGCCGGCCACCTCGGTGATCACGACTATGCCCCCGTGCGTCTGGCCGACGCGCCGCTGGCTGAACCAGTCGCCGGTGTCGGCGCGCTCGACGTGGACGGAGTCTCCCCGCTCGGCCGCCTGTGCCGCGCTCATGCCGACGCCGGCGAGCGGCGGGTCGCTGAAGCAGACGCTCGGCACGGCGCGGCCGTCGTAGACGGAGTCTTCGCCGAGGATGCCGGCGGCCACGACCTTGCCCTCCTTGGAGGCCACCGGCGTGAGCGGCAGACCCTTGTCGGCCGCGTCGCCGGCCGCCCAGACGTGCGCGTCGCCGAGGCTGCGCAGGTGCTCGTCGACGCGCACGCCCCTCGGACCGGACTCGATGCCGGCCTCCTCCAGGCCCAGATCCTCGAGGTCGGCCACGCGGCCGGCGCCGTGGACCACGAGGTCGGCGGCCACCTCCCCGGCGTCCGTCACCGCGACGAGGCCGTCGCCGCGCCGCACCACCTCGCGGACCGGCGCGTCCGTGCGCACGTCGATGCCCAGGGAGCGGTAGCGCTCGACGAGCCGGTCGGCGAGCTGCTGGTCGAAGCGCTTGAGCACGTGGGCCGAGCGGTGCAGCACGCTGACCTCGGCCCCGGCCATGCGCGCCAGCCAGGCGAACTCGAACGAGATGTAGCCGCCGCCGATGAAGACGACCCGCGGCGGCAGGTCGTCGAGCTCGAGGAACCCGGTGCTCGTGGTGACCAGCTCAGCGCCGGGCACGTCCAGGTCCACGGGCCGGGCGCCGGCGGCGATCACGAGGTCCGGCGCCTCGAGCACGCGGCCGTCCACCTCCACGGTGTGCGCGTCCCGCAGGCGCGCCTCACCGTGCAGCGTCTCGATGCCCTCCGAGCGGAGCCAGCCTTCGATGCGCTCGGGCACCGGCTCGGTGAACGTGCGCTTGCGCGCCATGAGGGCCGGCCAGTCGATGCGGGGCCGGCCCACCAGCCCCTCGCCGTCCAGGCCGCGGGCGCGGCTCACGGCCTCCGCCGCCGCCAGCAGGACCTTCTTCGGGTCGCAGCCGCGCTGAGCGCAGGTGCCGCCGTAGGGAAGGCGGTCCACGACCGCCACGCGCAGTCCGCTCCGGGCGCAGCGCGGCGCTACGTTCTGCGCGGCCGTCCCGCTCCCGATCACAACCACGTCGTACTCGGCCATGGCCTCTCCTTCGTCGACTACCCAGTTATGCCCACGGTGTGGGAGAGCAGGCTTGGAGAAGCCGTCGCGCCGGCCGCCGGGCGCCGCTCTCGATGATCGTTCGTTCAACATCATTCACGGGTGCGTGTAAAACTTTCATCATCGCTCACGCTCCTACGAGGAAAGTCCCTTGACAAGTGATCGTCTGGCCGTAGGATGCGATCATCTTTGAGCGATCGTGATTGTCAGTGATTCGATCGTTGCGGGGGAGCCAAGGGAATGGCGCGCAGGCGTAAAGCTTCGAAGGGGGACGGCGTGGCCACACCAGCTCCGCGCGAGATGTTGCCGGCAGAGCGCCGCGCGCGCATCGTCGCGGCGCTCAAGGACCAGCGCGTCGTCCGCGTCCCCGAGTTGAGCGACGACCTGGGCGTCTCGGAGATCACCATCCGCCGCGACCTGCTGCTGCTCGAGCAGGAGGGCGTGCTCGACCGCACCTACGGCGGGGCGGTGATGAAGAAGCAGCTCACCACCGCGCCGCGCTGGGACGAGGCCGTCGGCGTGAACGCCGCGGAGAAGGACGCGATCGCTGCCGTGGCGGCCGAGATGATCGAGCCGGGGGACACGGTGTTCTTCGGCTCCGGCACCACGGTGGTCAACATCCTCCGGCACGTGGATCCGGAGCTCGAGGCGCGCGTGGTCACGCACAGTCTGGCCATCGCCGCCGACACGCGCGGACTCAAGCTCGAGGTGCTGTTCCTCGGCGGCCTCTACCGGCCGCAGCTCGACGCCGTGGAGGGCACCTGGCCGCTGGACATGATCGGCCAGGTGTACGCCGACAAGGCGTTCCTCGGCGCCGACTGCCTCGACCTGCGGGCGGGGCTCACCACGCCGAGCATGGCGGCCGCGAGCGTCGAGCTCGCGATGATCCGGCGCACCCGCGGAGAGGTGATCGTGCTGGCCGACTCCAGCAAGATCGGACTGGTCGGCCCCCTGGTCATCTGCCCGCTCGACCAGATCGACGTGGTGCTGGTCGACGACGGTATCGACCCCGCGATGGTCAAGCAGATCCAGCGCGCCGGGCCCCAGTGCGAGGTGGTCCCGGCGTGAGCGCACCAGCAGGCGACGAAAGGGTGGACGAGGTGGCAGCGGTGGAGCATCTGACCCCGGAGGCGGCGATCGCCCGCATCTCCGACTGGGACGGCCTCGAGGTCAAGTACGAGACCCTGGGCGGCGGCATCACCAACCACAACTACGTCGTCACCGTGACCGGCCGCCCGGACCTCCCGTGGGGCGGCAAGTACGTCATGCGCATCCCCGGCCAGGGCAGCGACCTCTTCATCGACCGCGAGGTCGAGCACAAGAACGCCCTGGCCGCGGCCCAGGCCGGCGTCTCGCCGCCGGTGCTGTACAGCCTGGAGCCGGAGATGTGCACCGTGGTGCCGTTCATCGAGGCGCGGACCATGCACCCGGAGGACCTCGCCGGCCACCAGGACCGGCTGGAGAAGGTGGTCGACGCGGTGCGCCGGTATCACGACAAGGCGACCTTCGTGAACGAGATCTACGTCTTCGACATGATCCGGGAGTACCTCGAGATGGCGCGCCGCGTGGACGCGCCGTTCCCCGACGACATCACCTGGATGCTCACGCTCGGCGACCGCATCGAGGCCGCCATGAAGCGCGACCAGCCGCACAGCGTCGCCTGCCACTGCGATCTGCTCTCCGAGAACTTCATGCTCGAGCCGGGCGGCAAGATGTGGGTCATCGACTGGGAGTACGGCGGCCAGACCGACCCGTACTTCGACCTCGGCGACTTCTGCGTGGAGCACCCCTTGTCGGAGGAGGAAGAACGGTTCATCATCACGCGGTATTGCGGGACGTTCGACGAGTCACGCTACGCGCGCATGATGCTCCACAAGATCGTCGCCGATCTCTGGTGGAGCATCTGGGCGATGATCCAGGTACGCCAGTCGATGCTCGACTTCGACTTCTACGAGTACGGGATGAACAGGGTCAGGCGCCTCCACGAGAATGCCGCGAATCCGGCGTTCCCGTCGTGGCTCGAGACCGTCTAGGGAGTGGGGGCAGTTGATGAGCGATGAGATGACACGGCCGGCCGGGGAGGTCGGTCCCGACGTCGGCATGGGCAAGGTCGACCCCGAACTGGCGAAGAAGTTCCAGGAAGAGGCCATCAAGGTCGTGAGGGCCGGCGAGGAGGCGGGCGTCCACCTGCGCATCATCGGCGCCCTCGCCTTCTGGCACCACTGCCCGAAGTTCGGTTACATCCAGGAGAAGCTCAACCGGGTCTACACGGACATCGACTTCGCCGGCTACGGCAAGCAGAACGACGAGATCCGCAAGTTCTTCGTCTCGATCGGCTACGACGAGGACCTCGAGATCAACGCCTTCCACGCCGAGGGCGGGCGCCTCATCTTCAACAACCCCACGAACCACATCCACGTCGACGTGTTCATGGACAAGCTCGACTTCTGCCACCCGATCCCCTGGAAGGGCCGGCTCGAGGTCGACACGCCGACCATCCCGCTGGCGGAGCTCCTGCTCGAGAAGATGCAGATCGTCAAGATCAACGAGAAGGACATCATCGACACGATCATGCTGCTGCTCGAGCACGAGATCTGCGGCGACGACGAGGACCACATCAACTCGCAGCGCGTCGCCAAGCTGTGCGCCGGCGAGTGGGGGCTGTGGCGCACCACCACGATGAACCTCGAGAAGGTGCGCGACTACCTGCCGCACCTGGACCTCGAGGAGGACCACAAGGAGATCGTGAGCATCCGGGTGGCAGAGCTCATGAGCTCGATGGACGACTATCCCAAGGGCACGCGCTGGAAGCTCCGCGCCAGGGTGGGCGACAAAGTCAAGTGGTACAACGAGATCGACTGATGCACGGAAGAGCTAGTGAGCGGGGCGAGGTATGCAGGACCCCGCAAGCCACGGACTAGGGAGCGGATGACGCATGGGACTGTTCAGCAAGAAGGGCGCCTCCGCCGGCAAGCGCATCCGCATCTTCTTCATGACCGATGTGCACGGGTCGGAGCGCACGTACCGCAAGTTCGTCAACTCGGCCAAGTTCTACAAGGTCGACCACCTGATCATGGGCGGCGACATCGAGGGCAAGTTCCTGGTGCCGATCGTCGATGAAGGCGGCGGGCACTACCGCGTCACGCTCCAGGAGGAGCTGTCGCACCTCAACGGACAGGACGAGCTTGCGGCTCTCAAGGAGCGCATCGAGACGCTCGGCTTCTACTACGTGATCGTGGGGGAGGACGAGATCCGCGCGATGCAGGAGGATCAGAGCCTCGTTGACGCGGCCTTCAAGAAGGAGGCGCACGCGCGGCTCGAGCGCTGGATCGCCCTGGCCGACGAGCGTCTCGCGGGCACGGACATCAAGATGTACGTGACCGGCGGCAACGACGATCCGCAGGAACTCGTCGACACGCTCGAGGAGAAGCAGAGCGAGCGCGTCATCAACTGCGAGGGTCGCGTCGTGATGCTGGACGACACCTTCCCCATGGCGAACTGCGGCTACAGCAACCCGACGCCGTGGGGCACGCCTCGGGAGACCGACGAAGAGACCCTGGCAAAACACCTCGAGGAGGCTGTGCAGGGGATCGACGACTTCACGAGTGCGATCTTCAACTTCCACGTACCGCCGTACGACTCGACGCTCGACGATTGTCCCAAGCTGGACTGGACGACCGATCCGCCGTCCCCGATCATCGTCGCCGGCGTGGCGCAGTCGGCGCCGGCCGGCAGCCATGCGGTCCGCGATTCAGTCGAGCGCCATCAGCCGTTGCTGCAGCTCTGCGGGCACATCCATGAAGCGCGCGGGCTCATCAAGATCAAGCGCACCACCGTGGTCAATCCGGGCAGCGAATACGGCGAAGGTGTCCTGAGGGGGTGCATCCTTACACTTGAGCCGGGCAAGATCGTCGGTTATCAGATGACGTCGGGGTGAGCGGGGCACGCGCAGCCAGGGCGTATCTGTCACAAAGTCCTCAAGAGACTGACATAGGGGGAAGAGATGGCTTCAACCGCAGCCAAACCCGAAGTCTTCAGCCGTAAGGCCTCGGGGCTGTCCAGGGTGATGTCGCCCTGGTCGGCGTTCATGTACAACTTCTTGACCATGGGCGTGATCTTCCCGTGGACGTTCGTGTGGGCGCCGGCGGCGTTCCCGGGGGTGTCCGTGTGGAAGGCCTGTCTGCTGGCGATCTTCCTGGAGCTGCCGATCGCGCTCGCCTACGTCTGGATGGCCACCGCCATGCCGCGCTCCGGCGGCGACTACGTCTTCCAGAGCCGGGTCCTCGGCGGCGCCATCGGGTTCCCCGTCGTGATGAGCGGTTTCGTCATCTGGATCCTCCAGTGGGTCGCTCTGGCGGGCTGGCTGCTCGCCACGCTCGGCGTCGCCCCGCTGCTCATGGGGCTCGGCGTCAACTGGGAGAACCAGGGCCTGATCGACGCCGCCGTCTGGGTGCAGTCGGCCGCCGGCGTCGTCACCGTGAGCATCATCGGGGCGGCCGCGATGGCCATCCTGCTGGTGACCGGCTTCAAGAACTACGTGCGACTGCAGTACTTCATGTTCGCCGCCACGGGCATCCTCGTGGTGATCCTGCTCGTCCAGTTCCTGCGCACCAACCCGGCGCAGTTCGCCATCGACATCAACCACTTCGCCAAGGTCGTCGACGGGCGCGACGGCTACTATCAGTGGCTGCTGAGCGATGTGAAGGGCGCCGGGGTCAACCTGCTGCCGGCGTTCGCGCTCGGGGCCACGCTGCTCGCCATCCCGATCGTCTGGACGAGCCTGCAGTGGGCCACCTACAGTGTGGAGCAGGGCGGCGAGATCAAGGGCGCCCGCGTCTTCAAGAACCAGATGTTCATCATCGTCGGTTCGATGATCGCCATGGGCTGCAGCCTCGCGCTGATCGCCTGGGCCGAGGAGAGGGCCGTGGGTACCGCCTTCTTCAACGCCGTCTCCCACTCCTACTATTACGGGGTGAGCGCTTCCGGAGATGGGATCGGCAGCGTGCTGCCGTTCCCGGGCATGTTCGCGATCGTGATCTCCAACAACTGGTTCATCACGATCCTCGTGGCGGTGAGCTTCATGCTCGCTTCGTTGCAGATCACCTGCAACTGCTACATCGGCATGACCCGCGTCATGGTCGGCATGTCGCTCGACCGCACGCTGCCCGCCTGGATCTCCAAGGTGAACCCGCGCTTCCGCTCGCCGGTCAACGCGCACCTCATCTACTTCGTCCTCGGATGCGCCGTCATCGTCGGCTACAACTACCTCGGCTGGTGGACGAGCATGACTCTGGGCGTGACGCTCGCCTGCGGCTACGTCTTCGTCATCAGCTGCCTCGCGGCCGCGCTGCTGCCCTATCGAGCCAAGGCGCTCTATGAGGCATCGCCCGGAGCCAAGTACACGCTGGGCGGGTTCCCGCTCGTCACGGTCTTCGGCGTGATCGGCTTCGTGTTCGGCCTCGCCGCTCTGATCGCGTTCCTCACCAACGCCAACTACGGTCTCACGGGCACGACCCCGTACGTCGTGGTGGCCGGCATCTTCATCGTCTGCCTGGTCGGCTACTGGATCGGCCGCGCCTACAACAAGGGCAAGGGCATCGACGTCAACTACGCCTTCCTCGAGGTGCCGCCGGAGTGAGCCGGCTCTGCATCTGAGGCGCTTCTCTGAAGGGGGGCGCCGGGGCTCTCAAGCCCCGGCGCCCCCTTTGCTCGTATGGCGCCTGCTCGAGAGCCCCGGCGCCCCCTGTTGCTCGTATGGACGCCTGGCTCGAGAGCCCGGGCGCCCCTGGCTCGCATGGACTACCAGGCCCCAGAGCCCCCGCCCGTTCGCCGCTGCCCTCGGGCGTGCGAGAATGACCCCGCAGTCATCCGCCGGCACGCCGTCCCCAGGATTTGAGGAGACCATGAGCACGTCCGAGACCATCGCCGCCGAGAACGCGCACACGCCGCCGTTCTTCGTCAAGACGCCCATCTCCATCGCGCGTGGCGAGGGCGTGTGGGTGTGGGACGAGGAGGGCCGGCGGTACCTGGATCTCACCGCCGGCTGGGGCGTGACCAGCATCGGGCACGCCCATCCGGTGATCGTGCGCGCGCTGGCGGAGCAGGGCGCGCGCATCATCCAGAACCCGGACTCCGGGCTCACCTACTCACCGGCGCGGGCGAGGCTCCTCGAGCTGCTCGCCGGTATCCTGCCGGCCGGGCTCACCCGCGTCTTCTTCACCAACAGCGGGGCGGAGGCCAACGACGCGGCCGTCAAGCTGGCGCGCAAAGCCACCGGCCGTACCGACGTGATCGCCACCGAGGGCAGCTTCCACGGCCGCACGATCAGCATGGTGTCGGCCACCGGGCAGGCCCGGCACCGCGAGAAGTTCCGGCCGCAGATGCCGGGCTATCGGTTCGTGCCCTACGGCCGGATGGACGCGATGGAGGCAGAGCTCGACGCGGAGGTCGCGGCCGTCATCGTCGAGCCCGTCCAGGGCGAAGGCGGCGTGCGCTTGCCTCCGCCGGAGTACCTGCGCGAGGTCTCACGGCTCTGCCACGCCAACGGCTCTCTGCTCGTGGTGGACGAGGTGCAGACCGGCTTCTGCCGCACCGGCCCGCTGTTCGCGACCGCGGCCTCCGGCGCCGAGGCCGATCTGCTCACCATGGCCAAGGGCATCGCCGGCGGGTTCCCGCTCGGCGCGTTCGCGATGACGGACGCCGTGGCGGACCGGCTGGAGGCCGGCGACCACGGCGGGACGTACTGCGGCAACCCGCTGGCGTGCGCGGTCGGCGAGGCGGTCATCCGGCACTTGATCGAGATCGACGCGCCCGCGCGCGTCGCGGAACTCGGAAACGAGGCGCTGGCGCGCCTCACCACGTGGCGCGAGCGGTTCCCCGCAGCGGTGACCGGGGCCCGCGGCGTCGGGCTCCTCCTGCTTGTGGAGTTCACGAGCGAGCAGACGGCGGCGGCGGTGGCCACCGAGTGCCTCCGCCGCGGCGTGTTCGTGCGGCAGACCCAAGGCACCGGCATCCGCGTGTTCCCGGCGCTGACCATCAGCCGTGAGGAGCTGGACCAGGGGCTGACGGCGCTCGAGGAGTCGATCGCCGCGGTCGGCGGTTGACGCGGCGCAGAGAGAAGGAGGGCGCATGGCGCAGGTGAGCGTGCTCGGGACGGGCGCGATGGGCAGCAGGCTGGCGGCCGTGCTGCTGGAACGCGGCCACCAGGTGACGGTGTGGAACCGGAGCGATTCGGAGCGGGTGGCTGCGTTGGAGGCGGCCGGCGCGAGGCGTGCGGCCTCGCCGGCCGGAGCCGCCGCCGCGGCCCCGCTCGTGCTCATGTGCGTCACCGACTTTCCGGCGGCGGACGAGGTGCTCGCGGCGCCCGGCGCGCTCGACGCTCTCGCCGGGCGCGCCTTCGTGCAGTTCACCAACGGCACCGAGGCCCAGGTGCGGGCGCAGCTCGCGCGGCTGACAGGCGCCGGCGCCCGCATGCTCTCCGGCGCGATCGCCGGCTACCCGCGGCACATCGGCCGGCCCGACAGCCTGATCCTGTACGCCGGCGACGGCTCAGCCTTCGAGGAGCACAAGGCCGTGCTCGCGGACCTGGCCGGCGCCGGCCGGTACACCGGTGAGGACCCGGGGCCGATGAACGCGGTGTACGTGGCGTCGTTCGGGTTCTACTACGCCGCGCTCGGCGGGTTTCTGGAGGCGGCGGCGCTGGCGCGGGCACGCGGCGTCCCGCCGCGCGAGTTCGCCGCCGCCCTGCCCGCCATGGCCGCGCTCCTGCTCGACCATGTCGACGACGCGGCGCGGCGCATCGAAGAGGGCGACTACGCCGGCGACCAGGCGACGGTGGACATCCACCTCACGGGCTCGGCGCGCCGTTTGGAGACGTTCGCCGGCCTGGGCCTGCAGGCGCGCATGACCGCCGCCTTCGTCGAGTACTGCAGCCAGGCCGCATCGGCCGGCGACGGCGGCCAGGACATCGCCGCCGTCTTCAAGCGCATCGTTGCCGCCGCCGAGGCCGAGACCGACACCGTCGCCTAGCCTCGGCCGAAGGTCCAGACGACCGCTTGGGCCCCGGCTCCAACGCCCCTGCCAGAAGCGGTCCAGTGTGAGGTGGGGTCGCTCTGAAGACGTCGATACATCGGCTCTACATTCTGTCGTCGCGCGTCGCGACAGCCCCGAGATGTAGACACGCTGTGTCTACGTTTTGAGAGGTGCTCGAGAGCGCTCCTCCTCCCGCTGGAGAGGAGGTGTGGGCGGGCCATGCGGCCCGGCGGACGAGGAGGGGCGGGGCCTCGCGGCCCGGCGAACGAGAGAGGGGCGGGGCCTCGCGGCCCCGCCCCTCGGCGGATCTGGCGCTACGGGCCGCAGCGGCGCAGGCGACGCCGCGGTGACCGAGGTGGTGGACTCCTCAGTCGCCTTCCGCCCTGGAGCCGTCGGTGACGATGCCGTCGGTGGAGCGCGGCGTGAAGTCGGGGATCCGCGGGACGTAGCGCGTCTCGGGACCGGGCATGGCGGTGGGGTTGTAGCCGCTGGTGGTCACTTGTGCCTCCGTCTGTCGACCCGCCGGGGCGGGACTTGCTGGCGTTGCCGGTGGGGGCATGAAAAAAGCCCCCCGGTCGCCAATGACCGGAGAGCACCGTTGCTCTCTACGCTCGGCACGTCGTTGTGCCGACGAACACTTTAGCACGTACCCGCTTGCGCGGACAAGGGAACCTCTACTTCTGCAGCTCGTCGGCGGTGATGACCGCCTGGGCGACGTCCCGCAGGCTCCTCCGTTTGTCCATGGCCAGCTTCTGCAGCCGCTTGAACGCCTCGGGCTCGCTGAGGCCGCCGGCCATCAGGATGCCCTTGGCGCGGTCGAGCAGCTTGCGCGTCTCGAGCCGCTCCTTGAGGTCTCCCACCTGCTGCGTGAGCAGGCGCGTCTCGGCGTAGCGGCTCACGGCCACCTGCATGGCCGGGGCGATGTCGTTGCGCGTGAACGGCTTGACCACGTAGCCCATCGCCCCGGCGCGGGCGGCGTCCTCCACCAGCCCCGCCTGCGAGAACGCGGTGAGCATGACCACGGGTGCGATGGACTCGGCGCTGATGGTCCGCGCCGCCTCGATGCCGTCTACGTTGGGCATCTTGACGTCCATGAAGACGATGTCGGGGCTGGAGGCGCGGGCGAGCGTGACGGCCTCCGCGCCGTCCCGGGCCTCTCCGACGACCTCGTGGCCTTCCTCTTCCAGCATCTCGCGCAGGTCCATACGGATGAGAGCTTCGTCTTCGGCGATCAGCACGCGCATCGGCGTTCGTCCTCCTTCGTCGTCACACACTCTCCCCGCCACGGCCGAGCGGTACACGGATGGAGATGCCGGCGCCCTCGCCGGCCGCGAACGAGAGCGAGCCTCCGAGGTCCTCCTCCACGAGCGTCCGCACGATGGAGAGGCCGAGTCCGCGGGAGCGGGCCGGGTCGAAGTGCTCCGGCAGGCCCCGGCCGTCGTCGCGCACGATCAGCAGCAGTCCCTCGCTGTCCCGCGACAGGTCCACGGAGACCGTCCCGCGGTCGATCGGCCCGAACGCGTGCTCCAGGGAGTTGTGGACCAGCTCGGTGAGCACGAGGGCCAGCGAGGTCGCCGGTCCGGCGTCGACGGGCCCGGTCACGCCGGACACCCGCACGGCGAACCGCGGATCGTCGCCGACGACGCTCGTCTTGACCAGGACGACCACGCGGCGCGCCACCTCGGCGAAGTCCACGCACTCCTCCCGGGAGTGCGCCAGCATGTCGTGCACGGTCGCCATGGAGCCGGCGCGCTCGACGGCCTCGGCCAGCGCGCGCCGGACCTCCTCGCTTCCGCTCCGCCGCGCCTGCATGCGCAGCAGCGAGGCGATGGTCTGGAGGTTGTTCTTCACCCGGTGGTGGACCTCCCGGATGGTCGCCTCCTTGACGGTGAGCTCGCGCTCGCGGCGGCGCGCCTCGGTGAGGTCCTCGACCAGCACCAGTACGCCGCCGACGAGTGAGAGGGAGCGGTAGCCGAGGATGTGCCCGGCGACCTCCTGCTCGGAGGCCAGGGCCCCGGACGTGCCGAGCACGGGCGAGATGCCCCGGCCGCCGCCCGGCAGTTCCGAGGCGTGCATCCCGGTGACCCGTGTCTCCACCCCGGCGTTACGCATGATGCCGACGGCGTTCGGTGACGCGTAGGTGACGATCCCGCGCGGGCTGACGCGGAGCACGCCGTCGCCGGCGCGGCGCAGGGCCGAGAAGGGCTTGCCGCTGCGCTGGTCGAGAAGCGGCGCCTCGCGCAGCGTGGCGAGCAGCTCGCGCGCCGCCTCGATGAAGGCGTTCTCCATGCGGCTGGTCGTGTTCTCCACCTGCTCGCCGAAGGTGCGGAGCACGACCCCGGTGACGACCGGTGAGCCGACCGGGTACGCCTCGGTCGTCTGCCAGACGCCGGAGGGCGCCCTGCGGCGCGTGCCCAGAACCGCCTGCTGCGTGGCCGCGGCCTCGTAGGCCTCGGGCTCGTCGTCGCGCGCGAGCACGCGCCCTGCGCGCGACTCCCGGACGGGGTCGGCGGCGGTGCTGGGGCGGGCGTCGGCCAGGATCGCCAGGTCGCCCGCCCGGCTCACCACCGCCAGCGACGCGTCGCCGTACCAGAGGTCGGCGATCAGCTGCAGGTTGGCGGCGACGTTCTCGAGGTGGTCGATGACCTCGCTGGGGAGGCCGAGCGTAGGGGTCGTGCGGGGCATGAGCGTCCAGTATACGTGGAGGTCTCCTGAGGGGGAGGTAACCCGAGCCCGGAGCTCGCGGTGGAGTCGCCAGCAGCATGTGTGTGCTGTAGGGGTGCGTACGTCGGGACGTACGCAACCGGCAGAGAAGCGTACGTTCGAAGGTACGCAGTCCGAACGCTCTGTGCCCTCGCGGGCGCCGCTACGTCGGCGGCGTGCCGGTTCGCGCGGGCCGCGACGCCCGGTTACGGCGAGCGGAGGC
>CAVXRL010000009.1:0-437919 GCA_963764225.1 uncultured Actinomycetes bacterium
AAGCGCTCCGGCTCAGGACCCCACCATGACCCACGCCAGCGCCGCGACCCCGGCCAGGATCAGCACGACGCCGGCCAGTTGCAGCCGGGTCAGTCGCTCGCGCAGCAGCAGATAGGCGGCCATGCTGGCGACGGCGGCGAACTGCGACCCGAGGACGGCGGCGACGGCGACCGACTCGCGCGCGGCGACGGCGAAGCAGACGAAGCCGAGCACCTCGGCGACGCCGGTGAACACGACCAGAGGGAGCGCCGCTCGGCTGAGACGGAGTCGCCGGGAGAGCGCGAGCGGGATGGTCACGACCGCCACGCCGACGAGGCGAGGCGGCAGAACCGCCCAGCCGACGGGGAGCGACGCGCTCAGGCGCCCCGTCGCGAAGATGCCGACGCCGAACGACAGCGCCGCCAGCCCCGCCAGCGAGAACGTGAGCCACGCGCGCTGGTCCGGCACCGGCTGCTCCTCGGGGGCCACCCCCGCCAGCACCACCCCCAGCGCGATGATCGCCAGAAGGCCGGCCGGGGCGAGGCCGAGGGCCTCGCCGGCCGCCACGGCCAGGAGCGCCGCGAGGGCGCCCTCGGTCGAGGTCAGCGGCGTCACGATGCCGACCTTGCCGCTGCGGAGCGCCGTGTACTCGAGGAGCAGTCCCGCGGCGTTGCCCAGGCCGGACACGAGCATCCACGCGATGTCGGCCGCGACGAGAGAGCCCGGCGACGGTCCGCTCGCGATCACGACGAGGTTGGCGACCAGCCCGAAGAGCATCACCCAGCCGACGACGCTCCAGGCGCCGATGCTGCGGCTGGAGCGAGCCGAGCAGAAGGTGCCCGTCCCCCAGGCCAGGGCGGCGCCGAGCCCTCCCAGCAGGGCGATCAAGCGTCAGAAGCCGGCGTGGACGAGGCTCTCCGCAACTCACTCGACCCAGTCGCCGGGAGCGCCGGGCGGCCTGGGCCAGGGGTCGGGGGCACGACCGGCGGGCTGCTCCGGCGCGGGGAGAACCTCGACGCGAGGCAACGGCCTCACGACGGTCTCGCCGGGGGCGAGGTCGACCGGTTCGCCGTCGTGGAGGAAGCGCAGCGCATTCCCGTCTTCCCTCGACGTGTAGGACGCGCCCGAGGAAGTGAGCTCGACGTGCAGCGTGTTGCCGCCGAACGTGATCTGGAACGCCACCCGAGGGAGCGCCTCCGGCAGCCGCGGTGAGAAGGAGATCACGTCGCCGTCGTCGCGCAGGCCGCCGAGGCCGGCGATGACGGCCAGCGCCGCGCCCGAGAGGGAGGCGATGTGCAGGCCGTCGCGGATGTTGTGGCCCAGATCGTGCAGGTCCATGAAGGCGGCGTTCGGCCAGGTAGGCGAGCGCGAGGTCCGGGTGCCCGACCTCGGCGGCCATGATCGACTGGATGGCCGCCGAGAGCGAGGAGTCCCTCACGGTCACCCCCTCGTAGTAGTCGAAGTCCCGCAGCTTCTCCTCCGCCGAGAAGGCCGAGGAGCGCAGGTAGAGGGCGAGGACCAGGTCCGCCTGCTTCACCACCTGTTTGCGATAGAGGTCGAAGTAGCCGTAGTGCAGGAGCAGGGGGTAGTTCTCCGCCGGCGTGTTCTCGAAGTCCCAGCGCTCGTGGGTGAGGAAGTCCTGGTCCTGCGGATGGAGCCCGAGATGCTCGTCGTAGGGGACGCTGACGGCGTCGGCGGCGGCGCGCCACGAGTCGATCTCTTCCTCGGTCACACCGAGCCGCCGCGCCGCCTCGGGGTGCCGGCCGAGCGCGGCGACGGCGGCGCGCAGGTTGGCCTGGGCCATCAGGTTCGTGTACACGTTGTTGTCGACCACCGCGGTGTACTCGTCCGGGCCGGTCACTCCGTCGATGCAGAAGGCAGCCGTCTTCTCTCAAGTGGCCCAAAGACCGCCAGAGACGCGCGGTCTCGACGAGGAGGTCACTCCCGAAGTCGCGCTCGAAGTCCAGGTCTCCCGTGGCCAGGACGTAGCGGCGCACCGCGTCCGCGATGGAGGCGTTCACGTGGAACGCGGCGGTCCCGGCGGGCCAGTAGCCGGAGCACTCTTCGCCACGGATCGTCCGCCAGGGGAAGGCGGCTCCGTGCAGGCCCAACTGGCGCGCTCGGTCCTGGGCGAGCCCGAGCGTGGAGTGGCGCCAGATGAGCGCTTCTTTGGCGAGACCGGGCTGGGTGTAGGTGAGGACGGGCAGGACCATGGACTCCGTGTCCCAGAACGCATGCCCGTCGTAGCCCGTCCCGGTGAGGCCTTTTGCGCCGATCGCGCGCTCCTCCGCGCGGGCGCTCGCCTGCAGGGTCTGGAAGAGGCCGAAGCGGACGGCCTGCTGCAGGTCCGCGTGACCGTCGATCGCGATGTCGGCCCTCGACCAGAACTCGCCCAGGTAGTCCTCCTGGCGCTTCTGCAGTCCGTCGAAGCCCTCCATGACCGCGCTCTGCAGGCTGCCGTCCACCTCGTCTCGCAGCCATTCCACCGACTGTTGAGAGGACCAGTGGTAGGCGAGGAACTTGACGAAGCGGAGAGGGCTGCCGGGGGTCAGCGTCACCGAGATGGTGAGCCGACCGAGATCCGGCTCACTCTCCACCAGTGGGTCGATGTCCGCCCCGCCCTCGATGACGTGGTCCATCCCGGACGCCACCGAAAGACCGCTCGTCTTCGTGGTGTGCACCAGGACGACGCGGGCGTCGTGGTGGGCGTGGAGGCGGCCTTCGAGCACGGCGCCGAGAGCCGCCGCGCCCCTCGGGTCGACCGTCGCCACCACGTCGCTCCTGTTGGCGACGAGGCTGGACTGCAGCGCCACGCTCATGGGCGCGTCCAGCGCCTCCACCTCGTAACTGATCGCCGCGACGCTGCGATAGCGGAACGAGACGAGGCGCCTGCTGGTCACGCGGATGGAGCGGCCGCCGATGGACTGCCAGAGGAGGTGCCTCTTGAGGATCCCGGTGCGCAGGTCGAGGATCCTCTCATGCTCCTGGAGGCTCCCCCGGTGGACGTCCAGCGGCTCGTCCTCGATCAGCAGCCGTATCGGCGTGCCGTCCGGGACGCTGACGATCGTCTGACCGGCCTCGGGGAACCCGAACGCCCGCTCGGGGTAGGTGATCGGATACGCCTCGAAGAAGCCGCTCAGGTACGTGCCGCTGAGGGCGGACGGCTCGCCCTCGTCCAGCGTCCCACGGATCCCGACGTGGCCGTTCGAGAGCGCGAAGATCGACTCGCTCTGCGCCAGCAGGCCGAGATCGAGCCCCTTCTCGCGGACCGCCCACTCCTCCACCCTGAAGAGATCACGTGGGGCCATTTGCGTCCTCCTTGCTGCCTCGATACTGCCGTCACTGTACCCGGGTAGGGCAAACCGGCGTCTCGGGGAACATCAACGACATGGACATCTTCGAGCCCATCCGTCGCGGCTATCGCGCGCTCGGCTTCGGCGCCGACGCGGACGTGCTCGCCATGCTCGACCAGGATGGGCCCGAGCCCGCCTGCTGGGAGATCCGCAGTCTGGACATCCGCCGGGCGCGCTCGCGTCCGGCCGGGGAGGTGGCGGCGCTGGATCTGTTCGGACCGCTTCCCGCGCAGTTCGAGCTCGTCGGCGCGCGAGTGAGGTCCTGGTCGCAGAACGAGCGTCGCGCCCGCCTGGCGGTCACCGGGAGCTACCGCGTGCGCTGCGCAAGACCCTGGAGACCTTCGAGCTGCCCTTCAGCCACGTGTGGTCGTTCGCGAACGGCCGCGTGAAGGACGTCGTCAACGTGAGTGAAGGCTTCGAGCTCCGCCGCCGCCGCGGGGCCGGGAACTGCCCGACGTAGGCCACGGTCAGCCCGCCGTCACTTCAGCTTGACCACGGACCGCCGGTCTGGGACGCGCCATCCACGCCAACGTGGCGCCACACGACGGAAAGAAGGCAAGAGAGATGGCTGGCGAGGAAGGACTCGAACCTTCAATCCCCTGATCCAGAGTCAGGTGCCTTGCCAATTAGGCCACTCGCCAGCGGCGTCCGAGAGTGTACCCCCAGCAGGCGAAACGCTCAACCATCCGGCCGTCGGCCGGACCTACTCGTGCGGGTTCTGCAGGTCGAGCGACCACTCCGGGATGCCCAGGTCCTGGAGGGTGCGGCTGCGCAGTTTCCAGAGGTACGTCGAGAGCCTCTCGCGCTCCTGCTTGGTGAGAGCGGAGAAGATCCTCTGGTCGGTCTGGTTGCGGTGCGACTGCTCGAACACGTCGATGCCCTGCTGCGTGATGGTCACCTCGACCTTGGACCGGCCGGTCCCCTTGCGGCGCTGCACGAGGCCGTCCTTCTCCATCCGCTTGACCATCTCGGTGACCGAGTGCAGCTCACGGAAGAGGTTGCGGGCGATGACGACCGGCGCCGCGGAGCCCCCGTTGTTCATGATGATGTAGAGGACGGCGCGCCGGTCGTCGCTGATGCCGTAGCGCCCGTAGTCGCGCTGGCGCGCCTTCAGGATCGCATCCCTGGTCTGGGCGATGAGCACCCAGAGAAGGAAGGGATCGTCCGCCGCGTAGCCTTGGGTCTTTTGGACCTCGTCCTCGTCAGCCATCCTGTCGCCCCTGCTTCTGCAGCTTCGCCCAGGTGTCCTTGAGCGTGAGCGTGCGGTTGAAGACCAGTGAGCCCGGCGAGGAGTCCGGATCCGGGCAGAAGTAGCCGAGCCGCTCGAACTGGACGGTCTCCCCCACGGGCAGCTCCGCCAGCGACGGCTCGACGAAGCAGCCGCGGAGGAGCTTCTCCGAGTCTGGGTTCACGGTGTCGAAGATGTCGCGGCCGTCGGCGCCCGGAAACGGGTCCGTGAAGAGGTGCTCGTACACGCGCACCTCGGCCGGCACGGCGCGGGCGGCCGCGACCCAGTGCAGGGTGGCCTTGGGGCGGCGGCCGTCGGGCGCGTCGCCGCCGCGTGTGGCCGGGTCGTGCGTGCAGCGCAGCTCCACGACCCGGCCCTCGTCGTCCTTGACCACCTCGTTGCAGGTGATGAAGTAGGCCGCCCGCAGCCGCACCTCGCGCCCAGGCGCGAGCCGGAAGAACTTACGCACCGGCTCCTCCATGAAGTCGCCGCGCTCGATCCAGAGCTCGCGGCCGAACGGCACCTTGCGCGTGCCCGCCCCGGGGTCCTCGGGGTTGTTGGGCACGTCCATCTCCTCGACCCGGTCCTCCGGGTAGTCGGTGAGGACCACCTTGAGCGGCTCGAGCACGCCGAAGCGGCGGAGCGCCTTGCGGTTCAGCACGTCGCGCACCGTGTGTTCGAGGTACTCGACCTCGACCACGCTGTCGGTCTTGGCGACGCCGACCAGCGTCGCGAACTCGCGGATGCCCTCGGCGGGAAAGCCCCGCCTGCGGATGCCCGAGAGCGTGGGCATGCGCGGGTCGTCCCAGCCGCGCACGCTACCCTCGTTGACGAGCCGCATGAGTACGCGCTTGCTCAGCACGGTGTGCGTGAGGTGGAGCCGCGCGAACTCGTACTGGTGCGGCTCGGCCGGCACCGGCAGGTTCTGGATGAACCAGTCGTAGAGCGGCCGGTGCGCCTCGAACTCGAGCGTGCACAGCGAGTGCGTGACGTGCTCGATGGCGTCTGACTGGCCGTGGGCGAAGTCGTACATGGGATAGATGCACCAGGCGTCGCCCGTGCGCGGGTGCTCCGCGTGCAGGATGCGGTACAGCACGGGGTCGCGCAGGTTGATGTTGGGCGACGCGAGGTCGATCCTGGCGCGCAGGACGCGCGCGCCGTCCGGGAACTCCCCGGCGCGCATGCGCGCGAACAGGTCGAGGCTCTCGTCCACGGGCCGGTCCCGCCACGGGCTCGGCCGGCCCGGCTCCGTGAACGTGCCGCGGTGCTCGCGGATCTCGTCGGCGGAGAGGTCGTCGACGTAGGCTTTGCCGGCCCGGATGAGGTCGACCGCCCACTCGTAGAGCTGCTCGAAGTAGTCGGACGCGAAGTAGAGGTGCTCGCCCCAGTCGAACCCGAGCCAGTGCACGTCCGCCTCGATGGCGTCGATGTACTCCTGCTCTTCCTTCATCGGGTTGGTGTCGTCGAAGCGCAGGTGACAGCGGCCGCCGAACTCCTGCGGGATGCCGAAGTTGAGGCAGATCGACTTGGCGTGGCCGATGTGCAGGTAGCCGTTGGGCTCCGGCGGGAAGCGCGTGACGACCTCGCTGATGCGGCCGTCGCGCAGGTCGGCGGCGACGATGTCGCGGATGAAGTCGCTGCGTTCTGGAGGGCTTTGTGAAGAAGTGCTCACGACGCCCGAGAATAGCACAGGCAGGGGCCGGACAGACCTCCCCGGAGCGCTCGGGTCACCCGGCCTCGCCGTGCAGCCAGCGCTCCAGCCACCACGCGACGGAGCGGTTCATCTCGACGGCGAAGTCCGCCGTGAACTTGCGCGCGTAGACGTCCTGGACGCACCCGCGCACGCCGTCCCGCGCCTCGCGCACGCCGTGCAGCGCGTCGAGCTCGGCGGAGGTCTCGGCGAGCTCGTCCGGCGTGAGGCGCCGGTAGCCGTCCTTGTGCACCACGTGCCGCTCGTACCGCTCCGTCCGGTGCGCACGCGTCCTCGGGCGGCCGAAGCAGAGCAGCGCGGCCGGGAACGTCCAGCGCGGCAGCTGGAGCAGCTCGGCGTGCTCCTCGCCGAGCTCCATGATGTCGCCGATGTAGCACGAGCCGATGCCCAGCGACTCCGCCGCCACGACCGCGTTCTGCGCGGCGATCAGGGCGTCGTTGCAGGCCATCATGAGGTCGCCGAGGCCGGGCGTCGCGCCCGCGGGCACGCCGGGAAGGTCGTCGCAGCCGCAGGCGGCGAACAGGTCCATCCACTTCTGCAGGTCGGCGACGAACAGCAGCACCCACGGCGCCCTCGCGATGAACGGCTGGTCGTCGCAGGTCACCGCCAGCCGGTCCTTCAGCGCCTGGTCCTCGATCTCCAGGATGGAGTACAGCATGAGGTTGCCGGCGGTCGGGGCCCTCATCGCCGCGTGGAGGATCGCCTGCTTCTCGTCGGCCGTGAGAGGCGCCGGCTCGTAGGCGCGCGTCGAGCAGCGCGCGTCGAGCAGCCTGAGGACTTCGTTGATCACCCTCGCTCCTTTGTCGGTCATGCGCCCCTCTGAGGGCGTCGGACGGCAACGACCAGCTTGCCACATGCCCGGTCGGGACCGAAGCGACCGGCGCCACTCGGCGGGAGTGAGCGCGGGTACAGTGAGAGACGTAGGCCCGTTCGACCGAAGAGGGACCATGACGATCAGAAGTCTGCTCACCAGGCGCTGGGTGGCGGCGGCCGTCATCGCCGTCCTCGCCGCCGTGACGTTCGCGGTGCCGGCGTGGTGCGTCGCCTCAGGGACCTGGGGCTGGTGACGAACTGAGGAGCACATCGCGCGCCGCGGCGGCGACGAGGGCGGGCGGCCGTGCCGTCTCCCGCACTTGTCGGCGCGACGTGGCGCGCGGCCGCGCGCCCTCCCGTCGCTCTCACGCCATCGTGAGGTCCGTTCCCCGCCGGTGCGTGCTCGCGGCGTGAGGGGAGGTTGGTATGATGCGCCGATGGACGAACGGTCGGGAGTCGACCCGCAGGTCGTCGCGACGCTGTGGGAGCGTGAGAGCGAGCGCTACGCGCGCGAGCATCCGCGCTGCCTCGACCTGCGCGAACGCGCGCGGGCGCGCATGCCTCACGGCGTGCCGATGAGCTGGATGGCGAGCTACTTCGCCCATCCGCCGGTGTGGATCGACGAGGGCCACGGCGCCCACTTCACCTGCGTCGACGGCGTCCGCTTCCTGGACACCAACGTCGGGGACAAGAGCACGTTCTGCGGCATCGACCCCGAGCCCGTGGTGCGAGCGGTGCAGGAGCGCGTGGCCAACGGCTCCCAGTTCATGCTCCCCACGGAGGACGCCATCGTCGTCGCCGACCAGCTCGCGGAGCGCTGGGGCCTGCCCGTCTGGCAGTTCACCCTGTCGGCTTCGCAGGCCAACACCGAGGCGCTCCGGCTGGCCCGGCACGCGACCGGCCGGAGCAAGGTCCTCACCTTCACCGGCAACTACGGCGGTCACGGCGACGAGATGCTGGCCGGCTACGCCGGCGAGGGGCGGCTCTCGTATCTGGGCCTCGCCCCCGGCGCCGGCGACGACATCCAGGTGGTGCCGTTCAACGACGTGAGCCGGCTGGCGGCGGCTCTGGCGAGCCGCGAGTACGCCTGCGTGTACACCGAGCCGGCCCTCACCAACGAGGGCGTCGTGCTCCCCGAGCCGGGGTTCCACGACGCCCTGCGGCGCCTCAGCCGCGAGGCGGGGACGCTGCTCGCGCTCGACGAGACGCACACGCTGATCTGCCACCCCGGCGGCCTCACCGGGCTGTGGGGGCTCACGCCCGACCTGGTCGTGGTCGGCAAGGCGGTGGGCGGCGGGCTGCCGCTCGGCGCCTACGGCATGACCGTCGAGCTCCAGCGCGCGTTCGAGAGCGGCAGGAGCCTGGCGGGCGAGGCCGGCGAGCTCGCGACCGGCGGCACGATGTTCGCCAACGCGCTCAGCATGGCGGCCGCCCGCGCCGTGCTCACCGAGGTGCTCACTCCCGCAGGCGTACGCGCGCGCGGCGGCGCTCGGAGCGAAGCTGGCCGACGGCCTCGAGGCCGCCGTGGACGACGCCGGCCTGCCCTGGAAGGTCCAGCGCCTGGGGCCCAGGAGCGGCGTCAATCTCAGCGGCCGGCTGCCGCGCGACGCGGCGGAGGCCGACGCCGACGAGCAGCCGGAGCTCAACGCGCTGCTCCGGCTCTACCTCGCCAACCGCGGCGTGTGGGAGGCGATCAGCACGGCGGGGCCGGCGATGTCGGTGGAGGCCACCGAAGCCGACGTCGAGACCTACCTCGCGGCCTTCCGCGCGTTCGTCGCGGACGTCTCCCGCCCGCACTGACCGGCGGCTCTGCCGCCAGGTCCTGCGCCGCGGGCCTCTCCGCCGCCGGCTAGCAGGCCTTCACGTCCAGCTCGCCCATCGCCTCGACCTCGTCCTGCTGCGGCTTGGGCCGCGTGAACTCGAGGACGACGGTGGTGCGCCCCGGGTGCGTGCTCAGCAGCACCCGCTCGCACACCTGCAGCATGATCGTGAACCCCATGCCCAGACTCGAAGCGGTGGAGAAGCCCGCGCTGCAGCGTGGCCTTGGGCAGCGTGCGGAAGTCGATGCCCGGCCCCTCGTCGCGCACCACGACCTGCAGCACGTCGCCGTGCGCGTACATCTGGTAGAGCCCGCCCCCGGCGTGACGCAGGGCGTTGACGAGCGCCTCGCCGACCGGCGTGCGGATGTCGGTGACCGAGGCCCAGTCGGGGAACTTCTCGGCCGCCACGCGGGCGATGACGCCGCGCGCGCGTGAGAGGTCGCGCGGCGCCAGGAACTCGATGGGGTCGGTGAGCGGGACGCCGAGCTGGCCGGAGAGCTCCTCGTCCGTCAGCAGGATGAGCTTGCCGCCGGTCACGGCGTCGATGACGTCGACGTAGGCCCGGCGGATGCTGTCCTCCTGCCGCCGCAGCGCCCGCTCGGCGTGGCGCACCCCGCTGATGTCCAGCGCCGAGAGCGCCCAGCGGTCGCGCCCGACGGGGTACGCCTCGAGGAGCTCGTAGGCGTCGTCCTCGCGCACGTAGAGCTCGGAGCGCGCCGGGCCACCGCTGCCGGCCGCGCTCGCCACGACCTCCAGATACGAGCGCGTGCGTTCGTCGAGGCCGTCGGGCCGGCTCAGCCGTCTGCCGACGGCCTCCTGCCGCGTCAGCCCCGTGCGCTCCCGCTGCGTCGGGTTCATGTCGACCAGCTCGAGGTCGACGAGCTCGCCCTCGTGGTCGCGCACGACCTCGAACAGGGTGAGCCCCTCCACCGCGTTCTCGAACAGCCGCGTGTAGCGCTCCTGCGTCACTTCCAGGTTCTTGAAGTAGCGGAACCCGAGGACCAGCAGCATCGTGGCGGTCACGGCCACGAACAGGATGCCCTTGGCCGACGCCAGCGCGATCTCGAGGTCCTGGGGCAGCCCGAACGACCCCAGGATGCGGTCGGACAGGACGATCCAGGCGATGGACAACACCGCGTAGATGAGCGCGTACTTCACCGCCATGCGCCGCGCCTCGCGGCGGCGCCGTCTGCGGGCCTCGACCCGGTCTGTCACGGCTGGACGAGCCATCGCCTCCGGAAACGATGTCACGAGTCTTCCTCGGACGCCTGTGCGTCCCTTCCTGTTGCTACCTACCCCGCGGCGCGGGATGGAACCTCCCGAGAACGGAAGGCGGTTTTACTCGAGGAGAAGAAGGAACTCCACAAGGGTGAGAACGAGGACACCGACAGCCAACCTCTCCCAGCTCATCCGTGCCTTCCCCAGCCTCAAGGTCGCCGTGCTCGGGGACCTGATGGTGGACGTGTACCTGGAGGGCGTGAGCCGCCGGCTGGCCCGCGAGGCGCCGGTGCCGACCGTCGACGTCGAGCTGCGGCACGACGAACCGGGCGGCGCCGCGAACGCCGCCGCCAACGTGCGCGCCCTCGGGGCTCACGTCTCGCTGCTCGGCGTGGCCGGCGACGACGCCGAGGCCGCGGCGCTGCGCGCCGTCCTGCGGCGCGACGACGTGGCCGATGACCTGCTCGTCGTCCAGCCGGGCAGGCACACGCTGGCCAAGCAGCGCGTGGTGGCGCAGGGCCAGCTGCTGCTGCGTCTCGACCACGGCGACACGGACGCGGTCGATGCGGGCGCGGAGGCCGAAGCTGCTCGCGCGCCTCGCACAGGCGCACGCCTGGGCCGACGCGATCATCGTCTCGGACTACGGGTACGGGACGATCACGCCCGCCGTGCTCGAGCGCCTCAGGGCGCTCCAGCGGCGGGAGCCCAAGGTGGTCGTCGTCGACGCCAAGGACGGGCTGCGGTACGCCGACATCGGCGTCACGGCCGTCAAGCCCAACTACCAGCAGGCGACCGGCTGGCTCGGCCTGCCGCAGCTGCCGGGAGAGCGCCGCCTCTCGCAGCTCGCGGAGCGCGGCGCCGACCTGCTGACGCTCAGCGGCGCCGAGATCGCCGCCGTGACCCTCGACGTCGACGGCGCCCTCGTGTTCGAGGCGGACGCGCCGCCGTACCGCACCTTCGCCCGTCCCGAGCGGCAGAGCCGGAGCACCGGCGCCGGCGACACCTTCGCCGCGGCGCTCACGCTGGCGCTCGCCGGCGGCGCGCAGACGGCGGCGGCGGCGGAACTCGCGTCGGCCGCCGCCGGCGTGGTCGTCGGCAAGGACTCCACCGCGCGCTGCTCCGCGCTCGAGCTTCGCCAGCGCCTCTTCGCCGACGACAAGGTGGTGCACGACCCGGAGCGGCTCGCCGAGCGCGTGGAGTACCTCCACCGCCAGGGCCGGCGGATCGTCTTCACCAACGGCGTGTTCGACATCCTCCACCGCGGGCACGTCTCGTACCTCAACCGCGCCAAGATGCTCGGCGACGTGCTGGTGGTGGGCGTCAACAGCGACGCCAGCGTGCGCCGGCTCAAGGGCAGCGAGCGCCCGGTCAACACGCTCGAGGACCGCGTCCAGGTGCTCGCGGGTCTCAGCGGCGTGGACCTGATCGTGCCGTTCGAGCAGGACACGCCCGTGGACCTCATCCGCGCCGTACGGCCGCACGTCTACGTCAAAGGCGGCGACTACCGGGTCGAGGACCTGCCGGAGGCGCCGGTGGTGCGCGAGCTCGGCGGGCGCCGTGACCACGCTGCCCCTCGTGCCGGACCGCTCGACCACGCACCTGATCGCGCGCATCAAGGCCGCCGGCCCCGACGACGGGCTGGCCACGGCGATCGGGGCGTCGTGAGCGGCCGGCCCCCGCGAAGATGAGCGGCGCCTCGCCGGCGCCGGCCGGCGTCCCCGAGCCGGCGCCGGACGGAGCTCGTCCACCGGGCTACGTGGAGGGCGCGCGCAAGATCGCCGTCCTGCGCGCCAACGGCCTCGGCGACCTGGTGTTCTCGCTGCCCGCGCTCGACGCGCTGCGGGCGGCGTATCCCGGGGCGGAGATCACGCTGCTGGGAGCGCCCCGGCACGCGGTGCTGTTCGACCGCCGCCCGGCGGCGATCGACCGCGTGCTCACCGTGCCCGTCAGCCGCGGCGTGCGCGGCGACGAGCGCACGCCGGACGACGTGGATGGCCTGGAGGCGTTCTTCGCGCGCATGGAGGCGGAGCGCTTCGACGTGGCCATCCAGCTGCACGGCGGCGGCAGGTACTCCAACCCGTTCGTCCGCCGTCTCGGGGCCGGGATCACCGTGGGCATGCAGGACAGGGACGCGAGCGGTCTCGACCGCCTCCTGCCCTACGCGTACTGGCAGAACGAGGTGATGCGCTACCTCGAGGTGGTGTCGCTGGTGGGGGCGCCGCCGGTCGTGCTGGAGCCGGCGCTGGCCGTGACCGGCCACGACCTGCAGGCGTCGCTGGCGGTCGTACCCGAGACCTCGCGCGCGCTCGTGGCCGTGCACCCGGGCGCCAGCGACCCCCGCCGCCGCTGGCCGCCGGAGCGGTTCGCCGCGGTGGCCGACGCGCTGGTGCGCCGCGGCGCGGCCGTCGTGCTCGTGGCGGCCGCGGAGGAGAGACACCTCACGGCCGCCGTCCGCGCCGCCATGCGCGGCGAAGCGCTCGACGCCGGCGGCCGCCTCTCCCTGCCGGCGCTCCTCGGCACGCTGCGCCGCGCGCGCCTGTTCGTCGGCAACGACTCCGGGCCGCTGCACCTCGCCGGAGCCGTCGGCGGCGCCACCGTGGGCGTGTTCTGGTGCGGCAACATGATCAACGGCGGCCCGCTCACCCGCCTGCGGCACCGCGCCGCCGTCTCCTGGCGCGTCCACTGCCCGGTCTGCGGGACCAACATCGTCGACCGTGACTGCGGCCACCACCCGTCGTTCGTCGAGGACGTCACGGTCGAGGAGGTGGCCGGCGAGGCCGTCGCCCTGCTGGCCGATCAGAAGACCCAGGGGGCGTCGACGGTGCGGTCCTCCACGGTGGTCGGGAGTTCCTGATGGTAGGCGCCGGACGGGAGCAGGCCGGCGCCGCCCCTGCGGGCCATGACGCGGAGCTGGGCGAGGACGTCCTCGCCGGCGTGCGCCACGGGCAGGTCCTTCCAGAACCCGAAGCCGCCGGCCTCCACGAGAGCGGCGCGGTCGTAGAGGACGCAGCCCCCGACCCACGCGACGCGGTAGAGCCTGTCGGCCTCCCGCGTCACCCCGTGGCTGCGGGCGACGTGGGCGAGGTTGGCGGCGTTGTGCAGGCGGGCCCGCTTCCACGCCTCGCTCCCGGGCCGGACGACCTCCGGCTCCACCGGCCCGTCCCAGAACTCGATGGCCTGCTCCTGCGGCCGCACGTCGTCGAGGTAGCTGAGACCAAGCACGGCGCTGCCGACGAAGCCGATGTGGTGCTCGCGCAGGGCGCGCAGACAGGCGCTCCACGAGGTCGGGCTCGACGATCACGTCGTCGTCGAGGAACAGGACGGAGGGCGCTCTCGCCTGGTCCAGGAGGAACTGGCGCTGCTCGGCCATGCCCCGCCGCGGGACGTGGCGGAGGACCTGCACCGGGATCCCCCACTGCGGCAGCACGCGCAGCACGGCCCGAAGCTCGGCGCAGCGCTCCAGGGCGTCCGCGCGCGCGGACTGGTCCGAGACCACGATGCGCAGCGGCCGGTGCGTCTGCGACCCGAGGCTCGTGAGCGTGACCGCGAGCGCGTGCGGACGGTCGACCGTGGGGATGAGGACGTCGACCGCGCCGAGCTCGTCGTCCCGTGGGGTGAGCCGGGCGTCGGGCCGCGGCTCGGGAAGCGCCCTCGAGCGGATCCGGCCGGGCAGCGTGCTGGTCTTCCGCGCGCTGCCCGGCCTCGGCGACATGCTGTGCGCCGTCCCGGCGCTGCGCGCCCTCCGCGGCGCCCTGCCCGGCGCGCGGATCAGCCTTCTGACCCTGCCCGGCGTGATGCCGCTCGTGGAGCGGTTCTCCGGGCTCGTGGACGACCTCCTCGCCTTCCCCGGCTGGCCCGGCGTGCCCGAGGTGCCGCTCGACCCCGGAGCCGTGCCTCCGTTCCTGCGGCGCGTCCAGGCCCGGCGCTACGACCTCGCCGTGCAGTTCCACGGGAACGGCATGCGCACCAACTCGTTCGTCGAACTGCTCGGCGCCCGGCACGCCGGCGGGCACTTCCTGCCCGGCGTCTTCTCGCCGCCCGACGAGGGGCTCTGGCGCCCCTACCCGGGGCGTGGCCACGAGATCGACCTCCTGCTCGGGCTCGTCGCCTTTCTCGGAGCGCCCGGCGCCGGGCGGGACGTCCGCTTCCCGGTGCTGCCGGCCGAGAGACGCCTCGCCGCGCGGCTGCTCGCGTCCCGCGGCCTCCGGCCGGGCGGCTTCGCCGTCGTGCACCCCGGCGCCAAGCACCGGGCCCGGCGCTGGCCGGCGGCGCACTTCGCCGCCGTCGCCGACGGTCTGCGGGCGCACGGCCTCGAGGTGGTGCTCACGGGCACGGACGGTGAGCAGCCGCTCACCGCCGAGGTGCGCCGGCGCGCCCGGTCCGCGGTCCACGACCTGACCGGGCGCACCGGCGTCGGCGTGCTGGCCGCGCTGCTGGAGCAGGCCGCCCTCGTGGTGTGCAACGACACCGGCGTCTCGCACCTCGCGGCCGCGGTCGGCGCCCCCAGCGTGGTCGTCTTCAGCGGCTCGGACCCGAGCCGCTGGGCGCCGCTCGACACGAGCCTGCACCGCGCCGTCGGTCCCGCCGGCTCGCTCGCGCCCTTCGACGCCGACGCGCACTGCCTGCGAGACGCCTGCCTCCTCGCGCCGGACCCGACCGGGCTGCGGGGGCCGGCGCCAGGCGAGGTGCTGCAAGAGGCGCAGCGCCTGCTCGCGCAGCACCCCTCCGGCGTACTCCGCAGCGGACCTCACTCCGCCTGACCGCGCCCACCCGGACTCACTCACGTCTCACCGTCCTCACCTTCGCCTCCGTCGCTCTCCTCTTGTCCGTACCCCGGTCCGTGCGCCCGCGTCGTGGTCTCGTTCGCTCCCGCGTCAAGCTCCTCGAACGACCGTTTGCCGGCTAACCATTAGCCTGCTACCATTCGCTGTCGCATGCCTGCCACGACGCCACATCACCTCCCTGACGACGACCCGAAGCGGCCCGACGACGCCATCCCGGCCTGGAAGCTGCCCGAGCTCGAAGGCGTCGACGACCTGTCGGAGCGCGCGTTCCGCGCGTTCATCTCCACCGCGCGCCTGCACTTCAAGCACATGATGGGCGCGATGGCCGGCGGTCACGCGCGCCACGGCCAGGCCATGTGCCTGCGCCTGCTCACGGTCAACGAGGGAGCCACGCAGCGCGAGATCGCCCACATGCTGCACGTCGCGCCCCCCACGGTGAGCAAGATGCTCAGCGCGATGGAGAAGTCCGGCCTCGTCGAACGCCGGCCGGACCAGACCGACCAGCGCCTCACTCGCGTGTACCTCACGGACGCCGGCCGCGAGCACGACGCGGAGATCGCGGCCGCCGTCGGCCACTACGTCAACGCGACGTTCGGCGCCCTCTCCGAGCGCGACCGCCGCGACCTCTCGCGCCTCTTGCACAAGCTCGCCGCCAGCATCAGGGAGGAGGGAGGCCGGTGATCCGCCTGCTCCGCACCGGCTTGCGCCCGTATCGCTGGACGGTCGTCCTCATCACCTTCCTGGTGCTCGTCCAGGTGATCGCCAACCTGTACCTGCCGACGCTGAACGCCGACATCATCAACAACGGCGTCGTCACGGGCGACATCGCCTACATCATCCAGGTGGGCGCGATCATGCTCGGCGTCACGCTGATCTACGCGGTCGCCGCCGTCACCGCCGTCTACTTCGGCTCCAGGACCTCCATGGGCCTCGGCCGCGACACGCGCGGCGCGCTGTTCCGCCGCGTGCAGCGCTTCTCGCAGGCCGAGGTGAACCGCTTCGGGGCGCCGTCGCTCATCACGCGCACCACCAACGACGTGCAGCAGGTCCAGATGGTGCTGCTCATGATGCTCAACGTCGTGCTCCAGGCGCCGATGATGGCCATCGGCGGCGTGATCATGGCGCTGCGCCTCAACGTGCCGCTCTCCAGCGTCATCCTGGTCGCCATCCCGATCATGGGCGTGTTCATCGGCCTCGTCATCCGCCGCGCCACCCCGCTCTTCATGTCCATGCAGAAGAAGATCGACCGCATCAACCAGGTCACGCGCGAGTTCCTCAGCGGCGTGCGCGTCATCCGCGCGTTCGACAGGACCAGCCTACGAGGAGGAGCGCTTCGACGTCGCCAACCTGGACCTGACGACGACCACCCTGAGCACCGGGCGGCTCTTCGCGATGGTGTTCCCGATGGTGACGCTGATCCTCAACTTCACGACCGTCGCCATCATGTGGTTCGGCGGCAAGCAGATCGCCGACGGCTCGATGCCCATCGGCGACCTCACCGCCTTCCTCCAGTACGTGTTCCAGATCCTGTTCTCGGTGCTCATGGCGACCTTCATGTTCGTCATGGTGCCGCGCGCCGCCGTATCCGCCGGCCGGATCATGGAGGTGCTCGACACCGAGCCCACCATCGTCGACCCGGAGCGGCCGGTCCAGGACGTGCCGGCGGCCGGCCTCGTCGAGTTCCGCGACGTGGAGTTCCGCTACCCCGGGGCCGAGGAGCCGGTGCTCAGCGGCATCAGCTTCACGGCGCGCCCCGGCGAGACCACGGCCATCGTCGGCAGCACCGGCAGCGGCAAGACCACGCTCATCAGCCTCATCCCGCGCTTCTACGAGGTCACCGGCGGGGCCGTGCTGGTCGACGGCGTGGACGTGCGCGAGCTCTCGCAGCAGGACCTGTGGCGCCGGATCGGCCTCGTGCCGCAGAAGTCGTTCCTCTTCAGCGGCAGCGTGGCCGACAACCTGCGCCAGGGCGACGAAGAGGCGGCCGACGAGCGGCTGTGGCACTACCTCGAGGTCGCGCAGGGGCGCGACTTCGTCGAGGAGATGCCGGAGCAGCTCGGGACCCACGTCGCGCAGGGCGGCGCGAGCGTCTCCGGCGGTCAGCGCCAGCGGCTGGCGATCGCCCGGGCGCTGGCCAAGCAGGCCCGGATCCAGATCTACGACGACAGCTTCTCGGCGCTCGACGTCACCACCGACGCGAAGCTGCGCGCGGCGCTGCGCAAGCACACCGCCGACGCCACCGTGATCATCGTGGCCCAGCGCGTCGGGACCATCATGCAGGCCGATCAGATCATCGTCCTCAACGACGACGGCACGGTCGACGGCATCGGCACCCACAAGCAGCTGCTCGAGACCAGTGAGACGTACCGCGAGATCGTGACCTCGCAGCTCGGCGTGCAGGGGGCGGCGTGAGCGACCCCAGGGACAAGACGCCGCAGGGAGACGGCAAAGCGCCGGAGGCCGCACGGGCGGGCGCTCCCGCGCGGCCGCGCGGCCCCCAGGGCCCCGGCCCCGCCGGGCCCGGCGGTCACGCGCTCACGCAGCCCACCGCCAGGGCCAAGGACTTCAAGGGCACGATGCGCCGGCTCGCCGGCGAGCTGAGGCTCGAGCGCACCCTGTTGTTCATCGTCGTCATCCTCGCCGTCGCCGGCGTCGCCTTTGCGGTCGTCGGTCCCAAGATCCTCGGCAACGCCACCGACATCCTCTTCGAGGGCGTGATCAACCAGCAGATCCCGGCCGGCGTGACCAAGGCGCAGGCCATCGCCGGCCTCGAAGCCAAGGGCCAGGGGCGCGTCGCCGACATGCTGCGCAGCATGACGCTGAACCCCGGGCAGGGCGTCGACTTCTCGGCGCTCGCCCGCACCCTGGCCGTCGTCGCTCTCGTCTACCTGCTGAGCGCCCTGTTCCAGTGGCTGCAGGCCTACCTCATGGCGGGCATCGCGCAGCGCACGATCTACCGGCTGCGGCGCAGAGCGGACGAGAAGCTGGCGCGCCTGCCGCTCAAGTACTTCGACGACCACCCGCGCGGCGACGTGCTCAGCCGCATGACCAACGACATCGACAACATCTCGCAGTCGCTGCAGCAGAGCGCGACGCAGATCATCACGTCGGTGCTGACCATCATCGGCGTGCTCATCATGATGCTCAGCATCAGCTGGCTGCTCTCCCTGATCTCGGTACTGGTGGTGCCCATCTCGGTCGTCATCACCGTCCTCATCGCCAAGCGCTCCCAGAAGCAGTTCGCCCGGCAGTGGGAGAGCACCGGCGACCTCAACGGCCACGTCGAGGAGATGTTCACCGGCCACAACGTGGTCAAGGTGTTCGGCCGGCAGGACAAGGCCATCGCCACCTTCGACGAGCAGAACGGCACGCTCTACGAGGCGAGCTTCAAGGCGCAGTTCATCTCCGGGATCATCATGCCGGTCATGAACTTCGTGATGAACCTCAACTACGTGGCGATCGCGGTGATCGGCGGGCTCATGGTGGCCACCGGGCGCATCTCCCTCGGCGACGTGCAGGCGTTCATCCAGTACTCGCGCCAGTTCACGATGCCGATCACGCAGGTGGCCGGCATCATGAACGTGCTGCAGAGCACGGCCGCCTCGGCCGAGCGCGTGTTCGAGCTCCTGGACGAGCCGGAGGAGACGCCGGACGAGGCCGTGTGCGTGGACTGCGACCACACGAGCGGTCACATCCGCTTCGACGACGTCTCGTTCCGCTACGTGCCCGACACACCCCTCATCTCGGGGCTCTCGCTCGACGTCGCGCCCGGCGAGACCGTGGCCATCGTCGGCCCCACGGGAGCCGGCAAGACGACCCTCGTCAACCTCCTGCTGCGCTTCTACGACGTCGACGGCGGCGTCATCAGCGTCGACGGCGTCGACATCAGGCGCCTCGCGCGCGGCGACCTGCGCCGCCTGTTCGGCATGGTGCTGCAGGACACCTGGCTGTTCAGCGGCACCATCCGCGACAACATCGCCTACGGGCGAGAGGGGGCCACCGAGGAGGAGATCCGTGCGGCGGCCGGCGCGGCGCGCGTAGACCACTTCGTGCGCGCGCTCCCCGAAGGCTACGACACGGCGCTCGACGACGACGCGACCAACATCTCGCAGGGCGAACGCCAGCTGCTCACCATCGCGCGCGCCTTCCTCGCCGACCCCGACATCCTCATCCTCGACGAGGCCACGAGCTCCGTGGACACCCGCACCGAGGTCCTCATCCAGCAGGCGATGGCGGAGCTCATGAAGGACCGCACCAGCTTCGTCATCGCTCACCGTCTGAGCACCATCCGCGGCGCCGACATCATCCTCGTCATGGACAAGGGCGCGATCATCGAGCAAGGCAGTCACGACGAGCTCATGGCCGCGCGCGGCTTCTACCACGACCTCTACGCCAGCCAGTTCGAGGAGGCGCTGGAAGAGGCGTCCTGACGTCCCCGCGCCGGCGGCGCCCGTCCTTGACGCGGGCCTTACACAGGCTTCACATCGTCTTGACCATCCCTTGACGTCCACGAGAACAGTGGAAGCGAGTCGCTCTCCGCGACTCGCGGATGGGCGGAGGGGAGCCGCCGGGGGGTCGCAAGACGCGCGGTGAGCCCCGCCCGTCCGCACAGATCGACCAGGGAGCCAGGCATGCTCTACTCGATTTGTCGCAGGACACTCGCGTGCTGCGCCGTCGCCGTGGTCCTCGCCTTCATCTGGATCGCCGCGGGCGCCGGCGGCGCCGCGGCCGCCGAGAGCCCGGCGCCGGCTGCTTCCGACGCCGGCGGGTCGAAGGTCGTCCTGCGCGTCGGCTGGCCGAGAGAGCCGGACAACCTCAATCCCTTCATCGGCTGGGAGAACTCGTCGTTCGAGATCTGGGCGCTGCAGTACGACTTCCTGTTCGGCTTCGGCGCCGACGAGAACCCCACCCTCGACCTCGCCGCCGAGTTCCCCACCAGGGAGAACGGCGGCATCTCGCCCGACGGCAAGGTCTGGACGATCAAGATCCGCCAGGGGGTGAAGTGGCAGGACGGCGCGCCGCTCACCGCCGAGGATGTGGCGTGGACGTACAACTACAACATCGAGAACGAGCTCTACGCCTTCCAGATCATGACCATCGGCATCGATCACGCGGAGGTCGTCGACCCGTACACCGTGAAGATCGTCTGCACCAGGCCGAAGGCGGACATGGAGCGTCTCTGGCTCCCCATCCTCCCCAAGCACGTCTGGTCGGAGGTGAAGCCCAGCCTGGTCGAGAGCTCGTACTCGAACAAGCCGCCCATCATCGGGAGCGGCCCCTTCCAGGTGGTGGAGTTCAAGAAGGGGCGCTACCTGAGGATGGTCAGGAACCCGGACTACTGGGGCCGGCAGCCGGCCGTGGACGAGATCGTGTTCCTGACGTATCAGAACCCGGACACGATGACGCAGGACCTCAAGCTGGGCACGCTGGACGCCGCCTGGGGACTGCCCCAGGCGCAGTACAAGCAGCTGCAGTCGACGGCCGGGCTGGAGGCGCTCTCGTACAACTACCGCAACTGGGACTACCTGGACATCAACTGCTATGAAGAGCCAGGTTCCCTCGGGCACCCGGTGCTGCGCGACCCGGCCTTCCGCCAGGCCCTCAACTACGCGATCGACCGTGAGCGCCTGGTGTCGATCGCCTGGAGCGGTAACGCCGCGCCCGGCACGACGATCATGCCGCCGAAGACCTGGGTCGACCCCGACTACCACTGGCAGCCGCCGGCCGACCAGCTCTACTCGTTCGACACGGCCAAGGCCGGCCAGATGCTCGACGCGGCCGGGTACACCGACTCGGACGGCAACGGGATCCGCGAGTACAAGGGCGAGGACATCACGCTGCGGCTGTACGCGCTGGCCGGCGATGTACACGGCCAGGGCGAGGGCAAGCTCATCACGGGCTGGCTGAAGGAGCTCGGCCTCAAGATGGACTTCGAGGTGATCGACGAAGGCGCGCTCGAGGACCGCCTCTGGAACTACAAGGGCGACACCTACGCCCCGGACTTCGACCTGTACCTGTGGGACTGGGACGGCTACGACGACCCGGGGCAGACGCTGGCCACCCTGACCAGCGCCCAGATCGAAGCCTGGAACGAGCCGTGCTGGTCCAACGCCGAGTACGACCGCCTCTCGACCGAGCAGGCGGCCCAGCTCGACCCGCAGCAACGCAAGGACCTCATCTGGCGCATGCAGCAGATCATCTACGAGGAGACCCCCTGGGTCGTCCTCACCTACCCCGACCACCTCGAGGCCTACAACACCGACAAGTGGACCGGCTGGACGAGGGTCATGAACGGCAACGGGCCCGCCTTCTACACCGCGGGCAACATCGACACGTACCTCAACCTGAAGCCGGTGGAAGGCGGTGGGAGCGCGGGCGAGAGCGGCTCCTCGTCGCTCACGACCGCGCTCCTCATCGGCGTCGTCGTCGTGGCGGGCGTGGTCGTCCTGCTGGTGGTGGGCCTGCGCCGCCGCTCACGCTCGGTGGAGGAGCAGGACTGACGGGGCAACAGGCGGCGCCGGCCCTCGGGGCCGGCGCCGCAACGGGGGGCGCGAAGATGGACGAGACCGGCCGGGGCGCAGCGTATGATACCTCCATGCGCGGTACTGTCCTGCTCGTCGAAGACGACTACAGCATGGGGACGCTCGTCCAGGACTATCTCCTGCACGAGGAGTACAAGGTGGTCTGGGTCCGCAACGGCGCGGAGGCGCTGGCCGAAGCCAGGCGACGCACGTTCTCCCTCGTCCTGCTGGACATCGGCCTGCCGGACATCGACGGGTTCGACGTCTGCCGCAGGCTCAAAGGCTTCACTGATGTGCCGGTGATCATGCTGACGGCTCGGGGAGACGAGGCGGACCGGGTCGCCGGCCTCGAGATCGGCGCCGACGACTACGTCGCCAAACCGTTCTCGCCCCGGGAGCTCATGGCGCGCGTCAAGGCGGTCCTCCGCCGCGCCGGGGCGGCCTGCGACGAGATGTCGCTCTGCCTCGGCGACGTCGAGGTGGACCTGCGCGCGCGCGAGGTCACGGTGGCCGGCGAGGAGGTCCGGCTCACCCAGAAGGAGTTCGACCTGCTCGCGCACCTGCTCGCGCACCCCGGGGTCGTGTACACGCGAGAGGAACTGCTCGAGCACGCCTGGCGGCTGGATTACCCGGGCGGGACGAGGACGGTGGACGTCCACATCGCCCAGGTGCGTCGCAAGCTGGGGCGGCCGGAGGTAGTCGAGACGGTCCACGGCGTCGGGTACAAGACGCCGCGGCCGTAGCCGTCGATGCTCGACCGGCTCTGGTCGCGGTTCTGGCTGGCGGTCTTCCTCGCGACGGCGATACCGCTCGCGGCCTCCGTCGTCCTCGGCGTGCTGCTCATCCAGCGCAGCGTCGAGAACGCCGACGTCCGGGCGATCGCGCGGCAGGCACGCACGCTCAAGGCGGTGCTGGCCGACCAGTCACCGGCGCAGCGCGTCGCCACCCAGTCCGCCGTCGCGAGCGTCGGCCGGCAACTCTCCATCTACTCATGGGACGCCCTCACGGGGCAGCTGCCCGAGAGCGCCATTTCGTCCTTGAAGGAGACGGGCATCGCCTCGGGACGCGTTCGCGCCTCCGACGGGTTCATCTTCGGTGCTGCCCGCATGGGCGCCGAGGCGGTCATTCTGCGGCGCCCGTACGAGACGCCGGTGCTCGACTGGGACCAGTGGCTGCCCCGGGTGGTGCTGGGCGTCCTCCTGGCCGCGGCCTGCGCGATCGTCGTCTCGCTCCTGCTCGCGCGTACCATCGCACGGCCGGTGGACCGGGTCGTCCACGCCAGCGACGCCCTCGCCCACGGCCGCACGCCCCTGCCTCTGCCGCTCGAGGGCCCGAGTGAGCTGCGCTCGTTGAGCGACTCGTTCAACAGGATGGCGCAGGAACTGGAGCGCGCGCACGACGCCGAGCGCCGGTTCCTGCTCTCCGTCAGCCACGAGCTGCGTACTCCCGTCGCGGCCGTACAGGGCTTCGCCGAGGGTATACGCGAGGACGTGATCGACACGCGCAAGGCGGCGGCGTTCATCCTCGCGGAGAGCCGGCACCTGGAGCGTCTGATCGGCGATCTGCTCGACCTGGCCCGGATGCGCGCCGGACGCTTCGACGTCCGGCCGCGCCCCATCGATCTCGGCCAGATCGCACTGGATGCGGCCGACCGCTGCGCCGCGGCCGCAGAGTCGATGACCACGCAGGTCGTCGTGACCGGCGCGCCCGAAGCGCCGGCCTACGCGGACCCGGACCGCGTGCTGCAGATCACGTCGAACCTGGTGGAGAACGCCTTGCGAGCCAGCCCTCCCGCGAGCGTGGTGTCGGTCGAGACGGGGCCGGGCCTGGTGATCGTCACCGACAGCGGGCCCGGCCTGGACCCCGACGAACTGCAGGAGGCGTTCGACCGCTACCTGCTGCACGACCGCTACAAGGGGCAGGACGGCCGGACGGGAGCGGCCGGGCTCGGCCTGGCGCTCGTCAAGGAACTGACGGAGACGATGGGAGGGTCGGTGACGGTCGCCTCGGTCCCCGAGGGCGGCTCGGCGTTCACGGTGCGCCTGCCCATCACTCCGGAGTGAGCCGTCACCGCCCGGGCAGGCCGAGCAGAGCTCTGTCGAAGAACCCGACCACGATGCGCTCGTACTCGCCCGGCTGCGTCTGGATGCCCTCGGTGTGCCCGGAGCCCGGGACCTCCCAGATGGCCTTCGGCGGGAAGGCCGCGTCGTAGTACACCGGGTTGACCGCCTTCTCGACCTCCTGGCCGTTCTGCCCGTAGATGAACAGGACGGGGCGAGGAGCGATCAGCAGCGAGGCGGTCCTGAGCGACATCGGGACGGCCTGGCCGGAGAGCAGCCAGACCGAGACCGTCTGCACCAGGTCCTGCGGGTACTTGAGCGCCAACTCGACGGGGCTGATACCGCGCTGGAGCCGCGTCTCGCGCACGGAGCGGATGCCGGCGCCCTCGCTGACCACGGCCTTGAGGCCCCGGCTGCGGCCGGCGGCCTCGACCATCTGCTCGCCACCCACGGAGAGGCCGAGCCCGCCGATGCGCCGCTTCAGCACGTCCGGGCGGTGGCGCAGCCAGGCCACGGCCGCCTCGATGTCCCTCGTCGACCCCCAGCCGTAGGCATTGGGATCGCCCTCGCTCCCGCCGTAGCCGCGCGGGTCGACGAGCAGCACCCCGTAGCCGTGCTCCGCCAGCATCCGCGCCTGGGCAAGGGTCCACTCCCGCGGGAACGTGACGACCGCGGCGCGGTTCTGCGAGGGCACGTACCAGGCGTTGAGCTTCACGCCGTCGCGCGTGACCAGGCCGACCTTCTCGTAGGGGCGCCCGAGGTCGGCCTCCCTCACGTCCGTGTGCGCGCGCTCGGTGGCGACGATCGCCATGCTCACGGGCAGCACCACCCAGTAGACGACGAACAGGGCGAGCACGGCGACCAGAGCCCGGCGCAGGACCGTGCGCAGAAGCGGTCCTCCGCGTTTGCGGGACGTCCACGCGAGCCACGCACCCAGACCGACGAGGACCGCGCCGGCGACCAGCGGCAGGATGCCGCACAACGCGCCGGCGCTCATCCCTTCGACCAGCAGCCGGTCCAGGGCCACCACGCCGCTCACCAAGGCGAACGCGCCCAGCAACAGGCACAGCGCGGCGCGCAGCCCCGCCACCATGCGCGCGTAGAGCTCGGCGCAGAGGGCAAGGATGGCGGCCGGGACCAGCGCCGCAAGCACGTGGTCCTCACGGTTCACGCCCGGCCGCACGAACACCAGGTACGCGAGCACGAGGTAGATGACGATGGTGAGGGCGGCGACCACGAACGCGCCGCGCTCGCGGACGCCCGGCCGCGACAGCGAGGCGGGGACGACGCCGCCGGCGTCGCCGCTGTGCGCGCCGTCGTCGGGGACTTCGTAGTTCTCGCCGCCCGTGGCCGCGCGGGTGGCGGCATCCGGGCTGGTCGTGCTCACGCGAACCCTCCCAGGCCGCTCGATACTCCCACCCGATTATAGGACCGGCGGGCTCTGAGCGTCGGGGACGGCCGGGGCGGCCTCCCGGGGGAGGGGCGGCGGCGCAAGATCCGGCGGCGCGGGCACGGCGCCGCCCCTGAGGGCCGCGAGCACGTCCGACGGCTCGCGCAGCCTGGAGACGGCCACGGCGCACACCGCGAGCAGCACGCTCATGAGCAGCAGCGACACCGCGAAGGAGCCGCCGCCGGTGCGCAGCGGGCCCATGATGTAGACGAACACGACCGAGCCCTGCCCGAAGAGCTGCACGAGCCCGTTGGACGTGCCCTCCGGCGTCGGGAACGTGACTTCCGCCGCGTACTGCATGCCGATGGGCAGGGCGCCGACGATGAAGAAGCCGAGCGCCGCGGCGCTCGCGTACAGCAGCGCGGTGGAGGACAGGAAGGCGACCCCGACGAGACTGGGGATGGCGAGCGTGAGCGTCAGCACCAGGTAGCGGACCCGCTTGCGCCGCCTGTCCGACAACGCGGAGAGGACCACCGCGCCGACCACACCGGCGACGAGCATGAGCGCGCCGAGGACGCCGGCATCGGTGGCCCCGAACCCTCGCGGGAGGATGATGTCGCCGACCCACGTGGTGACGCCGTTGAACACGCCCATGATGACGAACGCCACGGCGAGGATGACCAGGTACGGTCTCACGGTCAGCGCGTGCTTGAGCCCGTCCAGCATGAGCGCCCTGACCTCCGCCTCGGCGGGTCCGGGCGGCGTCGCCGGCCTCTCCCGCGCGACGAGCAGGAACGCCAGGGCGGACACGGCAGCCGCGACCCCGTAGATCAGTTGCATCTCCGAGATGGGCATCATGCCGGCGAGCACGGGCGAGAGCGCCATGCCCACGGCCACGCCGAGCATGCTGGCCAGCGTGATCAGCCCGACGGCGGTGGCCCGCTCGCCGGCGGGGAACCAGTTGGCCGGCACCTTGGTCCAGGCGTCGAGCAGGAACGGCTGCGCCACGGCGATGCCGATGGTGCTGGCGAGGACCAGGGGGTAGCTGTCCCCGGCCAGGCCGCGAGCGACGCCGAAGACGCCCATCATGACCACGCCGAAGCCCACGGCGGCGCGGAATCCGCGGGAGTCGATCACCCAGGCCGCCGGCAGCGAAAGCGGGATGAACGCGATCATGAACACCATGGCGAGCAGGCTGACGGACTGGTGGGAGACGCCGTAGTACCCGGCGGCGTCGGCGATGATGGGCGCGTAGCTGATCCAGAGCACCTGGATCAGGATGTTGACCAGCATGAACACGCCGAGCACCGCCCAGCGGTAGCCGTACACGCGCTGACTCGCGGCTACCGCCGTCCCCTCGGCCCGCGCCGCACCCTGCTCGGTCACGTCGTCCCCCGTTCGCCGCGGTGGATGCGCCGGAACACCGGGCGCATCCGCCTGTGGATCTGGATGAAGGCCCGGTACCGCTCGTCGTAGACCGGGCCGGCCATCGCGTCGGGCTCGAACTCGCCGTCGAACTCCACGAGCCGCGGCACGTCGCCGAACGCGATCTCGCCGAGCCCGGCGGCGGCGATCCACGCCGCGCCCCGGGCGTTGGCCTGGATGGGGTCGCGCACGCGGCGGACGGTCACGCCGAGCACGTCCGCCACGATCTGCGACCACACGTTCGACTGGGCGCCGCCGCCCACGAGATTGATGGTCTCGACGGGCCGGCCGAGGAACTTGCGCACCGGCCCGAGCAGCCAGCGCGTGTTGAGCGCCACGCCCTCGAAGACGGCGCGCACGATGTCCTCGCGGGTGGTGGCCAGCGAGAGGTTGTAGAGGCCGGCGCGCAGGGTCCCGTCGTCGACGGGGGCGCGCTCGCCCCAGATCCACGGCGTGTAGAGCACGCCGTTGCTGCCCGGTGGCACGCGCCGCGCGATCTGGTCGAAGATCTTGAACACGTCCGGCTGCTCCGCCTCGGCCAGCAGCTCGTCCTCGTGGTAGAGCACGTTGTCGCGCAGCCAGGTGAGGTTGCCGCCCGCGGTGGCCTGCAGGGCCGTGAGCAGCCAGCGGCCGGGCAGCGCGCAGGGGACCGACGCGATGCTGTGGAACACGTCGGTCTTCTTGAACGGCACGTGCGCGGCCATCCACGACGACGTGCCGAGGTACAGGTGCACGGCGAAGTCGTCGGTCGTCCCGGCGCCGACGGCGGCAGCCGTGGTGTCGATGGCGCCGGCGACGACCTGCGTCTCCGGCGCCAGCCCGAGCTCCTCGGCCGCGGCCGGCGTGAGCCGGCCGAGCACCTCCGTGCACCTGACGATCTCCGGCAGCTTCTCGCCGTCGATGCCGCAGTCGCGGACGAGGGCGGCATCGTAGCCGACCCGGTCCGCGTCCCGGTTGTCGGTGACCCAGCTGGTCATGATCGAGTCGTAGCTCGCCGCCATGCGCCCGGTGAGCCTGAGGTTGAGGTAATCCGGCACGTTGAGGAACTTGTAGGTGCTCTCGTAGACCCCAGGCAACTCGTCGCGGATGTAGAGCATGTGGGCCGCCTGATCCTTGCCGGTGGGCGACGGCATGCCGCCGGTGAGCTTGATCCAGCGGCGGACCCCGAGCAGGCTGAGGCCCTGCAGGGCGGGGAAGCCGCCGAACTGCCGGCGCAGGTGAGGCGCGCCGCGCATGTCCATCCAGAGCATGCAGTTCGTCAGCGGCGCGCCGGACCGGTCCACCGGCACGGTCCCTTCGCTCTGCGTGCTGCAGCAGACGGCGGCCACGTCCCCGGCCGGGCCCTCGTGGCGGGCCAGCAGGCGCCGGGCCGCGACGACGACCGCCCGCCACCAGTCGTCCGGCCGCTGCTCCGCGCCGCCGGCCGGGAGCAGGATGAGCTCGACCGGCTCGAACTCCCACGCCGCCACGCGCCCGTCGACGCCGACGAGCGCCACCTTGGCCCCCGAGGTGCCGAGGTCGACCGCCAGGATGTAGCGGTGGCTGTGGGAGCCCGACATGCCCGGAGCATACACCGCCGGGGCGCAGCTCCGGCGGGCCTCAGCGCAGCGCGAGCAATTCCGAGACGGTGACGAACTGATACCCGTCCCGCTTCAACGCCGCGATGATCAGCGGCAGCGCTTTGCGCGTCGCCTCGTTGCCGGCGCCCCAGGGGTGCAGTTCGATGATCGACCCCGGCTGCACCCCGTCCAGCACGTACTGCGTCATGGCCTGAGGATCACCGGAGATGCCGGTCCTTGAGTCCGGCTCCAGGTCCCACATCACAGTGGTGCGACCGGCGGTGGCCATCTCGAAGGGGTAGGAGAGCAGCTTCTTCGCATACGGCGGGCGGAAGGTGATCGGTCCCGTGTACGCGGCGGCGCGGATGACGGCGTCGGCCGCGCCGACCTCCTCGCGTACCGTGGTGGTGGAGACGAAGACGAGGCGGCGGTGCTCATAGGAGTGGTTGCCGATCTCCTCGCCCGCCGCGACGAGCGTTCGCAGGGCGGCCGGGTGGGCGGCCGCGTCCGCACCGATCACGTAGAACGTGCCTTTGACATCGAACCGCCGCAGGTCGTTGACGATCAGGCTCGCGTACACCTCGTCGGGGCCGTCGTCGAAGGTGAGCGCGACCACCTTGCGGGTCGTGTCGACCCGGCTCACGTGGTCGCCCATCACCTGGAGGGTGCGCGAGTTCATCAGCCGGTACGTGCCCCAGGCCACGAGGACCAGCGCCAGTCCCAGGGCCACGGCGATGCGCGCCGCCTGCCAGCCGCGGCTTTGCACGTGGCCGCGCGCCACGGTCCAGACGAACCAGAGCAGCCACGTCAGGACGACCACAGCCACGGCGACGCCGATGATGTCGAGGTTCACGCGGTCACCTCCCTGCAGGATGTGAGAGCCGCGTCAGACACCCTCGACGCTGGAGAGCACGCGCTCGAACCGCTCGAGCGCGTCGTCGATCACCGCGTCGGTGTCGGCCATCGAGGTGTACATGCGCGAACCGGCCAGCGTGATGAGGCCGTTGGCGGCGTAGGCCGCGCCCATCTCCTCCATCATGTGCTTGCGCGGCTTCATCTGCCGGGCGAAGCGCACCGGGTGCTTGAGGTCGAGGAGCATGACGCCCGAGGTCTCCAGATGGACGATCGAGCCCTGGTTGTAGGCCACGAACGGCAGCCGGTAGTTGTCGATGATGCGGTCGAGGCCGGCGGTGAGCCTGTCGCCGGCCAGGCCGGCCAGCACCGGCGCGCCGGTGCGCTCCATCTCGGTGATGGCGAAGTAGCCGGCGGCGCAGCTCAGCGGGTTGGCGCTCAGCGTGCCGCCGATGTAGGCGCGCTCGCCGCTCTTGCCGCCGATGCCGCCGGCGAAGCTCGCCATCACGTCACGCCGGCCGCCGACGCCGCCGGCCATCGGGTACCCGCCGGTGATGCACTTGCCGAAGATGGTGAGGTCGGGGCGCACGCCGAAGTAGCCCTGCGCCCCGCCAAGTCCGAGGCGGAACCCGGTGACGACCTCGTCGAAGATCAGCAGCGCCCCGAACTCGTCGCACAGTTCCCGGACGGCCGCGTTGAAGCCGAACGGCACCGGTCTGGTGCCGCTCTCGGGCCCCACCGGCTCCACGATCACGGCGGCTGTGCCGCCCATGCGCTGGTTCTGCTTGAGCTTCCTGCGCAGCGCCTCGAGGTCGTTGGGGAACACCTCGCGGGTGAGCGCCGTGGCGCCGAAGGGGATGCCCTTGGCCTCGAACCGCCAGGTGCCGGGCACGTGCAGGCCGTACACCATCTGGTCGCTCCAGCCGTGGTACGCGCCGCCGAACTTGACGACCCACTTCTTGCCGGTGAACGTCCGCGCGCCACGTATGGCCGCCATCACGCTCTCGGTGCCCGAGCCGAGCATGCGGAACATCTCGACCGACGGCATGAGGCGGTTCACCAGCTCCGCCAGCTTGAGCTCGTACTCGTGGAACAGCCCCGTGACCGGGCCGGACTCCTCGACGACCTCGGCCACCTGGCGCCGGAGAGGCTCGTAGTTGCTGCCGAGCACCGTCGGACCGCCGGCCTGCAGGAAGTCGATGTACTCGTTGCCGTCCAGGTCCCAGAGGTGAGCGCCCTCGGCCTTGCGCATCGGCCAAAGGGAACGGGTAGTTGAAGGCGAGGTTGTGCTGAACGCCGCCGGGGATGACCTCCATGGCAGCCTCGGTGAGCTCCTTGCTCCGGCTGCAACTGGTGTCGTACCAGGAGAGCACCTCGTCCATCACGTCGCGGCGGACCGGGCGCAGCGGCTGCTCGACCAGCGCCTCGAGCTTCTCATAGACGGCCGGGACGTCCGGGTAGCGGCTGATGGCGTAGCCGGCCAGCTGCGCGCCGGAGGGGCCGGCGGGCGGCGAGCTCGGCAATGGGCTCGGGGGCCGCAGAGCGGCCTCTCCGGCCCCTGCGGTCGCCGCCTCCGTGAGCCGGTCCGCGGCGGGCACGGCCGCCGCCTCCGCGTCCACCTCGCGCTGCTGCTCGCGGGCGCGCAGGGCGGCCGCCTCGCGTGCGGCGCGCGCCTCCTCCACCTGCCGCGCCAGCTTCTTCTCGTCCTTGCGCAGCTTCTGGAACGCGACCTCGCGGATGGGCAGCGGCACCTTCTCCGCGCGCCCGTCGGTGAGCAGCGCGAGCAGGTAGTCGAGCGCGACCTTCTCGAGCAGCGCCATGTTGTGCACGGCCTGCTCGGCGCTGCCGCCGAGCACGAGCACGCCGTGGTTCTCGAGGATGAACGCATTGGCGCCGTTGCCGATCTTCTTCGTCACGTTCTTCTTGAGGAACCCCGTCCCCGACGGGGCGTAGGGGACGAGGTCGACCGAGCGGCCGAGGTAGCGCACCTGTTCGTCGAACAGCGCGGGGATCGGCCGCTCCATCAGCGCGAGCGCGCTCGCGTACGGCTGGTGCGTGTGGATGATGACGCTCACGTCGTCGCGCAACTCGTACACCGCCGCGTGCATCGACGACTCGATCGACGCCTTCTTCCGGCCCAGGATGTGCCGCCCGTCGAGCCCGAGGACGCAGATGTCGCCGGGCTCCATCTTGTCGTAGTCGTAACTGGAGGGCGTGATGGCGTAGGCGTCCTCACCGGGCACGCGCACCGAGACGTTGCCCTCCGTGGCCTTCAGGTAGCCCCGGTCGAGCAGGGTCCGGCACACCTCCACGACCAGCTCACGGTCGGAGCCGTAGTGACCCATCGCTCAGACCTCCGCTACGACGAGGACGATGGTCGCCACCGCGAGGACGACGCTGAGCGCGGTGAGGACCCAGAGTGACCAGACGCCCGTCGGCAGCGGACGGTCCTCGGTGAGGGAGGCGCGCACGCCCTGCATGTGCGAAGCGCCGAACACCAGGAAGAGCACCCCCAGCACGCCGTAGCCCGCGCCGAGCAGCCCGAAGACGACGTGTGAGGCGTCGACGAGGGCCGGCAGCAGCCTGCCGACCCCCAGCGCCAGACCGAGGGTCCCGAGCCCGGTACGCAGCCACGCGAGGTAGGTCCTCTCCGCGGCCAGCCAGGTGCGGCGCGGCGCGGAGTCGCCGCCCGAAGGGGCGGCCTGGCCCGCGGAGTCTTCCTCGGCAGTGGTGGGGTGGGAGGATCCCATACCCGTCATCCTACTTCCTGCGGGCTCTGCCCGAGCGCCAGGTCCACGAACCTGCGCGCCGCCGGAGCCAGGGGGCCGGGCCGGTGGGCGAGCACCACGCGGCGGCTGATCGAGGGACGCGGCGCCGCGACCACGGCGCCGAGCCGCGATGCGCGCTCGGCGAGCGCCTCCGGCACCATGGCGGCGCCCGCGCCCGCCGCCACCAGCGGGAGGATGGCCTCCCGCTGCGCGGCGACCACCACCACGTTCGGCACGAGCCCCGCGGCGGCGAATGCTTCGTCGAGCAGGCGGCGGCTCGAGGTCCCCTCCGGGGTCGCGATGAAGGTCACCTTCTCCAGCTCCTTCACCGAGAGGGAGCGACGCCCGCGGCGTGTGCCGGGCGGGAAGATGACGAACAGGCGCTGACGCCCGAGCTCGTGGATCGTGAACGTCTCGGGCAGCGACACCGGCTCCGCGAGAGCGACCTCGCAGACGCCGTCCCGCAGCAGGGCGACGAGCTCGGCGGTGTCCTCCGGCGCCGAGAGGTCCACGTGCACGCCGGGATGCGCCGCGCGGAACCGCCCGACGAGGTCGGCCAGCGGGTCCGCGGCGAGCGTCGGCAGCGAGGCGAGGGCGAGAGTCCCGGTCTCGAGTCCGGCGATGGAGGCTGCCGACGCCCTCGCGACCTCGATGTCTCGGAGCGCCTGCCGCGCCGGGCCGACGAAGGCTTCTCCCGCCGGCGTGAGGCGCACGCCCCGGCCGAGCCGGTACAGCAACTCCGTCCCGACCTCCTCCTCGAGCTGCCTGACCGCCAGCGACAGCGCGGGCTGCGACACGAAGAGGGTCTTTGCCGCGTTCGTGAACCCCCCCTCCTCGGCGACCGCGAGGAAGTACGTGAGCCGTCGCAGATCCATCAGCAGATCATATACCTCTGAGCGAAACACAGTATTCGACTTCTAGCTCGGACTGGGGAACCATGAAAGAGAGGCTCTCTGGAGCGAGGCGAAGACCGCGGAGGCGAAGTGACATCCCACGTGCGACCGGCGATCAGCGGGATGCCGCACGGGTGGCGGAGACTGCTCGTCGAGCCGCGCAGGCCGCGAGTGGTCGCCAGAAGCAGGTATGCGCCCTGGCTGGTCGTCGCGACCGTCTGCGTGGGCGCGTTCATGGGCCAGTTGGACGCGAGCATCGTAGCTCTCGCGTTCCCGACGCTGCAGCACGACTTCAACGCGCCCCTGGCGACCGTGACGTGGGTAGGGCTCGCCTACCTGCTCGTCCTCGTGGCGAGCGTCGCCGCCATGGGCCGCCTGGCGGACATGGTCGGCCGCAAGCTCCTCTACACCTACGGGTTCGCCGTCTTCATCGTCGGCTCGGCGCTGTGCGGTCTCGCCCCCGGGCTGCTGGCCCTGGACGGCTTCCGCGTCGTGCAGGCGATCGGAGCGGCGATGCTGCAGGCCAACAGCGTGGCCATCATCGCCCTGGCGGTGCCGCGCCGGTCACTGGGCCGCGCCATCGGCGTCCAGGGCGCCGCCCAGGCCGTCGGGCTCGCCCTCGGACCGGCCGTCGGCGGCCTCCTGCTGGCGGCCGGCGGGTGGAGGCTTCTCTTCCTCATCAACGTGCCCTTCGGCATCGCCGGCACGATCGCCGGCCTCCTGCTCATCCCACGGAGCCGCGACCTCGCCGAGCGCGTGCGCTTCGACTGGCCCGGGCTGCTCCTCTTCGTGCCCGCCGTCGTCGTCCTGATGGCCTCCCTCTCGCTGGGCGGCGACCTCGGCTGGACGTCCACCGCGCTGCTCGGCGCGGTCGCACTCGGAACGCTGCTCGCGGCGGGCTTCGTGCTGCGGGAGCGGCGGGCGAAGGCTCCGATGCTCGACACCCGCCTGTTCCGCAGCGTGCCCTTCTCGGCCGGCGTGTTCAGCGGACTCCTCTCGTACCTGGTGATGTTCGGCGTCCTCCTCGTGGTCCCGTTCTTCCTCGAGCGCGGGCTCGCCGTCGGGGCGGGCCGTACCGGGCTCGAGCTGGCGGTCATGCCCGTCGCCCTGGGCCTCGTCGCGCCGGTCGCCGGCCGCTTCGCCGACAAGCTGGGCGCCCGGCCGCTCACCGTGACCGGCATGCTCGTCGTCGCCGCCACGCTCACCACGCTGACCGTCACTCGTCCCGGCCAGGGGGCGCTCATCGCAGGGCTGGCGCTGGTCGGCGTCGGCCTCGGCCTCTTCACCCCCTCCAACAATGCCGCGATCATGTCGTCCGCCCCCAAGCAGAAGTCGGGCGTGGCCTCGGGCGTGCTCAACATGACCCGCGGCATGGGCACCGCTCTCGGGCTGGCCATCACCGGGACGATCTACGGGCTGATGGCCGGCCCCGGACGAGGTCTCCAGTTTTCGCTCGCCTTCCTTGCGGTCGTCGCGGTGGCCGCCGCCCTGGTGGCCGCCTTGCGCGGCGGCCGTCGTCTGGCCGGCGCTCCCGGCGACGCGGCCTGACGACGACCGCGCGCAAGCCGGCCCGGTGGTGCCCGCCCGGCCTCTCCCGGCGGCCGTTCCTTCGGCGCCCCCAGCGCGCGGCGACCTTCACCCGGTCGGGGTGAGGACGTCCGGGCCCCACCCGCCTAGCGTAGTGGCAAGGCAAGGCAGCGCGGGAGGCGAGTCATGGTCATCCAGTTCACCACAGGGCAAGGCAGCGCGATGCACGCGTTCGACTCCCTCAAGAAGCAGGGCCGGAAGTGGCGTCCCGTGGAGACCGAGACGGCGCCGCGCGCCTACGGGCGCCAGACCGAACCGCTCGTCAGCCACTCCCAGCGGACACACACGGCCTCGAGCAGCACGTAGCGCAGGGCGGTTCACCCGATTGGGGTGAGGCGGCGACGCCGGGAGGCGCCCTACTCTGCTCCCAGCAGAACTGTTCCGGAGGGGACGCCAGACACCCGGTCGAGGAGGGCATGATGAGCACGTACACGGTGCATCCGCACGAACGACACCATCGCGCGAGCGAGTGGACGCTGCAGCACCCACTCGTCGCGACCGTCGCCGCGCTCGTGGCCGCGGTGCTCGCAGGCGCGCTGATCGGGATCCTCTTCGGCCTCGGGCTGAGCGAGGCGCCGACGGCGACGCAGCACCGCGCCGGAGGGCACGCCCTCGCCACGGTCTCGGCGGCGCAGCATGCCGCGATCGCAGCCGAGCAGTCGAGTGGAGCCGTCGTGGTCGCGAGTGTGGACCGGCTCCGCAGTCCGGCTCGCGGCGGGTTCGCCGTCGGCCGCACGGCCGGCGCGGCGAGCGGGTTCGTCCTGGTACAGGCGACGCGGGAACCGGCGCACGGAGGATTCCCCGGCCGGTCCCTGGGCGCGGGCCAGCATGGGCGGGCGGCGGCTCTGCTACGCGCGGCAGCCCTCTGACCCCAGGCCCGGAGTGCGCTCCGTCTCCCCTAGTGCGGAGCGACTGGGGCCGGGCGCCGGGAGGCGCCCGGCCCCGAACGTGAGAAGGGAGATCCTTCGATGGACTTGACCAGCCGCAGCCTGAGGCCCTACTGGGACCGCCTCGGCACTCATGACCTGGCGTTGCTCGTCAACGAACAGGGCGTGTTGTGGAAGTTCCGCGCCGCGCGACAAGGAGCCGACCGGGCGCTCGACGCGCACCTGGAAGATGGGGAGCTCGTGATCACACGATCGAACCTCGATCCCCTGGACCGCGTCGAGGTCCGGATCCACGACCGGACGGTCGACTTCACCTGCGTCCGGGAAGCGAGCGAACCGTCCCTCCGCACCGTCTCACTCCCGGGAGACCTCGCTCTGAACGAGGCGCGCTCGACGGCCTCGCGGCGCGGCGGGGTCGTCGAAGTCCGGGTGCCGCTGGCCGTGGCGCCGCCCGCAGAGCGGCCGGCGGAAGAGCCGACTCACGACCCCGCCGTCCTCGCCACTCCGGCGGCCGCTTGAGCGCCCGTGACGCGCGGCGGGCACCCGCCCTCCCCGCGCCGGGCGCTGTTCAGGCTTCGAGCGAGAGAAGGTAGTCGGAGATGGCCGCGAGGCCGCCCTCGAGGACCTCCGGCGCACCGGCGTAGCCGAGGCGGAAGGAGTGCTCCTCGCCGAACGCGGCCCCCGGCACGACGAACGCGCCGTTGAAGTCGAACAACCCCTGGCAGAACTCCGGGGACGGGACGTCGAGGTCGTAGCGGACGAGGGCGATGGTGCCGGCGCGCGGGCGCACGTACCGCAGGTGCGGCTCCCGCGCGACCCACTCGTCGACGACGGCGAGGTTGCCGCGCACGATGCCGAGGCTGCGCTCGAGCACGGCGTCGATGTGCTCGAGGGCCACGGCCGCGAGCGCGTCATCGAGCACGCCGGCGCTGATGGTGGTGTAGTCACGCACGTCGAGGCAGCGCTGCACGATCTCTTCGGGGCCGGCCACCCAGCCTGTGCGCAGGCCCGCCAGCGAGTAGCTCTTGCTCATGCTGCCGCTGCTGACGCCCTTCTCGTACAGGTCGACCACGGAGGGCGCGGTGGTACCCGGCTCGTGCTCGAGCCGCCGGTACACCTCGTCGCAGAACAGCCAGGCGTCGTGCTCACGCGCGACCTCGACGATCTGCCGCAGGAGCGGCTCGTCGATCAGCGCGCCGGTCGGGTTGTTGGGGTTGTTCAGCACGATGAGTGAGGTGTTCTCGTCGGCCGCCGCCCGGATGGCCTCCACGTCCGGAAGATAGCGGTCCTGCTCGAGCAGGCGCACCGGGTGCACGTCCGCGCCCAGAGACTCCGGTACGGAGAAGAGCTGCTGGTAGGTGGGCTGCACGCTGACCACCGTCGTCCCGGCCTCGACCAGCGCGTAGAGGGCGAGGAAGTTGGCCCCGATCGCGCCGTTGGCGGTGAGCACGTTCTCGGGGCCGATGCTCTCGCCGTACAGCGCCGCCACGGCGGCGCGCAGCCGCGGCGAGCCGATGATGTCCCCGTACCCCAGCCAGGTGTCGCGCAGGCGACGCAGCACGCCGTCGGCGTCGCCGCTCAGCTCCAGCAACTGCTCGAGCGTGAGGGAGTGGACGCAGGTCTCGGCGATGTTCCAGGTGGCCGTCGTCTCGTGGGCGTTCATCCACTGCTCGACGACGAAAGGTTCGATGTGCACGCGGAGCCTCCGGGACCGGGGTGGGACGACCTGCCACATCGTGCCCTCTCCCTCTCCCCGCGGCAAGCCCGGCGCCCGCGGCCCCCCTGACCTGGGAAGCGGACGGCGCCGCGAGCGACAGGCCGCTCTCTGCCGGAGAACGGCGGACGCCGGCAGGGTGAGCGATAGGATGATGGCGCCATGACGGCACGGTTCATCTCTCACGAGCAGGCGCGGCGCTTCTACGACCGCATCGGCCGCGGGCAGGACGCGCGGCCGCTGAGCGAGCGTCGCGCGCTCGACGCGCTCGCGGCGAAGGGCGACTTCGGCCGCGCGGCGGCCGTGGTCGAGTTCGGCTGCGGCACGGGCCGCTTCGCGGCTCGCCTGCTGCGCGACGAGTTGCCTCAAGGCGCCACCTACCTGGGGCTCGACGTGAGCCCGCGGATGGCGGGGCTGGCGCGCGCGGCCGTCGCGCCGTGGGCCGGCCGCGCGCGCGTCGAACTCACGGACGGCGGTATCCTTCTCCCCGTCCCCGACGCCTCGGCGGACCGGGTCGTGAGCACCTACGTCCTCGACCTGCTCAGCCCGGCGGACGCCGCCGCGTTCGCGGCGGAGGCGCGCCGGGCGCTGCGGCCCGGAGGTCTGCTCGCCCTGGCGAGCCTCGCCCCCGGCCAGACGGCTCCGGCGCGCGTCGTCACCAGGCTCTGGCTGGCGCTCTGGCGGCTCAACCCGGCGCTCCTCGGCGGCTGCCGCCCGCTCCGCCTCTCCTCGCTGCTCGAGCCCGAGGAGTGGACGATCCTCGCCGACTTCCCCGTCACGGACTGGTTCCTGAGCTCTGAGGTGCTGGTCGCGGCGCGCCGCTGAGACGGCCACGGCAGGGCGGGCGTCGGCGCGGCGTCACCTCCCCCTCGCGCGATACAATCTGCTGGCGTCGAGCTGGCCTCGGCGCCCGCCGCAACGACCCGGGAGCGCCCATGGACCCCAACCAGTTCCGCACCCTCGGCCACGAGCTGATCGACTGGATCGCCGACTACCGGGAGCGCATCGGCGACTTCCCGGTGATGAGCCGGGTGCAGCCCGGCGAGGTGGCGGCGCAGCTGCCCGCCGAGCCGCCTCGGGAGGGCGGCGACCTCGGGGGCATCGTCGCCGACCTCGACCGCATCGTCCTGCCGGGCATCACGCACTGGAACCACCCCGGGTTCCTCGCGTACTTCCCCAGCAACAGCGACCTCTCTTCCGTGCTCGCCGACATCGTCGGGTCCGGGCTCGGCGTGCAGGGCATGAGCTGGCTGACCAGTCCGGCCGCCACCGAGGTCGAGGACGTGGTGATGGACTGGCTGCGCCAGATGGTGGGCCTCCCGGAGACCTTCACCGGCGTGATCGAGGACACCGCCAGTACCTCGACCTTCACGGCGCTGCTCTGCGCCCGCGAGCGCACCTCCGCGTTCAGTCAGAACCGCGGCGGCCTGCAGGCGGAAGAGGCGCCGCTCGTGGTGTACGCCAGCGACCAGGCGCACAGCTCGATCCCCAAGGCGGCGCTGCTCGCCGGGTTCGGGAGCGGCCACCTGCGCCTCATCGAGACCGACGACGAGCACGCGCTGCGGCTCGACCTCCTGGAGCGCGCCGTGGAGGACGACCTGGCCGCCGGGCGCCGGCCCTGCGCCGTGGTCGCCGCGGTCGGCACGACCGCGACCACGGCGCTCGACCCGGTGGCCGGCGTCGCCGACCTCTGCGAGCGTCACGGCATGTGGCTGCACGTGGACGCCGCGCTCGCCGGCACGGCCATGGTCTGCCCGGAGTACCGCTGGATGTGGGCCGGCGTCGAGCGCGCCGACTCCGTGGTCTTCAACCCTCACAAGTGGATGGGCACCGGCTTCGACCTGTCCGCCTACTACGTCCGCGACCCGCAGCACCTCGTGCGCGTGATGAGCACCGACCCGAGCTACCTGCGCACGGCCCAGGACGGCCTCGTCCGCAACCTGCGTGACTGGGGCATCCCGCTGGGCCGCCGTTTCCGCTCGCTCAAGCTGTGGTTCCTGCTGCGCGAACACGGCGTGGAGGGGCTGCAGGCGCGCGTCCGCCGGGACATCGGCAACGCGGCGTGGCTGGCGGAGCAGGTCGACGCCGCGCCGGAGTGGGAACGGCTCGCGCCGGCGCCGCTCCAGACCGTGTGCCTGCGGCACGTACCGCCGGCGCTCGCCGGCGACGAGGAGGCACTCGCCGCGCACAACGCGGCCGTCGTCCGGCTCGTCAACGACGCCGGCCGCTTCTACTACGGCACCTCCATCCTCAAGGGCACCCTCATCCAGCGCGCGTCCGTGGGGGCGCAGCCCACGGAGCGCGCGGACGTCGCGGCGTTCTGGGCGGCGCTGCAGGAGACCGCCGTCGCCGTCTGAGTCTCCGGCCGGGGCAGGCGTCGACGGAAGTGCGTCGCTGCCCGGCCGCGCCGGAGATGTTCTCCTCAAGGGGTCGTCCCCAGCTGCGCCGGCGCGGCCGGCGCCCGAAGAAGGAGGAGACCGATGGGACTCATCTCGGACGACAGCCGCGAGCGCATCCCGGAGCTCACGGTCGGCGATCGCGTCCCGCTCCACCCGGCCCTGACCGATGTGCCGGTGGCCACACTCTCGCTGGCGCCGGTGTTCGACGCCATCGCGCTCGTGACCGGGTCGCGGGACGCGGGCGCGGCCGGCCTGTGGAGCGCCGCCACCGGCGTGCTCTGGGCGGCGCCCACCGCGGCGGCGGGCACGCTCGACTACCTGCACGCGAGGAGCCGCAGTCCGGTCAAACGTATCGGGCTCGCGCACGCGGCGCTCAACACCTTCGCGCTGACGATGATGTCGGCCGCCCTGATCTCACGCCGCTTCCGCAGCGCTCCCACTCCCCTCTCGCTGCTCTTCTCCGCGGCGGCGGGGGCAGCCATCACCTACTCGTCGCACCTCGGCGGGGTCATGGTGTATCGCGAGGGCATGCGCGTCAGCGGCGAGGGACTCCAGGCCGCCAACGGAGCGCACGAGGCGACGACCGGGAGGGACGCCGTCCAGATCGACGAGTGGGCGGCCATCGCTCCGGCTCCGAGCACCGCCGTCCGCCCAGCCCGAGCCGCTCGGCGCCGGAGGGCGCGACGCCTCCACCATCGGCGGGGTGGCCGAGGACTCACCCGACACGCAGCGACAGCGGACTGCTGGCCCAGACCTCGGGCCACGAGCAGCGGGACGAGCTCGACCGGCTGGAAGCGGCGGTGGAGGAGGGGTCGGACAACCCGGACGACCTCGGGATCGAAGAGGAGGGCGGCGGCGAGGCCGCAGCCGCCTGACAGTTCCGGCTACTCGCTCGTGGGCTGTGGGGCCGCGCCCTCCGGGCCGGTACCAGGCACTCCAGTCGAGGGCACTCCGAGGGCAAACGTCGCCACGAGGGCCGATCGGGGTCGCGGGATCGAGCCGCAGCCGCTACCCTCGAGCGAGCCGGAGGGATTCGCCGGCGTGAAGCGAAGCCTCCGCACACAGGCCGGCGCGCGGCGCCGGCCTGTCCAGCGGTCAAGAAGCTCCCGGCGGGGCCGATACCGGTAGCAGTGAGCGCCCAGGACGTCGACATGGCCCAACTCGAGCACACCACCCATCCAGTAAAGCGGCGCGGCAGGACGGCGCAGGTGCGGCGTCTCGCCGCGGCCGCCGCGGCGCTGGTCGCGGCTGTGGCGGCGGCGGGCGTGCTCGCGGCCGCCGTGGCCGCGCCTCCGGCGGCGGCCGTGCCTTCTCTCTACGAGCTGCAGAAGGAAGCAAAGCGGACGCGAGCGGAGATGTCCTCGCTGCAGCAGGACCTGCAGACCGTCGGCCGGAGACTCACGGACGCCCAGCTCAAGCTCGACGAGGTCAACCAGCGCCTGGGCCTCTCCCGGCGCGAGCTGGCGCGCGCCGAGCAGGGCCTCGACCTGCAGCGGACCATCCTCGCCGAGCGCGCCGCCATCCTCTACAAGTCCGGCGACTTCGACTGGCTGGACATCATCTCCAGCATCCAGAGCCTGGCCGACATCGACACCATCCAGTCACTGCAGCGAGCGATCGCCGACCAGGACCGCAAGGACGAGAACGAGGCGCAACGGCTGGCGCGCGAGGCCCGGCGCCTCGAGCGAGAGGTCGAGAAGGACCACGAGGCCGCCGTCGCGGCGCAGCAGGAGGTCCAGGAGCAGAAGATCGAGCTGGACCAGAAGCTCGCCGAACGCACAGCGATCCTCCAGGACGTGACCAGGCGCATCAAGAAGATCCTCGCCAGCGGCGGGCTGGGAGCGGCGCTGCGCATGGCCAGGAACGGACAGTTCAGCCAGCTCACCTGGGCCCAGGCGCTGCTCGTGGCGCTGCGGTTCCCCGTGACCGCCGACAACATCGCCGCCATCACCGCCTGGGAGATGGCGGAGGGCGGCCACTGGTACAACACCGCCTACTACAACCCGCTGAACACCACCCAGAGAATGCCGGGAGCGACGATCTTCAACTCGGTCGGCGTCAAGGCGTACGTGAGCTGGAAGCAGGGGCTCGAGGCGACCATGATCACGCTCAAGAACGGCTACTACGGGGGCATCCTCGAGGCGCTCAAACGCGGCAACGACTCGGAGGCCGTGGCCCGCGCCGTCGGCGCCTCGCCCTGGGGCACGGGCGACTTCAGCCGGCTGCTGTAGGGCCTCAGCCGGCCGCTTCGGGGCTCACGCGTCTGACGCGTCCGCGCGTGCCTTGACGATCTCGATGGCGGCCTTGCCCGTCATGTGCTCGATCGCGAGCTCCAGCGCGCAGACCTTGTTCCACTCGCCCTCGATCTCGGCGCCCGCAGCGTCCACGTAGTCCGGCGAGTACTTCGCCGCCAGGCGGTCGAGGGCGTGCCTCTTCTCTGCGTCTTCGTGAGGACCCGCAGTCTGCCGAAGACGATGGCGCTGCGGTAGTGCGTCGTGAAGGTGCTCTGCACCACGTCCTCCGCCGCGATGACGCAGAACGAGGCCTTGTCGTCGCGCTCGACGGCATCGGTCTTGTGCCCGGCGCATGCGGAGTGGAAGAAGAGCTTGCCGTCCTCGTAGGCATAGCTCAGGGGGACGGCGTACGGGTAGTCGTCGTCACCCTGCACCGCGAGGACCCCGGAGGTGCAGGATTCCAGCATCGCGATCGTCTCCGCCTGCGGAAGCAGTTGCCGTTTGCGCCTCATCCCTCTGAACATGCTCCTGCTCCCTCTTCGAAGTGCCGGATCACTGAGACCGGGGCGTGCCCGTCAGCCAGCCGTTGCCGCGATTCTAAAGTCGCCGCCCGCGCGGCGCCGCCCGGCCGCCGGCTCCGCGCATCGGTCAGCCTGTGCATCCCGCGCGGGCGCGGCGGGAAGAGTAGGGGCATGTTGGGTCGTCGCCGCATCGATCCCCCCGCCGCACGAGTCCCTCGTGACCGACAGGCACGGGCAGATCGTGGGCGTCCGCACCCCGCCGCCCAAGCCTCCCGAAGAGACCAAGGCGAGCTGGCTGTGGCACCGGCGCCGCAACCTCGCGCGGACCGGTGAGATGCGCTCGCAGGCGGCGCTGCGGAACCACTTCGGCGCCTTCCACGTCGACCCGGCCTCGACGCCCCGGCGCTGAGCGGCGAGACGATGGGCTCCTGGATCCTCCTCGCGATCGTCATCGCCGTGGTGCTCCTCTGGGGCGTGCCCCAGTACTTCCGCTTGCGCCGGGACCGGCGACGGCGGCGCCTGATCCGCGAGATCGAGCAGCGGCGCGAGTCACGGCTCATCACGCTCATCCACCGGCAGGAGGTGTTCGGCTTCCTGCCGTTCGGCCGCTACATCGACATCGACGACTCCGAGCAGTTGCTGCGCGCCATCCGGCTCACCCCCGACGAGATGCCCATCGACCTGGTGCTGCACACGCCGGGCGGGCTGGTGCTGGCCAGCGACCAGATCGCTTACGGGCTGAAGCGCCACCAGGGCAAGGTGACGGTGATCGTGCCGCACTACGCGATGTCGGGCGGCACGCTCGTCGCGCTGGCCGCCGACGAGATACTCATGGACCACGACGCGGTGCTCGGGCCGGTCGACCCGCAGCTCGGCAGCCTGCCGCGCGGGTCGTGGCCGGCCGCGTCGATCCTCAAGGCGCTCGAGCAGGACAACCCCAACCGTGACGACGAGACGCTCATCCTGGGCGACGTGGCGCGCAAGGCCATCGACCAGGTGCGCGCCACGGTGCGCGAACTGCTCGACGGGCGCATGCCCGGCGAGGAGGCCGACCGGCTCGCGGCCCTGCTCAGCGAGGGCCGCTGGACGCATGACTACCCGATCCGGCTCGAGGAGGCCAAGCTGCTCGGGCTGCCCGTCTCGGGTGAGGTGCCCGAGCCCTTCTACGAGCTCATGAGCCTCTACCCGCGGCGCAGCCAGCGGCGGCCGTCGGTGGAGTTCATCCCGACGCCGTACCGCACGAAGGGCCGGAGAGAGTGAGCGAGGACCGCGGCCAGGCCTACCTGCGGGAGACGCGGCACAGCCGCGACCACCTCGTCGGCGGAGGCATGGACTGGGCGCACCAGCCCGACTGGTTCAAGACCTACCCGGGCGCGGTGCGCGTGCCGCTGCCGGACCTCGCGCTCGACGACGGCGGCCTGTTCGACGCGCTGGCGCGCCGGCGGAGCGTGCGCGCCTACGCGCCGCAGCCGCTCGCCCTGGGCGAGCTCTCGGCCCTGCTCTGGGCGGCCGCCGGCGTCACGGCGCGCCGGCAAGGCTTCGCCTTCCGCACCGCGCCGTCGGCCGGCGGCCTCTACCCTGTCGAGCACTACGTCGTCGCCAACGACGTCGAGGGCCTGGAGCGCGGCCTCTACCACTACGACGTGCTGGGCCGCGGCCTCGAGCGCCTCGTGGTCGCCGACCTGCGCAGGCCGCTCGCGGAGGCGGCTCTGGGCCAGCGCGTCTGCGCCGACGCTCAGGCTGTCTTCGTGTGGACGGCGGTGCTGGAGCGCTCGCGCTGGAAGTACGGCGAGCGCTTCGCCCGTTACGTGCTGCTCGACGCCGGTCACATCGCCGAGAACGTGGCGCTCGCCGCCGTCGCCCTCGGCCTGGGCACCTGCCAGGTCGCCGCCTTCTTCGACGAGGAGGCGGCGGCGCTCCTGGACGTGGACCCGGACGTGGAGCCGGTCGTGTACATGAGCGCGGCCGGGAGACCGGCCGGAGGCTGAGGAGCCGTACCCTCGCGCGGCGTCAGCCGGCGACGGGAGCCAGTCGCGCCGCGAGCCAGGCCGCGAGGTCCCGGTACACCTGCTCGCGGCCCGTCTCGTTGAAGCACTCGTGGTAGAGGCCCTGGTACCGCTCGATGCTCTTGTCCTCCGACGAGGCGCGCGCGTACAGCGCCTCCATGAAGGCCACGTCCGCCACCTGGTCGTCGGTGCCGTAGAGCATGAGCAACGGCAGGGCGACGCGCTCCGCCCCCGCCATGGCGGCGTCCTGGGCCGCCAGCGTCTCGGACGCCCAGCGCGCCGGAGCGACGTGATGTACCAGCGGATCGGTGACGTAGGCCTCCACCACCGACTGGTCGTGGGAGAGCTGCGCGGCCCGGACCGTGTTGCCGATGTCGTGGTTGGGCCACACCCGGGCCATGGCCCTGGCGGCCACCACCTTCGATGGCGGCACCGCCTCGGCCAGCTGCAGGAACGGCGACGAGAGGATCAGGCCGCGGACGCCGGCCGCTTCGAGCTCCTGCGCGCGCTCCTCCGCGAAGCGCGCGCAGACGAGGCCTCCCAGACTGTGGCCGAGCAGGAACAGCGGCGCGTCCGGCTGCCGGCGCCGCACCTCGGCGAGAAAGACCGCGGTGTCGTCCAGGTACTCGTCGAACCGCCGGACCTGACCACGCGTGCCGCTCGACTGCCCGTGGCCGCGCAGGTCGTACACGTACACCGCGTGACCGCGGGCGGCCATGTCCTCTCCGAACCAGGTGTAGCGGCCGCCGTGGTCGCCGTAACCGTGGACCACGGCGATCACCGCCGATGGCGCCGGCGGCGCGTCGGGGTCCGGGCCGGCGGGCAGCCACGCGTGCAGGAGCAGACGCTCCCCGCCGGACATGAACTGCATGGAGGTGTGACGGCTGTCCATGGCGGAAAGCCTACCATCCGCCCCGCCGAACCGGCACGCGGGCTCGCGCCCGCCGGGCACGCGCTACCCGGCGGCGTCGGCTGCATCTTCCTGCTAAAGTCAGAATCCACCCGAACCGGAGGGCCCCAGGTGTCACGCCGCCGTCGTACCCATGTCGCTCTCGTCCTGGTCGCCGCCCTCGTGCTGGTGGCCGCCGTCGCGGCGGCCTGCTCGGCGCAGGCGTCGGGCGGAGCTCCGGCCGGTGGCTCGGACGGCCAAAGCGGCGGGTCCGGCGCGAGCGCTTCGGCCGCGGCCGGCGAGGGCTCCGGCGCCGCGGGCGAGGGGGCCAGGGGCGGCGCCAACGACGACTGGTCGCGCATCGCCGCGCATCCTGGCATGGATGCAGGCCGACCCGCCCACCAGGCCTGTGGTCGTCCTGCTGGGCGGCTCCTCGGCGCGCGAGTCCACCGTCTCGGACGCGAGCTGGAGCAGGCAGATCGTCGCAAAGGGCGGCCCGTCCGTGCTCGCCTGGAACATGGGCTCGCACAACCGCACCATGGCGCAGAACCTCGCGATCGTGAAGGCCCTGCCGAGGTCCAGCCCGGTCGTGGTCTTCGTCGGCCTCAACCTGGGCTCGTTCACCTCGACGCAGAGGACGGCCACCATCACCCTGCCGTCGCCCGCACCGGCCGCCGGCGAGATCAGCCTGCGACAGCCACACCAGTACAGCACCCGGACCGGCATCCTCAGCGCGAGCAAGAAGCGGGCTGCCGTGAAGCAGTGGCTCAGCCGGCGGTACCCCGTCTACAAGGCCAACTTCGCCGGCAATGCGGCGCTCCTCGAGAAGCTCATCAAGCTCTGCCAGGCGCGTGGCTACAAGCCCGTGCTCTTCGAACTGCCGCGCGACACGCGGATCATCGGCAGCTCGCTGGCGGCGCCGACCAGGAAGTTCCGCGACAAGTCCGCCGCGCTCCACGTCAAGTACGGCGTGCCGTGGGTCAGCCTCGTCTCGAAGGCCAGGATCCCCGATTCGAGCTTCTACGATCTCTGGCACCTGGTCGAGCCGGGTCGCAAGGTGTGGCAGGACAAGCTGAGCGCCAGGACGGTGTACCTGCTGAAGCTGTACGGGTATGGCGGCGGCTCGTAAGGTGCTCGGCCGCCGCGGCGTGCGCGCGGCGGCCAGGCTGTTGCTCATCGTCCTCCTGGCCGCGGGTCTGGCGGCGCTCACCGTGATCGCCGCGCCGGCGCGCGGCGGCGGGGCGGCGCCGGTCGCCGCCGCCCTCGGCGCGGCCCCGGCACCGGCGGCGACCTTCAGCCCGGAGTGGATCGCCCCCGTCGGCGAGGAACTCAGGGGCAACGACTACGGCAAGGACTGGCAGCACGCCGTGCAGGTCGTCGCCAACCTCCGCGCCGACCCCCCCGAGGTCCCGCTGGTGGTCCTGCTCGGCGGGTCCTCGGCGCGTGAGGCCACGGTGCTGGACGACGACTGGGAGCGCCAGATCGAACGTCGAAGCGGCTACGTCGTCGACGCCTACAACCTCGGCTCCAAGCACCGCAGCTACGCCCAGGACCTGGCCTTCGTCAAGCTCCTGCCGCGCGGGGTGCCGACCATCGTCTACATCGGCGTCAACCTCGGCCGTTTCTGCCTGCCGGTCCGCACCGCGAGCGTCACCCTGCCGCAGCCCCGGCCGCTGCCCTACTACCCGCAGCACGTCTACCACCAGAGCCGCATCCAGAGCCGGTCGACGAAGAGGTACTACGTCTCGTACTGGCTCTCGGCCCGGTACCCCGAGTTCCGCGCCAACTTCTCGAGAGAGCTCGCGATGCTGGAGAAGATCATCCGCACGGCCAAGAGCCGGGGCCTGCGCGTCGCGCTGGTCGACCTGCCGCGCGACCTCCCCGTGATCGGCTCGGCGTTCGACGCCCCCGTGTCTCGCTACCACGCCCGGTGCTCCGCCCTCGCCCGCCGCTACGACGTCCCCTGGCTGCGCTTCAACGGCGCGGCGCGGTTCGTCGACCGCGACTTCTTCGACATCTTCCACCTGGTGGAGCCGGGCCGGGTCAAGTACCAGAGCATCCTGTCGGACAAGACCGTCCGGCTGCTGAAGAAGTACCACATGCCCATGCCCGAGCCGCCATCGCCGCCGCCGTCACCCTCGCCGTCCCCGAGCCCGTCGCCGGCCGCGACGCCGGCGGCGGCCTGACGCCCAGCACATGTCCACCCTCACACTCTTCGGCATCGCGCTCGGCCTCGCCATGGACGCGTTCGCCGTCGCCATCGGCGCGGGACTGCAACTCTGCGGCGCCACCCCGCGCCAGACGTTCCGGCTCGCCTGGCACTTCGGCCTGTTCCAGGCGTTCATGCCCATCATCGGCTGGCTCGCGGGGCGCACCGTGGCTCAGTACATCGCGCCGGTGGACCACTGGATCGCCTTCGGCCTGCTCGCCTTCATCGGCGGCAAGATGGTCTACGAGGCGCTCCGGGACGAGGGCGACGAGGCGGAGGCCTGCGACCCGACCAAGGGCTGGCGGCTCGTGCTGCTCTCCATCGCCACCAGCATCGACGCGCTGGCCGTCGGGCTCTCCCTGGCCCTGCTGGGCGTCAGCATCTGGTACCCGGCGCTCGTCATCGGTGTCGTCGCCGGGGTGCTCACGGTCGTCGGCATGGAGCTCGGCAAGCGCTTCGGCGCGCTGCTCGGCCGCCGCATGGAGATCGTCGGCGGCCTCATCCTCATCGGCATCGGCGTCAAGATCCTCGTGGAGCACCTGACGGGATAGGCGCGCGAGAAGAGCCGACGCGGGCGCCCGCCGAATCCCTGACCGGCGTAGCTGGCGGCGAAGGAGACCCCAGGAGCGTAGTCGCGTCTCCTGCCACGGCGATGCGAGCGGCGCGCGGCGCTCAGATGTGGCAGCTGAACCCGGCGTGCTTCTCGAAGTACTTCTGGTGGTACTCCTCGGCGCGCCACCACGGCCCCGCCGGCTCGATCAGCGTCACGATCTTGCGCTTGAACACGCCGCTCTCCGTGAGCTGCTCCACGGCGTCGCGCGCGGCCTTCTCCTGCGCCTCGTCGTGGAAGAAGATCGCCGACCTGTACTGGCTGCCGAAGTCCGGTCCCTGGCGGTTCCACTGGGTGGGATCGTGCATGCCGAAGAAGGCGGCCAGCAGTTCCTCGTAGCTGACCTGCTCCGGGTCGAACTCGAGGCGTACCGCCTCGGCGTGACCCGTCTTGTTGGCGCACACCTCTTTGTAAGTGGGGTTCTCGGTCGAGCCCCCGGTGTAGCCGACCTCGGTGCTGATGACGCCGGGCAGCGCCGCGAAGCGCTGTTCGACTCCCCAGAAGCAGCCGGCGGCGAAGGTGGCGGTGGCCATGTGTCCGTCCTGTGGTCCTTGATGGCGCGCGCCGCTCCGGCGGCGCGCCTTGCACCCGGACTGTTCCCCGCGCGGCCCGCGGGCACGCCCCGCGCTCAGGCCTGCTGCCGCACCCGCTCGCCGAGGTGGGCGTCCGCGCCGCCGGCCTCGGCCCCGGTGGTGCAGACCTCGGTGACGACTGAAGGTGCGGCCGGCCGCAGGGCCTGCGGCTGCCCCTTGCTGAGCGCGCGCAGACGGCGGCGCTGGGCCCGGTTCTTGGCGGCCGTCCACCACGTGCGCGAGTAGTACCAGAGCCAGCCGTACTCGAGCATGCGGTCCCAGAAGGCCTGCTTGCGCTCGGCGGCCCGCTTCCGGCTGGTCCACAGCCACTTGTGGAACTGCCAGACCGGCCGCCACGTGGCGTAGAAGCGCTTGTTGGCCTTGATCGTCTCCTGCAGCAGGTGCAGCGGCGTCATCTGCTTTGGCCGGAACACCACGTGCTGGGCGTCGTAGAACGACCAGTCACGCTCGATGATGCGGCCCTCGCGGTCCAGCTCCTCGAACTGCTGCGTGCCGGGGAGCGGCGTGAGGATGTTGAGCATCACCGTGTCGATCTTGTTCTTCTTCGCGAAGCCGACCGTCTCGCGCATCGCCTCCGGCGTGTCGTGGTCGGCGCCGAGCACGAACATGCCGTGGCTGCGGATGCCGTAGTCGTGCAGCACCTTGATGGCGTGCTCGATGTCGCCCACCGTCTGCGACTTCTCGAAGCCGTCGAGGGTCGCCTGGTTGACGGACTCGAGGCCGAGGGCGACGAAGTCGCACTTCGAGGCGCGCATGAGCTCCATCAGCTCCGGGTCGCGGACCACGTCGGTGCGCACCTGGGCGCCCCACGGCACGGTGACGCCCTCGTCGATCATCAGCTGCAGCAGGCGCTTGAGGCGCTTCTTGTTGGCGGCCATGTTGTCGTCGTAGAAGAAGATCCGCTCGGGGTCCTTCTGCTTGATCTCCTCCACCACGCTCTCGGCGCTGCGGAAGCGGTACTTCTTGCCGAACATCGCGGTGACGGAGCAGAAGGTGCAGTCGAACGGGCAGCCCCAGCTGGTCATGATGGGCGTGTTGGTGATGCGCTCCCAGCCGTCCACGAGCGTGAGGTCGGGGAACGGCAGCAGGTCGAGGTCCGGGCAGCGTTCGTGCAGCGGCGCGTGGACCGCCTTGCCGTCCTCGCCCCAGTAGGAGATGCCGTCGATCGTGCTGATCTCGCGATCGCCGGCCAGACACTCGGTGAGCTCCACCATGACCATCTCGCCGGCCTCGCCGCGCGCGACGTAGTCGGCGTGCTGCAGCGCTTCGTCCGCCATGAAGGTGACGTGGGAGCCGCCGATGATGACGGGGATGCCGCGGCCGCGCAGGTCGTCGGCGATGCGGTACGCCTCGGGGATGGTGGAGGTGGTGCTGGAGAGCCCCACGATGTCGGAAGAGTACACGTCGTCCCAGTCGATGGGCGCGAGCTGCGGGTTGAAGATGCGCACGTCGTGCCCGGCCTCCACCAGCGCCGCGCCGATCATCGGCAGGCCGAGTCGCACGAAGTAGGACTTGGACCACAGATGGCGGCTGGGAGAAATGGGCTCGATCAAGCGGATCTTCATACGGGGTGCGTCCTTAAACGAGGGTGGGGTCCATCAGGGGATGCTACCGAGTCCGGACCCTGTGTGGCAAAGAGCAACCGCACCAGCATACAGGACAAAAACGACCCTGTCTCCCGCCGAAGCCGTGGTCTGGTAGCCTTCGCGCATGGACGCCGCCTTCTTCGACACCCCCATCGAGCGCCGCGGCACCGGCAGCTTCAAGTGGGACCTCTACGGCGAGGACGAGCTGCCGCTCTGGGTCGCGGACATGGACTTCGCCTCGCCGCCGCCGGTGGTCGAGGCGCTCGAGGCCAGGGCGGCGCACGGGGTGTACGGCTACGCGCTCACGACGTGCTCGCTCGTCGAGGCCATCAGCGCCCACTTCGAGCGCCGCTACGGCTGGCACATCGAGGAGGAGTGGATCGTCTGGCTGCCGAGCGTGGTGCCCGGGCTCGACCTCGCCTGCGAGGCCTTTGCCGGCCCCGGCGAGGCCGTGATGATGGTCACGCCGGTGTACCCGCCGTTCCTGGCGGCGCCGGCCAACCGCGACCGGCGCCTCATCGCGGTGCCGGCGGAGCTCCGTGACGGGCGCTGGGAGCTGCCGCTCGACGGTATGGAAGCGGCAGTCACGCAGGACACGCGGGCGCTCCTGTTCTGCCACCCGCACAACCCGCTCGGGCGCGTGTGGCGCGAGGAGGAACTGGAGGCGGTGGTGGACTTCTGCCGCCGCCACGAGCTCGTCCTCGTCAGCGACGAGATCCACTGCGACCTGATCCTCGACGACCTGCGGCACGTGCCGGCGGCGCTGGCCGCGCCGGCCGACGCGGGAAGGTTGGTCACCCTCTCGTCGCCGAGCAAGACCTTCAATCTGCCCGGCCTCAACTTCGCCTTCGCGATCGTCGAGGACAAGGAGCTGCGGCGCCGGTTCCTGCGCCCCGCCAAGAGGGCTGCTGCCGTTCCCCGGCTGCTTCGCCGTCGCCGCCGCCGAGGCGGCGTACCGCGAAGGTGGCGAGTGGCACGAGGGCCTGCTCGCCTACCTGCGCGGCAACCGCGACGCTCTCGAGGCGTTCGTCGCGGCCGAGCTGCCGCGGGTGAAGATGGCGCACGTCGAGGCCACCTACCTGGCCTGGCTCGACGTGCGCGAGCTGGGGCTCGAGGACCCGGCGGCGGCGTGCCGCTCCGCCGGGGTGGCGCTCTCGGCCGGGGCCGCCTTCGGTGACCCGGCCTACCTCCGCCTCAACTTCGCCTGCCCGCGCGCCACGCTCGACGAGGCCCTGCGCCGCCTCGCCACCGTCCTCCGCTGACTCGCCGCCTTCTTCCGCGCACTCGCCGCGCCGTGCATCGCGGGCGTGGTCTCCCCCGGGACGCGCGCCCCGACCGGTCCGGGAGGCCCAGCGCGCCGTCGCGCTGGTACACTGCCGGTCGATGAGCAGCCCCACCGGAGACTCGAGCCCGGGCTCCGGCGACCGGTCGCATCCGCCCGGCCGCCGGCGCATCAGACGCGCCGACAGGGCGCGCGTCGTCCGGCGCCGCCGGCTCTTCGCCCTCGTCGCGGCGATCGTCATCGTCCTCGCGCTCATCCTCGTCCTCTCGTCCCTGATCGACGCCTGCCGGCCGGACAAGACCGCGACCTCCGGCGCCGCCGGCCTCCCGGACGGCAAGACCACCCTCACGGCGACCCCCAGCCCGGCCGCCTGGACCGGCCCGCCGTCCTCCGCGCTCAAGCTCAAGCTGCGCAAGACCATCGTGAGCGCCGACATCTCGCCCAAGTCGGTCGTCAGCTCCGGCACCGGCTACGTCTTCGCGCAGAACATGATGTACAAGCACACGATCACGGTCTACGACTCGAAGACCATGAAGCTCGTCAAGACCATCGACGACGCCATCGACCCGGCCAGGTTCCACATCAAGGGTCACGGGAGCGAGCCCATCCTGGGGGCGCCCGTCGAGGCCGCCTTCTTGCCCGACGGGCGCTTCGCCTACGTCTCGCAGTACTCCATGTACGGGCCCGGCTACGTCGAGGGGCACGACGCCGGCTCGCCGGGCCAGGCCTCCGACAGCTACGTCTACCGCGTCTCCACCGCCGACCTCGTCGTCGACAAGGTCATCAAGGTCGGTGAGGTCCCCAAGTACGTCGCCGTCACGCCCGACTCCAGGTACGTCCTCGTGAGCAACTGGCAGTCGTTCACGCTCAGCGTCATCGACGCCCACAGCAGCAAGGTCGTCAAGACCGTCTCCCTCGGCCCCTACCCGCGCGGCATCGCCGTCTCGCCGGACTCGAGGACGGCGTACGTGGCCGTGATGGGCACCACCGACATCGCCGTCGTCGACCTCAAGGACTTCTCGCTCTCGTGGATCTCGGGCGTGGGTTCCGGGCCGCGCCACCTCTGCATGGCCCCCGACGGCAAGTACCTGTACGCGACGCTCAACAGCGAGGGCGCCGTCGCCAAGATCGACCCCAAGAAGAAGGTCGTCGTCGACAAGGTCTCCACGGGCTCCGAGCCGCGCAGCATGGCGATCGCGCCGGACGGCAGTCGCTGTTCGTCGTCAACTACGGCTCGAGCACGATGAGCCAGGTGCGCACCAGCGACCTGAAGGTCGTCGACAGCGTCGCCACCGACGCGCTGCCCATCGGCGTCACCTACGACGCGCCCACCAGGAGCGTGTGGCTCTGCTGCTACAGCGGCAGCATCATGGTGTTCGAGCAGCGGTGAGCGCGACGTGTTCTCCGCCCCTCGAGGTACAGCGGCGGGCGGGACACCCGACAGAGCGGGATGCCGTCGGGGACGCTGCTCAGGGGGAGGGGGTGAGCATGTGGGCCCCGGCCTCGGAGCCGACGAGCACGACGTCGGCCCGCCGGCGGGCGAAGATGCCGCTCTCGACGACGCCGGGAATGGCGTCCAGGGCCGCCTCGAGCCGCTCGGGGTCGTCCAGCGAGAGGCCGCCGACGTCGAGGATCGCGAGGCCGTCGTCCGAGACGTAGCCGGGACGCGCCGCGACGCTGCCGCCGAGCGCGTGCACACGCGCGGTGACGAGCGGCGCCGCCATCGGCACGACGGCGAGCGGGACCGGCGCTCCCTGCGGGTGATCGCCGGTCGGTCCGTCCAGGCGGTCCGTCAGCTTGCTCTCGTCGACGATGCAGACGAAGAGGTGGGAGGCGCTCGCCACCACCTTCTCCCGCACGAGCGCCCCGCCGGCGCCCTTGATGAGCCGGAACTGCGGGTCCACGGCGTCGGCTCCGTCCACGTACACGGCCGGCGCCGGCGCCTCGTCCAGGCCGACGACCCGGATGCCGGCGGCGTGCAGCGCCAGGGCCGTGGTCTCGGAGCTGGGCACGGCCGCGGCGGCCAGCTCGGGCCGCGCCGCCAGCTGCTCGATGAAGAGCGCGGCGGTGCTGCCCGTCCCCACCCCGACGGTCATCCCGGGGGCGAGGTAGGCCAGCGCCGCCTCGGCGACGGCGCGCTTCTGCTCATCGCGGGTCATAGACTAGTCATGCCCGTCCGGGAGGAGGAACAATGCAGAAGGTCAACCTGTTCGCCATTGAGAGCGCGACGGATCCGGAGGATCCCGAGGGCTACCGGGCCGGAGCGGTGAGGCTCGCCCCTCACATCGGCGCGAAGGAGATCGGCGGCAGCGTCTACGACCTGCCGCCGGGCCAGAGCATCTGCCCCTACCACTTCGAGTACGGCTCCGAGGAGTGGCTCGTCGTGCTGCAGGGCCGGCCCGTCCTGCGCCACCGCGAGGGCGACGGCGAGGCGGAGGACGAGCTGGAGCCGGGCGACGCGGTGTGCTTCCCGCGCGGCCCGGCGGGCGCGCACAAGGTCACCAACACCACGCGCGATCCGGCGCGCGTGCTCATGCTGTCCACGATGCCCGAGGTCGACGTCAGCTACTACCCCGACAGCGAGAAGTTCGGCGTGTGGCCGGCCGCCGGCGAGGGGTTCCTGGTGCGGCGCGCCAGCGGCGTCGAGTACTACGACGGTGAGTGACGACCGGCCGCAGACGCGAGGCGAGCCCGATCCGGCGGCCATGTTCACGCCGTCGGCCGGCGACGCGGCCGCGGCCGGCGAGGTGACCGCGTGGGCGCTCGCGCGCCTCGCGGGCCGGCGCGAGATCCTGCCGCCCGGGCAGGCGGGCGATCCGCTGCCGCCCCTGGCCGCGAGCGGGATCGGGACGGAGGCCGCGCTGGCGCTGTTCCTCGGCCGGGTGGCGCCCACGGCCACGCCGCCGGACCACCCGCGGTTCCTGGCCTTCATCCCCGGCGCGCCGACGGTGGCCGCCGCGCTCGCCGACATGGCGCTCTCGGTGGCGATGATCTACGGCGGCAGCTCTCTCGAGGGCGGCGGCGCCGTGGAGGCGGAGGACGCGGTGGTGCGCTGGCTGGCGGACGCCGCCGGGTTCCCGGCCACCGCCGGCGGCACGTTCGTCAGCGGCGGCTCGATCGCCAACCTGAGCGCACTCGTCGCGGCGCGCGGCGGCGGGCCGGAGGCGCATCGCCGCCGGTTCGTCGTCGCCGGCGCGTCGGCGCACTCGTCGATGGTCGCCGCCGCCCACATCATGGGGTGCGAGCTGGTCACGGCGCCCGCGGCCGACGCGCACGGGCGCCTGGACGCCGGCGTGCTCGAACAGGCCCTGGCGCCCCTCCCCTCCGACGAGGTGGTCGCCGTGGTCGCGACCGCGGGAGCCACCAACAGCGGCGCCTTCGACGACCTCGTGGGGGTCGGAGAGGTGTGCGCCGCGCACGGCGTGCGCCTGCACGTGGACGGCGCCTACGGCGGCGCGGCGCTGCTCTCGCCGCGCACCCGCGCGCTGCTCGCCGGCCTCGAGCAGGCCGACTCCTTCATCGTCGACCCGCACAAGATGCTCTATTCGACGTTCGACTGCGCCGCCGTGGTCTACCGCGACCGGATGGCGGCGAGCGCCGCCCTCACGCAGACGGCCGACTACCTCGCCGTCTGTGACGGCGAGGAGCCGAACCCCTCCGACCTCGCGATCCACCTCACGCGCCGGGCGCGCGGCGTGCCGGTGTGGGCGTCGGTCCTGGCCTACGGCACCGACGCCTACGCCGCCGCGGTGGACCACTGCGTGGGCATCGCGGCCTACGCCGCCGCGCGGGTCGAGGAGGCGGCGGCGCTCGAGCTCGTGCTCGAGCCGTCGTTCACGGTGCTCGTCGTCCGCCACTCCGGCTGGGGCGCGGACGACTACGCCGCGTGGAGCGCGGACGCGATGGCGCGCGGCGTGGCCATGGTCATGCCCACGCGCCACGCCGGCGAGCCCTGCCTGCGGTTCTGCTTCGTGAACCCGCTGACGACCCGCGAGGACGTCGACCTGGTGCTCGCGGACCTCGCCTGACGACCGCTCAGCTCGGGGCGGACCACCCCATCACGGCCTTGACCTCAAGGTAGTCCTCGAGGCCGAAGACGCCCCACTCCCGGCCGTTGCCCGACTTGCGGTACCCGCCGAACGGCGCGCCGGCGTCCGTCGGCGCGCCGTTGAGGTGCACCATGCCGGTGCGCATGCGGCTCGCCACGCGGCGCGCACGCTCCACGTCTCTGGACTGGACGTAGCCGGAGAGCCCGTACTCGGTGGCGTTGGCCAGCTCGACGGCGTGCGCCTCGTCCTCGAACGGCGTGATGGTCAGCACGGGGCCGAAGATCTCCTCCTGGAAGACGCGCATGTCCGGGGTGACGTCGGCGAACACGGTGGGCCGGACGAAGAAGCCCTTGTCGAGCCCGTCCGGCCGCTCCAGCCCGCCGGCCACCAGGCGCGCGCCTTCGTCGAGGCCCGCGCGGATGTAGCCGCGCACCGTGTCGTACTGCTTGCGCCCGGCCACCGGGCCCATGAACGTCGCCGCGTCGCGCGGGTCGCCCACCGCCACGTCCTCGGCCGCGCGCGTCGCGACCTGCACTGCCTCGTCGTAGATCTCCCGCGCCACGAGCATGCGGGTCGGAGCGTTGCAGGTCTGGCCCGAGTTGTGCATCACGCCGAACGTCCCGGAGCGGACGACCTTCTCCACGTTCACGTCGCCGAAGACGATGTTGGCGGACTTGCCGCCGAGCTCGAGCGAGACGCGCTTGATGGACGGGGCGGCGGCCGCGCCGACCACGCCGCCCACCGCGGTGGAGCCGGTGAGCGACACCATGTCGACGAGTGGGTGCGTGGCGAACGCGTCGCCGAGCGCCGCACCGGCGCCGGTGAGCAGGTTGAAGACCCCGGCGGGGAAGCCGGCCTCGTCCACCGCGTCGGCGAAGATGAGGGCGGAGAGCGGCGAGAGCTGACTCGGCTTGAGGACCATGGTGCAGCCGGCCGCCAGCGCCGGGCCGACCTTGCAGGTCACCTGGTTCATCGGCCAGTTCCAGGGCGCGAGCAGGGCGCACACGCCCACGGGCTCGCGCCGGATGCGCGTGGTGCCCCAGTCCTGCTCCAGGGGGTAGTCCCTGAGCGCGTCGATGGCCACCTTGAGGTGCCGCGCGCCGGCGAGCACCTGCCCGCCCGCGGCCAGCGCCTTGGGGATGCCGACCTCGGCCGTCATGGCCTCGGCGATCCGCGGGATGCGCTTCTTGTACGCCTCCCGCAGGGCGGTCAGCAGCCCGATGCGCTCCTCGCGGGTGGTCTGCGACCAGCTCCCGAACGCGCGGTGCGCGGCCTGCACCGCCGCCTCGACGTCGTCGGAGGAGGCGGCCGCGACGCGCGCCACCTCCTCCTCGGTCGCCGGGTCGATCACGGCGATGTCTTCACCGGGGTGGGCCGGCGCGACCCACCGCCCGTCGATGTAGAACCTGCTTCCGTCCGTCACAGAGCCTCCAGCGTGTCGTTCTCCCGGCGGGACGGTCAGGTGCCCGGCGGGCGGTAATACATCTTGGTACGCGCGGCCTGATCCATCTCCTCAGGCGTGAGCAGAACGGTGACGCTGCAGCGCACCTGGCCGCCCGCCGAGATGTGCGCCGCCATGGACGCGGCGGTCACGTTGTCCGGCAGGTCGACGATGCTGTAGACGTCGTTGGCGCCGAATCCGTAGTAGAAGGACTCGAGCTCGCCATCCAGGTTCTTCGCCATGTCGGCGATCATCTTGCGGCGCTCGCTGCCTCCCTCACGGAGCATGCCCTTCATGCCCTCGGGGCTGTAGGTGGCGACGACCAGGTACTTCGGCATCTCACCCTCCTCGACGTGGTCAAGCGTGCGCATACTATCCACCCCTCATGCGCGGGTGTCTATTCCTGTACGCTTGCCGGCATGCGCGAGCGGAGACGACACAAGCGCCCGGTGGCCCGCTAGATGCTCGCCGCGCTGCTCGCCCTGCTGGCGAGCTTCACCTGGGGGTCGTCCAACTACCTCGCCGGCGTGGAGAGCCGCTCCCGCTCCGTCTGGCAGGTCGCCGCCCTCAGCCAGATCATGGCCGCCGCGGCGTCGGCCGCCGGCCTGCTCGTGGCGCGCCAAGGCCCGGTCGAGGGCTGGGGCTTCCTGCTGCTGGTGGTCACCGGCGCCGTCACGGCGGCGGGCCTCGTGATGTTCTACCAGGCGCTGGCCATCGGCACGATGAGCGTGGTGGCGCCGATCATCGCCGCCCAGGTGCTCATCCCCGTGACCGCCGGCGTCGTGATGGGCGAGCGGCCCGGCGGGCACGCCTACCTGGGGATGATCGTGACGGTGGCGGGCGTGGTGGCGATCTCCCGCACGCCTCGAGGTGAGAGGCGGCGCCGCACCGTGGAGCATCGCCGGGTCGCCCGCAAGGCCGTGATCCTCGCCGTGCTCACGGCCGTCGCCTGGGGCTTCATGCTGCTGGTGTACGGCACGACCGGCAAGCAGAGTCCCATGTGGGCCGTCTTCGACACGCGCGTGACCTCGGCGGTGGTGCTCTCGGGGTACGTGCTGCTCACCGGGCGCGGGCTCTCGCTGAAGGGCCAGAACGTGCTCGCGCTCGCCGCCATCGGCATCCTGCTGGCCATGGCGAACTTCCTGTTCATCATCGCGAGCGGCCTCAGCTACCTGAGCGTGACCAGCATCCTCGGCTCCCTCTCGCCCGTGGTCGTGACCGCCTACGCCCAGGTCCTGCTGCACGAACGGCTCACGTCCGGCCAGTGGGCGGGGTTCGCCGCCGTCTTCATCGGCATCGTGCTGCTGTCGGTCTAGGCGGGCCGCGACCCTGGCCCCGAGACGCGAGTCGTTCCGGACGCTCTCCCCGGTCTGGTGGCCCGAGCGCGTACACTACCGTGCTGAAGACCCACCGCCGGCGTGAAAGGAAGCCCATGGACATCTCCCTGAAGTACGGCTGCAACCCGCATCAGACGCCGGCAGGCGTCACGGTCCCGGAGGAGTCGGGCTTCCAGGTGCTCAGCGGCAGGCCGGGCTACATCAACTTCCTCGACGCGCTCGGCGCCTGGCAGCTGGTACGCGAGCTCAAGGCGGCGACCGGCAAGCCCGCGGCGGCCTCGTTCAAGCACGTGAGCCCGGCCGGCGCAGCGGTCGCCGGCCCGCTCTCCGAGACCTACCGCGCCTCGCAGTTCCTCGGCGACGAGGCGTACTCGCCGCTCGCGACCGCCTACGCGCGCGCTCGCGGCGGCGACCGCATGTGCTCGTTCGGCGACGTCGCCGCCGTCAGCGACGTCGTCGACCTCTCGCTCGCGCGCATGCTCTTCGAGGAGGTCTCCGACCTGATCATCGCGCCCGGCTTCGAGCCCGAGGCGCTCGAGCTGCTCAAGACCAAGCGCGACGGCGCCTACATGGTGCTGGCCATCGACCCGGGCTACGAACCGGCGGAGAAGGAGTCGCGTGAGGTCTTCGGCTTCGCCATGACCCAGAAGCGCAACGTCGCGCCGGTCACCCCGGAGCTGTTCCGCACCGCCGGCGCCGACGACGGACCTCTGCCGTCGGGGGTGCTCGAGACGCTCATCGTCGCGACCGTGGCGCTCAAGTACACGCAGTCCAACTCCGTCGGCATCGGCTACGACGGCCAGGTGATCGGCATGGGCGCGGGCCAGCAGTCCCGGGTGCACTGCACGCGCCTCGCCTGCGGCAAGGCCGACAAGTGGCTGCTCCAGCAGCACCCCAAGACACTCGCCCTGCCGATCCGGGACGACCTCCCCAAGCCGGAGAAGGCCAACCTGGTCGACTACTACCTGCTCTGGGACGAACTCTCCGACGTCGAGAAGCGCAAGCTCCGCGAAGGCCTCACCGCCGACCCGGACCCGCTGACGCGCGAGGAGCGCACCGACTGGGTCAGGCGGTTCGACGGCATCTGCCTCTCCTCGGACGCCTTCATCCCGTTCCCCGACAACCTTGACCGGGCCGCCAGGAGCAACGTGCGGTACGTCGCCCAGACCGGCGGCTCGGCGCGCGACGACGTGGTGAGCGAGGCGGCGGCCGAGTACGGGATGACGATGGTGCACACGGGCCTGCGGCTGTTCCTGCACTAGGGCTGGGGGCGGCGGCTTCGTGGACCACCGTGCTCACGGCGTCACCGGCCTCCCGCTGATCGCGCGGCCGGACGCGCGCGTGCTCGTCCTGGGCAGCGCGCCGAGCGTCCTGTCGCTCCAGAAGCAGGAGTACTACGGTAACCCGCGCAACGCGTTCTGGGCGCTGATGGCGGAGCTGCTCGGGCGGCCCGCCGGCGAGGACTACGCGGCCAGGACACGGATGCTGCCGGAGGCGAGGATCGCGCTGTGGGACGTCCTCGCCTCTGCCGAGCGGCCCGGCAGTCTGGACGCCTCGATCATCCCGGCGACCGCGGTCGTGAACGACTTCGAGGCGTTCTTCGCCGGGCACCCGAGGGTGCGCGCCGTCTTCTTCAACGGCAGGACGGCGCGTGCGTTCTGGGACCGGGAGGTCGAGGGGCGCCAGGCGCTGCCCGCCGGCCTGGCGCTCACCACCCTGCCGTCGACCTCACCGGCGCACGCGGCGCTCACGCGCGAGGAGAAGATCGCGGCCTGGCGGCAGGTCGTCCGCGCGGCGAAGGGACCGGACTGAGCCGGCGCCCACGTTCCGCGCCGGACGTTCCGGCCGGACCGCCCGCGCGCCGCAGGTCCCGTCAGGCCTCCGCGCCGCGCTTCTCGAACTTCTTGCGCTGCTCGGTGCTCAGGATGTGCTTGCGCACGCGCACCGTCTTCGGGGTCACCTCGACCAGCTCGTCGTCGGCGATCCACTCGAGGGCGCTCTCGAGGGTGACGGGGCGAGGCACCTTGAGGCCGGCGTCGATGTCCTTGGTGGACGACCGGTAGTTGCCGAGCTGCTTGCGCTTGGTCGGGTTGCACAACATGTCGTCGCCGCGCGAGTTCTCGCCGACGATCATGCCCTCGTAGACCGGCGTCATGTTGCCGACGAACAAGGTCGCCCGCTGCTGCAGGTTCTCGAGCGAGTAGCCCGCCGCCTCACCGGCCGTCTGGCTGACGAGCGAGCCGCGGTCGCGGCCGGGGAGGTCACCCTTCCACGGCCCGTAGCCGGTGAAGCGCGAGCTCATGACGCCGAGCCCGCGCGTCTCGGTGAGGAAGTCGTTGCGGTAGCCGATCAGGCCGCGCGTCGTGATCGTGAACTCGAGGCGGACGAGGCCCGTCCCGGTCGACTCCACGCCGAGCAGCTCGCCCTTGCGCAGGCTGAGCTCCTGGATGATCGCGCCCTGGTACTCCTCGGGCACGTCGATGATGAGCTGTTCCATCGGCTCGAGGAGCTTGCCGTGGCCGTCGTGGTGGGTGATGACCTCGGGCCGCGAGACGCAGAGCTCCAGGCCTTCGCGGCGCATCTCCTCGATGAGGATCGCGAGGTGCAGCTCGCCGCGGCCGGAGACCTTGACGCCGTCCGGCCGTCCGAGGTCCTCGACCCGGAGCGCGACGTTGACGCGCAGCTCGCGCTCCAGCCGATCCTTGATCTGGCGCAGCGTGGCCGCCTTGCCGTCCTGGCCCGCGAACGGGCCGTTATTGACGAGGAAGAACATGCTGACCGTCGGCTCTTCGATCTCGAGCGGCGGCAGCGCCGCCTCGTCCGGGTCGAGCTCGGGCGACGCCAGCGTGTCCCCAAGCGTGATGTCGGCCGGGCCGGCGAGCCACACGATGTCGCCGGCCGAAGCCTCTTCGACCTCGCGGTTCTCGAGGCCGCGCGTGACCCAGAGGTGCGTCACGCGCGCGGCCTCCGCGCCCGTGCGCTCCCAGCCGGCTTCGGGCTCGCCGACCGCGAGGTGGCGCGTGGTGACGCGCTGCACCTCGTCGCCGACCTTGAGCCCGCCGGCGAGCACGCGGCCGCAGCCGATGCGGCCGATGTAGTCGCTCCAGGCCAGCGTGCTGACCTGCATGAGGAACGGCGCGTCCTGGTCCACCTGGGGCGCCGGCACCTTCTCGATGATGGTCTCGAAGAGGTCGTTCATGCCGGCGTCGGCGAGCTCGCGCAGCAGCGCCGGCGAGAGGCCGCCCCCGTCGTGCAGGTGCTCCTCGCGCTCGTGCTCCTCCTTCTTGTACTCGTCGATGTCGTTGACGATCCAGCCCTCCAGGCCCGAGCCGTAGAGAACGGGGAAGTCGAGCTGCTCGTTGTTGGCGCCGAGCTCGACGAAGAGGTCGAAGGTCTTGTCCAGGGCGCCCGAAGGATCGGCGTTGGGCCGGTCGGCCTTGTTCACGATGACGATCGGACGCAGCCCGAAGCTCAGCGCCCGCATGAGCACGTACCGCGTCTGCGGCATGGGGCCCTCGTTGGCGTCCACCAGCAGCAGCACGGAGTCGACCATGCTGAGCACGCGCTCCACCTCGCCGGAGAAGTCCGCGTGGCCGGGCGTGTCGATGATGTTGATGAGGTAGTCCTTCCACTCCACGGTGCAGTGCTTGGAGCGGATGGTGATCCCGCGCTCGCGCTCGAGATCGTTGCTGTCCATGACGCGCTCGTCGACGTGCGCGTTCTCGCGGAACACGTGGGCGGCGCGGAAGATGCTGTCGATCAACGTCGTCTTGCCGTGATCGATGTGGGCGATGATGGCGAGGTTGCGGATCTTGTCGACGGGGTGCACGGGGGTTCTCCTGACGTCCAAAAGCCCGGCCGGGCTGTCGCCGGCCGGGCGGTCGGCCTCTAGTGTACCACCCGCGCGGCAGCGACCTCGTCGCCCGCGCCGCCCGGTCTACCGCAGCCGCGCTGCTAGGATGCGCTGCATGTCGCGCTCCAGCTGGCTCACCTTCATCCTCGTCGGACTCGCACCCCCGCTGGTCCTCTCCGGCAACGTGCTGGGCAACTCCATCACGCTCGCGGCGCTGTTCCCCGCCGTCGCCGCGATGCTGGTCATCTCGTCCGGCGACGAGCCGCGGCCGCTGCCCGAGCACGCGGTCAAGCGGCTGCTCGTCGCGGTGGGGGTGGTCGTGGTCCTGGTCGGGGCGCGCCTTGCCCGAAGCGGGCTCGACAGCCTGCCCTACAAGGCGCTGGTGATCGGCGTCCCGGCCGTCCTCGCCGCGTGGGTCCTCTCCGGGATCTACGCGCCCTCCCCCGGGGTGCGTGGCTGGGTGCGCTCCCTGGCCGCCGCCGCGCCACGGCGGGTCCACCTCGTGGCGCTCCTCGCCTGGCCGCTGGCCGCTGCGGTGTCCATCGCGGTCTGCGCCGTCCTCCCCGGCCTCTCCGTGGGCGCACCGGGCGCAGCGTCGGCCGGCCTGCTCGTCACGGCGGCCGTGACGGGCGTGTTCAGCGCGGCTCTCGGCGCCCTCGCGTGGTACGGGTTCGTCGCCCACCGCCTCGGGTCTCGCCTCTGCCCGCTCGCGACCGGGCTGCTCATCGGCGTCGTCCAGTGGCTCGTCCTCTGGGCGCCGTCACTGCGGCCGGACACCCTCTTCGCGCCCTTCTTCCTCCTGCGGCTGGCGAGCCTCGCGGCGGCCGGCGTCGTCGGCATGTGGGCCTACGAGCGATCGCGCGGCAGCCTGCTGCCCGTGTGGCTCCTGGGCGCCCTGCTCATCGCGTCGCGGGAGCTGACGTTCCTGACGGTCACCCCCGAGGCGGTCAGGCTGACCGACGCGCCGTCCGCGGTGTTCGCCGCCGCCCAGGTGGCGGAGGCGCTGGCCCTGATCGTCGCCGGGCGGATGTGGAGGAGCCCGGCGGGCGCGCGGCCCGCCCCTCGTGCGAATGCACACCCACGGGGACGGGACGCGGCGGTATCATGAGGCCCAGAGGTGTGCACGGGACCACACCCGGGCGCCGGACGACGAGGTCAGCCGATGGGCGACGAACGGGCCATCCGCATCGCGCAATCCTGCGCCCTCGATCCGCGTACGGCCGCTGAGGAGCTGCACCGGGGCCTGGCGCAGGCGGACATGTCGCTGGTGCTCTTCTTCTGCGGTCCCGCGTTCGGCATCGACTCGGCGGAGGACTGCGTCGGCTGCGCCGCCTGCAAGCGCCGTCTGGCTTCAGAGCGGCTCATCCAGCTGATGTGACGCGGCCGCGGAGCGTCTCGTAGATGCCGCGGCGTCGGCGGCTCTGGGGTCGCCGTCCTCCCCGCCGAGCGGCCGGGACACGTCCGGCACGTCCCGTTCGTCGGTGGGCACGCCGAACCGGCGCAGCAGGCGGCGTGCCGCGCGCGAGAGCAGCCAGCCAAGGGCGGCCACGGCGAGCAGGGCGATGACGACGGCGAAGGGCTGCATGGTGCACGAGCGTACACCGTCGGCGACGCGCACGCGGCCCCGCGTCAGACCGCGCGACCGATCACCAGCGCGCGCGGCCGATCACCGGCGGCACGAGCCGCTTCGTCGCGTCCCCGTCCCTAGTCGTAGTGCTGGAGGTCGGGCCACATGTCGGCCCACGGGCGCTTGAGCCCGCGCGCCACCCAGACAGGCAGCCCCGCCTCCTCGTTGTCCACGCCTGGCCGGTTCGAGATCGTGGCCGCCCGTTCGACCTCCTCGAAGTACGGCGTGGCGTACTCGCGGTCCCGGAAGCCGACGACGATGACGGTGGTGGCGTCCTTCGGCGGCGCCCCCCAGAGGTGGAAGTTGTTCTGGCCCGAGTAGACGGCGGGCAGCCCGAGGGCCTCCCCGTATCTCTGCAGCGCGCCGGCCTCGCCGTAGTTGCCGGTGAGGATCACCGTGTGGGCGCGCTCCTTCGCCGGCAGACCGTCGTAGACGCCGGCGACGGTGCGCGCGAGGTCCTGCCAGCCGATCTCCTCCCCCATGTTGTAGTTGACCTTCTGGAGCGGGAGGGTCGCGAGCCAGCTCGCGGGGAGCAGGGGCAGCGACACGGGCAGCAGGACGAGGGCGAACGCGCTCACCCAGACGAACGCGGCGGCGGGCGAGCGCCAGAGCAGCCGCCGCGAGGGCGGTCGCTCGGAGAAGAACCGGCGTGAGCCTGCGACCACGCCGGCCGCCACGACCGACCCGGCGCCGAACAGCACCACGTACAGCGGCGCCAGGTAGTACGGGCGGTCGCCCATGGCGACCATGATCACGACGAACAGCAGCAGGTACGCCACAGCGAACGTGCGGTACGGCCGGAACCGCCGCTCCCGCAGCAGCGCCCACAGGCCGCCCAGCCAGACGGGAGCGGCCCACGGCCCCGGCAGCACGAACTGGAGCACGAGGAACGTGATCGTGTAGCCCGCGCCGGAGTGCTTCTCGCGCAGCGCGGCGCTCATCGCCAGCGTCGGCCAACCGTTGTCCGCCTGCCACAGCAGGTTGGGCAGCCACAGCACGCACGGCGATCGCCGCGGCAGCCCAGAGATAGGGGCTGCCGAGGACCTTCCAGCGCCGGTCCGCGACGAGCCCGGCGAGGAGCGCGATGACGAGGAAGAGGATCGTGTGCTTGGCGTAGAGCGAGACGCCCACGACGAGACCGACGAGGAGCCAGAGGCGCTGGTCGCCGGTGCGCAGGACGCGCAGCACCAGGAGCATGACCAGCGCCCAGCCCACGAGGTCGTACACCGTCGGGCCGGCGAGGTGCCCGGCGATGAGGAACGGTGAGACGGCGAGCAGGAGGGCCGCGAGCGTCTGGGCGAACCGGCGGCCGCCGAACTCACGGGCCGTGAGGCCGGTGAGCGCCACGGCCGCCGCATAGGCCAGCGCCGGGAACAGGCGGAGGCCGAAGAGCGAGTCACCGAACAGGCGCCGCGCGAGCCACACGAGCGCGACGCTCAGCGGCGGCTGGTCCACGTAGCCCCACGCCAGGTGCTTGCTCGCGGCGACGAAGTAGAGCTCGTCTCGGTGATAGCCGTAACGGCCGGCGACGAGCATCAGCAGGGCGAAGCTGCCGGCCGCGACGGCGAGCACCGGCAGCCACGCGAACGGCGCGGGACCCTGGAGTCCCGCGCCGTCATCCCGCTCCTGCACGTCAGCCTCGCCAGCCACTCCCGCATCGTACCCGCACCGGTCCGCGGGCGACAGATGTCCCGCGCGCCGTTTCCACGGGCGCCGAGGCCAGCGACCGTGAGCGTCGCGCGCCCGATGCGCGATCAGGTCCTCGGCCTAGATGATTGATTCCACGAGATTGAGTCCGGCCAAGGAAAGCAAAGCAGAGAGGCCGAAGCCGACGGTGCCTAAGTCACCGTCTGCCCGGAGGCCACGATGCACGCCGACCTCGACACTCTCTGCACGGTCATCTATTGCACAGCCGACGATCTTCTGCCAGAGGCCAGGGCCAATGCCCGGCGCCGGATCAGCGACGCCGAGCTGGTCACGCTCTGCGCCGCGCAGGCGATCATGGGCATCCCCAGCGACCGCCGTTTCCTGGCGGTCGCCCGCAAGCGCCTCGTCCATCTCTTCCCGCAGCTGCCCAGCCAGCCCGCCTACTGGAAGCGTCGGCGCCGCTTGGCCGACGCGATCGAGTGGCTCATGGGCGTGTTCGCCAGCACGAGCCCGGGCTTCAGCGATGACCTGCTGCTGGTCGACTCGACCCCGGTGCCCTGCGCCGCCAGCCGCGAGACGGTCAAGCGTTCGGCGCTCGGTGAGGCCGCCGGCTACGGCTACTGCGCCGCGCACTCGCGCCTGTACTGGGGCTTCCGTCTGCACCTTCTCGCTGCGCCTGACGGCACGCCGCGCGCGTTCACTCTGGCCGATCCCCGGCGCGGCGAGCGTGAGGTCGCCCTGGAGCTGCTCGAGCGCGCCGTGCGCGGCGGCGAGGTCCTGGTCTGCGACAAGGGCTACGCCGGCCGCGAGTTCGCCGGCGCTGCGGCCGAGCTCGGCGTGGTCGTCGTGCGACCGGTACGAAGGGACGAGCCCGGCCGGGGTCCGCACCTCGCGCCCATCCGCCAGCGCATTGAGAGCATCTTCTGGACCTGCAAGGACCTGCTCACGCTCGAGCGCCATGGAGCACGGACCTTGGCCGGCCTGCGCGAACGCGTCCTCTCCCGCTTCCTCTGCCTCGCGGCCTGCATCAGCCTCAACCATCGGCTGGGGCGGCCGAGCCGGGCACTCGTTGACTACTGCGCCTGAGGCTAGCGGGCGTGGAATCAATCATCTAGTCCCCGCGCTCCGCGTCACGCGCCTCGCTCGCCTGCAGCGGGACGGTGCGCGCCGCTCTCTCCTGGCGCGCGCCGGTCAGCGCCTCCACCTCGATGAAGATGCGGGTCACCTCGGGGTACGGGCGGCTGATGTTCTCCTCGATGCGGTGCACCGCCTCGTGGATCTCCTCCGCCGTCAAGCCGGGCGTGAAGGTGACCTCGATGTTGAGCAGCACGTCGTCCGGGCCGAGGTGCATGGTGAGCACCACGCCGAGGCCCGTGACGGTCGGGTCTTCCAGGACGATGCGGCGGATGCCGGCGACCATCTCGGGATCCGCCGCCTCGCCCACCAGCAGGCTCCGGCTCTCGTAGGCCAGCCACAGCGCCGCCACGACGAGGATGCAGCCGATGGCGATCGAGGCCGCCCCGTCCAGCACGGGCGCGTTCAGCTGGTGGCTGAGGAACACGCCCAGGAACGCGACCACGAGGCCGGCGAGCGCGGCCGAATCCTCGAACAGGACGGTGAAGAGGCTGGGGTCCTTGCCGTGATGGATGGCGGTGATGGTGCTGCGGCCCTTACGGGACCGGTTGAAGGTCTTCCACGCGACGCTGAACGAGATGCTCTCGAACACGGTGGCGAGCGCGAGGACGATGTAGGCGATCGTCGCGCTCTCCAGCTCCGCGGGATGCTGGATGTGGGTGATGCCCTCGTAGATCGACATGCCGCCGCCGATCCCGAAGATGCTCACGGCGACGATGAGGCTCCAGAAGTAGAGCTCGGCGCCGTGGCCGAAGGGGTGGTGCTCGTCGGCGGGCCGGGCGCCGCGATTGAGCCCGTAGTAGAGCAACCCGCCATTGCCGGTGTCGACGACGGAGTGGATGCCCTCGCTGATCATCGCCGAACTGCCGGTCATGAACCCGGCGAAGAACTTGATGACCGCGATCGCCAGGTTGCCGATGATCGCGGCGACCACCGCCTTCTTGGATTCGGCTGCCATAGGCGCAAGTGTACTGCAGGGGGCCGGCGACGGGTCTTCACCCGAACTACAGAAGAGGAGTTTTCGGGTATGAAAGGAATCGTGGGTTGTCGAAGGGAGTACCACGATGCCAGGCAGCACGCAGTACGAGTGTGGCGATTGCCGCCACCGCTTCAATGCACCCGAGGGCGCGGTCCGTGACACGCGTCTGATGATGTGCCCGGCCTGCGGGAGCATCGACCTCAACATCCTCGGCCCTCCGCGGCCTGCTGTGGTCGTGTGGACGAGCGGCGAGGGCGTCCCCTCCCGGGAGTGGGCCGAAGCCGACGAGAAGATCGCCTCCTGAGGCGGCGGAGACGGCCGCCGGCCCGCGTCGCGTCGCACAGGCGCGCGGGCCGGCGGCCGTAGCCTCTCTGGTACCCTAGGCCCATGCTGAGGGCCGTGACGTTCGACTTCTGGAGCACGCTGTTCGTGGACTCGCGCGGGCGCGAGCGCGAGCGCCTGCGCGGGGCCGTGCTGGACGACGCCCTGCGGTCGGAGGGGCACGCCTTCTCGGAGGCGCGACTGGCGGACGGTCTCAGCGCCGCGTGGGACCACTTCGACGCCGTCTGGCTCAACGAGCGACGCACTCCGCCCTGCGCCGAGCTCGTCGACGCCATCCTCGCCTCGCTGGGCGTGCGCCTCACGGAGGCCACCCTGGAGCCCCTGGTGCGCCGCTTCGAGCGGCTCGTCCTCGAGGTGGAGCCGGAGCCCATGCCGGGCGCCGTCTACACGCTGCCGACGCTCGCAGCCCGCTACCGCATGGCGGTCATCTGCGACACCGGGTACTCACCCGGCTCGGTGCTGCGTCAACTGCTGGAGGAGCACGACATGCTCGCGCACTTCGAGTACACGTTCTTCTCCAACGAACACGGCGTGAGCAAGCCGGACCCACGCGCGTTCCTCCACACCCTGGGCGAGCTCGACGTGCCGCCCTCCGAGTCCGCGCACGTCGGCGACATCCAGCGCACGGACATCGCCGGCGCGCAGCAGGCCGGCATGGCGGCGGTGCACTTCGTGGGGGCGAACAACAAGGACGTCGACCACTCCACCGCCGACGTCATCGTCAGCCACTTCGAAGAGCTGCCTCAGGCGCTCGGCGGCTTCATCTGTGCGGGCTGCTGAGCGCATCGCCCGCATCGGCCGCCAGCGCCGCGCGTTCCTGATCGCGGCCGCCGCGGGCGCGGCGGCGTTCCTGCTGATCGCGGTGCTCATGCGCACGGGCGCACTGGACGGCTTCGACGCGCGAGTCGTCGACTTCTTCGCCGAGCACCGGCGCGAGCCGTTCACCACGATCGCCAAGGGCCTCGACCGGCTGGACACCTGGTGGCTGCTCACCCTGCTCGTCGCCGCGTTCGTCGGCGGACTGTGGTGGTCCGGGCGCATGGTACAGGCCCTCTACTTCGGCGCGACGGTCGGCCTGGCTCTCGTGCTCAGCCCGCTGCTCAAGCTCGCCTTCGGCCGCATGCCTCCGCCCGCCGACCAGGCGGCGGCACAGGCCGCGGTCCACTCCTTCCCGAGCGGCCACACGACGTTCGCGACCGCGGCGGCCACTGCCCTCGCGGTCATCTTCTGGCCCACCCGCTGGCGCTGGCCCGTGCTCGCCGTCGCCGCCCTCTTCGCGCCGGTCATGGCCGTCTCGCGCGTGTACCTCGGCGTCCACTGGCCCACGGACGTCGCCGCGGGGCTGGCGCTGGGGTTCACCATCGCGATGGCCGCGCGGGCCCTCATGCCGTGGCCCGCCTCGCAGAAGGCGGAGCACGAGGAGTCGCCGGGAGCCGACGGCGCGCCGAAGCCACCGGCAGGCGCACCCGTCACCGGCGGCAGTACGACCGGTCCGGGCATCGACGTCGTGTTCCTCGACTGGGGCAACACCTTGATGGTCGACAACGGCATGCGCGAGGGCCCGATGAAGGACTGGGAGACCGTGGAGGCGGAGGCCGGCGCGCAGGAGGCGCTGCTGCGCCTGCGCGCCCGCTACCGCCTGGTGGTGGCGACGAACGCCGGCGACTCGCCGGCGGCCTTCGTCCGGCTGGCGCTCGCCCGCGTGGGCCTCGACGACTCCATCGACGACGTCATCTCCTCGGCCGAGGTAGGCGACCACAAACCCAACTACGCGTTCTTCCGTGCCGCCCTGCTGAAGGAGGGCGACCGTGGCATCCCGCTCGACCCGCGGCGCGCCGTCATGGTCGGCGACGGCACCACCAACGACATCGCCGGGGCCCAGCGCGCCGGCATGCGGACCATCTGGTACAACCCCACCAAGCGCCGGTTCCCCGACGGGGCGCAGCCGCCCGACGTCGTCATCAGGAAGCTGTCCGAGCTGCCGGCGGCCGTCGACCGGCTCGCCGGCGTGCAGCCCGAGAAGCGGTCGCGCAAGCAGCGTAAGGCCGACGCCGAGAAGGCGGCCGCTGCCGCCGCGGCTGCAGCGGCCCGTGACCTGCGGGCGGCCACCGCGGCGGAAGACTCCAGAGCGTCCGCCGCCGCGGCGCTCCGGCAAGCAGAATCGGAGGAGGCCGGCGCGCGCGCCCGGACGCCGGCCGATCATCAGGACGGGAGGTAGCCGTGGACCTGTCACAGCCCGACCAGTGGCGTCGTCACGCGATCCGGCTCGGCGCCGACGCCGCCACACTCGTGCGGTCAGAGGCGGTCGTGACCGCCGAGTGGGTGCGCATGAAGTGCCTGTTCGGCTGCGACGAGCCGGGCGTCCACAAGACCTGCCCGCCCAACCTGCAGCCGGTCTCCGTCACCCGGCGCCTGCTCTCCGAGTACCGCCGCGCGGTGCTCCTCGAGGTCGGACCCATCGTCGGCGAGGAGAACAGCGACGCCGAGTCGCGACGTCTCAACGATGCGGCGCTGGCGCTGGAGCGCGACCTCTTCCTGGCCGGTCACCACAAGGCGTGGATGATGGGCGCCGGCCCCTGCGACCTCTGCGACGCCTGCGTCTCGGGCAAGGGCTGCCCGACGCCGGAACGCGCCCGTCCTTCCATGGAGGGCTGCGGCATCGACGTGTTCACGACCGTGCGCAACGCAGGACGGACGATCGACGTGGTGCGGGACGAGGGCGACGAGTACCGCTACTTCGCCCTCGTCCTCGTCGACTGACGCCCCGAGCGGAAGCTCGCCGCCCGGCTCACGCCGCCCGTCGCGCGCCCCGCGGCGGCTCAGCCCCGACCTCCTCGCGGCACAACTCCAGGCCGCCGCCGGCGTCGAGCCAGCTCTCGAACGTGTGGAGGCGCGGGTACAGCTCGCGCAGGCGGCCCACATCGTGGACCTGCGTGGACGCCTCCTGGTAGACGAAGACGCCCTCTACCTGGACCTCCTCGTAGCGCACGCGCTCTCCGAGGCGCTCGGTGAGCAGCCCGGCGATGTCCAGTGGGGTGCGCGTGTCTCCGGCCACGTCGAGCGCGCGCCCGACGAACAGGTCCGGGGTCGTCACGGCGAGCGCCGCGAGCGCGCCCATGTCGTCCAGGGCCACCATCGGCAGGCGCGCCGACGAGACGAACGGGGTGGTGAGCACGAGCTCACGGCCGAACCGGTTGAGCCAGTACCACGGGACCTCCTCCATGAACGTCGCCGGCCGGAGGACGCTCCCCGCCACGCCGGAGTGCTCCAGGTAGCGGGCGGTCTCCGAGCTGACGTCGCACGAGAGCCGGTGATGGTCCGGGCCGGTCGCGGCGGCGAAGACGACGTGGCCGACGCCGGCCGCGGCGGCGGCATCGACGAGGTTCTGCCCGTGCCGCAGCCGCTCGGCCGGCCCGGTGGCGGGGTCCTCGAGCACCACGACAAGGGCTCTCACGCCCTGCAGCGCCTGCGCGATCTCGTCGGGTCGGTCGAACTGCGCCGTCCCGGTCCCGGGCTCGGCCCAGCGCGGGTCCTGGTTGCGGCGCGCGTCACGCGCGCCGAAGAGAGCGTGCGCGTCGACGCCGAGCGCGCGCAAGTGGCTGAGGGCCGCGGCGCCCTGGTGTCCGGCGGCCCCGACGACGTACACGGGTCCCTTGGCATCGGTCATTTCACTCACCCCGCTTCCGTGCCCGAGGGCACTGTCTCCGACACCGGAAGTGTTCCCCTCTGAGCGGGAAGGCAGGGACGTTGACGTGGCCGGGACGAGAGGGCAGGTCCGCACCCGCCGCCGCACGCGGGTCACACGAGCAGCGCGGCCGCCTGCTCGAGCCGGGCGACGGCGTTGTCGCGGCCGAGCACCCACAGGCTCTCGAAGAGCCCGGGGGTGACGCTCTGGCCGCTCATGCCGAGCCGCAGCGCGGCGAAGACGAGCTTGGGCTTGAGGTCCAGCGCCGGCGGCAGCTCGCGGACGAGCGTCTCGATCGCCGGCACGTCCCATGCGGGCAGGGCGCGGAGGCCCTCGGCGGCGGCGGCCAGCGTCTCGGCCGCGCCCGCCGTCGTCTGAAGCCGCTCGAGCGACTCCGGCGAGAACTCGAGCGGCCGGAAGAACCACCCCGCCATGGGGATGAAGTCGGCCAGCAGTTCGACCTTCTCGTGCACCAGCGGGGCGACCTCGCGCGTGAGCGCGTCCTGCTCCTCGTCGGGAGGCGTGGCCTGGACATGCTCGGTCTCCGCGTCCTCCACGGCGTGGGCGAGCGCCTGCGCGCTCTGCGCCGCCAGCTCGCCCACGGCCGCCGGGTCGCGGTAGAAGCCCACCCGCGTGAGGTACTCGACCAGGCGGCCTCCGAGCCACTCGTCGGTCATGGCGCGCAGGTAGCGGCCGTTCATCCAGCGCAGCTTCTCCGGGTCGAAGATACTCGGGCTCGTGCCCAGCCTGGTGACGTCGAAGTCGCGCACCAGGTCGTCGAGCGACCAGGTGATCATGCTCTCGTCGAACTCCGCACTGAGGAAGCAGAGGTAATTGCGCACGACCTCGACCAGGAACCCCTCGGCCGTGAGCTGCTCGAGCTTCGTGGCGCCGTGGCGCTTGCTGAGCTTCTTCTTGTCGGTGCCGAACAGCAGCGGCATGTGCAGGAACTCCGGCACCTCCGCCCCCAGGGCGTGGTAGATCACCACCTGCTTGGGGGTGTTGCTGAGGTGGTCGTCGCCGCGGATGACGTGCGTGACCTCCATGGTGACGTCGTCGACCACCACGGCCAGGTTGTACGTGATCGAGCCGTCGGAGCGCACGACGATGAAGTCGCCCATGAGGTCGTTCTCGAAGGCGACCTCGCCGCGCAGGATGTCGTGGAACACGGTGCGGCCTTCGGGCACGCGCACGCGCAGCGTGTAGGGCTCTCCGGCCGCCTGCCGCCGCGCCACCTCGTCGGCGGCGAGGTCGCGGCACGTGCCCGGGTACACCCAGCCGCCGCCTTCCGCCTGGGCGGCCTCCCGCTCGGCGTCGAGCTGCTCCGGGGTGCAGAAGCAGGGGTAGAGGTTACCGCTCTCGAGCAGCCGGCCGACGTACTCGCGGTAGATGCCGTCGCGCTCGGTCTGGCGGTACGGGGCGTGGGGCCCCGGCACGCCCGGCCCCTCGTCCCAGTGCAGCCCCATCTCCTTCATCGATCCGATGATCTGGACGATGGCCTCGTCGGTGCTGCGCGTGAGGTCGGTGTCCTCGATCCGCAGGATGAACGTGCCCTCGTGCCGCCGAGCGAAGATGTAGTTGTAGAGGCCCGTGCGCGCGCTGCCCAGGTGCAGGTACCCGGTGGGCGACGGGGCGAAGCGGACGCGGATGTGCTGCTGCTCGGGCATGGACCGCTCATGATACCGCATGCGGCTTTCCACGAGACGTCAAACGGACTACAATGACGGCATGGACGAGATCCCCAAGAAGGCTCGCGTCATCGAGGCGCGGCCACGTGACCACGTGCGCAACCTCAGCGTGCACGTGGGTGACGTCATCGGGGTGGGCCACCGCAACCAGCAGTTCCCGGAGCTGCGCTGGTGCACCCCCGAGACCGGCTACTCCGGCTGGATGGCCGAGTCCTACTTCGACTACACGAGCGACACCGAGGCGGTGGTCACCAGAGACTACGACGCCTCGCAGCTCACCGTGCTGGAGGGCGAGGAGCTCGACGTGCTCGACGTCGTAGGCGAGTGGTGGCTGTGCCGCAACGACCGCGGCGTCCAGGGCTGGGTCCCGCGCCGCATCCTCCAGCCCATCACCGCCGGCGACTCCTGACCCCGCCGTGAGCACCGATCCACAGCGCCGGCGCGTCCGGGTCCTGGAGTCGTGCGCGCGCGAGCAGGTCCAGGAGATCACGCTGCACGCCGGCGACAACGTCGCCGTCGGCCACCGTAACCAGCAGCACCCCGATTTCGTCTGGTGCGCCGCCGAGAACGGCCACCACGGCTGGGTGCCCGAGGAGTACCTCGAGATGACGGGGCGGCGCAGCGCCGTGGCGCGGCGTGCGTACGATTCCACGCACCTCACCGTGGTCGCCGACGAGGAGCTGGACGTGCTCGAGCAGGTCGGCGGCTACCTCCTGTGCCGGACCGCCGCCGGCGTGGAGGGCTGGGTGCGCGCCTCATGCGTAGACGAACTGGAGGAGGAGCGATGACCGAGGGCGATCTGCCGCAGAAGGTCCGTGTCGTGGAGGCGCACGTCACCAACGACCCCAACCCCATACGCTTCCGCGCCGGCGACACGCTTGGAGTCGGGCACCACGACCAGGTCTGGAAGGACTACGTGTGGGGCACCGACCAGGCAGGGCGCTCCGGCTGGGTGCCGGACTCGTACCTCGAGGTGAGCTCGGACGGCCACACCGCCATCGCGCTCCGCGACTACGACTCCACCGAGCTCACCGTGGGCCGCAAGCAGGTCCTCGACGTACTCGATGAGGTCGGCGGCTGGTACCTCTGCCGCACCGAGGCAGGGGCGTCCGGCTGGGTGCCGAGCACGTCGGTCGAGCCCGTCGAGGGCTGAACGTCACTTCTTCGCCGCGCAGGTCTTGCGGACTCCGTCAAGCGGCACGCTCTGACGGACCCGCGCCCGACGCGCCGCCTGACGCTACTTGACGGTGATCGTGATGCGGGGAGAGGCGACCGGCCCGAGGAACTGGCCGGCGCCGGCGAACCGCACCACGTAGGCGCGCGTGCGCGCCGGCTTCAGCCTCCCCGTCCACACGCCGTTCTCGCCGGTGGTCAGCGTGGCCATCACGCGCCGGTCGACGAGGCGGACCAGCTGGACCGGCGTGAGCCGCGGGACGGGCAGCTCGCCGCTCGTGCTGCGCACGTACACCCTGGCCGCCGACCCCGCGCGGACCGTCACACGCGACCTGGTGAAGGCGGCGTTCGTGGCGAGCTCGAGATCGACCGGTGTCTCGCCGGCCCAGAGGTCCCTGGTGCGGCCGGCGGTCCCGCCGGTGGTCCCCTCGAGCTCGAGGTCGTGGTGCCCCGGCGTGAGCGCGTCGGTGGTGAGCGTCCACCCTTCCGCCGGCTCGTCGAAGGCGCCGTCGGTGGCGCTGAGCGGCTGCCAGGCGCCACCGTCCACGCGGTACCGCAAGTCGCGGGGCACGAAGATGCTGAGGTCGTGCTTGAAGTAGACGCCCCCGCTGATGCGGCCACGCTTGCGCGGCCGCTCGGCCACCGTGCCGCGCAACGTCACGGCGCCGCTCTCCGCCGTGGTCTCGAGCCTCGTGGAGAACAGCGGCTTGGTGTCCACCACGTCCGGGCGCGTGTCCGAGTCGCTGTCGCGCAGCCCGGTCTGCCCTCTGCTGGAGGGGCAGAGCGCGCCCGTCGCGAAGGCCCTCAGCGTGCTGTTGGACCCGCGCATGATGCAGAGCGTAGTCGGTGGCGCCGCCGCGCACGGCGTTGCGGTTCCGCACGCCCAGGTAGCCTGACCGGAGCGCGCCGGTGCTGGGGTAGCCGGGCGCCGGCGGCTTGTACTCGTCGAGGGCTCCGAACACGTGCCCCATCTCGTGCGCCAGCACGGCGTCGAAGTTGGCGAAGTGGTAGCCGTCGTTGTCGTAGGTGAGCATGCAGTAGGGGCCGAAGAGGTCGGCAGTGTAGGCGACCACGCCGTTGGCGAACATGCCGTCGCGGTCCTGGAGGCTGTCCACCACGTAGAGGACGAACGCCCAGTCGGCGTCGTTCCTCGTGCGGACCCTGTCGGCGAACAGCGTCTCCGGGAACGGCTTGTCATCGGTGCGGTCGTGGGCGAACCCGAGACGGCCCATGGCGTCCCAGCGCCAGGCCGCGTCGGAGAGCACGCTCCGGCCGTTCCAGCCGAAACGGACGGGCATGCGGATGGGCTCGTACCCGGTCTCGAGGGTCTGCGGCGCGCCGTAGGAGCCCGCCGCCGGCATGAACACCTCGAGTGAGCCGTCGGGCGAGCGCTCGTTCCACCAGTCGAGCGCACCCTGGATCTTGGCGAGGACCAGCTGGCGCCGGTCTCCCGGGCGGTCCGGGTCCTGACGGCTCCAGTCCTCGGTGCTGCTCATGCGGCTGCCGTCGCTCTCGAGGAACACGACGGCGACGGCGACCCGCCCGGCGGCGAACGCGGCCGTCTCGCGGCGGCCGGGCAGGAGCGCCGAGGCCCACGGGGAGCTGGGGCGCGGCCGAGCCTGCCCCGCGCCCCATCACGTCGTTCAGGACCGGCGGCGCCGGCGCGACGGGCCCGCCGGTCAGCGGCTCCATGCCGCGCGAAGCGCCGGCCGCGCTCGCGGCCGCCGGCAGCCCCAGGCTCGCTGCCAGCAGGGCGCACGCGAGCAGGGCGCACGCCAGCAGCGCGAGCAGCCCGGCGCGACGCGACGTGACTGACGGCCCCGTGTCATGGCGACGATTGTCGCACGGGGCCGTCAGCCGGTCGACTCAGGCCGTCGCCAGGTCGATCGTGAACGTGCTCCCCGCGCCCGGCTCGCTCTCGGCCTCGACGCTCCCTCCCATCGCCTCGGTGAGGTCCTTGACGATGGCCAGGCCGAGGCCGGTGCCCACGGCCGGCCCGGTGCTGTACTTGCGGTGCAGGTAGAACCGCTCAAAGGCGTGATCGAGATCCTTCTCGGTGAGCCCGGGACCCGTGTCGCGAACGCTGAGCCGGCCGGGCCTGGCAATGACATCCACACGCCCGCCGCTGCTCGTGGCCCGCAGCGCGTTCTCCACGAGGTTCGAGGCGACCTGCAGCAGGCGCCCGGCGTCGCCGCGGGCCGGCGCCGGCTCCGCCGCGTCGGCGACCAGCGCGACGCCCAGCGTCCCGGCGAGACCCTCGAACCTGGCGACCGTCTCGCGGGCCGTGACCGCCAGGTCTACGGGCTCGTCCACGACCGTGAACTCGGAGCGGTCGATGCGCGCCAGGTCGAGCAGATCGGTGATCAGGCGTCGCAGCCGGCCGGACTCCGCGCTCAGGACCTCGGCCGCCTCGCTGGGCTCGACGGCCCCGTCCTGCAGCAACTCCGCATATCCGTCGATCGCCGTCAACGGCGTCTTGAGCTCGTGGCCGACCGACATCAGGAAGTCGCGCTCGGTGTCCTGCGCCTTCTTCAGCTTGCGAGCCATGCGGTTGAACGACTGCGCCATGACGGACAGCTCCTGTGGCGCCTTCGTGGGGATCGCCATCGGCGTCCCCCCGTCGGCCAGCACCACGCTCGCCTGCGCGACCTGTTGGACCGGCTTGACGATGCGGCGATTCAGATACCACGCCGCGACCGCGGCGAACGGCGAGAGCAACGCGAGCGCGAAGAGCAGCGTGAAGAAATACCTGGGCAGCTGCGCAGGTACCACGGCGTCGGGTCGTAGACGTAGACGATGGCGCGCGTGTCAGACGTGCGCCACGCCACGTAGTGCCAGTCCTGGCCGCCGAAGGCACGGCCCTGTCCAACGTCCCAGCCTCTGCCTTTGAGCTGGGCGATGGCCGCAGCCGGCAGATTCGAGCGTCGAACTCGGGCTCGTCCAGGAAGACCGCGCCGCTGCCTGAGCCACTGTTGTCGCCGCTGGCGTCCAGCAGCGCCTCACGCAGCGTCTCGTAGGCGTGGGTGTCGATCCATGTCGGCCCCTTGGAGCGGAGGCGGTCGAGCTTCGCGATGCCCTCGTCGGCCGGCCACTGGGCCTCGCGCGGCTGCTGCCGGTCCACGATCACGAGCACGAGCAGGAAGAGCACGAGCAGCGTGACGAGGACGGTACGGAAGAGCGTGGTGCGCAGCGGCGGGTGCTCTGGAGCAGCCCCGCGCACCCCCCGGCGGAAGCCCCGCCTGAAGCCGCGGGTCCCGGTGAACGACAACGCGACGATCACGATCAATGCAGCGGTCAGGATGATGGTGGGAATGATGATCATCGCGACACCACCTTGTAGCCGGCGCCGCGGACCGTCTCGATGAACCCGGGAAGGTCCAGCTTGGCGCGCACCTGCGCGACGTGCTGGTCCACGGTGCGCGTACCGCCGGGGAACTCGAGGCCCCAGACGCGCTCCAGCAGGATCTCGCGCGAAAAGACCAGACCGGCGTTCTCCATGAGGAAGGCGAGCAGGTTGAACTCGGTCGAGCTGAGCGAGACCGGCCGGTCGCCGACGCGGACCTCGTGGCGCGACCGGCTCAAGGTGACCTCGCCGACCGTTACGGCGTCGGCGCGCGGGGTGGAGGTGCTACGCCGCAGCACCGCCTTGACGCGCGCCGCCAGCTCGCGCGGGCTGAACGGCTTGGACACGTAGTCGTCGGCGCCGAGCTCAAGGCCGACGACGCGGTCGGCCTCCTCGTCGCGCGCGGTCAGCATGATGATCGGCAGGCTCGACGCTGTGCGGATGTGGCGGCACACCTCGAGCCCATCCATGCCCGGCAGCCCCAGATCGAGCACGACCAGGCCAATGGGATGGCGCCGGAGCTCGGCGAGGGCCTCCTCCCCCGTGCGCACCAGCACGACGCGATGCCCCTCGCGCTCCAGCGCGATGCGGACCACGGTGGCGATGTTGTGTTCATCCTCGACCACGAGCACTGTGGTCATGTCGCCCCTCCTCCTCCGGTGGACAGATGCTACCAGCAGGCCGATCCTCGCCTCGTCGCGTCGCCACACAGTCACAGCCATGTCAGAGCGCTGTAAGAGTGTGGACACGCAGCGCGCCGCTCGCAGCGTGCGCGCGCGAGGGCCATCTGGTAACCTTCCGGCTTCGTGAAAGAGGTTCGAATCACTCCCAATCCCGCGACCCTGGACGCCTGACATGCCGCAGCTGCGCATCGTCGTTCTCGTCAAGCAGGTGCCGGACACGGCCAACGTGACCGGCGAGGCCATGAAAGAGGACGGCACCATCAACCGGGCGGCCCTGCCGGCCGTGTTCAACCCGGAAGACCTGAACGCGCTGGAAGAAGCGCTCAAGCTGAAGGATCGCCACGACGCGCGCGTGACCGTGGTGACCATGGGCCCGCCGGCCGCCGTACAGGTGCTGCGCGAGTCGCTGTACCGCGGCGCCGACGAGGTCATCCTGCTCACCGACAGGGCGTTCGCCGGCGCCGACACGCTGGCCACGAGCTACGCGCTCTCGCTCGCCGTGCAGAAGCTCGGAGGCGCCGACCTCGTGCTCTGCGGCCGCCAGGCGATCGACGGCGACACGGCGCAGGTCGGCCCGCAGACCGCCGAGAAGCTGAGCTACCCGCAGATCACCTGCGTGAGCCGCATCGACGAGCTGGCGGCGCCGAGGGACGGCGAGGCCGCGCCCGGCAGCATCACCGCCACGCGCAGCATCGAGGGCGGGTTCGAGACGCTCACGAGCTCACTCCCGTGCCTGCTCACCGTCACCGGCGAGGCCAACGACCCGCGCCCGGCGAGCGTCAAGCTGGTCATGACGTACAAGGGCATCGCCGCCGAGGCCATGCCCGAGTACGACGACAGCTACCTCAATCCGGAGAGCGGCGAGGCCGAGGTGTGCATGATCGGGCGCGACGGCAAGCCCGTCTGCCGCGCTCGCGTCGTCCAGTGGGACCACGAGGCGCTGGCCGCCGACCGCGAGGCGCTCGGCCTGCGCGGCTCGCCGACGCGGGTCAAGGAGATCGAGAGCGTGGTGCTCGCCCAGAGCGAGGCGCGCATGGTCGAGCCCGACGAGGCCGGCATCGCCGGACTCGTGCACGAGCTGATCGAGGAGCACATCCTTGGATAGGCAGCGTAATGAACCTATCGTCGGGGGCGGCGCAGCGGCACCCGACAGTGAGCCCAAGCAGGGTGGCGCACGTGAAGCGCAACGACGTCTGGGTGGTCGTCGAGCAGCACGACGGCGAGGCGGCCGAGGTCAGCCTGGAGCTGCTCGGCCGCGCCCGCGAGCTCGCCGACAAGCTCGGCGTGCAGGTCGGCGCCGTGCTCATCGGGGCGGGCCGGGCCGTGCAGGAACTGGCGCCCGGCCTCGTCGCCCGCGGCGCCGACACCGTGTACTTCGTCGCCCACGCCGACCTCGCGCACTACCTGGCGCAGCCGTACACCGAGGTCGTCACCTCGCTCATCCGCGAGCACGAGCCGCAGGTCGTCCTCTACGGCGCCACCACCACCGGCCGCGACCTCGCGCCGCGGGTGGCCAGCGCCCTGCGCACCGGGCTCACCGCGGACTGCACCGACCTCAAGATCGGCGACCACACGCAGAAGGGCGAGGAGTACAGCGACCTGCTGTACCAGATCCGGCCGGCGTTCGGCGGCAACATCGTCGCCACCATCATCAGCCCCCTGCACCGCCCCCAGATGGCCACCGTGCGCGAGGGCGTCATGGTGATGCCCGAAGAGGACCGGCGGCGCGACGGCCGCATCGTCGCGGTGCCGGTCACGCGAGCCAAGGAGCGCGTCGCCGTGCGCGCCGGCGTGGTGCTCAGCGACGCCGACTTCGCGGTCACGCTGGTCAAGCGCGTGCAGGAGGAGAAGCGCGTGGACCTCAAGGGCGCGCGCGATCGTCGTCGCCGGAGGCGTGGGCGTCGGCTCCCGCGAGGGCTTCGCGCTGGTCGAGGAACTGGCCCGCACGGTCGGCGGCGTCGTCGGCGCCAGCCGCGCCGCCGTGGACGCGGGCTGGATCGCCCACGAGCACCAGGTCGGCCAGACCGGTACCACCGTACGTCCCAAGCTCTACATCGCCTGCGGCATCAGCGGCAGCGTGCAGCACCGCGCCGGCATGGACCAGAGCGCCCGCATCCTCGCCATCAACACCGACCCGCTGGCGCCGATCTTCAGCGTCGCGCACTACGGCGTGGTCGGCGACCTCCACAAGGTCATCCCGCAGCTGATCCAGGCGTACAAGACCAAGGGAGCCGCGTCGTGAGCAACTTCTACACCGACAACGCCGACCTCCGGCAGACGCTCCACCGCCTGGACCTCGCGCGCATCGTGCGGATGCGCGAGGACGGCTACGCCCAGGCCGGCGACTTCGCCTACGCACCCCGGGACTTCGAAGACGCCCTCGACTCCTACGAGCGCACGCTGGAGATCGCCGGCGACCTCGCCGGCGAGTACATCGAGCCGCGCGCCGAGGGCGCCGACCGCGCCGGCAGCCAGCTCGTCCAGGGCGAGGTCTGCTACGCCCCCGGCATCGCCGAGGGCCTCGAGCGCCTCAAGCAGGCCGACCTCATGGGCCTCACGCTGCCGCGCAAGTACGGCGGCCTCAACTTCCCCGTGTCGGTCAGCGTGATGGTCATCGAGATGGTCAGCCGCGCCGACCCGGCCCTGATGAACATCTTCGGCCTCCAGGACATCAGCGAGACCGTCAACAAGTTCGCCGGCGACGAGATGAAGGCGGCGTACCTGCCGCGGTTCGCCAGCGGCGAGGTCACCGGCAGCATGGCGCTCACCGAGCCGGAGGCCGGCAGCGACCTGCAGAACGTGCAGCTCAAGGCCACCGAGCAGCCGGACGGCACCTGGCGCCTGAACGGCGTCAAGCGGTTCATCACCAACGGCTGCGGCCAGATCAGCCTGGTGCTCGCGCGGTCGGAGGAGGGCACCACGGACGCGCGCGGCCTGAGCATGTTCCTCTACGAGCGCGACGAGCACATGCGCATCCGCCGCCTCGAGGACAAGCTCGGCATCCACGGCTCGCCCACCTGCGAGCTGCAGTTCGACGACGCGCCGGCGCTGCTCGTCGGCGAGCGCCGGCGCGGTCTCACCACCTACGTGATGAGCCTCATGAACGGCGCCCGCCTCGCCATCACGGCGCAGGCGCAGGGCATCGCCGAGGCGGCCTACCGCGCGGCGGCCAAGTACGCCGCCGAGCGCATCCAGTTCGGGGCGCCCATCGGCGACCTCACCGCCGTCAAGGGTCTCCTGGCCGACATGAAGGTGGCGATCGAGGCCTCACGGGCGCTCATGTACGAGACGGCGCTCATCGTGGACACCAAGGAGGTGCTCGAGCACCGCATCGCGCAGCTCCAGGCGGCCGAGAAAGCCGGGGAGACGCCGCCGCAGGGCCCGGACACGGACCTCAAGGCGTTGCGCGCCGAGCTCAAGACAGCCACGCGGCTCGCCGCCCTGTACACGCCGCTCGCCAAGGCCTGCGCCACGGAGATGGCCAACAAGGTCGCCTACGACTCCCTGCAGGTGCACGGCGGCTCCGGCTACATGCGGGACTTCGCCGTGGAGCGCCACGCGCGCGACGCGCGGATCACCAACATCTACGAGGGCACCACGCAGCTGCAGGTCGTGGCCGCCATCGGCGGCATCCTCGGCGGCACGCTCAGCGCCCGGCTCGACGAGTACGACGCCGAGGACTTCGGCGCCACGCCCGAGCTGCTCTCCAGGGTGCGCGCGGCGCGGGCGCGGCTCGCGGAGGCGATCGCGCGCGTGCGCGAGCTCGACGACGTGCGCTTCCGCGACTTCCACGCCCGGCGGCTCGCCGACATGGCCATCGACGTGACCTGCTCGTACCTGCTGCTGCGCGCGGCGCAGGGCGACGCGCGCCGGCTGCTGGCGGCGGAGTACTTCGTCGCCGCCGCCGCGGCGCGCGTGGAGGGCGCCGCCGCCCAGGTGCTGGGCGGCGACCAGTCCATCCTGGACGCGCTCACCACACTGGCGGCCGACTGAGGTACCGGACGGCCCGCGGCGGCGGCCGTCCGGTCGGGCGCCGGGAAGCCCTGCGCGAGCGCTGAGAGCGGACGCCGCCGGCAGTAGGCGGCGCTCGCACGCCGCCCGCCGTCAGGCCGGCCCCTGCTCCGGGGCCGCCTCATCCTCTCCCCGCCGGGCCGCCGGCGGCGGCTCGACCCTGTCGCCGCCCGCCGCCCTGGCCGTCGCCAGCCTGGCCTCGGCCGCGGCCATCAGCTCGTCCGCGTCCTCCGCGGTGTCCGGGTAGCCGGCCACGCCGAGACTCATCGTGAGCCTGCCGAACTCCCCGGCCTCGTCGTCCGAGATGCGGGTAGTCGCGACGCGCACCCGGACGCGCTCGGCCACCAGCCCCGCGGCGGCGGACCCGGGCGGGGTGTTCGGCAGCAGCAGGGCGAACCTGCCTCCGCCCAGCCTGCAGGCGACGTCGACCTTGTCTCGCAGGCTGGAGAGCACGAGCCGAGCGACCGCCGCCAGCACAGGGTCGCGGAACGCGGGCTCGCCGGACGCTGCCGTCGGGGCATCGTGGTCGAGCTCCGCCACCACCAGCGCCAGAGGCTCCCGGTAGCGCCGGGCGCGGGCCACCTCGGCGTACAGCCGCTCGAAGAAGTACCAGCGGCTGAACAGCCCGCTCACGCTGTCGGTCGCCGAGCGGCTCTGCAGCGCGCGGAACGCGTGCGCACGCCGCAGAGCGGCAGCGGTCTGCCCCGCCAGCAGCATCGCGAGCTCGAGTTCCTGCGGCCGGAACAGGCGCGGGAGCGAAGCCGTGAGCTCGAGGTAGCCGAGCGCCACTCCCTCGCCGCGCAGCGGCGCGACCAGGCGCGCCCCGCCGCCGGCCAGGCGCGCCTGCTCGGGCCGGCCCAGGTCGACGGCCTGCCTCGTGAGGGCGTCCACCCGTCCGGCTCCGTGCGTCAGCTGCCCCGCCGATGAGGCGCCGGCCGGCGCGAACGTACCATCGTCGCGCCGCAGGTACACCTCGGCCGCGCACGTCACCCCGGGCGCCAGGCCGACGGCCTCTGCGCGCACCGCGGCCACGATCTCGTCCGCCGTGAGCGCCGCGGTGAGGCCGCGTCCGGCCGCGAGGAGGTCGGCCATGCGCGCGGCCCGGTCGGCCTCCGCCTCGTACATGCGCACGGAGCGCAGCACGACGGCGGCGAGGCGAGCGAGTGACCCGAGCCGCTCGCGCTCCTCGTGCGAGAGGCGCCGCACAGAGCGCCGCTCGGCGAGGCTGAGCACGCCGAGCACCTCGGCGCCTGCGAGCAAGGGTACGTCGATGCGGCTGGTGAAGCCGGCCTGCGACAGCGCCGCCGCGTCGGCGGGCGAGAGGTCGTCGCCGGCGTGCCGCTCCACCACCTCGGCGGCCAGCACCAGTCGCCGCAGGTCCTGGCTCTGGTCCAGGCCGACCACAGCTCCGACGCAGCTCGCCGCCGAGGCTCCTGCCTCGCGACACCACCAGGCCCGGCACTCGAGGGTGCCGGCGTCCTCACTGAACGTCCAGAGGTCCACCGACCAGAAGTCGAGCCCCGCGCCGGCCTCCGCCACGACGGACTGCAGCAGACCGTCCACGTCGCGGCCGGCGACCGCGCCAAGAAGCTGCCGCCGGTCGGTCACGACGGCCTCACCCCCACGGGCAAGAAGCGTGCGCGCGCGGCGGCGTCGACGCTCTCATCGAAGCACGGGAACACGGAGACCCCCCGGTCGCTGCTTGCCTCCTCAGTGCCGGCAGCTTACCAGACGGTCCGGTCACGGCCCGCACGAGCGCTCAAGTCTCGCGCCCGTCTGCCGATACTGGGACCGGTACCCCCTTCAGTGGGCCGGAGTGGCGCCCTTCGCCACTCCGGCCTCTTTGTTCAAGCCGGTCCTCTGGACGGCGGCGCCGCCTCAGCGCACACCGCGACGCCGGAGATGGAACGGGAAGAGCGAGCGGGGACAGTGGTCGCGGCCATGACCCTGTGCTACGGTTGCGACGAGCTTAGGGGAGCGACTGTGATCTACTGCGTGGTACCTCCGGAGCTGGGTGAAGACGCGTTCAAGCGCCTCGTCGAGCACTACCGGGACAACCCGAACATCAAGGTCATCATGGACCGCCGCAGCGGGGAACGCCGCACCGGCCACGACGCCACGCGGCAGACTGCAGGGCGGCGGCGGCGGCGCGCACCGGGCAACTTCGACGTCTGATCGCCGTCGGCCGGCCGCAGAGATGACCGAACCCCTGCCGCGGGGCAGCGAGACCAGCCTCATCCTCACGCACCTCATGCAGCCCATGGACGCGAACTACCTGGGCAACATCCACGGCGGCGTGATCATGAAGCTCATCGACGAGGCCGCGGGCGCGTGCGCGTTCCGCTTCTGCCGCACCAACATCGTCACCGCCGCCATCGACCGCATCGACTTCCATCACCCCGTCCAGGTCGGCAACCTCGTGCGGCTCCTCGCCAACGTCAACTACGCCGGACGGACATCGATCGAGGTGGGCGTGCGCGTGGAGGCGGAGGACCTCACCACCGGTGTGGTCACGCACACCAACTCGGCCTACCTGGTCTTCGTCGCGCTCAGCGGCACCGGCAGGCCGATCCCCGTGCCGCAGTTCACACCGCGGACGGACCAGCAGAAGGCCTGGCACAAGCGCGCCGCCGAGCGCCGCCGCAAGCGGCTCGCCGAGCGCGAGCCCGGGGACGACTGATCCACCGGGAGGGGCGCGCGGGGCCGCGCGAGCGGGCGCGCGTCAGTCGTCCGTGACCGTCTCGCCCTCCAGTCGCAGCAACTCCTGCAGCGCCATGTCGGCCACGTCCAGCTGCTCGTCGGTGGGCTCACTGGTGGTGAACAGCCGCTGCATCTCGATGCCCGGGCGTCCCAGCGTCCTGGCGACGGGGTGGTCCTGGTGCCGCGCCATCCACGAGAACAGCTCCATCGCCGTCCCGATGCTGACCAGCCCGCCCACGAGGGTGGCCGCCGGCTTGCGCTCCTTGCCCGCCGCGTGCAGCACCAGATTGGTGGCGAAGCTGGTCGCCAGCATGGGCAGCACGAGATTGGACCCGCACCGGGCGTGCTCCTTGTGCTCCGCCGCCGCGTCGCCGCCGTTCTCATAAGCAGCCACGCTCTTGTGCTCCGCCCCGTGGTACCGGGAGAGCCGCGAGTCGCGCAGCGCGAACAGCACCGGAGCGAGGCTCACCCCCGCCACCGCGAGTTCCCGGAGCACCGGCGAGCCGCGCCGGGACGAGCGCAGCGCCAGCGTGGCGACCGCACTTGCCGCGGTCGCGGCAAGGAGCTTGGGGTCCTCCTGCGGGAGCACCGAACTTCCGGTCTTGGAGCGCACCGCGGGCAGGATCGCGAGCGCCTCGGTGAGCCGGACGACGCCGCGCGCGACCGGCACGCGGCGGAGCATGTCCCGCGCCGGGAGCCGGACTTTGGCACCCGAGACCACCTTGATCTCGCCGCCCTCCTGACGGACCGCGGCAGCCCAGTAGCCGTCGCTCTGCAGGAGCACACCGTCTCTGAGTGCCATACCGCCGAGTTGCATCGTCATCTCTCCTCACACGCTGGGGGCGAAGGTCGGTGTGGCGTCGCGCCACCACTCCAGTGTTCCCAAGATCGGCCCGATTCGTCACCCACCTCACCCGGAGCCGTCGAGGATGCGTCAACCTGCGTGACCCCGGGCAGACTCGGGATATGAGGCCCGCAGGCGGGGGCTGACTGCGGGGAGGGGTGGCCGGCTGCGGCCGGCCGGGGTAAGGAGGCCGGCATGGCACAGACCGACAGCAGCGGGTACAGCCTGAAGACGCGCCGCAAGCCGGCGCCGCCTCGGCCCACCACTCGGGGTGGCACAGGCTCTCCGGCAGGCTCCACCCCCAAGAAGTCGTCCCGGCCGTCGGGGTCGGCGCAGCCGCGGCCGGCAGGCAAGAAGCCGGACTCCAAGCCGCGCTGAGCGTTCCCTCCGCGCGGCGCTCCCTCCGGACCAGCGCCCCGGCCTCCGGAGGCCGGCTTCACAACGTGAACCGCGTCGCGGGGGTCGCCGTCCGGGCCTTCTGGTACCCTGTGCGGGACCAAGGAGACCTCATGGACGACCAAGCTACCCTCGCGGTGGGCGCCGTGGCCACACGCACTCCCATCGCCGAACTGAAGAGCGGCCAGACCGTCGACGGCGCCTACGCCTGCTCCGAGAAGACCGCTGCGACCGACCGCAACGGCAAGGCGTACATGCGCCTCAGGTTGCGCGACGCCAGCGGCGAAGTCGCCGCCATCCACTTCGACCCCTCGGACGAGGCGCTCGGCGTCTCGGCCGGCGACGTCGTCGTGGTCGGCGGCACCTACAGCCTGCACCCGCAATACGGCGCGCAGGTGCAGGTCCGCCGGCTGCGCCCGGCCGAGGACGAAGAGTACGACGCCGGCGATCTCGTGCCGGTCTCGCCGGTCGGCGCGGCCGAGCTCGCCGAGCGCCTGGCCGTGCTCGTCGACTCGGTGGAGCAGCCCTGCCTCCGCGCCCTGCTCGAGCGGGCGTTCGACGGCTCGCGCGAGCCCGGCGCCGCGTTCGCCGTGGCGCCGGCGGCCGTGCGCAACCACCACGCGTACCGGCACGGCCTGCTCGAGCACTCGCTCATCGTCGCCGAGGCCGCCGAGGGCGTGGCGTCACGCTTCGCCTCCGTCGACCGCGACCTCGTCGTCGCCGGCGCTCTGCTGCACGACATCGGCAAGACGCTGGCCTACACCAGCGACGGCCTCACGCCACAGATGTCCGACGCCGGACGCCTGCACGGCGAGATCGTCATGGGTCACGATCTCGTGCGCGACCTCATCGAGGAGGACCCGGGGGTCCCGCCCGAGATCGCGCTGCGCCTGCGTCACATCATCGTGGCGCACCACGGCATGCGCGAGAAGGGCAGCCCGGTGGTGCCGCAGACACGCGAGGCCGTCATCGTCCACTACTGCGACGACATGACGGCCCGCATCGGCGCGATCGACGACGCCGAGGCCGCCGCGCCGGCCGGAGACCGCTGGACCAGCCGCATCTTCATGATCGACGCGCCGGCCTACCTCGGCCCCCGCGACGACGAGCCGGAGTTCTGAACACGCGAGGAGGGGCGGGCGAGGCGTGGCGCCCCGCCCGCCCCTCCTCCGCGCGTCAGCCCCAGATCTCCCTGCAGTCGGCCAGCACGACCGCCGCGTGGCCCTTGGGCTTCACGGCCGGATACACCTTGCGCAGCGTCCCGTCCGGATCGATCAGCCACGTGGTCCGCTTGGCCACGCCCACCATCGGCCGCGCCACCCCGAACGCGCTCGCCACGGTGTGCTCCCCGTAGTCGCTGATCAACGGCATCCTGAGCTCGTACTTCTGCGCCCAGCGCTCGTTGGTCGCAGGCTTGTCCACGCTCGCGCCCACCACCTGGACGCCGAGGGCGGCGAACTCGTCCAGCAGGCCGTTGAACTCAACGGCTTCAGTCGTTCAACCCCCGGTGTTGGCTTTGGGATAGAAGAAGAGCACGGTGCGCTTGCCGGGCGCCCCGAGGTCGAAGCTCGAGCCGTCGTAGGAGACGCCGGTGACCCGCGGCGCCTTGTCGCCTTCCTTCAGCATTGACCCCTCCAGGTTCCTGCCGGCCGCCGCGCCGGGGCCCGGCCGGTCTGTTCGCCCCGTCCATACCCCCACCCGACTCGCAGCGAAACGAAGCCTCGCCGGGCCCAGCGCCGTACGCGATACACTCGCGTCATGGTGCGGAGATTGAAGGTGAGCGTCGACTACGACAGGTGCACGGGCGTCGGCGCCTGCGAGCAGGTCTGCCCCGAGGTGTTCTCGATGAACGATGAGGGGCTGCCCGACGTGCTGGAGCCGGAGCCTCACGAGACGCTCTGGGCGGCCGTCGAGCGCGCCGGGGAGGCGTGCCCCGAGGAGGCCGTGATCCTGGAGTGGGTGGAGGAGTAGGCCTCCTCAACGCTCCAGCGGCAGGATCGTGACCGGGATGCTGCAGTCCTCACGGAACCGCTTCGCGTCGTCGTCGCTCCCCACGATGTCCGCGTAGTGCATCGGGACGGCGGCCTGCGCGTCGATCATGTCGCACGCCCCGCAGGCTTCGGCGCAGGTCATGGTGAACTTGCCGCCCACCGGGAGCAGGGCGACGTCGGTGTGGACGTCCCGCATCTCAGGGATCGCGTCGGTGTCGCCGGCGTGGTAGTAGCGCACGCCGTCGAGCGTGACGACGTAGCCCACGTACCCGTTCTCTCTGGGGTGGTACGGCTGACCCGGCGACCTGAACTTGTCCACGTTGTAGGCGGGCACCGCCTGCACGTGCACGCCGCGGACCTCCAGCGTGTCGCCGGGAGCCACCGTGAGCGTCTCGAGCCCGCGCACCTGGGCGGTGACCGACGCCGGACCGACGACCACGGTGTCCGGCGCCGCGACCGCCTCGATGTCCGGCAGGCTGAGGTGGTCGAAGTGCTCGTGGGTGACGAGGACGAGGCCGGCCCGCGGCTGCCCCGCGGGCAGCTTCCAGGGGTCGATGTACACGGTCACGCTTCCGTCCAGACGGAACGTGTCGTGGCCGAGCCAGTGGATGTTCTCGAGCATGACGTCCTCCCCTCGGACGGCCGCCGCGAGCGGCGGCGAAGACGAAGACGGGCCGGCCACCGGATCCCGAGCGATCCTCCGGCGGCCGGCCCGTCCAGAGCTCAGAGCCTTATTCGGCGTCGGCCTCGTCGTCGGCCTCGGCCTCGTCGCCGGCCTCCGCCTCGTCGCTCGGCCTCGGCCTCGGGCTCGGCCTCGGCCTCGGGCTCGGCCTCGGCCTCGGGCTGGGCCTGCTCGGCCTCGGCGGCCGGCGCGGCCGGCGCGCTCGCCGGCCGGACGTTGGTGGCCTGCGGACCCTTGCGGCCCTGCTCGACCTCGTACTCGACCAGCTGGTCCTTGTCGATCGCGGTCACGCCGTCGGCCAGGCCGGTGACGTGCACGAAGATGTCGTTATCGTTCTCCTGCTCGATGAAGCCGAACGCCTTCTCGGTCGAGAACCACTTGACTTTACCCTGAGGCACTATCTTTCTCCTTTGATCTTGAAGCGCGTCGCGCCCGTGCTCGGTGGTTTGACGAGGTGCGCTCCTTCTGCCGCTCGCGCCGGTCTCTGAGACGCAGAGCGTACCGACAGTGTACCCGCGATCCTGCAGCCTCGAAAGCCGGGCGCCGTGGCCCCTGCGGGCGGCCGGAGACCGTGGCGCGCAGACCGCCTCAGCAGCGCGTGACGACGAAGATCGCGACGCGCGCCAGCAGGTTCGGCGCGAGCAGGCGCGGCGGCGGGTCCTTGTCCACCGCGGTGAGGTAGAGCTCGTGCTCGATGCACAGGCCCTCCTCGCGGCACAGCTTGCGGAAGTCCTGGACGGTGCAGAGGTGGATGTTGGGCGTGTCCCACCACTGGTACGGCAGGTCCTTCGAGACGGGCATGCGCCCGCCGAGGCACAGCTGGGCGCGTGGGACCCAGTGCGCGAAGTTGGGGAAGCTGACGATCGCGAGCCGGCCCACGCGCACCATCTCGCGCACGATCATCCGCGGCCGGCGCAACTGCTGCAGGCTGAGGCTCAGGATGACCACGTCGTGCGACTGGTCCGAGAAGTCGGCGAGGCCCGCGTCGAGGTCGCCGTGGAACACGCTGAGGCCGCGGCCGATGCACTTCTCGACCGCGGCCTGGTCGATCTCCACGCCGCTGCCGCGCACGTGCTTCCCGGTGATGAGCTCGGCGAGCAGCTCGCCGTCGCCGCAGGCCAGGTCGAGCACCGTCGCGCCGTCCGGCACGAGGTCCTCGATGAGCTTGTAGTCGATACGGCGCATCATGTGCCGTAGGTCCGCGCGCCGCTCGAGAGGAACGCCGCGATGATGCCCTCCATCTTCTCGCGCTCGAGCAGGAACGCGTCGTGGCCGTAGTGGCTCTCGACCTCGTAGTAGCTCACGTGCTTGTGGGTCGCGCGCAGCGCGCTGACGATCTCCTTGAGCTGGTACGGCGGGTGCAGGCTGTCGCTGCTGAAGCCCATGACCAGGAACCGCGCCTTGACGTCCTCGAACGCCTTCACCAGCGTGCCGTGCTGCCTGGTCAGGTCGAAGTAATCCAGAGCGCGGGTGATGTAGAGGTACGTGTTGGCGTCGAACCGGTTGGTGAAGCTCAAGCCCTGGTAGCGCAGGTAGCTCTCGACCTCGAAGTCGGCCGAGAACGTGAACGTGTAGTCGTGGATGTCCTGCAGCCGGCGGCCGAACTTCTCCTCCATGGCCTCGTCGCTCAGGTACGTGATGTGGCCGACCATGCGCGCCACGCTGAGCCCCTTGGCCGGCGAGTCGCCCTCGTAGTAGTGGCCGCCGCGCCAGTCGGGGTCGGCCATGATCGCCTGGCGGCCGACCTCGTTGAAGGCGATGGCCATCGTGGGCTGGCGGGCGGCCGTCGCCAGCGGCAGGCAGAGGTGCGTGCGCTCGCGGTGCGAGATCGCCAGCTCGAGCGCCTGCATGCCGCCCATGGAGCCGCCGACGACGGCCAGCAGCTTGCCGACGCCGAGGTGGTCCAGCAGGAACATCTGCGCGTTCACCATGTCCTTGATGGTGATCATCGGGAAGTCGGTGCCGTAGGGCTTGCCGGTGGCCGGGTTCTCCGAGGAGGGGCCGGTACTGCCGCCGCAGCCGCCGATGACGTTGGCGCAGATGACGAAGTACCGGTCGGTGTCCAGCCCCTTGCCCGGACCGATCATCATGTCCCACCAGCCGGGGCGTTTGTCGTCGGAGCCGTGGCGCCCGGCCACGTGCGCGTCGCCGGAGAGAGCGTGCATGACGAGCACCGCGTTGTCCCTGCGCTCGCTGAGCGTGCCGTAGGTCTCGTAGGCGAGCGTGAACGGCGCGAGCGTCCCGCCGCCCTCGAGGGAGAGCTCCTGGCCGGGCTGGTCGAACGTCACGTGCCTGGTGCGGACGACGCCGGCGTTGCCGACGTCCTCGTCGTACCCCATCGCGACGTCGCCGATCTCCTTGCGCGCTGCTGGCTTCTTCTCGGTCATGGCCGCGTGATTCTACAGAACGGCGCGCGGCGGCGGGCGGCGGGCCTTCTCCCTCGCCCCGCGCGCCCGCGGCGCCCGCCGGCCGGCCAGGCGGCCGCCGGCGCCACCGTCCGGCTCACGCCTTCGCCAGCGCCTGCTCGAGATCGGCGATGATGTCGTCTATCGACTCGATGCCGATCGAGAGGCGCACGAAGTCCTCGGTCGCGCCGCAGAGCACCAGTTCCTCCGGCGTGAGCTGTGAGTGCGTCGTCGTCGCCGGGTGGATGGCGAGCGACTTGGCGTCGCCGATGTTGGCGAGGTGCGAGAAGAGCTCCGTGCTCTCCACGAAGCGGCGGGCCGCGTCGCGACCGCCCTTGACGCCGAACCCCACGATCCCCCCGAAGAGTCCGCGGTAGTGGTACTCGCAGGCGGTGCCGTGCGTGAGGTGGCACTCGAGCCCCGGGTAGAGGACCCACTCGACCCGCGGATGAGTCTCGAGGAACTGCGCCACAGCCAGAGCGTTGGTGCTGTGACGCTCCATGCGCAGCGGCAGCGTCTCCAGCCCCTGCAGGAGCAGGAACGCATTGAACGGCGAGAGGGCCGCCCCGATGTCGCGGAGCAGGCTCACGCGCAGCTTGGTGATGTAGGTGACGGGCCCGAGGGCGTCGTAGAACCGCAGCCCGTGGTAGCTCGCGTCCGGCTCGACGAGACCCGGGAACTTGTCGTTCTGGGCCCAGTCGAACGCACCGCCGTCGACGACCACACCGCCGATGGACGTGCCGTGGCCGCCGATGAACTTGGTCGCCGAGTGCACCACGACGTCGGCGCCGTGGTCGAGCGGCCGGATGAGGTACGGGGTCGCCATCGTGTTGTCCACGATCAGCGGTATGCCGGCCTCGTGGGCGATGTCGGCGACCGCGCGGATGTCCAGCGTGTCGAGCTTGGGGTTGCCCACCGTCTCGGCGTAGAGAAGCTTGGTGGTGGGCTTGATCGCGCGGCGCAGGTTCTCCGGGTCGCGGGGATCGACCAGCTCGATGTCCAGCCCGAACCGCGGCAGCGTGTGCGTGAACAGGTTGTGGGTGCCGCCGTAGAGACTGTTGGCGCTCACGACGTGGTCGCCGGCGCCGGCGATGTTGAGGATGCTGAACGTGACCGCCGCGGAGCCCGAGCTGAAGGCGAGCCCGCCCGTACCGCCCTCGAGCGCGGCCACCCGCTTCTCGAACACGTCCGTGGTCGGGTTCATGATGCGCGTGTAGATGTTGCCGGGCTCCTTGAGCTCGAAGAGGCTCGCGGCGTGGTCGGCGCTGTCGAACGTGTAGGAGGTCGTCTGGTAGATCGGGACGGCGCGGGCGTTGGTCGCGGCGTCCGGCTCCTGACCGCCGTGGAGAGCCAGGGTCTCGAAGCCCTGGGCCCTGGTGTCGGTGTGGGTCATGGCTGCTCTTCTCCTCAGATGTAGTACATCGGGGCCTCGGCGGCCCGGGACGCGGCCTCGGCGATGGTGGCCGAGCCGAGGATGGCGCGCGTGCACTCCCTCACCTCGCGCCACACGGGGGCGACCAGCGCCTCGGCCTGGTCGCCGCCGCGCATTCGTCCCTTCCCTCCGTTGGAGCCGGTCGAGTCCGCGAGCGCCGCGGCCGCGTTGTGACGCGGGCCGTCGATGAGGTCCACGACGTCCGCGAAGCTGATGGCCGCCGGGTCACGGGCGATGACGTACCCGCCGCCCTTGCCCCGCTGACTCTGCACGAGCCCGGCCCGGCGCAGGTCGTGCATGACCTGCTCGAGGAACTTGGGCGGCACGCCGGTGAACGCGACGATGTCGCGCGCCGTCACCGGCGCCGAGCCGTCCGCGAGCGCCAGCCGGACGAGGGCCTTGATGGCGTACTCACTCTTCGTTGAAATCCTACTACTCACTAGGATTTGGGATTTTAGGTACACGGGTGTCTCCTGTCAAGGCCGGCCGGGCACGGGGCCGCGCCCCGGCTGGTAGCATGTCCGCATGGTCCCGCCGGAAGAGATGCTGCACGGTCCCCGGGTGCGCGAGGCGCTGCGGCGCGAGCTGCCCGGCCTCGAAGAGGCCGTTCCTCTCGCGTCGCTCACCGCCTACGGCGTGGGCGGCCCTGCAGAGTTCCTGGTGCGCGCCGGGACGACGAGCGTGCTCGTGCACGCCGTGCTCACGGCGCGCGAACTGGGCCTGCCGGTCACGGTGCTCGGCCGCTGCACCAACGTGCTCGTCGGCGACGCCGGGGTGCCCGGCCTCACCGTGCTGGCGCGCAACGAGGGCACGACCCTGCACGGGCACGTGCTGCGCGCGGAGGCCGGCGTGGAGCTGCCCGCGCTGGTCGCCGACATCGCCCGGCAGGGGCTCGCCGGCCTCACCTTCGCCGCCAACATCCCCGGGTCGGTGGGCGGCGCCGTGGTCGGCAACGCCGGCGCCTACGGCGAGTCGGTGAGCGACGTGCTCCTGGACGTGCACCTCCTCGAACAGGGCAAGGAGCACGTGGTGCAGCCGGAGCGGCTCGGGTTCGGGTACCGGACCTCGATGCTCAAGTCGCGGCCGGACATCGTGGTGCTCTCGGCCTCGTTCCAGTTGCGCCACGGCCACCGGGACGAGTTGCTGCGGCGCATCGCGGAGGACGCTTCTCTGCGGCGCGCCAAGCACCCGCTCGAGTACGCCAGTTGCGGCAGCTACTTCAAGAACCCCTCACGGCAACTGCCGGCCGCCCGGCTGATCGAGGAGGCCGGCCTCAAGGGACTCCGTGTCGGCCGCGCCCACGTGAGCGAAAAGCACGCCAACTTCCTCGTCGCCGAGGACGGAGCCACCGCGACCGACATCACCACGCTCGCCGCTGAGGTCGCGCGCCGCGTCAAGGAGACCAGCGGCTACGAGCTCAGCGAAGAGGTGCGCCGGCTCGGCTTCTCCTGAGGCCGGCGTCCGCCGCGCTATACTTCTCGCGAACGTCGTCGCGTCGAACCCGCCCACCGGCACGGGCGTCTCTCACCCTGGAGGAAGGCAATAGAGGAACTGCCGCACGGTCTCATCGACCGCTTGCGAAGGGGGCAGCCCGAGGCGCGCGCCGAGCTCTTTCGGCGGTACGCGCCCCAGGTGCGGCGCATCCTCTACCTCCAGGGGTTCTGTGAGGAGGTCGACGACGCCGTGCAAGAAGTGTTCATCAAGGTCTATCGCGCCCGCGAGATCCCCCGTGAAGAGGCGTTCCTGGCGTGGTTCTACCGCGTCATCCTCAACACGGGGCGCGACCACGGTCGCCGCCGCAAGACGCGGTTCGGGCTCATGGACAAGCTCCAGCAGATCTCCCCGGACACCATGGTGGACGGCCCGGTCGAGCCTGCCGACGAGGCGCTCCGCGAAGCGCTGGCGACGCTGCCGGACGACCTGCGCGAGTGCGTCGCGCTGCGGTTCTTCGCGGACCTCCCCCTGGACGAGATCGCCAAGGTACAGGGCATCCCGGTGGGCACCGTGAAGTCCCGCCTGCACGGTGCGGTCAAGAAGCTGAAGACGGCCCTCGAGGAGAACGGCTACGTGCGCGAGCCGTGACGAGGGCGGACGAGGGAGACCTGGCGGACGAAGATGACTGACGAACGAGACGACAACGTGGCGCAGCCGGGCGTGTTCGACGACGACCGGCTGCTCGCCTGCGCCCTGGGCCTCGAGGAGGACCCCGAGGTGCTGGCGGCGGCGGCCGCGGACGCGGCGCTGAGCGCCCGGCTCCAGGCCATGCGCGCCGACGTCGCGCACATCGGCGCGGAGCTGTCGGCCGCCGTCCCCGAGCCGGATGAGGCCTACACCGACCTGTCGAGCGAGCGCTGGGGCGGCCTTGCGGAGTTCTTCGAGACGCCGGCCACCACCAGCCTGCGCAGCAGACGCAGCTGGTGGCAGATCGTCGCGCCGTTCGCGGCGGTGCTCGTCATCGCGGTCGTCGTCGGCATCGTCGCCGTGCAGAACGGCACGCAGTCCGCCACGAGCGGCTCGGGCGGCGCCGAGGTGGCGCAGTCCGGCGACGCGGGCGGGTTCTCGCTGCCCTCGTTCGCCGAAGGCGCCACCAGGACCGCCGGCGACGACCAGGACGCGACGAGCTCCCCGACGCTGGGCGAGCGGTTCGCCGACCAGCTCGACCGGTTCGCGGTCGTCGTGCTGGCGCGCGCCCGCGAGGTCAGCGGCGCGGTGCAGAAGTTCGCCGTGCTGCGCATCTTCAAGGGCAGGGCGCCCAGGACGGTCGAGCTCGTGGTCAACGACGACCCCGCCGACGCGGGCCGTCTCCACCTGCTTCTGCTCGAACCTACGCCGGCGCCGGAGCCGTTGGTGCCCGGCGCCGGCGTGACGCCGTGGCCGCTCACCGAGTCGCCCGTGCCCGCGACGGAGTCCCCCCTGCCCGGGGCGGAGTCGCCGTGGCCGGACGGGAGCCTCTCACCCGAACCCATCCCGACGCTCGCCGCCGCCGACGGCCCCGGCGAGCCGCTCGCCGTCTCGTACACGTACCACGGCGAGCCCACGATGGTGCGCGAGTTCGCGGCCGGCACGGACCCGGCTACCGTCAGCCTGCGCATCCCCTGATCGCGCCTCCCGGGCGGGGCAGACGCTGCGCCGTCGAGGCGTTCCCTGCGGCCTCCCGGCGCGCTCACTGTATGATGCGGCGATGAACGTGCCCTCCCGCTACTTCAGTGACGCCAAACCGGCCTTCCTCCAGCTGATCGATCCGCATGGCCTGCGCGTACTCGACCTCGGGTGCGGGGGTGGCCACAACGGCGCGATGCTGAAGAAGGCGGGAGCCCGTGAGGTGGTGGGCGTGGAGCGCGACCCGGGCGCGGCGGAGGCGGCCGGCAGGCGCCTCGACCAGGTCATCCGCTGCGACCTCGAGGAGCTCGATCCTTCCGCGCTCGGTGACGAGCCGTTCGACGCCGTCCTCGCCAGCGACGTGCTGGAACACCTCGTGGACGCGGAGGACGTCCTGGCCCGGGCCGTCTCGCGTCTGCGCCCGGGCGGCGCCGTGGTCCTCTCCCTGCCCAACGTCTCCAACGTCTACGTGTTCGCGCAACTGCTGCTCAAGTCGTGGCCGCGCCGCGGCTCCGGGATCTTCGACCGCACTCACGTGCGCTGGTTCGCCAAACGCGACATGGTGCGGCTGCTCGAGGGCGCCGGCCTCACGGTGCTCCGCGTGGAGCCCTACTTCACCCGCTACCGCGCCATCAGGTTCGCGTCGCTGGCGCTCTCGCTGTACGTGTTCCGCGACTACTGGGCGAGGCAGTTCCTGCTGCTCGCGGTCAAACCGGGCAGACCGGGGGAGGAAGGATGACGGGATCGACCACCGAGGCCGGGGCGAACGGGGGGGCGGCGCCGGCTCGCCCTCTCCTTCTCGAAGGCAAGAACTTCCTCGTGACGGGGGCCGCCAACCCGCGCTCGATCGCCTGGGCCGTGGCCAAGGCGGTCCAGCGCCACGGCGGCGCCGTGGCGCTCACGTACCAGGCGGAGCGCCTCAAGCGGCGTGTGGGCCAGCTCGCCGAAGAGCTCGGCGGGGCGCCGATGATCGAGCTGGACGTGGCCAGCGACGAGGCCGTGCGGCGGGCGGTGGACGAGCTGGCCGAACGGATGCCGGTGCTCGACGGCCTGGTGCACAGTATCGCCTGGGCGCCCGCCGAGGACCTGCAGGGCAGCTTCGTCGAGACCTCGCGGTCCGGCTTCGCCCAGGCCAACGACATCAGCTCCTACTCGCTCATCGCGACGGCCAGGGAGGCGCGCCGCCTCATGACGGGCGGCGGCGCGATCGTCACCATGACCTACGCAGGCTCCTGGCGGGTCGTGCCCAACTACAACGTCATGGGACCCGCCAAAGCCTCTCTGGAGAGCGCGGTGCGCTACCTGGCGGCCGACCTGGGGCCGGAGGGGATCCGCGTCAACGCGGTGTCCGCAGGACCCATCGCCACCGTGGCCGCGCGCACGATCAAGGACTTCAGCGGCATGCTCGACCTGCTCGAGAGCCATACACCGCTGCGGCGCAACGTCACCAGCGAAGAGGTGGCGGACGCCACCGTGTTCCTGCTCAGCGACCTCAGCCGCGCCATCACCGGCGAGGTCGTGCACGTGGACGCAGGGGCGCACGCGACCATCTGAGCGCGTCTCGCCGTGGGCTATGATGGTCGCGATGATCGCTTACGTCGCCAGGGAGCTCGGCACCGGCAGGACGCTCAGCGCCCACGAAGACGTACAGCTTCCTTCCTACTCCACCATCAAGGTGCTGCTCGCGGCCGCGTTCTGGCGCATGGTGGCACGCGGCGAACTGGATGAGGCCGAGGAGTACTGCTTCCAGCCGGGCGCGTGCGTGGGAGGGAGCGGCGTACTGCAGGGCTTCCGGTTCCCTGCCACCGTGCGCCTGGCCGACCTCGTGCACCTCTCGCTCGTGGTCAGCGACAACGACGCGAGCAACATCATCACCGGGCTGGTCGGGTTCGAGCGGGTGAACGCCCTCGCCGGCGAGCTCGGGATGACGCGTACGCGCATGCGGCGCCTGATGATGGACGCGGAGGCGGTGGAGGCCGGGCGCGAGAACCACACCTCGGCCGGCGATCTCGCCCGGCTGCTCGAAGCGCTCGTCGACGGCTCACTCGAACCTCTGGTCGGCGAGCGCGTGCTGGCCTCGCTGGCGCTCCAGGAGCACCTGGACGGCATCGCCCGCTACCTGCCGGCCGGCGCCGTCTACCTGGGCAAGTGCGGCGACGACTGGCCCGACGGCCGGGTCGCCCACGACTGCGCGCTGGTGCGTGCGGACGGCCGGGACGCCGTCGTCGTGGTCATGACCAGCGACTCCGGCGGGTACGAGGCCGTGTCCCGCACCGGGGCCGCGCTGTACGCCGCACTGGGCGAGAGCGCGGATCCGGTCTGACGGACGGCCGGCGGCCGCGCCTCACTCCGCCGGCCGCACCCCGAGCCCCGGAGCCTCCGCGGCCGTCAGCAGGTCGCCGTCCACCTGGATGCCCGTGAACGGGTCCTCGGCCAGCAGCAGCGCGCCGTCGAGGTCGACGAAGTCGGCGAGGCCGGCGAGTTGCAGCCCGGCCGCGATGCCGAGGCTCGATTCGACCATGCAGCCGAGCAGCACGCGCAGGCCCAGCTCGGTGCAGGCGGAGATGAGCGCGAAGGCGGCGGCGATGCCTCCCGCCTTCGCCAGCTTCACCACGACGCCGTCGTAGGCCTCGCCCACGGCGTCGAGGTCGTCGAGCGAGAGCACCGCCTCGTCCGCGAGCAGCGGCACGGAAGTGCGCTCCTTGAGCCACGCCATACCCTCGGTGTCCGACGCGGGGAGCGGCTGCTCGACGAGCTCGGCGCCGAGGTCCTCGAGGACCGCGAGAGCGGCCGCCGCCCGCTCGCGGTCCGCCCAGCCCTCGTTGGCGTCGTAGCGGAACGTCACCTCCGGCGACTCGCGCTTGAGACGGCGCGCCAGCTCCAGGTCGCCGTCGAACCCGAGCTTGACTTTGAGTGTGCCGAACTCCGAGGCGGCGCGCGCCCGCGCCAGCATCTCCTCGGGCGCGCCGACGGCGATGGTGTACGAGGTCCGCACCGACGGGCGGACGAGCCCCAGCATGCGCCAGACGGGCTCGCCCGCCTGCTTGCCGGCGAGGTCCCAGGCGGCGGCGCTCAGGCCGGCCCGCAGGGCCGGCACGCCGGCGCCGGCGAGCGCCTCGCAGTACATCTCCACGCCGGCCGGTCCCTCGAGGTCGGCGATCTCGGGGGCCCAGTCTCTGAGCAGGTCGAGGTCCTGCGCGCGGTCCTCGCCGTACCGGGCATTGGGCGCGGCCTCGCCGTAGCCGACCAGCCCTCCCTGACGCAGCTCCACCACGAAGCGGGGGAACTCGCTGTGCGTCCAGCGCGAGATACCGAACGGGGCCGCGGTGCGCAGGTCGATCGGCCGTGTGGAGACGTGTGCCATGCTCCCATCCCTTCCCGGTCGCCGAGGCATGAGCCCGGCGGTCGAAGCACATGCCTACCACGGGGGTCCGCCGGGGTCAAAGCCGGCGGCGGGCGTGTCCCGCCGCCACAGTTCGTTTTGCCCCGCCCGCGTCCCGCAAATGTGCCGGATTGCAGCGTGCTTCACGGCGAGCGTGCGATAGACTGACGGCGCATGGGTGCCGGGGGTAACACGCTGCTCCGTCTCGACGACCTCACTGTGGACTTCGCGTCTCAGGAGGGCACCGTGCACGCCGTCAACCACGTGAGCTTCGACGTGGCGCCGGGGGAGCTGGTCGGGCTGGTCGGCGAGAGCGGCTGCGGCAAGAGCGTCACGGCCAGCGCCATCATCGGCCTCACCGGCATGGTGCCCAACGCGACCGTCAGCGGCAGGGTCGAGTTCCAGGGCCAGGACCTCCTGACGATGCCGGAGGACAAGGTCCGCGCCATCCGCGGCCGCGACATCGCGATGATCTTCCAGGACCCGGTCACCAGCCTGAACCCGGTGCTCAGCATCGAGCGGCTGATGACGGAGGGCCTGGAACTGCACCTCGGCATGAGTCACCCGGAGGCGGTCAGGCGGTCCATCGAGTTGCTCGGCGAGGTGGGCATCCCCAAGGCGGCCAACCGGATCAGGGACTACCCGCACCAGTTCAGCGGCGGCATGCGGCAGCGCGTGATGATCGCCATCGCGCTCAGCTGCAACCCCACGATGCTGCTGGCGGACGAGCCGACGACCGCGCTCGACGTGACCATCCAGGCGCAGATCCTGCGCCTGCTCAAGAAGCTCTCGCGCGAGCACGAGGCGGCGGTCATCGTCATCACCCACGACCTCGGCGTGGTCGCCGGCATGTGCCGGCGCATCCTGGTCATGTACGCCGGTCGCATCGTGGAGAGCGGCCCCGCCAAGCCGCTGTTCAAGGCCCCGCACCACCCGTACACGGTGGGGCTGCTCAAGAGCGTGCCGCGCCTCAACGAACCGCGCGGCGACACCCTGCAGACCATCGCCGGCCTGCCGCCGGACCTCGCCCACCTGCCTCCCGGCTGCGCCTTCGCGCCGCGGTGCTTCCTGGCTACCGACGAGTGCTGGCAGGCGGTGCCCGCTCTGTTCCCGACGGACGCGGGCCGGCACAGCGCCTGCTTCCACCGTGAGAAGCTGCGCGCGGAGGCCGCGGAGGCGCCGGTATGACGGTCGCGGCGCCGCAGACGGCCACGGGCAGGTCCGACGGCGAGACGCTCGTCCGCGTGGAGGACCTGCGCGTCCACTTCCCCATCACCAGCGGGGTCGTCCTCCAGCGCAAGGTCGGGGCCGTCTACGCCGTGGACGGCCTGACGTTCGCCATCAGGCGCGGCGAGACGCTCGGCCTGGTCGGCGAGAGCGGCTGCGGCAAGAGCACCACCGGCCGCGCCATCCTGCAGCTCATCCGCCCGACCACCGGCCGCGTGCTCTACGAGGGCGGCGACCTGGCGCTCCTCAAAGGCGGCCGGCTGCGGGAGCAGCGCAAGCGCATGCAGATGATCTTCCAGGACCCGTACGCCAGCCTGAACAGCCGCATGACGATCGGCGACATCATCGGCGAGCCCCTGCTGGTGCACAAGATGGGGAGCAAGGCCGGGCGCAAGGCCAGGGTGCGCGAGCTGCTCGAGACGGTGGGCATCAACCCGAACACGCTGAACCGCTACCCGCACGAGTTCAGCGGCGGCCAGCGCCAGCGCATCGGAATCGCCCGGGCGCTGGCGGTGGAGCCCAACTTCATCGTCTGCGACGAGCCCATCAGCGCGCTCGACGTCTCCATCCGCGCGCAGATCATCAACCTGCTGCAGCAGTTGCAGCGTGAGTACGGCCTCACCTACCTGTTCATCGCGCACGACCTCTCCGTGGTGCGGCACATCTGCGACCGGGTCGCCGTCATGTACCTCGGGCGCGTGGTGGAGCTCGCCGAGAACGCCGTGCTCTACGGCGAGCCCATGCACCCCTACACGCAGGCGCTGCTCAGCGCCGTGCCCATCCCGGACCCCGAGGCGGAGGAGCAGCGCCGGCCGGTGGTGCTCACCGGTGACGTGCCCAGCCCGGTCGAGCCGCCGAGCGGCTGCCACTTCCACACGCGCTGCCCGGCCGCCCGGACCGGCCTCTGCGACGTCGACGACCCGCCGCTGCTCGAGGTGCGCCCCGGCCACTGGGCCGCGTGCCACCTCATCACGGACACGGACTACCCGCACATCCGCGCCGGCGAGGACGATCTCGCCGTCGTGGCCGACGGCAATGGAGGCGGTGAGGACTGGTGAGCGATCACGGCCAGGGCTACGAGAAGACAGTCCGTGGCCTCGAGCCCGAGACCGAGATCGACCTCGGGCTCGGCTCCAGCTTCTCCGGCGCCTCCGAGATCGGCACCGCCGTCGGCGCCGCCGGCATGTGGAGTCCGGATGCGCTGCTCATCGAGCACCGCTCGCTGTGGGGCGAGATCTGGCGGCGCTTCCGGCGCGACAAGTTCGCGATGATCGGCGTGGTCATCATCATCGGGCTCATCCTCGTCGCGCTCCTCGCGCCGTGGATCGCCCCGCACGACCCGACCACGCAGTACGACGAGGGTCTCACGATGGAGGGCATGCCGGTGGGCTCGTCGGCCCAGTTCCCGCTGGGCACCGACACGCTCGGCCGCGACCTGCTCAGCCGGCTCATGTACGGAGCTCGCGTGAGCCTCGTCGTCGGCGTGCTCGCCAACGGCTTCGCGCTCGTCCTCGGCGTGATCTTCGGCCTCACCGCCGGCTACTTCCGCGGCTGGGTCGAGACCCTGCTCATGCGCACGACCGACGTGATGATGGCGTTCCCCATCATCTTGCTGGCCGTGGCGCTGGTGAGCGTGCTCAAACCGAGCATCTGGATCCTCATCCTCGTCATCGGCATCGTGTACTGGACGCCGATGACGCGTGTGATCCACGGCGAGGTGCTGAGCATCCGCGAGAAGGAGTTCGTCGACGCGGCCCGGCTCACGGGCTGCAGCAACCGGCGCATCCTGACCCGCCACATCCTGCCGCACCTGGTGGCGGTCATCCTCGTCTACACCAGCCTGGGCCTCGCCACCACGATCCTCTTCGAAGCGACGCTCAGCTACATCGGCCTCGGCATCCAGCCGCCGACGCCGTCCTGGGGGCAGATGATCAGCGAAGGCCAGTCGTACTACCTCTCGGCCCCGCACCTGGTCATCTATCCCGGTCTCGCGATCATGGTCACCGTGCTCGCGTTCAACCTCGTGGGGGACGGTTTGCGCGACGCATTCGACCCTCAACAGCGCAGGCGATGACTCCTCATCGGGGCGGATGAGGGGTCCAAGGAGGCAACTATGAAGGACCGTCCAACCACTCGAGGGGCAGTCGCCACGGCGGCCCTCGTCCTGCTCGCGGCGCTGCTGGCGCTCGGGCTGGGCCTCGCCGCCTGCGGCGGCGCCACCACCGACGGCGGCGGCAGCAGCCCGAGCACGTCGTCCGACACGCCCAAGCAGGGCGGCACGCTCACGCTGTCGTTCCTCACGGAGCCGTCGAGCCTCGACCCGGCGGTCGCCTGGAACGTGATCGACTGGCAGATCGAGCACGACATCTACCAGGGGTTCCTGCAGTACGCGCACGAGCCGGGAGAGGCGGGCACGGAGCTCATCCCCTGCCTGGCCACCGAGGTGCCGAGCACGGCGAACGGCGGCATCTCGGCCGACGGCACCGTGTACACGTTCCACCTGCGCGAGGGCGTCAAGTTCCAGCCGCCGGTCAGCCGCGAGGTCACGGCGGCCGACTTCAAGTACAGCTTCGAGCGCATGATGAAGGAGCCCCGCGCCCCGGCCACGTCCTTCTACATGGGCGTCGTCGGCGCCGACGAGTTCATGAACGGCAAGGCCACCGAGATCAGCGGCTTCAAGGCGCTCGACGCCAGCACCGTCGAGATCACGCTCAAGAGCCCCGACCTCTCGTTCCTCAACGCCGTCACCATGGAGTTCTGCGACGTGGTGCCCAAGGAGTGGGTCGAGAAGTGGGGCAAGCAGTTCAACCGCAATCCGCTGGGCACCGGCCCGTTCGTGTTCCAGAAGTGGACCCCGGGCCGCGAGATCGTGCTCACACGCAACCCCGACTACTGGGAAGCGGGCAAGCCCTACCTCGACACCATCGACTACCAGCTCTCGTTCAACCCACCCACCGCGCTGCTCAAGCTCGAGCGCAGCGAGGTGGACGTGCTGGGTGACGGCGTCCCCGTGGCGGACCTCCCGCGGGTCAAGGCCGACCCCAAGTGGAAGGACCAGGTCTACTCCCAGCCGCTGGTCGCGATCAGCTACCTGTTCATGAACGTCGGCATGAAGCCGTTCGACGACGTGAAGGTGCGCCAGGCGCTGAGCTGGGCCATCGACCGCGAGAAGCTGGTCAAGCTCCAGGGCGGCCAGGCCATGAGCCTCTGGCAGTTCTACCCCAAGGGGATGCCGGGCTACGAGGAGGGCAAGGTCTACTACGGCTACGACCCGGCCAAGGCCAAGCAGCTGCTCGCCGACGCCGGCTATCCCGACGGGTTCAAGACGATGCTCTACACCGACAACGTCGACCCGAACCCCAAGCTGTGGACGTCGGTCCAGGCCGACCTGGCCGCCGTCGGCGTGCAGGCCGAGCTCAAGACCATGAGCAACAACAGCTACTACAACCAGCAGAGCACGCCCAAGACCCTCACCGCCGGCAGCTTCGGCTGGTGGATGGACTTCCCCGACCCGAGCGACTGGATCGGGCCGCTGTTCAGCAAGGCCAGCGCCGTCCCGGGCGGCATGAACTCCAGCTTCTGGTGGAGCCCCAAGCTCGAGAAGATGTTCGTCGAGGCGCAGGCGATGACCGACCCCGCGGCGCGCATCGCCAAGTACACGGAGATGCAGGCGTACATCTCGACGCAGGCGCCGTACGTGCCCTGCTACCAGCCCATCCAGACGACCATGTGCACCCCGACCACGGGGGGCTTCTACCTGCACCCGGTCTATCAGATCGACCCGACGCAGTACTGGAAGGACTAGTTCCTCAAGGTGGGGCGTGATTGACCGCCGCAGGCGGGGTCAACGAGGGGGGCGCCGAAGGTGCACCGCTCAAAGGAGGCGTGGACATGAGGGGACAGGGCATCAGATGGAGGGCCGCCGCGCTCGTCGCGCTGCTGGCCCTCGCCGCGGGGCTGGCCGCCTGCGGCAGCTCGAGCAGCACGGGTGGCGACGGCAGCACGACCGCCGCCACCGGCCAGCCCGTCAAGGGCGGCACGCTCACCGTGACCTTCCAGGGCGAGCCGACGGAGCTCGACCCGGCGATCGCCTGGGAGGTCGAGTCGTGGAGCATCGAGCGGCTCACCTACCAGACGTTCCTCACGTACGCGTCCGAGGCCGGCGAAGCCGGCACCGCGCTCGTACCCGATCTCGCGACCGAGGTCCCGTCGGCGGACAACGGGGGGATCTCCGCCGACGGCAAGGTCTACACGTTCCACATCCAGAAGGGCATCAAGTTCGCCCCGCCGATCGGGACCGAGGTCACGGCCGCCGACTTCAAGTGGAGCTTCGAGCGGATGATGAAGGAGCCGCTCGCGCCGGCGACGTTCTTCTACACCGGCATCGTCGGCGCCCAGGACTTCATCGACGGCAAGGCCAAGGAGATCTCGGGCTACAAGGTCGTCGACGACTCCACCGTCGAGATCACGCTGGAGAAGCCGGACGGCGCGTTCCTCATGGCCATGAGCATGCCGTTCACCTCGGTCATGTCCAGGCAGTGGTGCGACCAGGTGGGCAAGCAGATCAAGCGCAAGCCGCTCGGCACCGGACCGTACGTCGTCACCGAGTGGAAGCCCGGCCAGTACATCACCGCCGCGAAGAACACCAACTGGACGAGCGACGAGGATCAGTGGGTCGACGACATGAAGTTCGACTTCACCGCCAATCCGAGCACCCAGCTGCTGCGGCTCGAGCGCGGCCAGGTCGACCTCATGGGCGACACCATCCCGGCCGCCGACTGGGTGCGCACCGAGAGCGACCCCACCTGGAGCAAGTACACGCTCAGCGACCCGCAGATCGCCTGGTACTACGTGTTCATGAACGTGCTCGAGAAGCCGTTCACCGACATGAAGGTACGTCAGGCCGTCAATTACGCGATCGACACGGAGAAGATCCAGAAACTGCTGGCCGGCCAGGGCAGCGCGCTCAACCAGATCTATCCCGACGGCATGCCCGGCTACCAGGCCGGCAAGACCTACTACACCTACGACCCGGCGAAGGCCAAGCAGCTGCTCTCCGAGGCCGGGTTCCCCAGCGGGTTCAAGGCGACGTTCGTGACCCACAACGTCGACCCGTTCCCCAAGCTGGCCCAGGCCGTGCAGGCCGACCTCAAGGCGGTCGGCATCGACTGCGACATCAAGCAGATGGACAGGGCCACCTACTGGGACTACATCAGCCTCAAGAAGTCCCACGCCGCGATCGGGCTCAGCGACTGGTACCAGGACTTCCCAGACCCGAGCGACTGGATCGGGCCCCTGTTCACCAACCCCATCGAGGGAGGGGCCAACTCGAGCTTCTATGAGAACCCGCAGGTGAACCAGCTGTACGCCGACTCGGCGAGCGAGCTCGACACGACCAAGCGCATCGACATGTTCAAGCAGATGCAGGACATCATCATGGCCGACGCGCCGACCGCGCCGCTCTACCAGCCGCTCTGGAACGGCCTGTACGGCAAGGACACGGGCGGCGTGTACATCCACCCGGTGTGGATCTTCACGTATCAGGAGTACTGGAAGCTGGACGGCAAGTGAGGGGATGACCGTCGTGACGCGGCGCAAGGAGGGCAGGAGGAGCGATGGGTAAGTACATCGTCCGCAGGCTGCTCTGGATGGTGGTGGTGCTCTTCTTCGTGAGCCTCATCACGTTCCTGCTCTTCTTCGCCGTGCCCGGCGACCCCGCCAAGAGCATCGCCGGCACGCACGCCACGCCGGAGATCCTGGCGCGCATCCGCCACAACCTCGGGCTCGACCTGCCGATCTACAGGCAGTACGGCGTCTACCTGTGGCACCTGGTGCACGGCGACATGGGCTACAGCTACGAGACGCAGCTGCCGGTCGCCACCGCCATCCTGCAGCGCTTCCCGGCCACCGTGATGATCGCGTTCTTCGGCATCTTCTTCGAGCTGCTCATCGGCATCCCGATCGGCATGACCAGCGCGCTCAAGCAGTATGGGTTCCGCGACCGGACGTTCACGGTGCTGAGCCTGCTGTTCCTCAGCATGCCGATGTTCTTCCTCGGCATGATCCTCATGTACCTCTTCGCCTTCCAGTGGCCGATCTTCCCGCTGGGCGGCTATGAAGGCTGGACGGCGCCGCTGTACGGCATCCTGCCCGGCCTCACGCTCGGCCTCACCGGCGCCGCCTGGTACTCGCGGCTGCTGCGCAGCAGCATGCTCGACATCCTCAGCGCGGACTACGTGAAGGCCGCCAGGGCCAAGGGCCTCCCCGAGAGGACCGTGGTCTGGCGGCACATCATGCGCAACGCCTGGAGCCCCATCGTCACCCTCCTGGGCATGGACGTGGGCTGGTTCCTCGGCGGCGTGCTCGTCATCGAGATCGTCTTCGGCATCCCCGGGATCGGGGGCCAGGCCTATCAGGCCATCCAGGCCCAGGACCTGCCGCTCATCATGGGCACCGTCCTGTTCGCGGCGCTGCTTGTCACCGTCAGCAACTTCGTAGTAGACCTTGCCTACACGTGGCTCGACCCGCGCGTGAAGTACAGTTGACCTGACCGGCGGTCCCGGGGCCGGGACCGCCAAGCCCTATGCCAGGCTCCCGACCGACAGACACGTTCGGCCCGGTCCGCTCACGGCTCATCGCCGTGGCCGAGTACCTGCGTGCCCGCCCCGTGCCCCTCTTCGTGGCCGGGGCGCTGCTCATCGTCGGGGTCATGGTGCCCTTCCACTACTTCGCCTGGGAGCAGCACTTCGTCGGGCTGCCCGCGTCTCTCGTCTCGATCATCATCGTGGGCGGCGCCGTGTCGGGCGGCCCGCGGGTGGGGGCCGGGCTCGCCGTCGTCAGCGCCGTGGCGTACGACCTGCTCGCCTTCCCCGACCGCTGGCTCGTCGGCGGCGCCTCCTCGCTCGCCGTGCTCGCCCTGTGGCTGGTCGCCGGGCTCGGCGTCGGCCGGCTCGGCGACCGGTACCGCGCCCAGGTGGCGAGATCGCTGGACCAGGCGCACCGCTCGCGCGACGCGCTCGACCGCGTGGTCGGGGCGACGCCGCTGTTCCACGCCCGCGGCGGCCCGCCCCTGGTGGCGCGGGCGATCTGCGACGTGGCGCGCGAGACGTTCGACTGCGACCTCGTGGCGCTTTTCGCCATCGAGGGCGAAGGGCTGCGGCTGCTGGCCCGCTCGCCCTACCTCGCCAGCAGCGGCGATCGGCTGCTCATGGAGCCGTCCGCCGAGCTGCAGCACGAGCTCGCCGAGAACCTGCTGCCGCAGTTCATCGAGGACGTCCGCCGGCCCGGCGGCCCGCGCATGCCCCGCGCCGTGACCGCGGACGAGGCGCAGGTCTCGGCCATCCGCGCGCCGGTGCTGCTCGACGACCAGCCCGTCGCGCTGCTCGCGATGAGCTGGGAGCGGCCGATGCCGGCGCCGGAGCGCGGCGACCTGCTGATCGTGCAGCGCTTCGCCGAGCACGCCGCGGTGGCGATGACGCAGGCGCAGCGCAACCAGGCGCAGCAAGACGCGGCGGCCCTCTACCGCCGGTTCCAGGCGAGCCTCTCGCCGACGGTGACGGTGTCGACGCCGCACATCAAGGTCGCCTCCCACTACCGCCCCGGCGAGGGCCGCATGCTGCTCGGCGGCGACTTCATCGACGCCGTCACGCGCGCCAACGGCTCGGTGGCGGCGATCATCGGCGACGTGACCGGGCACGGCCCGGACGCGGCGGCGCTCGGCGCCAGCCTCCGCGCCGCCTGGCGCGCCCTGGCGCTGCGCGGCGCGTCGCTGCAGGCGAGCATGAAGACGCTCAACAGCCTGACGCTCGACGAGAGCGACCGGGCCGAGGCGGGCGAGCTGGGCCTCGGCCTGCTCGCCACGGTCTGCGCGGTCGAGATCGACGCGGCCGGCCGGCGAGCCCGCCTCGTCAACGCCGGGCACCCCATGCCGCTGCTCCTCGGCCCCGAGGTGACGCAGGTCGTGCACACGCCGGGCATGCTGCTCGGCGTGGAGCAGTACGGCGACTGGCCCCCGCACGAGATCACCCTCCCGGCCGACTGGGGCCTGCTGCTGTTCAGCGACGGGATCGTGGAGGCGAGGACGGGCACGGACGCCTGCTCGCGTCTCGGCGTCGACGGTCTCCGCACGGCCGTCGCCGAGTTGTGGCGCCGTCACGCCGCCACCTCCGCCGAACTGGAGGGACTGGTCGACGCGGTGCAGGCCGGACGCGAGGACGCTCTCGCCGACGACGTCACGCTGCTCCTGCTCTCGCACGACGGCGGCGCCCCCGTGCGCGGACACGTCATCTGACCACGGCAGACGGACTTCGACAGGGCCGCGAGGAGCCTCTCAGCACACCCTCGGTGCGTGCCGAGAGGCGCGGCGAGGCCACGGCGGACGTCAGCGGTCCGCGACCGGCTCGCCCGGCAGGCCGGACTCGAGCAACTCCGGCAGCGACCGCTGCAGCATGAACTCGAGGACGGCGTAGGCCCTGCGCATGTCGAAGTCGTCGTCGATGGCCTCCTGGATGGCGAGGCCGTCGACGACCGCCGTCATCAGTTCGGCCACTCCGAGCATCGCGGTGTCCTCCGGAGACACGCCGGCCTCGCTCGCGGCGGGCCGGTCGTGCTCGAGCGCCGCCTCCTCCTCGCAGCACAGCCAGTCGCGCTTGATGCGACGGTACGAGTCGTAGGCGCGCGCCATGCGCCTGCGGAGCCCGCGCTTGCGGAGCGCGTACGGCAGGATGTCGAAGAACACGCGGAACGAGCGGGATTCGCTGATGGTGCGCAGCCCGTCCACGAACCGCGGCAGCCGATCCTCGGTGGTCACCGAGCTCATGGCGGCGGCGGCGTCCTGCTGGTCGTCGCGGAACACCGAGTCGATCATCGCCTTGACGAGGCCCTCTTTGTTGCCGAAGTAGTACTGGACCATGGCCGAGTTCTCGCCCGACTCGGCGGCGATGGCGCGCAGCGTGAGCCCGGAGAAGCCCTTCTCGACGAGGACGCGCTGCGCAGCTTGCAGGATGTTGAGGGCCGGCGCGGACATGCCTTTGCGTCGGGTCCGAGGCCGCGGCGCGTGACGGTCTGCCCTCGACGCTCGTCGTGTCCTGCTGGTGTCACTCCCGTGGTACCCTTCGATCAGTTGAGTTTAATCACTTGATTGATTAGACTCCTTCCACCCTGACCAGGCAACCCCTATTGAGCGAGAGGACGAGAGATGGCTGGGACCGGAACTGAGGTCAAGACACTCGGCTACATGGTCGACGGCGAGTGGCGCGAGTCCAAGACCGATAACTGGGTCGAGATCACCAACTCCAACACCGGCGAGGTCATCGCCCGCACGCCGATGTGCACCGAGGCCGAGGTCACGGAGGCCATCGAGTCGGCCAACGCCGCCTACCCCGCCTGGGCGACCATGCCCATCCAGAAGCGCACCGAGATCCTCTTCACGTGGCGTCCAAAGCTCATCGAGCGCATGGACGAGATCGCCACGCTGGTCTCGCACGGAGCTCGGCAAGAACCTCGACGAGGCCCGCGGCGAGGTCATCAAGATCATCGAGGCCATCGACATCGCCGTGGGCGCCCCGATGGCCCTCAAGGGCGAGAGCGCTGATGAACGTGTCCACCGGGCACGACACGGTCAGCTACCGCGAGCCGCTCGGCGTGTTCGCAGGCATCGCGCCGTTCAACTTCCCGGCCATGATCCCCTTCGGCTGGATGCTGCCGATCTGCATCGCCTGCGGCAACACCTTCGTGCTCAAGGCCGCCAACCCGGTACCGCTCACCGAGCCACCTGCTGCTCGACATGCTCTACGAGGCCGGCCTGCCCAAGGGCGTCGTCAACATGGTGACGGCTCGAGAAAGAGGAGGCCGAAGTGCTGCTCAAGCACCCGGCCATCCGCGGCGTCAGCTTCGTCGGCAGCACGCCGGTCGGCAAGCACGTGTACGGCATCGCCGCCTCTCACGGCAAGCGCGTCCAGGCGCAGACGCAGGCCAAGAACCACGGCCTCGTGCTCGCCGACGCCTCGCTCGAGCGCGCCGCCCGCGGCATCATCAACTCCACCTTCGGCTGCGCCGGCATGCGCTGCATGGCGCTCCCCGTCTGCGTCGTGGAGAACTCCGTCGCCGACGAGTTCATCGGCTACATGAAGCAGTTCGCCCTGGAGCGCGTCGTCGGCGACGCCACCACTCCCCGGCACCGAGCTCGGCCCCGTCGTCAGCGAGGCGCACAAGAAGTTCGTCACCGGCTGGATCGAGAAGGGCCTCGAGGAGGGCGCGGAGCTCATCCTGGACGGCCGCAACGTCAACGAGCAGCTCCCGGTCGAGCTTCAGGGCGGCCACTTCGTCGGCCCGACGATCTTCGACCACGTGACCGAGGACATGGTCTGCGGTCGCGAGGAGTCCTTCGGCCCCATCCTCTACATCAAGCGCGTCGACGACTTCGAGGAGGGCATCGCGCTGATGAACCACAACCCGTACGCCAACGGGTCGTGCGTCTTCACCGAGAGCGGCTACCACTCGCGCGAGTTCGCGCGCCGCACGCACGCCGGCATGGTCGGCATCAACGTCGGCATCCCGGTGCCCGTGAGCTTCTTCCCGTTCGCCGGCCACAAAGACAGCTTCTTCGGCGACAACCACGTGTTCGGCAAGGACGGCTTCCAGTTCTTCACCGAGACCAAGGTCGTCACCACGCGCTGGTTCACCGAGGCCGACAAGAAGCAGCAGTTCGTGAGCACCTGGGAGGGCACCGTCAACCGCTGAGCCGTCGACAGAGTCTCGCATCCCTGAGAGGGCGGGGGCAGGCATTGCCTGCCCCCGCCCTCCGGTTTTGTGAGGCTGGAGAGAGGTCGCCTCCGCCCGGCGGGCGCGGGCGTCCTGCCTGCTGCGCTCGTGAAAACCGCCGCGGGCGGGTAGGAACGTCGCCGAGACCCCCTACGAAAGGAGTCCGGCGTGGCTCACGACTTCCCGCAGATCGGCGGCTACGGCGACGCGCTGCGGTTCGCCCTCGAGGCGGAGCAGGCGTGCGCCGACTTCGCGGCGGCGGCCGGCGTGCTCGCGCCGACGCAGGAGTGGCAGGACAAGCTCGAGGAGATCGTCTGCACGCACGACGACCGTGTGCAGAAGCTGATGGCCAAGCAGGGTGCGCTCGGCGCCAGGGCGTCGGCGCCGGCAGGCACGCTCAAAGGATCCCCGTACCTCGGGACCCTTGACGCGGAGCCGGCGCCCAACTGGCCCGACGCGGTGGAACAGCTCGCCCAGGCCGAGGAGGACGCGGCGCGCTACCACGAGGAGTTCGCCATGCAGTGCGCCGACACGCTCGAGCTGGACGCGCGCCTGTTCGGCAAGACGGGGCAGCAGGACCGCGCCGCAGCAGCCGAGCTGCGCGAGTTGCTCGGCTGACGCGGTCGCAGCGCGGAGAGCGCCGGGCCGGGGCGGGCGCCGGGAGGCGACACCCGCCCCGGCCTGACGGTGAGAGCGCTTGCGGTCGCTCTCACCCAGGTCGGCTACTCGGCCGCCCTCGGCGGCAGAGTAGCCTCGCTGCGCGCGCGGACGGCGGCGAGCAGCGCCTCCTCACCGGCGAAGAACTGCGCGCCGTCCTCGGCCAGCCCGTCGACGGCGCCGGTGAAGTCGTTGGCGCGCACGCCTTCGTCGGCCCACACGGGAACGCCGGCGGCGAGCGCCTCGCGGGCGGCGGCGATGTTGAGCTCGTTGCCGTGACTCACCGGCACGGCGCTGACGACCACGAGGTCGGCCTGGCGCAGCAGCTCGAGGTTCTCGGCGTGCGCCTCTTCGCCCACCGGCGAGAAGGGAGCCTCGACCGCCATGTGCAAGCCGAGCTCGGCGCCGGTCTCCTCGTCGGTGTCCAGGGCGTTGAGGACGCCGGCGGTGACTTCGTAGCCGGCGTCCACCAGCTCGCGCATCATGCCGGCGCCGGTCCCGCCGCCGCAGATGAGGTGCACGCGGCCGCGGCGCTCGCCGTGAAGCCGGGGCGAGAACGTCAGGTAGGTGCGTCCGGCGTGCCGGTGGAGGTAGGCGCGCACGCCGTAGACCGCCTCGACGACCTCCGGTTGCAGCACGTCTTCGGGCGGCCCGAACGCCGCGACCTCCCCGTCGCTGAGCACCAGCAGCTTGTCGAAGTAGTGCAGCGCCAGATTGAGGTCGTGCAGGATGCAGAGCACGGTGAGCCCGCCGGCGTTGAGCTCCTTGAGCAGGTCGAACAGCCGCAGCTGGTGCGACACGTCGAGCGCGGACGCGGGCTCGTCCAGCAACAGGAGGGGGGCCTGCTGCATGAGCGCCTGCGCCAGCACCACGAGCTGCTTCTCGCCGCCGGAGAGCTCCGAGAACCGGCGGCTCGCCAGGTCCGCGACCCCGAGACGCGCCAGCGTCTGGTCGGGGTCGACGCAGACCGCAGGGTCCTTGCCGCGGCAGTAGGCGCCCATCTCGACGACCTCACGTACGGCCAGGTCGAAGTCGAGGTCGAAGTGCTGCGGCACGAGCGCGACCTCACGCGCCATCTCGCGCCGGCGGTAGGAACCCGTCGGCCGGCCCTTGACCAGCACCTCGCCGGCCGCCGGCTGGTGGATGCCGTCGATGAGGTCCACCAGCGTGGACTTGCCGCTGCCGTTGGGACCGACGATGCCGACGAACTCGCCGGGCCGCAGCTGGAAGCTGATGCGGCGCAGCACGGGCCGTGCGTCGTAGGCGAAGTCGACGTCGCGCAGGGCGACGAGAGGCTCGGCGGCCATCAGGCCCGCCTCCCGCGCCGCAGCAGGTACACGAACAGAGGCGCGCCGACGAAGGTGGTCACGACGCCCACCGGGATCTCGTTGGGCGCGATGATGGTGCGGCTGAGCAGGTCGGCGACCACCATCATGGACGCGCCGGCCAGCAGGGAGACCGGGACCAGCCCACGGTGTCCCGGTCCGACCAGCAGCCGCACGATGTGCGGCACGACGAGGCCGACGAACCCGATGATGCCGCTGACGGACACGGCCAGAGCCGTCAGCACCCCGGCCGTGACCAGCAGCAGCCGCTTGGTGCGCTCGACCTCGACGCCGAGCTCCAGGGCGCGCTTCTCGCCCTGCAGCAGGATGTCCATCTCGCGCGTGAAGAACAGCGGCGCGACCATGAACGGGATGGTGACCAGCGCGATGCGGACGTCCGGCCAGCCGCGGCCGGAGAAGCTGCCCATGAGCCAGTAGATGATCTGCGTCATGTCCTGATTGGCCTTGATCATGAGCACGGTGACGACGGCGCTCGCGAGGTACGAGATGGTGACGCCGGCGAGGAGGAGGACGAACACGTCGATGCGCCCTCGCCGGCGCGCCGCCATCCACACGATGACCAGCGTGCCGAGGCCGCCGACGATGGCCAGCACCGTCATCCACGGCAGGTTGCTCATGTGGAGGACGATGCCGATGGTGGCTCCGAGCGCGGCGCCGGACGAGACGCCGGTCACGTAAGGATCGGTGAGCGGGTTCAGGAACAGGTCCTGGAGGATCACGCCGGCCACGGCGAGAGCCGCGCCGACGAGCGCGGCGGTGAGGACGCGCGGCATGCGGATCTGCCAGAAGATGGCGTTCTCGAGATCACCCTTGACCGGCCCCGCCATCAGCAGGTCCCAGATGCGACCCAGCGCGAGCGAGGCCGGTCCGAGGGCGAGCGCCAGCACGAGACAGGCCAGCAGGATGCCGGCGGCCAGGAGGATCCCCGGCCAGACGCCTGCGCGGGCGAGCCTGCTCACTGGGCGCTCGAGGCCTCCGGGTGGATGTACGAGGCCAGCGCCTTGAGGCCCTCGGCGAGGCGCGGGCCGGGCCGGGCGATGGTGCTGTCCTCGATCACGTAGACCTTGCCGTCTTTGACCGCGGTGAGCTCGCTGAAGCCGGCGCGCGCGTCGATCTCGCCGGGCTTGCTCATGGACCCGGAGTCGGCGACGTACACCTGCGGGTCGTCCTTGACCAGCACCTCGGTGCTGAAGGTCGGGAAGCCCTCGCCCGCCTGCGCGCCGATGTTCTCGCCGCCGGCGATCCCGATCATGTCGTCGATGAACGTGCCGGAGCCGGCGGTCATGAGCGGCTTGCTGTAGATCTCGAGGAAGGTGGTCGCCCTGGGCAGGCCGGCGACGGCCGCCTCGACCTGCTGCCGGGCGGCGGCCATCTGGCCGGCGACCGCGCCGGCCTGGTCCTCGGTCCCCGCGAGCTTGCCGACGTTCTCGATGGTGGCGATCGTGCCGTCGTAGGTCTTGGGGTCGACGACGTAGACCTTGACGCCGAGCTCCTGGAGCTTGGTGAGCACCTTGTCCTGCAGGCCGGCCGCGGCGAGCACCAGGTCGGGGTTGAACGAGGCGATCTTCTCCACGTTGGGGTTGGAGAAGTCACCGATCTTGGGGAGGGCCTTGGCCTCCTCGGGGTAGTCGTCGTAGCTGGTGCCGGCGACCATCTTGTCGCCGGCGCCGACCGCGTAGGCGATCTCGGTGTTGGCCGGGGCGAGGCTGACGATGCGCTCGGCGGGCTTGTCGAGGGTGACCTCGGTCCCGGCGTCGTCGGTGACCGTGATCGGACCGGACGCGGCGGCGGCCGACGGCGCGCTCGAGGCGGTCGCGTCGCCGGAGCTCGAGCCGCAGGCGGCGAGGGCGACGACGCCCAGCGCCAGCGTGGCGACGAGGAGGAGCGCCGCCGTGAGGCGGCCGAAGCGGGATGCGGACATGGTGATGGTGGCTCCCTTCAGGACGGTGCGGATGCTACGCGGACGGGGTGAACTTGAGGACGTGATGGCCGTCGCGGTCCTCGGCGCCGTGCCAGGCGAGCGCGACGGGACGCGAGAAGAGCGGGGAGTCGGTGACCATCGTGTGGTACTCCCCCTCCTCACCGCAGGCGTCGGCGCCGGCGGCCTCGAGACGGGCGATGACGTCGGCGTCGAGCTCGAGGCCGAGGAACTCGGCGCCCAGTCTGGAGGAGTCGACGGCGACGATGGTGGCGCGGCCGCCGCCGGCGAGGAACTCGTCCAGCAGCCGGCGGCGCGGCTCTTGCCAGAGCGGCAGGTGGCAGCCGAGTCCGGTGAGCCCGCAGACGTTCTCGACCCAGTCGCGGTGCGCCTGCAGGTCGATGTCGCCGAACACGCCGGCCTGCACGCCCTGCCCGCGCAGCCCGTGGAGGAGCGAGACGAAGGTGGCCTCGTAGTCGTCCCACGTGGTGGCCCGCGTGACGAGGGGGACGCCGAGGGCGGCGGCCTGCTCCTCGAGCAGCGCGAGCGGCAGGCCGTGGCCCCGGCTCGCGCGGCCGTCCTCGTGCAGCATGCAGACGAGGGCGGCCGGCTGGGCGCCGGCGCGCACCGCGCGCTGCAGCGCGAGGCAGGCGTCCTTGCCGCCGCTCCACGAGACGAAGATGCGGACGCCGGCGAGCGAGCCGGCGCCGGCGTCGGAGGCGGCGAGCGACGCGCCGTCGGAACGGCCGTTGGCGGACGGAACGCTGGTCCGCGGCGCGTCACTCGCCATGGTCGACGTCCTTGTCGGCACGGCAGGCGGGGCAGATGCCGTACACCTCGAGGTGGTGCCCGTAAATGGTGAATCCGGTCTCCGCGGCCAGCTTGGACTCGAGCCCGGTGAGGTCGCCCTCGCCGTCGAACCGCACCACGCGCCGGCACACGCCACAGATGAGCGGGTGGCTGTGCCCGATGGGCGGGGCGATGTAGCAGATCTCGCCCCGCCCGTCCTGCACGCGGGCGAGCAGGCCGAGGTCGCCGAGGAGTTGCACCGTGCGGTACACCGTGGCTTGACCGACACCGTCGCCGTGCAGGGCGTCCGTCGTCTCCGTGATCGTGGCGGCACGGTCGGAGCCGGCGAAGAACTCCCAGATCAGCCGGCGCTGCCTGGTGAAGGGGATGCCCTTCTCGTGGAAGACGGCCTCGATGTCGTGCGTCGGCTGCGGGTCGGTCAACTCTTCGCTCCCCAAGCTTCTGTTGAGAACGGTTCTCAACGGCGTTGAGAAAAGCTATCAACACAGGAGGGTGGCCGTCAACCGCCTCAGAGCGTCTCCCGCCGACGGGTCAGGACCACCGGGCGAAGCCGGTGGGGGAGGCTCGGCCTCAGAGGTCGCCGCGGCGCTGCAGGAGCACCAACGTCAGCCATCCCGGCAGGATCGGCAGCCAGAAGGTGACGATGCGGAAGAGGAAGACCGCCGGCACCGCCACATCGCCGTCCAAGCCCACGGCCGTCAGGCCGGCGATCAGCGCGGCCTCGACGGCGCCGAGGTTGCCGGGCGTCGGCGCGACCGAGGCGACGCCGGAGCCGACGAGGAACACGACGCCGATGACCGCCACGCTCACGTGCGGCCCCGCGAACGCGTACACGGAGAGGACGAGCGCGGCGATGTTCAGGAACGTGAGGAACACCGCGCCGCCGAACAGCTCCAGCAGCTTGAGCGGGCTGCGGGCGACCGCGGCGACGCCGGCGACCGAACGGCGCACGGGCGGCAGGAGGCGCAGGCGCAGCAACCGCCGCCCCCAGGGCAGCAGGAACAGCAGTCCGGAGAGGACGCCGAGCGCGGTGAGCCCCACGAGCACCGTCCGTCCGGAGGGAAGCCCGCTCAGCGCGTCGCCGGCGCTGCGGCCGGCCAGGACGAGCAGCAGAGCCGAGAGGGCCAAGTGCACGACGAGGCCTGATACCTGCTGCACGCCGATGCTCGCGGTGGCGACGGCAAGGTCGACATCCCGTTTCTGCAGGTACCGCAGGTTGGTGGCCATGCCGCCCATGCGGGCCGGGACGATGCGGTTCACGAACGCGCCGGCCAGCTGGGCGGCCGTGGTCAGGAGGAGGGGCAGGCGCTGCGGCACCGCTCCCAGCAGGCCGATCGCGGCCGCGAGAAACGTGAGGGCCGACGCCGCGAGCGCCCCCAGCGCCCACAGCCAGTCGGCGTGCCTGATGCTGGACCACACGCCGGTCACGTCGGCGAGCTGCGGGATCAGCAGATACACGGCCAGGGCGAGCGCCGCGAGCGTGAGGACCTGCCTGGCCTCGACCTGCTCGAGCGGCTGCGGCTCGACGCTCACCGTCCGCGGCGCCCCCGGCGGGCGCATCTCGAGCGTCAGCCGCCGGTAGCGGTAGAGCAGCCACGCGGCGGCGATCGTCGCGACCACCGCGACAGCGAAGGTCAGCCAGTCCAACCTGACTCCCGGCCGGAGATCCCTGGCCTCGCCGCGTCGCCGGGCCGGCTACCCGAGCAGCTCACGGACGCGAGCGGCGACGGTCGCGCCGAGCAGCGCGTGCTGCGAGGCCTCGAGGTGCCAGCCGTCGAGCACGCTCGTCGTGACGACGCCGCCGGCGTCCAGGCACGGCACCCCGAGGGCCGACGCCACGCGCGCGAACTCCCGCGGCAGCGCGCGCGACTTCTCGTCGCAGCCCGCCCACAGCTCCGGCCGCCGGTTGTTCTGGAACGGCCCCACGGCCGGCGGGCAGACCAGCAGGACCTGCGGGGCGGGGCCGTCCGGTCCCTCGGGCCCCGCCGCGCTCCGCCGCACCAGGTGGGCGAGCTCGGCGGCCCCGTCGGCGGCAGCGGCCGCGGAGATGTGCGCGTAGCTGATGTCGTTGGTCCCCAGCATCAGCACGACGAGGTCGAGCGGCGCGTGACACTCGAGCGCCACCGCGAGCCACTCCCTGCCGCTCCGGTGAGCTTGCAGCGGATCGTCGTAAACGGTGGTGCGCCCTCCCAGCCCGTCCTCCACGACGTGGTAATCGGCGCCGAGCTCCCGCTGCAGCACGCCCGGCCAGCGGACCGGCCACTCGTGCCGGCGCGTGTCGTCGGCGGGGTCGGCGCCCCACGTGTTCGAATCTCCGTAGCACAGGATCTGGCGCATGCTCACCTCGCTCACGCGGGCGAGTGCGCCCTGCGCGGTCAGGCCGCGTCCGGGTCGGTCTGGAGCAGGCCGAGTCTGTTCCCGTCCGGGTCCTTGATGTCGGCAAGCCATCCTACGCCGGTCACAGGCATCTTGTGGAGAGTGCGAGCTCGGCGCCCGGCTCGGCGCCCTTCGCGAGCGTCTCGTCAGGGCGGCCGGCGGATGCGTCCGGACCGGCCGCCCCGCTCCGAATGTTGACGCGCGACGGTCTCGCCTGACGCGCCTCGCGTCGCTCAAGGACGCCCGGCGGCCGCGACGGTCGCGGCGATCACGCCTCGGGGGACGGCGGCTCCAGCGTGACCTGCATGAGCGCGCGGTCCGGCAGCGCCTGGAATCCGGCTCTGCGATAGACGACCTGCGCCGTGTCGTTGTCCACCCCGACCTCCACGCGCAGGGCCCGCGCGCCCAGATCCTCGCAGGCCCGGCGGGCCGCGGCGAGCAAGGCGCTGCCCAAGCCCTCGCCGCGCGCCTCCGGGCGCACGTAGAAGTCGTCCACGACGGCGGCGAGGCCGCCGTGTTCCATCGCGAACACGAACGTGACGACGATGTAGCCAGCCGCCCCGCCGCCCCGCTCGACCAGCCAGATGCGGCCGAGCCCCGGCCGCGCCAGCAGCGCCTCGAACGCGGCCGCCGCCTCAGCCTCGACGAGCGTGTAGCCGGACTCCGCGTGGAAGTCACGCATGAGGCCGACCAGCGTGACCAGGTCACCCCGGCCGGCCTCACGCACGCCCCGCATCTCGCCGGCGGCTCTCAGTGGACGACGTCCCCTCCGCGCTGCAACTCGAGAAGGTACGAGTCCAGCTTGTCGAGGGTCTCCTGCCACCCCTGCAGCGCGCCGTTCCGCTCCGCCACGTCGCTGGGGATGCCTTGCTGCACGGTGAGTCGCGTGCGGCCCTGGTGCTCCTCGAGCGTCACGGTCATGCGCTCCTCGCTCGGCATGTCGTCGCTCATGCCGTACTCCTGCGCGGAGACGCGGTTCCCGTGCTCGTCCGCGAACCCCTCGTCGACGACGAACCGCGACGGCTCGTCGACCTCTACGAAGGTCCCGCTGCTCCAGAAGTCGTTGCCCTCAGGCGAACGCATGGCGCTCGTCCAGTTCCCGCCGGGCCTCGGCTCGATGCTGCAGTGTGACGTCGTGAATTCCCGCGGGCCGAACCAGTGCGAGAAGTGGTCGCAGTCGGTCCACGCTTTGAAGACAAGCTCCCGCGGCGCGTCGAACTCGCGGGTGATGGTGAAGTCCTGCTCGCTCATGACGATCTCCCGGATCGCGTGCTCTACGGCCGCCGTGGCCCTCGGGGGCGGCGGCCGCCCGCCTGCTCTGCCGTGCGGCAGTCCAGACTGCCTTGTGGTTCCCGGGAGGCGGTGGGGCAAACGCCGGGGGGACCGGGGTCGCCGGCCCGCCCCGGGCGTCAGGGCAGGTAGTCCTCGCGCACCGGCGAGAAGACCTCGACGGCGACCGTGTCGGCGAGCGCGACCGCGCCGTGCGGCGTGCCGCCGGGGATCGACCAGCTGTCGCCCGGCGTCACGTCACGTGTCTCGCCGTCGATGGTGAGGCGGAGCCGCCCGGCGACCAGGTAGCCGGTCTGCTCCTGAGGGTGATCGTGGACGGGCAGCACGGCGCCGCCGCGCAGCCGGAACTCGCTCATCAGCGTCGCGTCGCCGTAGCTGAGCGTCTTGCGGCGGATGCCCGGGAGGGCGTCGGCGTAGCCGTCGTCACAAGCCGCGCTGAACACGGCTCAGCCCTCGCGGCGCCGGCGGTGGTGGAACAGCGGGGCGAGCGCGATGACGGCGAGCGCGAGCGGCCAGAGCCTGCCGCGGCGCACGTCGTACTCCGCGAGCTGTTCCCGGGTGCTCACTCCGCGGGCCTTGCCGAGCCCGGTCTCGAACGCGAGCGTCAGGGCCAGCCAGAGGATGCCCACGCGGATGGCGGAGCGCTGGCTGGGGAGCGGCCACCGGCGCGCGACGAGCCCCGCCCAGAACCCGACGACCGCGGCGAGCGGGGCCACGGCGAGAGAGTGCGAAGCCGTCTCGCCCATGCTCTTGCCGTAGGTCTTGTCCCTCAGGACGCCGTTGGCGACGGCGGCGAACGGCAGCACCGTCCAGGAGAGGATCTGCTTGGTCTCGTTCTTCATGTGCTCCTCCGGTCAGGCGGGTCGGGGGAAGACGCCGGCGACGCCGATCGCGGCCGTCAGGGTCTGCGGGCGAGCACGTAGACGCGCCGGAACACGACCTCGAGCAGTCCCTTCGTGCCCGTCTGCGTGCCGAACTGGGCGAGGATGAGCTCGCGCGCCGCCTCCAGATAGCCACTCGGAAGCGGGACGTCGTAGCAGGCAGGATTGAGGTAGCCGGCGGCCGCGCTCGAGTCGAACATGTCGAGGGCGCGAGCCGGCGTGCAGTGCTCGCGCAGCTCCTCGATCTCCCCGCCGGCGAGCGTGAAGCCGGCGTCGAGGAACAGCTGCTCGTACTCCTCCGCCGTCTCGTAGAACGTCCAGGGAGTGCGGAAGTGACTCCAGGTCCCGGCGGTCCTCGGGTCTTGAGCCAGGGCGGCGACCGCGCGGACGAAGTTGGGGCAGTACTCGTGCTGGGCCGGGGCCTGCATGACCATGCGGCCGCCCGGCCGCAGCGCCGCGAAGCAGTTGGCGAGCGCGCGCGGCTCGTCCCGGAACCACTGGAACGCCGAGTTGCAGAAGATGGCGTCGAACTGCTGCGGCATGTCGAGTTCTTCCGCGGAGCCGGTGACGAACTCGATGCCCTCCGGCGCCGCCTCGCGCGCGAGCGCGATCATCCCGGGCGCCAGATCGATGCCGACCACGCGGCCGTCGGTGAGCTGGCGGATCTCCTGAGCAAGGTGTCCGGTGCCGCAGCCGAGATCCAGGACGTCGTCGGTACGCTCGATGCGCAGCATCCAGAACAGGCGCTCGGCCGCCGACTTCTGGGCGGTGGCGGTCTGACGGTAGATCCGCGCAATGGATGAGAAGTCGCTCAAAAGGCCCCTCGAGAGCGGGAGTGTGCCCTCATCATAGCCTCACCGGAGCGAGACCATCAGGCCTTCCGTGGTGGTCGCGGCACCAGGACGGACGTACGTGCCTTGTACGCCTCGTAGTCCGGCTGCCCGCCCCAGCGCTCGTCGGCGCTCTTCTCCAGAAGCGGGACGCCGCTGATGCGGGTGAGCAACAGGAAGACGAACACCGGCGAGAGCAGCGTGACCCACTGCCAGCCGCGCAGCGCCGGCAGCGCCACCACGGCCACCCCGACCCACAGGAGGATCTCGCCGAAGTAGTTGGGGTGGCGCGACCAGGACCAGAGGCCGGTGCTGATGAAGCGCCCCTTGTTGGCGGGATCTGAGCGGAAGGCGCTCTTCTGGGCGTCGGCGGTGATCTCCAGCGCCGAACCCCACGACCCACAGCACGAGCCCGACGGCGGTGACCGTGCCGAGCTCGACCCGGGTGGTCGAGGTGATGGCGGCCAGCGCGGCGGAGGCGGTGATCGTCACCCACAGACCCTGCAGCGTCCAGGTGTTCAGGAAGCGGGGGAAGGACGGCTTGAGGTCGTCGAAGCGCTTGTCGGCGCCTGACCTGCGGATGCGCAGGAAGAGATAGGACGACAGCCGCACCGCCCACACGGCCACCATGCCGGCCAGCAGCCAGGCGCGCGCGTCGGGGGCTTCGGAGAGCAGCACGGCCACGACGGCCACAGTGACGTACGTGAGTCCGCCGGTGAGGTCGAAGAAGCGCTCCGTCTGCAGCAGATAGGAGGGTACGAACACGGCCCACTGGATGACGAACGCGAGGATGACGCAGAGCGCGAACACGGGGAGTCCGCCCACCGTCGTGCCTCCCTGGCTCCCCGCAAGGGCGAACAGGGCGGCGATGACCACCACCACTGGCAGGGCGACGAGCGCGTTACGGTCCTGCTTCTTCACGGCGCCTCCTTCTCGGCGTCCTTCTTCCTACCCGTGCGCGCCGGTCTTCCACCCGTGCCTCGCCTGACGCGCGCGGATCATCGGTCCTGCAGATGGGGGAGGGCGCCGGGACGGCGACGGGCAGGAGGAGAAGGACACCTCTCAAAACGTATCTCCTTCGTATCTACATGTTGGCCGACCCGCAGACGAGGCCGCGCAGATGTAGACACCCCGTATCTACCTATCTTACAGGCGCCCGGCACCACTACCCCCCATGACCTCGGCGAAGGGGCGGGCGTGGGGGTGCGGAGGGGGCCGCCGCGTGGCCGCGCAGGCAGTCGGCGGCGGCCGTCGCCGGCTGGCAACCGGCCGCAAAACCGCGTACAAACCGTCGCATGACTGCTCACTCCCGCCGTCTCGTGATCATCGGCGCCGGCATCGCCGGGCTCTCCGCCGGGTGCTACGCGGCGCGCAGCGGCTACCGGGTGACGATCCTCGAGATGCACGACCTGCCCGGCGGCCTCTGCACCTCTTGGCAGCGCAGAGGGCTACCTGTTCGACGGCAGCGTCGCGGGCCTCGCCGGCACGTCCCCCGACATGGCGATCCACCGGCTGTGGCAGGACCTCGGGGTCGTCGGCCACTGCCCGCTGTACGACCCCGACGACTTCGGCACCGTCGTCGGGCAGGACGGGCGCCGCGTCACCGTGTTCACCAACGTCGACCGGCTCGAGGAGGAGTTCCTCGCCGCGTTCCCGGCGGACGCGGCGGCGGTGCGCGAGTTCTGCGCCGCCGTCCGCAGCTGCCGGCGGCTCGACCTGCCGTTCGCCTACCGAGGCCGGCGCAGCCGGCGCCCTGGCGAGCCTGCGGGCCGCGCCGGCCACGCTCCGCACCCTGCCGGCGGTTCTCAAGTACGGCCGCTTGACCCTGCGGGAGTTCACGCGGCGGCTGCGCGACCCGTTCGCCGCCCTGACGTTCGCCAACCTCGTGCACTTCGGCGGTCCCGACGTGCCGTTGCTCACGGTGCTGCTGCCGCTGGCCTACGCGGACCGGCGCGCGACGGGGATCCCGCTCCACGGCTGGCTCGCCTTCTCACGGGCTGTGGAGAAGCGGCTCCTCGACCTCGGCGGCGAGGTGCGGTACGGGGCCAGGGTCGTCGGGCTGTCGACCGCGGGGGGACGCGTGACCGGAGTGCGGCTCGAGGGCGGTGAGGCGCTGACGGCCGACCTGGTCCTGTCGGCCGCGGACGGCCGCTTCACCCACTCGGTCCTGCTCGGTGAGCCGGAGTGGGAGGTCGGCAGGCTGTACGACGCGCACCGGCTGTCGGACCAGCCCGTCCAGGTGAACCTCGGCGTGGCGCGCGCGTGGGACTCCGGCGCGGTGACCCTGCCGCTGCCTCGACGGCCCCTGGCGGCGGGGCGACGCCAGTCACGGGTCACCGTCCACACCAAGCACTACGACCCGGAGGCGGCGCCGGCGGGCAAGAGCGCCATCACCGCCTTCCTCGAGTCCGGGTACGACTTCTGGCGGCCGCTCGCGTCGGACCGTGCGGCCTACGCGGCCGAGAAGCGGGCGTGCGCCGACCTCGTGATCGAGGCGCTGGAGCAGGAATTGCCGGGCGTGGCGAGAGCCGTGGAGGTGGTGGATGTCTCCACCCCGCTCACCCGCGAGCGCTACACCGGCAACTGGATGGGCGCCATGCAGGCGCGCCGGCCGGACTCCGGGCTCATAGGCGCGCTCCTCCAGCGCAGGCCGCGCTACGACCACCCCACGCTGGACGGCTTCTGGATGGCCGGGCAGTGGGTGGAGAGCTGGGGCGGGATCACCACGGCGGCCCAGTCGGGGCGCAACGCGGTGCGCGCGCTCTGCCGTAAGGACGGCGCGCGCTTCGCCGGCTGACGGCGCGCGCCGGCGTTACGCGCCGGCCCGCAAGCCGCCCCCGGCGGTGACCTCGAGGTCGCGGAGCAGGCCGTCCTCGAGGTCGTAGATCCAGCCGTGGACCGCGAGCTCGGCGCCGCGCGCCCAGGCGGCCTCGACGATCTCCGTCTGGGCGACCGCCTGCACCTGCGCGGCGACGTTGAGCTCGCACAGCCTGTCCCAGCGCGCATCGTCCGACGTCAGGGCGTCGAGCTCCGCGCGATGATCGTCGGCGAGGTTGCGCAGCGGCTGCAGCCACAGCGCCACGGCGCCGGCCTGGTGCCCCTCCAGCGCCGCCTTGACCCCGCCACAGCGGTAGTGCCCGCACACGATGACGTGCCGCACCCCGAGCGAGTTCACGGCGTACTCGATCACGGCGAGCGCGTTGAGGTCCGTCACCGGCACGACGTTGGCGACGTTGCGGTGGACGAAGAGCTCGCCGGGCGCCAGGCCGACGATCTCGTTGGCCGGGACCCGGCTGTCGGAGCAGCCGATCCACAGCAGGTCGGGCCGCTGGATGTGCGCCAGGCGCGAGAAGTACTCCGGGTCCCGGGCCGTGCGCGCGGCGGCCCACTCCCGGTTGCGCTCGAAGACGTCGGGGAGGTACTTCATGGCGCTAGCCTAGCAGCACGCACACAGCACGCCTGTCGCAGATTCGGGTCCCAGCAGGACCCTCACGCCGCCTTCTCCCGCGCGACCTCCTCCATGCGCCGCTCGATGTGGTCCTTGAGCGCCTCGAGAACGCTCCGCCAGTTCGCCTGGGCTCGCCGTCTGGCAGACTCGCTGGGATTGCCGCTCTGCGTGAGCAGGACCTCGGTCCCGTGCGGGTCCTGGGTGAGCGTGAGCGTCACGATGTGCTCGTGCTGCTCCCCCGGCGCCCCTGACAGCGAACTGATGTGGGTGTACTGGAGCAACCTCGCCGGCTCCACGCGAAGCACTGTGCCTCTGTCCTGGTAGGCCGTGCCCTGCCACTCGCCTCGCCAGCTGATGGGGCCGCCCTCGGTCCAGTCGGCCTCGACCGTGGTCCCGAACATGTACTCCTTGATCTCCGCGGGGTCGGTGAGTGCGTCCCAGACCTCGCCGGGTCTTGCCGCGATGACGATGGATGCCCTCGCCTCGAAGTCGTGCATCTTGGCTGTCATCGGACCTCGCTTTCGTTGCTCACACCCCTGTCTCAGTTTCCTGCCCGGGGCGTGGCGGTCGGCAACACTGAAGCGTGGTGCAGGAGAGCGCGGTCAGCCCGCCTGAGCGCCGAACCGGCGGACGGCGCGCTCCCGTGCCTTGGCCGCCTCGACCTCCCGGTCCCGCGGCGGCGCCGTCGTCACCAGCTCCTCGAGAAGGGTGGCGGAGATCCTGGCGACCTCATCGACGGCGCGGTCGAAGGCCGCCTGGTTCACGGCGGAAGGATGCGTGGAGCCACTGATCTTGCGCACGTACTGAAGGGCGGCCGCGCGGATCTCGTCGCCGGTCGCCGGGGGCTCGTAGTTGAAGAGGGGCTTGATGTTGCGGCACACGTGCGATCACCTCACTGGGGAGAACTACCCTCCTGAGGTGCCCCGAGCCGCGCCGTCTGATGCGCGGGCCGTAGGGACGAGCGCCGGAACAGGGGGCCCTCGCGTCGGTCCGCGCCGTCGCTCAGACGGACCAGGTGAGCAGGGCGGCGAGGCCGGCGGCGAGCGCGACGGCCGCGCCGCCGGCCGCCCACACCCGCCACACGGCGTCGTCGATCACGTCCGCGGTCAGCGGCCGGTCGGCTCTCCCGAGCGCGTACGCGCCGGGCTTCTGCAGTCGCACGCCGAGACTCCCGGCCATGGTCGCGATGGCCAGCGTCTTGTTGGGCCCGTACTTCGGCTGGTGCTGCGTGCGGAACGCCCACCACGCTCTGCCGGCCGTTCCCTTCAGGACCGACACGGCCACGAGCAGCAGCGCCGTGATCCGCGTCGGCGCCCAATTGGCGATGTCGTCGCCGCGCGCGGCGGTCTTGCCCACGTACTCGCGGTCGTCGCGGTAGCCGAGCATGGCGTCCATCGTGTTGATCGCCCGGTAGGCGAGCGCTCCCGGCAGACCGAGCAGCGCGTAGTACAGCAGCGGCGAGACGACGCTGTCGGTGAGATTCTCGGCCAGCGACTCGATGGTCGCGGAGACGATGAGCGGCTGGTCGAAGGTCGGGAGAGCGGCTGACGAGCGCGCGCAGGGAGGCGCGCGCGGCATCCGTGTCGGTGCGCAGGGCGCGCTGGACGTCGCGGCCGGCGCGCACCAGCCCGCGCAGCGAGAACGTGGTCTTGAGCGCGCCGGCGGCGATGATCAGGGCGGCCCACCACGGGAGGTGGTCAAGGACGAAGGTGAGAAGGAGGCCGGCGGCGAACGCCGCTCCGGCCGTGACCAGCACGATGAGGACTCCGTACGCGAACTCGGCGCCGGGGCGGTCTCGAGGCCGGCGCGCCTCGAGCGCACCGATCAGCTTGCCCATCCACACCACAGGGTGCAGCACGCCGGGCGGCTCGCCGAGCGCGACGTCGATCACCCCGGCCAGCAGGACGGTGGCCAGCGCCAGGCGCCAGTCAGGCGGGACGAAGATCACGGGAGCGGCCGGGGCGGGCAGGCCGCCGGTCGGGAGACGAGGCCTGAGACGACCGGCCCGAGGGCGACTCAATCGTCCGCCGGGACGTACCTGTCGGGTTCGAGGCCCTCGAGGTGACCGGTCATGTTGACGAAGCGGATGGTGACGCAGCCGCCGGCGAACTCGATGAGCGAGACGCCGCCGTGGGTGGTGGACAGCGTCCACCACTTCTCCGGCGGCACTCCGAGGTAGTGGTTGAGGATCGCCCGGATGGGGCCGTCGTGGGCGACCAGACAGGCGCTCCCACCGTCGCCCAGCTGCATGAACCCGCTGGCGACGGCGCTCGCGTCCATGGTCTCCGGCAGGCCCTCGTCGGGCTCCTGGTCGTCGTCGGCGGCGACGGCCGCGGCGGCGCCCTCGAGCGCCGCGGCCGCGTCGGAGGAGTACGCGCCTTCCAGCGCCGCCTGCGCCGCGCCGGCGCGCATGGCCTCGAGCTCCAGCGCGGCGGCGTCCGCCTCGGCGTTCCGCGCCGCGGCGCTGGCGTCGCCGTGGCTCACCGCGCTCGTGCAGGTGTTGCCGCTGTCGTCCACGCCGAACGGCTCCAGGAGGTCGACCACGGCGGCGTGCACGCGCGCCTCGAGGTCGCGCAACGACTCGCCGCCCGGCAGAGCGGTGCCGTACGGGTCGGCGGCGAACGACGCCGTCAGGGCGGAGTCCGCCTCGAACTCCTGCCACGGGCGTCCCTCGTAGTCGCCCAGCGAGATCTCACGCAGGCGGCGGGTCCAGCACCACGTCGGGAAGCTCGCCGCGGAGGTCCTCGTCGCGCCAGGCCGCGATGATGTGCTCCGCCGTCATCCGCGCCCGCGGCAGGTCGCTGGAGAAGACGGGCATCGGCCCGAAGGGCGCGAGACGCTCCGCGGCCGCTCGCGCCTGGTCCTCCCCGAGCGGCGTGAGCCGGTGGTCACTCTGGCCCATCAGCTTGCCGCCGATGTTGCCCGTGGACTGGCCGTGGCGGACGAGATAGAGCTTCATGTGCGGTCCTCGGTCATCTGCTGACTTCTCACATCGCCAGGCCGACGATGGCGCACCCCATGACGAGCGCGGCGGCCTCGGCAAGTTCGATACCCATGCCGTACACGTCCCCGGTAAGCCCGCCGAGGCGGCGGGCGACGTAAGCCTGCACGCCCAGTCCGGCGGCCATCGCCACCGCTGCGACGACGAGGCCGGCGTACCACGAGCCGGCTCCGCCGGCGATCAGAGCGACCAGCCCGGCGACGACGATGCCGGCCAGCAGCAGCCCGCCGGCGAGCTGCAGGGGCTCCGGCGTGTGCTCGCGCGTGAAGGCTTCGCCGGTCCCCGCGGAGCGTGCGTAAGGCCAGTGGTAGACGTCCAGCGCCGGCAGCGCGCGCGCCGCGCACAGGCCGGCGATGAGGGGCGCGGCCGCGTCGGCGCGCGAGAGCGCGCCCAGGGCCGCGACCTTCAGGATCAGCAGCAGTACCGCAGATGCCACGCCCATCGCGCCCACGTTGTGATCCTTCATGATCTCGAGCGCGCGCTCCCGCGGAGCGCCGCTCAGGATGCCGTCTGCGGTGTCCATCACACCGTCCAGGTGCAGGCCGCGCGTGAGCAACTGGAGCAGGATGACGACCAGCGTCGCGGCGACCAGCCCGGGCAGGAACGAGACCAGACCGGCGTAGACCACCCAGGCGGTGAACCCCATGACGAGCCCGACCAGCGGGTACCAGCCCATGCTGCCCCACAGGTCGGACGGGCTGACCTCGCCCTCCACCTTGAGCGGGATGCCGGTGAGGAAGGTCACGGCCAGTCTGAGCCGGCGACGGAGAGAGCCGGGAGCGGAAGCGCCCGCGGCCGGCCGGCGCGGCGTCGGAGGCGGAGCCCGACGCGTCGGAGCCGGCGGACGACGCCCCGCCCGAGCTCCGCGCCGATGAGACCAGGGTGATCGGCATCGGCGGCGGGCCGGGGGCCGCGGCGTCCTGGGGCGCCGCCGGCGCCCCCTCTGCCGCGGCCTGCTCTTCGCTCCGGGTCTCGTCGTCTTCGGTCATGGTCCAGACTCTACTACCGCTGCCTCCTGCCGCGTCGGGACTACCGCGTCAGCTCGGCGTCGGCCTCCGTGGGGTCGCCGGCCACGCCGGCGCTCTCGAACGTCGCCATCTCGCTGAGGATGCGCGCGGAGGCCTCGATGATGCTCATCGAGAGCGCCGCGCCTGTGCCCTCGCCCAGGCGCATCTGCAGGTCGAACAGCGGCACCAGGCCCAGCTCGTCGAGCACCACCTGGTGCCCGACCTCGATGCTCACGTGGCTCGGCAGGATGTAGTCCACGCACTCGTGGCACAGGCGCACGGCCGCGAGCGCGGCGGCGGCGCTGATGAAGCCGTCCATGACCACGGGCACGCGGTGCGCCGCGCCGCCCAGGAACACGCCCGTCATGCCGGCGATGTCCAGGCCGCCGACCTTGGCCAGCACGTCGACGGGATCCAGCCGGTCGGGCTTGTTGACGGCGATGGCCTTCTCGATGGTGGTCACCTTGCCGATCAGCGCCTCCTGCGTGATGCCGGTGCCGCGGCCGGTGACGCGGGCCGGCGCCTCGCCGCTCAGCACGGCGATGACCGCCGACGCCGCGGTGGTGTTGCCGATGCCCACCTCGCCGGTGCAGATGATGTCGAGGCCCTTGTCGAGCTCCTCTTCCACCAGGCGGATGCCGCTCTCGATGGCCCGCAGGGCCTCGTCGCGGGTCATCGCGGGGCCCTGCGCCATGTTGGCGGTGCCCATGCGGACCTTGTCGTGGCGGATGTCCGCGCCGCCGAGGTCGGCGTTGACGCCGAGGTCGGTGACGATGACGCGGGCGCCGACGTGCCGCGCGATGACGTTGATGCCGGCGCCGCCCTGCTCCATGTTGACCACCATCGCCGGCGTGACCTCGGCGGGGAACGCGCTGACGCCCTCGGCGACCACGCCGTGGTCGGCGGCCATGACGGCGATCGCCTTGTCGGCGATGACCGGCTGCTCCCTGCCCTGGATGCCGGCGAGCTGGATGGACAAGGTCTCGAGGCGGCCGAGCGCCTTGGGGGGCTTGGTCAGCTGCAGCTGGCGCGCCTCGGCGGCGCGCATGGCGCCGGCGTCGAGCGGGCCGATGGCGTCGATGGTGCGGTCAAGCAGATCACTCACTGGGGGGCTCCTTGGAAGAGGACGAGTTGTCGTCGGTGGAACGCGGGCGCGAGAGGGCGAGCGCCTTGACGTCGAGAGGGTAACCGGACACCAGCAGGTACAGGCCGTCGGCGTCACGGGCGAGGCGCTGGTTGGCCCAGCCGAGCTGGTCGCGATAGAGACGGGCGAGCGGGTACTCGGGAACGACCCCGAGCCCGACCTCGTTGGTGACCGCGACGAGAGTGACGCCGGTGCCGGCGACGGCCGCGGCGAGACCGTCGACGGCGGCCGTGACGCGCGCCGCGGCGGCGCGCTCCTCGGCCGCCGGCAGCAGGTCCTTGTCGTAGTTGTAGCCCTCGTCCGGCGGCGCGCTGCCGCCGAAGGCGCCGCCCTGGAAGAGCAGGTTGGTCACCCACAGGGTGACGCAGTCGAGCAGGATGACGGGCGGCGCATCCTGCGCGGCGCCGGCGGCGGCCGCACGCACGGCCGCCGGCACCTCGACGGGGCACTCGACCGTCGTCCACGTCTCCGGCCGGGAGGTGCGGTGCGCATGGACGCGCTGCTCCATCTCCTCGTCGTAGGTCTGAGACGTGGCGATGTAGGTCACACGGCCGCCCTGCGGCTCGGCCAGCTGCGCCGCGAGCCGCTCCGCGTAGGTGCTCTTGCCGCTGCGCGCGCCGCCGGTGACGAGGATGAGCCGGCCGCGTGAGGACCGGCCGTCAGATGTGTCCACCGCATGCCCTCCCTCGAGGCGTTGTCGCAGTGATCCCCCGGCCCTGGTTTCCTGGCTCGCGCTTCACCCTACTTGTCGCGCCTTCCCGCCCGAGGGCAGTGGCACCGCTGCGACGTTCGTCCGCGCCTACAGTTGCGGGGCAGCGCCGGCGTCGGGACCGGCTTCCCAGCAGCTGGGGGATGCCCGGCAAGGCTACCGCCGGGCTCACCGGGACGTCAATCACAGCAGGCCCGCCTCCTTGCGGAGCATCGCGAGGCGAGCCTCCCCGGCCGTCCGCTGCTCGACCCCGCCGGCCTGGGCGGCCACCCACTCCTCGAGCTTGGCGAGCGCAGCCCCGCTCTCGACGGCCGCTCGCGCCTGCTCCAGCCCGTCCGAGAGGTCGGTCGCGCGGCCGGCCACGTAGAGCACGGCCGCCGCGTTGAGGCAGGCGGCGTCCGTGCACGCCTCGTGGCCGCGCCCGCCGAGCACCTGCAGGAAGCGCACGGCTTCCTGGTGCAGGTCGTCGAGCGGCGCGATCTCGCCGTGCGTCGCGCGACGCAGGCCGAAGTCCTCGGGCTCCAAGGTGTAGGCATCACGGCTCCCGTCCACACGCAGCTCGTTGACCACGGTCGCGCCGAGCACGGAGAGCTCGTCCATGCCCGCTTCGCGCCGGTCGTCGTACCCATGCACCACGAGCGCGTGCTCGTAGCCGATCTCCATCATCACGTCGCCGACGGGCCCGAGCATGCCTCCCGCGTACACGCCGCGGACTCCGTGCGTGGGCCGCACCGGGTTCGCGAGCGACGCGGCGACGTTGAGCGTCGAGCCGAAGCGGATCTGGCTGAGGATGCGGCCCAGACCACCGGGGTGCACGGCCGCGCTCATGCCGTTGAAGATGCCGATGCCGGCGAGGTCGATGCTGCGCTCCACCGTCGCGGCGTCGCAGTCCACGTCCACGCCGACGGCCTCGAGGATGTCGACCGCGCCGCAGGAGCTGGTCAGGGCGCGGGCGCCGTGCCGCGCCAGGCGCGCGCCCTGCGCGGCGGCGACGATGGCGGCCGCCGAGCTCACGTTGAACGTCTTGAGCGTGTCCATCCCGGTGCCGGAGTTCTCGACGAGCGGGCCGAGGGCGCGGGACTTCACGAGCGACTCCAGCGCGGCCGGGACGGTGTCGAACTCGACGATCGCCTGCCAGGCGCCGGCGATCTCCTCCGGCGTCTCGCCCTTGGCGACGAGAGCGGCGAGCAGAGCGCCTTGCTGCAGGTCCGGTTGCTCGGCGAGCAGCACCTGGCGGAACAACTCGTAGGTGCGCTCGCGCGTCAGGTCCTTGCCGTCGATGAGGCGCTGGACGTCGGCGCCGAAGGCTCGCAGAGCGGTGTCGTCGGTGGTCATGGGGTTCCTTTCGGATACAGGTGGACCTTCATGCCGGCGCGGCGGGCGACGAGGTCCAGGCCTTCGTCGAGATCCCCGAGCGGCAGACGGTGGCTGATGAGGTCGTCGACGCGCAGGCGGCCGCGCGCAAGGAGGTCGAGCGCCTCCGACTCCGTGGCGGAAGCTGCAGCCGTAGGCGCCGACGAAGGTGTGCTCCTGGTAGTGCACGGCGCTGAGGCTGACGTGGAGCGCCTCGTCGTCCTGCCGGCAGAAGGCCGGAGAAGACGACGAGGCGGCCGCGCGGCGCCAGCGCAGCGATAGCCGCCTCGTAGGCGGCAGGGTCGCCGACGGCCACGACGGCGACGTCGAGCGGGCCGGGCGCCGACTCGTGCGCGCTCACCCGCGGCAACGCGCCGGGCGCCGAGGTGACGAAGTCGCGGCGGCGCTCGTCAGGCTCGACGACGACCACCTCGGCTCCGCGTTGAGCGCCGGCGCGGCTGAGGAGCGTGCCGGCCGGGCCGGCGCCCCACACGCCCAGGACGTCGCCCTCGCCCACGCGGCCGAGCTCGAGAGCGTTGAGGCAGCAACTGAGAGGCTCGGCGAACACGGCCTCTTCGTCGGCGAGCCCCTCGGGAATGCGGATCAGACTCTGAAGCGGCGCCGCGACGTACTCGGCGAACCCGCCGTCGCGGTGGAAGCCCATGATGCGCATCTGCCGGCAGAGGTTCTCGGCGCCGCGCCGGCAACTCGGGCACTCGCCGCACCACACCCCGGGATAGACGTACACACGGTCGCCCGGCATGAACGACCGCGCGTCGTGGCCGCCGACGGCGACGACCTCGCCCACGACTTCCTCGCCCGGCACGCGCGGCAGCGTGAGGTCGCGGTGGCCGTGGCGGATGACCTTGAGGTCGGTACGGCAGAGGCCGGTGACGGTCACGCGGACAAGGGCTTCGTGCGGTCCGAGTTCGGGCTCGGGCACGTCGGCCAGCTCGAAGCCGCCCACCTCTCGGATCACCACTGCCTGCATCGCGCCGCCTTTCGCTCGCCCTTGAACGACTGAAGCCCGGGCAGACACTCCGTCTGGCCCGGGCCCCCCGTTTTTGAGGCCGCAGCGCGCGTCGCCGCCGCCCCGTGTACCACGCGGGACGCGTCGACAGCGCTCCTGGGGCAGGTCTTCTGGCTCCCGGATCGTCCTCCGGCCGCGCCTTCCCGCCAGCGTGCTGGCAGTGGCTTCTCACGGCCTTCGTCCCCGGTCACAGCGGCGGGTCCGCGCCGGTCTTGCACCGGCTTCCCTCGTAGCCCTCGCGGGCACCCATCAGGCGTCGCGGATGCTAGCCCTCCCGGCCGCCGCGGTCAACACGAAGCCCCGACTGGTCGACGCGCCCTGCTCGAACCGGTCTCGCGCCGCGGAGTACCATGGGGGCGCGAGAACGGAGCGGCAGAGGAAGGGGTGCAGTGGCGCGCGGACCGTCGAGGAGCGGCTGGAAGGCTGCCCGCTGGGCCCGTCGCGTCGTACAGACCGCGTGCTTCCTGCTCTTCGTCTACCTGCTCTTCGCGGGCCTGCAGCGACTGACGCCGCAGCCCTACGCGAACCTCTTCTTCCGCTTCGACCCCCTGGCGGGGCTGGCCACCATGCTGGCGGCCCGTGCCTGGCTCGCGCCGTTCGCGCTCGCGCTCGTCACGCTCGCCCTGACGTTCGCGCTCGGCCGCGTGTGGTGCGGCTGGATCTGCCCGCTGGGCACGCTGCTCGGCTGGCTGCGCTTCCGCTCCGCGCGCCGGCTCGGCCCGCGTGTGCCGGCCGCCCTCCGCCGCGTCAAGTACGTGCTGCTCGGCGCCATCGTCGTCCTCGCCGCCCTCCAGAGCCTCACGCTGCTGGTACTCGACCCGCTCACGCTGCTCGCACGCACCGTGACCACTTCGGTCATCCCGAGCTTCGTGCTGGTCGTGGACACCCTGGAGCGACTGGGCATGTCGTGGGGACCGACCACCGGCCTGGTCACCTGGGTGGAGGCGAACTTCCGCGGGTCCGTGCTGCCGACCCTCCAGCCGCGGTACGAGCAGTCCGTGCTGCTGTTCCTCGTGCTGCTCGGCGTGATCCTGCTGGGGCTGCTCGCCGACCGCTTCTGGTGCCGGTACCTCTGCCCGCTTGGAGCGTTGCTGGGGCTGGTGGCCAAGGTCCAGGTGCTGCGGCCGCTGGCCACCGGCAGCTGCGGGAGTTGCGGCGCCTGCGGCTCCGCGTGTCGCCAGGACGCGATCGAGGACACGGCGGCGGGGGCGCAGGTCGTCACCTCCGAGTGCACGATGTGCCTGGACTGCCTCGTCGCCTGCCCGCGGGAGCACGGCATGACCCTGGCGCCCGGTCGCCCAGGCCCGTGGGCGGTCTACGACCCCGGCCGGCGGGAGGCCGTCGTCGCCCTGGCCACGGGCGTCGGAGCGGCGGTGCTGCTCGGGACGGGAGTGGCGCGAGCGGTCACGCGCCCGGGCCTGGTACGGCCGCCGGGCGCCCAGGACGAGTCCGCCTTCCTCTCGCGCTGCCTGCGCTGCGCCGAGTGCATGAAGGCGTGCCCGACCTCCGGCCTCCAGCCGACGCTGCTCGAGGCCGGCCTCGAGGGTATCTGGACGCCGGTGCTCAGGTCCCGCCTCGGCTACTGCGACTACGCCTGCACGGCCTGCGGGCAGATCTGCCCCTCGGGGGCGATCCCGCGGCTGTCGTTGGCGGACAAACGGCGCGTCGTCCTGGGGCTCGCCGTGCTCGACAGGGACCGCTGCCTCCCGTGGGCGCAGGACACTCCTTGCATCGTCTGCGAGGAGATGTGCCCCGTCCCGGAGAAGGCGATCGAGCTCCGGGACACGCGGACCAGCACGGGCTCCGGGGGCGGCGAGGACCGCATCTCACGGCCTGTGGTGATCGCCGACCGCTGCATCGGGTGCGGCATCTGTGAGTACAAGTGCCCGCTGGAGGGGCCGGCCGCCATCGTCATCGTCCCGGCCGACCCGAAGCTCACCGGGTCCGGCGCTCCCAGCGGCTGAACCGTCTTCTATACTGGCGCCATGAGCCACGAGCGCACTGCCGCGGACCTTCGCGCCGCACAATTGTTCATGCACCTGGACGAAGGTCAGCTGGAGCGTCTCGCGGAGCTGGCGCAGCCCCGCCGGATGGCGGCCGAGGAGACGCTCTTCCTGCAGGACGACGAGGCCGACGCCTTCTTCCTGCTGGCCGAGGGCCGCCTCAAGGTGTTCAAGCTGCTGCGCGACGGCCGGACGGCGACCATCCGCCACGTAGGGCCGGGCCAGACGTTCGCCGAGGCCGCCCTCTTCCAGGACAGGTATCCGTCCAGCACCGAGACCCTCACCGAGTGCCTGCTCTACCGCTTCGACAAAGAACAGACCCTGGCGCTGCTCCTGGCCGAACCCCAGCTCTCCGTCAACCTGCTGGCGGCCATGGCGCACCTGCTGGGCCTGCTGAACCGCCGGGTCGAGGAACTGCTGCTGCCGGTGCCGGCGCGCCTCGCGAGGTACCTGCTGGCGCGCGCCGACGAGCAGCTCGAGCCGGCGGTCGCGGGAGGCGGCGGGCCGCCCGACGTCCCGCGCGTCATCCGCCTCCCGGTCAGCAAACGCGAGCTTGCGGCCCGCCTGGGCACCGTGCCCGAGACGCTGAGCCGCACGTTCGACCGCTTCAAGCGCGCGCAGGTCATCCGCATGAGCGGCGACCACCGGCTCATCGAGATCCTCAGCTTCGAGCAGCTGCACCGGCTCGCGCAGGAGTGACGCGTGAGCGGCGGGGCCTTCCCGACCCGCGCCGCCGCGCCCTCACCGCAGAAGTCGAACAGTCAACGACCCGCCCGACCGGGAACATGCTGGGTATCGAACCCGGTAGCTCGGGAGGATGGAGGGTCACTATGGCTTGGACCAGCAGCATCCGGACTATGGGCAAAGTCGGCGGCATGGCGGCCACGACCGCCCCTTACGTAAAGCGAGCGGCCTCCACTGCCCCCTACGTGAAGCGTCTCGCGACCGACGACGGGCTGCGCGATGACGTGACCGACTTCATCCGGTCCGCCAACAACCTCTTGACACACGTCCGCTCAGACCGCCAGCTCCGCAAGGACGTCAACAGCATCGTGGAGTCCGTGCAGAGCGGCGCCGAGCACCTGCGCTCGGACGTGCGCCCGCACCACTACCTGCGCAACTTCTTCATCGGTACCGGACTGGTCATCCTCGGCGTCGCGGGGGCGATCGCCCTCGGCTGGCCGCGCGCGCGGCAGCAGGTGACGCGCGCGGTCGACCAGACCGCCACGCGCGCCACCAGCACGGTGCACGACGTGCGTGAGAAGATCTCCGGGCAGAGCGGAGAACAAGCCGCTTGACGGCGTGCGAAGGGGGACCGGGTGAGCGAAGACGACGGCCGTAAGGGCGCGCGGCAGGAGATCCCGGTGCCTCACGACCTCCAGATCGAACTCCACGACGACCCCGAGGCGGCAGCGGCGTTCACGGCGCTGCCGCCCTCGCTTCGGCGGGACTACATCGACTGGATCATCTCGGCCGAACGGCCGGAGGTCCGCACGCGCCGCGTGGAGGAGACGGCGCGGCGCGTCAAGGAGCGCCCCTGACGGCAGGCGCCGGCAAGAGACTGCTCCTCGTTCCGACCGGCGCCATCCTGCGCCGGCGGCACCTCCGACGGACCGTCGACGGACCCGTGGCGTGACGGCCGTCCGGACGGGCACAGCCTGACGTAGAGAAGGCGCGGAGGAGGAGGCACATGCGCTTCGTGGCGCTCGCCACCGATTACGACGGGACGATCGCCCACCACGGGGTGGTGGCGGAAGCGACGCTGGACGCCCTGAAGCGGGCGCGCGACTCGGGCCGCAAACTCATCCTGGTCACCGGCCGCCGGCTCGACGAACTGCTCGAGGCGTTCCCCGAGGCCGACGTGTTCGACCGCATCGTGGCCGAGAACGGGGGCGTGCTCTACCGCTCGGACACGCGCGAGCAGCACCTGCTCACCGAACCGGCCGACGAGCGCCTCGTCGAGGCGCTCCGCGGACGGCACGTGGAGCCGCTCTCGGTCGGCAAGGCGGTCATCGCCACCTGGGAGCCGCACCAGCAGGAGGCGCTCGAGGCGATCAAGGACCTTGGCCTCGAGCTTCAGGTGACCTTCAACAAGGGCGCCGTGATGGTGCTGCCCTCGGGCGTCAACAAGGCCTCCGGGCTGGAGGCGGCCCTCTCCGACCTCGGCCTCTCACGGCACAACGTGGCGGGCATCGGCGACGCCGAGAACGACCACGCCTTCCTGACGATCTGCGAGATCGGCGCGGCCGTGGCCAACGCCCTGCCGGCGCTCAAGGACGAGTCGGACCACGTGACCCGTGGCGAAGACGGCCAGGGCGTGAGCGAGTTCGTCGGCGAGCTCCTCGAGGACGATCTGGCGCACGTCTCCGAGGCGAGCGCGCGGCGCCCGCTGGTGCTCGGCGCGCTCGTGGACGACGAAGAGCGGCAGGCGGCGGTCCCCGTGAACGGGCCGGGGCTGATGCTGGCCGGCCCGTCGGGCAGCGGCAAATCCACGCTCGCCACGGCGCTGCTAGAGCAGCTGGGCGACCGGGACTACCAGCTCGTGGTGATCGACCCGGAGGGCGACTACGAAGACCTCGCCGAGGCGGCCGTGCTGGGCACCCCCGAGCGGCCGCCCTCCGCCGAGGAGGTCATGAACCTGCTCCGCAGGCCCGATCAGACGATCGTGGTCAATCTGGTCGGGCTCGCCGCGGCCGACCGGCCGGGGTTCTTCGCGGACCTGCTGCCGGAGGTGCTGCAGTTCCGCGCCGAGACCGGGCGCCCGCACTGGCTGCACGTGGACGAGGCCCACCACCTGCTGCCGGCCGCCCTCCAGACCGCCCCTCAGGAGTTGCCGCAGGAGCTGCGCGGCTTCTTGTGGATGACGGTGCACCCGGGCATGGTCGCGCAGCCGGTGCTGCGCACCGTCGGCGCCGTGGTCGCCGTGGGCGACGAGCCGGACAAGACGTTCGCCGGCTTCGCGCAGTCGGCCGGAGTGGACGCGCCGCGGCCGGATGAGGTCAGAGGGCGGAGCCGCGACGAGGCCACGACGGAGAGGGACGCCCGGGTGGACAACGGCGCCGCGACGGCGCGGCGCACCGCCGTGCTGTGGCGCGTCGGCGAGGCGCCGGTGAGGTTCTTCACCGCCCGGCCGCGCCAGCAGATGCTGCGCCACCGGCGCAAGTACGCGCAGGGAGAGCTGGCGCCGGAGGACAGCTTCTACTTCCGCGGCCCGGACGAGCGCCTCAACCTCCGGGCCCAGAACCTCTTCCTCTTCCTGCAGATCGCCGAGGGGGTGGATGACGAGACCTGGCTGCACCACCTGCACCGCCACGACTACTCGACCTGGATGCGCGAGAAGGTCCGCGACGACGAGCTCGCGGATGCGGTGGCGGCCGTGGAGGAGGCGGAAGGGCTCGACGGCGCGGAGACGCGCGAGCGCGTGCGCCGCACCGTCGAGGACCGTTACACCGCGCCCGCCTGACGCGCCGCGTCAGCCGTTGATGATGTCGCCGCCGTTGGGGTGCAGGACCTGGCCCGTGATGTACGAGGCGTCGTCGGAGGCGAGGAAGACGTAGGACGCGGCCACCTCCCGGGGTTGCCCCGGGCGGCTCATGGCGACGTTCTGGCCGAACGACCCGACCTTCTGCTCGCTGAAGGTGGACGGGATGAGCGGGGTCCAGACCGGCCCGGGAGCGACCGCGTTGACGCGGATGCCGCGCTCGGCCAGCTGCAGGGCGAGCGAGCGCGTGAACGACACGATCGCCCCCTTCGTGGACGAGTAGTCCAGCAGGTCCTTGCTCCCGCGGTACGCGGTGACGGACGTCGTATTGACGATGGCCGCCCCCTCCCCGAGGTGTGGCAGCGCGGCCCTGGTCAGGAAGAACATCGCGAAGATGTTGGTGCGGAACGTGCGCTCCAGCTGGTCCGCGCTGATGTCCTCGAGGCTCTTCTGCGGGTGCTGCTCGCCGGCGTTGTTGACCAGCACGTCGAGGCGCCCGAACTCCGTGAGCGTCTTGTGGACGACGTCTTGCGCGACGGCCTCGTCGCCGAGGTCGGCCGGCAGGGCGAGACAGCGCCGTCCGCGCTCCTCCACGAGACGGCGCGTCTCGGCGGCGTCCTCGTGTTCCTCCAGGTAGACGATGGCCACGTCCGCCCCCTCGGCCGCGAACGCGACGGCGACGGCGCGGCCGATGCCGCTGTCGCCACCGGTCACCAGAGCCACGCGCCCGTCGAGGCGGCCGCAGGCGTGCCGCGGCGCGTAGTCCGGCTCGGGGTGCATCTCGTGCTCTCGGCCCGGCTGCTCCTCCTGGTGCTGCGGGGGCGGGGATCCGGGCTTCTGTTCGGCGTCGCTCACGGTGTGGTCCTCCTGTGCGTGGTGTCGTCCGTTCCCCCGGGTGGCCGGGGCGGGCCGCGACCGGCGAGCCGCGGCCTCAGGCGGCCTCTCCGGCGGCCTCGCTCCACGGCGTCGCGGCGGCCCGCGCGACGGTGTACCGCAGCGCCGCGTCCCAATCTGAGACGAAGCGCTCAATGGAGAACGCGCGGCGCGCGTAGGCGCGGGCGCCCTTGCCCAGCCGGGCCGCGAGGCCGGGGTCGGCCAGCAGTGCGCACATCCGCTCCACGAGCACGTCCACGTCGTTGTCCACGTAGCCGCTCACGCCGTTCTCCACCGTGGTCGCCATCTCCGTGGTCGCCAGCCCGACGATCGGCATCCCCAGGGTCATCGCCTCACACACGGAGAGGCCGAGGCTGGTATACCGGATGGGGTTGAAGAAGAACCGGTACGGGGCGATGAACTCGGCGAGCTCCGCCGGCGGCACCTCGCCGAGCCCGCCCATGCTCCGCGCGTCCATGCCGACCAGGTCGAGCGGCACGCCCGCGGAGCGGACGCGCTCGAAGACGTCGGCGCCCAGCCGGCGTCCCCGCGAGCGCAGGTTGTTGACCACCACGACCCCGCGCTCCAGCGTCCCGGTGTACGTGAGGTGCGGCGGTACGAGCACGCCGTGGGGGATGACCATCGTCGGCGAGCGGCCGCAGTCCCACATCAGCTGGTTGAAGCGCGTGACGTGCACCACCGGGACTTCGGGGTCGTCCACCACGTGGCGCGTGTCGGTCGGGCTCTGCCTGGGAGGATCGTGCTCCAGGTACAGCCGCGGCAGACTCCACTGAGAGGGCGTCAGATACCTGTACTGGTCCCGCTCGTACGCCTCTCTCGACTGGAACAGGACGACGTCGAACGCCTCGTCGCGCAGGCGTTCGGCAGGCACCTCCACCACGTTGTCACCCCAGGGGAACGACCGGGTGCGCCCCCCGTAGGGGTGCGGGCGCAGAGGCTTGGTCGGCAGCACGAACGTGTGCGGTGTCTGCGTGAGGTAGTAGAGGTAGTTGCCGTGGACGTGCCAGGTGAGCACGCGCAGACGGGCGGAGGGGTCCATCAGATCACTCCCGGGACGGCCGCGGTCTCCCGCAGCAGCTCGCGGACGGCGGTCACGACCTCGTCCGGCTCGATGCCGCGCAGACAGAGGTGGTGACCCTCGGGGCAGACGCTCTTGTAGCACCAGCGGCAGGGGACGTCGTGCGAGAGTACGCGCGACGGCACGAGCCACGGGGTGTGCTGCGGGTTGGTGAGGGCGTAGAGGTCGACCACGGGGACGCCGAGGGCGGCGGCCACGTGCACGGGCCCGGTGTTGTTGGAGAGCAGCAACCGGGCCCGGGCGATCACGGCCGCCAGCTCCTCGAAGCCGGTCTTGCCGGCGAGGGCGTGGGCCCCGTCGCCGGCCTGGGCGGCGAGGTCGGCGGCGAGCTCCTGCTCGTCCTCGCCGCCGGTGACGACGACCTGCAGGCCGTCGTCGGCGACGAGCCGCCGCAGCACCGCGGCGAAGGACCGCGCCGGGTAACGGCGTGACGACGCCGTGGCGCCCGGGTGGACGACGATGAAGGGACGGTCGGTCCGCACGCCGGCCTCCTCGAGCAGCCGGCCGGCGCGCTCGCAGGCCTCGGGGCCGAGCGTCATGCGCAGCGGCCCCTCGGCCGGCGACGCGCCCACGGCGGCGACCAGGTCGAGCTGCCGCCGCGCCTCGTGCCGCACCTGCTTCTCGGGCTCGGTCTCGGGCACCCAGTCGGTGAGCAGGCGGTACGGGTTCTCGCGACAGTGCGCCAGGCGCAGCGGGATGCCCGAGAGGTGGCACAACAGCGCCGCCGGCAGGGGGTTCTGGCTGAACACGGTGAAGATCGCCGCCGCGTCGAACAGCCGCGAGCGCAGGCGTTCGATCATCACCAGGTCGGGGGTAGGAGCACTGCTCGGCCGGGGCGACTTCATCCAGGGGGCGTCGTACACGAGTACGTCGTCCACGTCCGGCGACAGCCTCGCGGCGGCGGCGCCGGGCCGGGAGGTGAGCAGGGTGATGGTGCGGTCGGGGGGGCCCGCGGCGCGCAGCGCGTGCAGCGCCGGCGTGGTCATGAGCACGTCACCCAGCGTGTCGAGCCGCACGGCGAGGATGCGCCGCGCCTGCTCCCAGCCGCTCACGCGGAGTGCTCCGCGGCCCGGACGAGGAGCCGGGCCGCCCGGATCCTCTCCACGAGGCTGGTGGCTGAGACGTCGTCCACGCGCGGGACCACGACCACCTCCGTGCCCGCTTCGCGCGCCACGTCCGAGACCGGCGGCGCCTCACTCTCGTGCGCGGCCCCACTCTCGGGCCTGCCTCCGGTGACAACGACGTCGGGCCGCAGGCTGCGGATGAGCTCGTCGGGCGACCCGCCCATGAACGGGACGATCGCGCTCACGCAGCTCAGGCCGGCGAGTACGGCGACGCGCTCCGCCGGAGCGTCCTCCGGCCGGCCGGCCGCGGTGTCGCAGCACCAGTCACCCGCGGGCACACCGACCACCAGCACGTCACCGGCGGCCCGGGCGCGCTCGAGCAGCGCCGCGTGGCCACGGTGCAGGCCGCAGAAGCAGCCGGCGGTGAAGACGATGCGCTGGCCGTGAGCGCGCCGGTCGTCCAGCTCGGCCGCCAGCCGGCGTACGTCCGGCGCCACCTTCTCGAGCGGCGAGAGGCGGCGAGCGAGCTCCGAGGAGAGGCAGACGGCCGTCCTCCCCTTGGACGCGGCGACGGCGGCTGCGGCGGTCGCCACCTCCGCCGCCGTCCAGGTCTGCGCGCCGGCGCCCAGCGCGAGCGTCAGGGCGGCGGCGAAGGTCTGGCCGGCGCCGGAGGACTCGCGCTCCGGCACGGCGTGCGCGTAGGTGCGATACGAAGGCCGTCCGGCCTCGGCGAAGAACCCTCCGTCCGTACCGAACTTGACCGCGACGAGCTCCGCCCCGGTCGCGGCCAGCAGGACGTCCGTATGACGCTCGAGAGCCTCGGCGTGCTCGCGGCCGTCTGCGGGACCGGCGAGGAGGAGCGCCTCGCGCGCGTCGAGCACCGCGACCGTGGTCCCCGCGTCCGCGTACTCGCCGGGGTCGTGGGCCTGCACCACCAGCAGGCGCGGGTCAGAGAGCTGGAGCCGGCGGAGCTCGGCGCGCACCGCCGGGGTCATGACCCCGTATCCGGCGTCCGAGACGAGCACGGCATCCGCCTGCGGCCAGGCGCCTGGCAGCCGGTCGAGCAGCCAGGCTTCGTTCTGCGCCGGCACCGGCCACACGTCTCCCTCGTCGTAGCGCAGCAGGGCGCCGCCGTCGGCCACGATGCGCCTGCGCGCCAGTGTGCGCCGGGCGCCGGAGAGGTTGAGCCTGGCCTGCACGCCGGCGTCGCGCAGCCGGCGGCGAAGCGCGCGGCCGTCCGGGTCGTCACCGACCACGGAGAGGAGCGTCGCGCGCCCGCCGAGGGCGGCCACGTTGGCGGCCGCGCCGGCGGCGCCGCCCGGCAGGTCCAGGTGGTGCCGCACCTCCACCACGGAGGTGGGGCCGTCCGGCGTGAGCCGCGTGCCGTCGCCTTCGAGGTAGCCGTCCACGAGCGCGTCCCCGAGGACGAGCACGCGCACGCCGGCGAACCCGTGCACCATGTCGGCGAGGCCGGTCATCAGGAGCTCGCCTCCGCGCGCACGCGCATGGCGCCGACCGCCAGGATCAGACCGGCCGCGGCGGCGAGGTCGGGGGCCACGCCCCAGGGCCGCCGCCCCGGCGTCAGCAGCCACTCGGTCTCGTGCTCCGAGCCGACCAGGACGGTGCGGCAGCCGGCGCGGTTGCCGGCCTCCACGTCGTCCAGGATGTCGCCGAGCATCCACGACGCCGCGAGGTCCAGGCCGAGGTCCTCGGCCGCCCGGAGCAGATAGCCCCGGCTCCGGCTTGCGGCAGTCGCACGCGACGGCGTAGCGCGGGTCCTTGCCGCCCGCGAGGTGGGGACAGAAGTAGAAGCCGGCGAGGCGCGCGCCCGCGCGGAGAAAGAGCTCCTCCAGGCGCGCCCGCACCGGCTCGAGCGCCTCCTCCGGGAACAACCCGCGGGCGACGCCGGACTGGTTGCTCACCACGACGAGCGCGTACCCGGCGGCGTCGAGCCGCGCGAGCGCCTCGGCGGCGCCCGGCAGCAGCCGCACGCGGTCGGGGTCGACGTTGTACGGCACGTCCTCGATCAGGGTGCCGTCCTTGTCGAGAAACACCGCCGCGGCTCGATCTCGGGGGGAGATCAGGGCCACGACGTCTCCCCCATGGGGAGCACCATCAGCTCCGGGATCACCGCGGCGGCCGGTCGCGTGACCACGAAGAGCACCGTCTCCGCCACGTTGCGCGCGTCCTGCAGCGTGTCCAGGTCGATGTCGGGGAACCGGTCCAGGAGGAACGGCGTGCGCATGCCGCCGGAGACCAGGGCCGTCACCTTGATGTTGTGCGGACGGCCCTCGACGTGGGCCGCGTGACTGAAGCCGAGCAAGCCCCACTTGCTGGCGTGGTACGCCGAGGCGTTGGCCCAGGCGCGCTTCGCCGCGGTCGAGGTGATGTTGACGATGTGCCCCCCGCCGTTCTCGCGCATGCCCGGGAAGACGGCCTTGGTGGTCAGGAACGGGCCCACGAGGTTGACGTCGACCACGCGCGTCCACTCGTCCACGCTGATCTCCTCGAGCGACAGCGTCTTGTCGGTGCCGGCGTTGTTGACGAGGATGTCGACCGGGCCGAGGTGCTCGTGCACCTCACCGATCGCCCCGGTCACCGAGGCCTCGTCGCTGACGTCCATGGTCAGCGCGAGCGCGTCCGCACCGGTGTCACCGAGCTCGTGCGCGGCCGCCCGGGCGAGCTCGCCGCGCACGTCCGCCACCGCCACGGCGGCTCCGGCCTCGGCCAGCACGGCGCAGATCTCCCGGCCGAGGCCCCTGCCGCCGCCGGTCACCAGCGCCACTTTGCCTTCGAGGAGCCGGGACTCCACCGTCTGCCCGGCCGGGTCGGTCTGCTTCTCCACTGTGGTCTCCTTGTTCGAGTGTCGGCGGCCGGCCGGTCACGCCGCCTTGGGACCGACCAGCCCGTCATCGTCCAGGCGCCGGCGCGGCGCCTCCGCGAGGGTCGGCGGCTCGGCCGGCACCGGCTCGCCGGCCACGGCCCGCTCCACGAGCTCGCTGAAGACGTGGAGCATGACGAGGTGCACCTCCTGCACCCGCTGCGGGTCCTTGGAGGGCACGATGAGCGGCAGGTCGGCGAGTCTGCGCGCCCTGCCGCCGCCGTCGCCGAGCATGGCGATCGAGCTCATGCCCTTGCCACCGGCCGCCTTGAGCGCCTTGAGGATGTTGGCCGAGTTGCCGCTCGTGCTGAGGACGACCAGCAGATCGCCCGGCCGGCCGTAGGCCTCCACCTGCCGGGCGAAGACCTGGTCGTAGCCGGCGTCGTTGGACCAGGCGCTCACGATGGCGGAGTCGGACGTGAGCGCGATGGCCGCCAGCGCCGGGCGGTCCTTGAGCCGCAGCCGGCCGACGAACTCAGCCGCCAGGTGCTGCGACTCGGCGGCGCTCCCGCCGTTGCCGGCGACGAGGATCTTGCCGCCGCGCATGAGCGTGTCGCTGGCCATCTGCGCCGCGTCCATCAGCGCCGGCCCGATGTGGCCGCGCATCTCCTGCAGCACCTCGCTGGCGGCGTCGAGCTGGGCGTCGATGAGGTCGAGCCGCGTGGTGCCGTCCGCGCCCCGGTGCACCTCGAAGATCACGTTCTCGTAGAGCGCCGCGATCGCCGCGCTGACCTTGTGCCAGGTGAACAGCCCCTCGGCGCGGTCCTTGCCCTGACGGCCCAGTGTGGTGAGCAGGGTGGGGTTGCGGTACATGTGCGCGATGCGCTCGGCCAGTGTGCCCGGGTCGTCGGGCGGCACCAGATAGCCCGTCTCGCCGTCGCGCACCGTGAAGCGGATCCCTCCCACGTTCGCACCGATCACCGGCGTCCCGCAGGCCATGGATTCGATGGGGGTGATGCCGAAGGGCTCGTACCACGGCGTGGTCACGAAGAGGTCGGCGGCGCTGTAGTACCAGCGCAGCTGGTCGCGGTCGCGGGCGCCGACGAACGAGACGAGGTCCGACACGCCCTCCGCGGCCGCCAGCTCCTGCAGGCGGCCGATCTCGGGCGTCGCCTCGGGATCGGGCTCGGGAGTGGCCCCACCGACCACGAGCAGCTCCGCGTCGATGTCGTGCTCCGCGCGGAGCACGGCCAGGGCGCGGATCACGTTGTCCACGCCCTTGCGCGGGACGATGCGCCCGAGCTGCAGGATCACGCGTCGCTCGGGCTCCAGCCCGATGGCCACCCGCGCCAGCTGCTTGCCCAGAGGCCAGAACTGCGCCGGGTCGAACCCGGCCGGGATCATCGTCATGCGTCCCGGGTCGGCGCCGTAGAAGCGGATGAGGTCCTCCTGCTCCTGCGGGCACTCGGCGATGATGCGGTCGGCCTCGTGCACGATGCGGTCCTCGATGGCGAACCGCTCGTCCGGGAACCCGTCGGCCGCACCCTGGTGCGCGCGCCGCACGCGGCCGAGCGCGTGGAAGGTGATCACAAAGGGGATACCCAGGGCCGCCTTGACCTCGGCCGCCACCAATCCGGACATCCAGAAGTTCGCGTGCACCACGTCGTAGCCGCCGTCCCGCCCGGCAAAGGACACGACGTAGTCCGTGAACTCCTGCATGTGCGGCAGCAGGTCCTCCTTGGGGACGTACTGCTTCGGGCCCGCCGGCACGTGGATGATGCGCACGCCGTTCATCCACTCGGCGATCTCGGGGAGCACCTCGCTGTCGCAGCGCGTGAAGACGTCGACCTCGTACCCCATCATGGCGAGGTTCTTGGCGATCTCGCCCACGTAGACGTTCTGGCCGCCGCTGTCGACGCCGCCGAGACGGGCGGCGGGTGATGCGTGTTCGCTGATGAGCGCGACTCGGGTCATCGACTTGCCCTCCGATGGATGTCGGCATCTGTCCATACGGAAGTTGGGATCGCCGGCCGCCCCGCCCCAACCGCTGGACGATTGCTCCTTTTGAACGTCACCTGCTTCTACTGCTGCAAACCGTCGACAGTACTGAGGCTGTAGGCGGGGGAGGGCGGGTATCGGCCTAGTGGAGCAGACGATGAACGGCCTTCCAGAACCCGCATACGAGCACGCCGGCGACCTCGAGGTCTCGTTCCGCGACCGCGCCGTGGTGCGGCCGCTCTACCTCGCGCCGGAGGAGGCGCGGCTCTTCCACGAGTGGCTCAAGATCCTGCGGCGGAGCAAGGTGCCCTATGCGCTGGGGGGCGCCTACGCGCAGTACGCGTTCACGGGTGTGTGGCGCGACAGCAAGGACATGGACGTGTTCGTGCGCCCCGAGGACGTGCGCGGGCTGCTGGACGCGTTCGCGGAGGCCGGGTACGACACGGAGCTCCGTGACCAGCGCTGGCTGGCCAAGGTGCACAGCGTGCCTCACCTGCTCGACATCCTGTTCGCCGTGCGCCACATGACGCGCCTCCGCATCAGCGACGAGTGGCTGCGGACGGCGGTGGCGGCGCGGTTCCTGGACGTGCCGACGCGGATCCTGCGCCCCGAGGAGATCATCGCCACCAAGGTCTACATCGCCAACCGTGACCGGTTCGACGGCGCGGACATCCTGCACCTGATCCGCGCCCTGCAGGGCGAGGTGGACTGGCAGCGCCTCGTCGATCTGGTCGAGGGAGACGAGGAGATCGTGCTCTGGCACCTCGTCCTGTTCGCGTTCGTCTACCCCATGCACCGGGAGTGGCTGCCGCAGGCGCTGATGCAGCGGGCGTTCGAGAGAGTCCAGAGCACGCCGGCGCTCTTCGGCGCCCGCGCCTTCCGGGGCGCCGTGCTCGACCCCGTCTCGTTCCGCATCGACGTGGGCGAGTGGGGCTACCGCGACGCGGGAGCGGCCCCGCCCCTGCTCGACCGCGAGGGGCGACCTCTGTGAGGGTCGCGGCCCTGGCCGACCTGCACTGCGGCGTCAACGGCCAGAGCGAGGTGCGCCGCGTTCTCGAGGGCGTGGAGGACGCGGCCGACGTGCTCGTCCTCGGCGGCGACCTCACGAACCTCGGCTTGCTGGAGGAGGGCGATGCGCTGGTCGAGGCGCTCGCCGGCCTGCCGCTGCCGGTGGCCGCCGTGCTCGGCAACCACGACCACGAGAGCGACCACGCCGCGGAACTGACCAAGTTGCTGCGCGACGGGGGCGTCGTGATGCTGCAGGACGAGGCCTGGGAGCATCACGGTGTCGGCTTCGCCGGTGTCAAGGGCTTCGGCGTGGGGTTCTCGCCTCACCGGCTCACGCAGTTCGGCGAGCGCGCCATCAAGGACTTCGTGGACGTGGCCGTGCGGGAGGCGGCGGCGCTCGACCACCAGCTGGCGAGCCTGCGCACCCGTAGCCGCGTGGTGGTGCTGCACTACGCGCCGATCCTCGCGACGCTGGCCGGCGAGCCCATGGAGATCCACCCCTTCCTCGGCGACTCGCTGCTCGCGGAGGTGGTCGACCGCCACGGCGCCGACGTGGTCGTCCACGGGCACGCGCACGGAGGCGCCCCCGAGGGCGTGACGGAGGGCGGCGCGCGGGTGCTCAACGTCTCACGCCAGGTGCTGTGCCGGCGGCCCGGTGACCTGTCCTACGTCACCTTCGAGGTGGCCGAGGACTGACGCTTCCCGCACGCCCTCCGGGACTGCGGCTCGCGCCGCGAGCCGCCCGCCCCGGCGTCAGGCGGCCGCCAGCCAGGCGAACCGGCGGTCGGGGCGCCGGACCTGGCCGTCGAGGAGACCCAGCACCGCCTCCTCGAGGGCCTCCCACTCCTCGAGCTCGTCGGGCGCCGCGCCGCCCCCCACCCGGTCGAGCGCGGCGATGATCGTCCGGCCCTCGCTGAAGCGGTCGATCACCCGGGGGTCCACGTAGGACGTGCGGCAGACGGCCGGTGTGTTGCCCAGGTAGTCGGAGACCTCGCTGATGGCGCGCGCGACGGCACGCTTGCGCGCGCGCTCCGACCTCAACGCGGGGACCGACACCGCCAGCGCCACCGCGGCGAGCACCGTCGCGTGCCAGGTGCGGAAGTCCTTGGCCGTGAACTCGCCGCCGGTCCCCTCCTTGATGTACTCGTTGATGTCGTCGGAGCGGACGTCCACCCACCCGCCGCGTCGGCCGCGGTACGCCAGCAGCTCCTCGCCGCCGCCTTTGCGCGCCTTCAGAGCCCGGAGCACCCTGCCGGCGTCCGGGTCCACCAGGCTGCGGCGCTGCCGCACGCCGGCCTTGCCCGGGAACTCCAGCTCGATGCGTCCGTTGCGCCGCGCGACGGCGTGCTCGCGGTGCAGTGTGGCCAGGCCGAACGACCCGTTGGCCGCGTACTCGCTGCCGCCCGAGCGGATGTAGGCCCGGTCGAGCAGCCGGCAGGCGCAGGCCAGCACGCGCTCGCGGGTGAGGTGGTGGCCCTGCAGGTCGGCCTCCACCTTGCGGCGCAGCCGCGGGAGCGACCGGGCGAACTCCTCCATGCGCCGGAACTTGCGGTCGTCGCGGCGCAGGCGCCAGTGCTCGTGGTACAGGTACTGGCGCCGCCCGGCCGCGTCCGTGCCCAGCGCCTGCAGGTGGCCGTTGGGCCAGGGCGAGATCCAGACGTGGCGCCAGGCCGGGGGGATCTTGAGCGCCTCGATGCGCGCCAGCGTCTCCGGGTCGCGCACCCGGCGGCCGTCCGGCCAGAGGTAGATGAACCGGCCGCCCCGGCGCCGCCTGCGCAGCCCGGGCACGGTGGTGTCCGAGCGCCGCAGACGCTGCCTTCTGGGCGCCCGCGGCGCCTCTTCCGTCACGGCTCCATTCGCGCTTGGCATGTCCCCGGCATTCCCTCAGGGACGGGCGCTCATTCCCACTGCCGTCCACGCTCCTGCATGCCCGCATCGCGACGCAAAAATCCTGCAAACGCAGTACATCTTCCAGTCCACGGCACGAGGGTTAGGGGGCCATGGCGGTGGTAGACCCTAAGGGTACGGACCGACGGACAGAGGGAGGCCAGCTTCTATGGCGACCGTGGAATCATCCATCGACGTGAACGTAGACTGCTCGACCGTCTACAACCAGTGGACGCAGTTCGAGAGCTTCCCGCAGTTCATGGAGAACGTGCAGTCGGTGCATCAGATCGACGACACCCATCTCCACTGGGTCGCCGAGATCGGCGGCGAGACCCGCGAGTGGGACGCCGAGATCGTCGAGCAGATCCCGGACCAGCGCATCGCCTGGTCGAGCATCAGCGGAGAGCCGAACGGCGGCGTGGTCACCTTCCAGCCCCTCGGCGACAACTCCACCAAGGTCCACCTGCGCCTCGATTACGAGCCGCAGGGCGTGATGGAGAAGGCCGGGGACATGCTCGGCGTGGTCGACCGCCAGGTCAAGGGCGATCTGGAGCGGTTCAAGACGTTCATCGAGAACCGCGGCACCGAGACCGGCGGCTGGCGGGGAACAGTAGCCGCCTGACGGACTGGGGCGCCCGCCGTCCGCAGCGGCCCGGGCGCACCGCTCCACCGAGACCACGACACGCGAGGGCCGGCCGGCGGCGACGCCGGCCGGCCCTTCGTCGTGCGGCCGGCCCTTCGTCGTGCGGCCGCCCCTTCGTCACGCGGCCGGCCGGCGCTCCCTCGGTTGCTCGGCGCCCTGGGCGGGGTCCAGCAGCCGCCGGACGGCGCGCGCTATCTCGAGGTCCTCACGCGACTGCACGACGAGGGTGAGCGCGCGGCTGCCGGCGGCGCTCACGTCGCGGTCCTCCGCCTCCTCCGCCGCCGCGACCCCCGCGTTGCGCCCCTCGTCGACCGCCAGACCGAGGAATCCGAGGCCGGCGACCGTCAGACTGCGTACCTCCGGCGAGTTCTCGCCGACGCCCCCGGTGAACACCAGCGCGTCGAGCCCGTCGAGCGCGGCCGCCATCGCGCCGACCCCGGCGCGCAGCCGGTGGACGTAGACGTCCAGCGCGAGGCGCGCCTCGTCGGGCGTGATGGTCGTCGTCGGACCGGACGAGTCGGCGTCTGCCGTGCCGGCGACCCCGGCGGCGGCGAGGATCTCACGCATGTCCGCCGTCCCGGCCAGGCCGAGCAGGCCGGAGCGGTGCTCGAACGTCGCCGCCAGCTCGGCGGGAGGCGTGCCCACGTGCTCCTCCAGCCAGAGCACGAGGCCCGGGTCGAGGCTGCCGGACCGGGTCGCCATCACGAGGCCGTCGAGCGGGGTGAACCCCATCGTCGTGTCCACCGAACAACCGTCGCGCACCGCGGCCAGCGAAGCGCCGGCGCCGAGGTGGGCCGTGACGAGCTTCAGGCCGGTCGGGTCACGACCGGTCAGCTCCGCCGCGCGCCGCGCCGCCCACGCGTGCGAGAGGCCGTGGAAGCCGTACTTGCGCAGCGCCCAGCGCTGCCGCCACCGGGCGGGCAGCGCGTAGGTCGCGGCGGCGGCCGGCATGCCGGCGTGGAACGCGGTGTCGAAGCACGCCACCGCCGGCACGCCCGGCAGCGCCTCGCTCACCGCCGCGAGCGCCGCGAGCGACTTGGGCTGGTGCAGCGGCGCGAGGTCGGTCAGCTCGCGCAGCCGCGCGACCACCGCGTCGTCGAGCAGGACGGGCGCGCGGAACTCGGTGCCGCCGTGCACCACGCGGTGACCCACCGCGTCCACGTCCCCGGCGCCCTCCAGCGCGCGGCGCACCTGCTCCGGCTCCACGCTCCCGCGCGTCAGCTTGAGGTCGCGCGAGAACGCCACGTCGTCGCGCGACCCCACCACCCGCAGCTTCAGGCTGCTCGACCCGGCGTTGACCACCAGCACTCGCATCGGCCGCTCCTCGCCCGTCACCTCGCCGTCGCCTCGCTCCGTCACCTCGACCTCAGGGCCCTCATGCCGCGCGCACGCGCGGCTCGGACGGCGGCTCCGCGCGCCGCTCGTGGCCGCGGCCGTACGGCCACTCCCAGGCCGCGATGTCCGGCGGGTCCTCGCCGAACCGGCGCGCGTAGTCGCGGCAGGCCAGGCGCCGGTCGCGCATCAGCTGACGCACGTGCCCGGCGCGGGACAGCAGCCCCGGCACCCGGTCGATCACGTCGATCACCAGGTGGAACCGGTCCAGATCGTTGAGCATGACCATGTCGAACGGGGTCGTGGTCGTACCCTCTTCCTTGTAGCCGCGCACGTGGAAGTTGCTGTGGTTGGTGCGCCGGTAGGCCAGCCGGTGGATGAGCCACGGGTAGCCGTGGAACGCGAACACCACTGGACGCGATCGTGGTGAACATGCTGTCGAACTCCACATCGCTCAGCCCGTGCGGGTGCTCCGAGCGAGGCTGCAGGCGCATCAGGTCCACCACGTTGACGAACCGCACCTTCAACTCGGGGAAGTGCTGCCGCAGCAGGTCGACCGCCGCCAGCGCCTCCAGCGTCGGCACGTCGCCGGCCGAGGCCATCACGACGTCCGGCTCCTCACCGTGGTCGTTGCTGGCCCAGTCCCAGATGCCGATGCCGCGCACGCAGTGCGGCTCGGCCTCGTCCATCGACAGCCAGTCCAGCTCGAGGTTCTTGCCCGCCACGATCACGTTCACGTAGTCGTGGCTGCGCAGCACGTGGTCCGAGATGGAGAGCAGCGTGTTGGAATCCGGCGGCAGGTACACGCGCACGACCTCCGCCTTCTTGTTGACCACGTTGTCGATGAACCCGGGATCCTGATGCGAGAAGCCGTTGTGGTCCTGGCGCCAGACGTGCGAGCTGAGCAGGTAGTTGAGCGACGCCACCGGGCGCCGCCAGGGGATCTGCCGCGAGACCTTGAGCCACTTGGCGTGCTGGTTGAACATCGAGTCGACGATGTGGGTGAAGGCCTCGTAACTGTTGAACAGGCCGTGGCGGCCGGTGAGCAGGTAGCCCTCGAGCCAGCCCTCGAGCACCTGCTCCGAGAGGATCTCCATGACGCGGCCGTCGGGCGCAAGGTGCTCGTCGGTCGGCTTCACCGCGGCGTCCCAGGCGCGGTCCGTCGCTTCGAAGACCGCGCCCAGCCGGTTCGAAGCGGTCTCGTCGGGGCCGAACAGGCGGAAGTTCTCCGGGTTCCGCCGCACCACGTCACGCAGGAACCCCCCGAGCACACGAGTGGACTCGCTGCGCGAGACGCCCGGCTCGGGGACATCCACCGCGTAGTCCCGGTAGTCGGGAAGCCTCAGGTCGCGCAGCAGTACCCCGCCGTTGGCGTGCGGGTTGGCGCTCATGCGCCGGTGGGCCTTCGGCGCCAGCGCCTGCAGCTCCGGCGCCAGGGCGCCGTCCTCGTCGAACAGCTCCTCCGGCCGGTAGCTCCGCATCCACTCCTCGAGCTGGGCGAGCTTGTCCGGGTCGTGGCGGACGTCGGTGATCGGTACCTGGTGCGCCCTCCACGTGCCCTCGACGGGCAGGCCGTCCACCTCCTTGGGCCCCGTCCAGCCCTTGGGCGTGCGCAGCACGATCATCGGCCAGCGCACGCCTCGTCCGTTGCCCGGGCTCTGGATCTCGTCGAACTCGTGCACCACCTCGTCGAGCACCTCGACGAACTGCCGGTGCACGTCCGCCGGCTCGTCGCCGCTCACGAAGTGCACCTTGTAGCCGTGCCCCTCGAACTGCTTCGCCAGCTCGTCCTCGGGGATCCGGGCCAGCACGGTCGGGTTGGCGATCTTGTAGCCGTTGAGGTGCAGCACCGGCAGCACGACCCCGTCGCGGCGCGGGTCGACGAACTTGTTGGAGGCCCAGCTCGCCGCGAGCGTGCCGGTCTCGGCCTCGCCGTCGCCGACCACGCACACCACGAGAAGGCCGTGGTTGTCGAACGCGGCGCCGTAGGCGTGCGCCAGCGAGTAGCCGAGCTCGCCGCCCTCATTGATCGACCCGGGCGTCTCGGGTGCCACGTGGCTCGGGATGCCTCCCGGGAACGAGAACTGCCGGAACAGCTCGCGCATGCCCTCCTCGTCCCGGCTCACGTGCGGGTACACCTCGCTGTAGGTGCCCTCGAGGTAGGTGTTGGCCACGATCGCCGGGCCGCCGTGGCCGGGACCGGTGACGAACATCGCGTCCAGGTCCCAGGCGCGGATGGCCCGATTCATGTGCGCGTAGATCAGGTTCAAGCCCGGGCGACGTGCCCCAGTGCCCGAGCAGCCGCGGCTTGACGTCCTCGGGCCGCAGCGGCTCGCGCAGCAGCGGGTTGTCCAGCAGATAGATCTGCCCGACGGAGAGGTAGTTCGCCGCGCGCCAGTAGGCGTCGAGCAGCGACAGGTCCTGTTCGGAGAAGGGAGGCATATGCGCACGCTCCAGACGAGGGGGAAGGCGGGATGGACGCTCTCCTTGTGGCTTTCCCGCCTCGTGCGCCGTCACACAGTCGACCCCACCGCGTCGACGGCGTCCGGCTCCGGCGAGGCGGGTAGGAGCCAAAGGGGCCCGGCTTCGCCGTCAAGTTCTACAAGGTCGGCGGGACGAAGCTGGCCGGCGGCGAGCGGCTGGAGGCCGACGGCCAGCTCGCCGGCACGCCGTCCGTGTTCTTCGACGCCGTCGCGGTGGTCCTCTCGGCGGAGGGCGCCGAGCAGCTCAGCACGGAGAGCGCGGCGCTCGGCTGGGTCGGCGACGCGTTCGCCCACCTCAAGGCGATCGCCGTCGACGGCGGTGGCGAGGCCCTCCTCTCGGCCGCCGGCGTGGAGAAGGACGCCGGGGTGGTGGCAGCCGGCGACGCGGACGCCTTCGTCGCGGCGGCAAAGACCAGGCAGTGGGAGCGCGAACCCAAGGTGCGCACTCTGGCCTGAACGTCTGGCGGGCGACCAAGCCTTGCTTGGTCGCCCGCCTCATCCTCCCGGCTTCTCCTGCTCAGGCCCGGCGCCGGGCGCTGCCGCCGCCGCCTGTTCGGCCGGCGCCCCGAGGCGCAGCACGCGACCACCGAACGCGACCGCGCAGATCGCGTACCAGGTCCAGCCGAGCAGCAGGCCGCCGATCACGTCGGAGGTCCAGTGGGCGCCGAGGAAGACGCGAGACCCGGCGACGGCGACGGCGATGCCGACGGCGACGCAGCTCAACGTCACACGGGCACGGGGCCCGCGCCCGCGGCTGAGCACGAGCGCCACGGCCGCCCAGGTCGCCGCCGCCGCCGTGGCGTGACCGCTGGGAAACGAGGGACCGGCGAACACGTGGAACGGTGGGGCGTCCGGACGCACCCGCTCCACGGCGATCTTGACGAGGTTGGAGAGCGCGAGCTGGCCGGCGAGCACCGCGAACAGAAAGAGGACGACGGACCGCCGCCGCCACGCGCGCAGCGCGTACGCCGCCGTCGCCACGCCGACGGCGATGACCACCAGCGAACTCCCGGCCATGGTCAGGACGCTGAGGACGAAGATCGACGCGTCCGTCGCGTGGCCGGCCGCCCAGCGCGTGACGGCGACGTCGACGGACACGACGCCGGTGCTGGAGCGGATCATGGCGACGAAGACCCCGAACACGACGAAGACCAGAAAGACGCCGGCGAGCGCCACCGTGAGGCTCAGACCCGCGACCTCCTCGGGGTCGAGACGGGCGCGCAGGAACCGGCGCGTGGCGCCGTGACGTGCGAGCTCCGCCCCAAGCTGTCGTGACGCCGAACCGGACGGGTCGGCTCGCGGGAACGAGCTGAGCACGAGACTCCAGACCAGACCTGTGCCCACGCCCAGCGCGACGACGATGGCGACGTCGACCAATACGCGTCCTTTCGTCCCGGTGACGGTGGCCCAACAGGTACCCGCAGCCCGCTCACAATCAACGATATATCGTTTGTGGCCGCGTCGGGTAGGGGACCACAGGGCCACCAGCGGAGAGCGAGGGACGCATGGCAACGGGCGCGTTGCCACCCTGAAGCCGGAGGCCCTGCAGTGAGCAAAGTCGACGCCGTGGCGCACCCGAAGAAGACCATGGATGGCGGGCTCGAGGATCTCCGCGCCGCGCTTCGGCGGCGCGGCGTCGAAAGAGCTCCCCTACGAACTCGACGGCGAGGCGCGAGCGAAGACACGCACGCTCGAGTTCGGTGTGGAGCCGGCCGCCGTCACCGTCTGCGTCCCGCCAGGAGAGGATGAGTCTTGAGCACCGCCAACCGCGTGCCGGAGACGTGGAAGCTCACCGGCGACGACGCCAGGCAGACGTTGGCGCGCGTCGGCCGGAGGCGGCTCATCACGGACTCCTTCCGGCGGCTGCGCGCCGCCGACGGGTTCTCGCACGCGCGCTCGCTGGCCTTCCTGGGCATCCTGCTCTTCGTGGAGGCCGTGATCGCGGCGATCGGCATCTCGCAGGGACTGGGCAGTAGTGAGTTCAGCAAGGCGATCGCGGAGGCTCTGCAGTCGATCCTGCCCGGCCCCGCGGGCAGCGTGCTCAACGACGCCGCCGGCCAGGCAAATCGGGCGGCGTCCTCCGGACACTGGCTGGCGATCGCCTTCGGCACGGTCGGGGCGCTCATCACCGGCACCACGATCATGGGTCAGCTCGAACGCGCGGTGAACCGCATCTACGGCATAGAGTCGGACCGGCCTTCGGTGAGCAAGTACTGGCGTGCGTTCCTGCTCGCGATGACGGCCGGGTTGCTGGCCGCCGCCGCGCTCGTGACCTTGGGCTTGGGAGGTTCGCTGGCGCGCGCCCTCCAGGTGGACAACTTCACGACCATCTGGAGCTTCCTTCGCTGGCCGCTCGGCATCGCTCTGATGATCGTGTCCGTCGGCCTCATCCTCAACTATGCGCCGCGCCGGCGTCAGCCGGCCCGGTCCTGGATGTCGTTCGCGGCCGCGTTCACGGTGGCCCTGCTCGTCGTGGCGACCGCGCTGCTCAACGTCTTCTTCGGCTTCAGCGGCACCTTCGGCGACACCTACGGCCCACTTGCCGGCATCATCGCCCTCGCCTTCTGGTCCTACGCGACCTCCATCGCGCTGTTGTTCGGCGCCGCGATCGCCGCGCAACTGGAGGCGGTCCGCGCGGGCGAGACGGCGCCGGTCAGCGTTGCCAAGGCCGCCACCTCCCAGTCGCGGCCGGCACGCGTGGCGAGCCCCACCACGACAGGAGAGGGGCGGTGATGGCCACGCCCGCCGCGGAGAGTCTGGTCGTCGAGCAGCGCATCGCAGTCATACGTCGCAACCTCGTAGCGCGCCGGAAGCTGGACGCGCGCCTCCTGCGCGGCGAGTTCTCAGCACGCCCCGCTCCTTGATCATGACGAGGCGCCTTCACAGGCGTCCAGCCCCGCCGAGGACAGGCCGCACGCGACCCGCGCGAGGCCGCGACAGGCGCGCGTCACGTAAGGTCGCGGAACGCGTCCGCGAGTGCGGCGCTCCTGTCCGGCGGCCGGTCGCCGTACTCGAGGAACTGCTCACCGAACACCGGCCGGTCGCGCACGCTGAACGTGCCCAGCGCGACCGGCCCCTCGGAGCGGTAGTCCCACTCGCGGATCCTCGCCAGTGCCTGCTCCTCGTCGCGCGGGTCGTGACCCTCCAGCTCGAAGACGCGCTCGTTGTACGACGCGTACATGTCGCGGAACGTCACGCAGACCTGCAGCGTGTCCACCACGCTGAAGCCGCGGTGGGCGATCGCCTCCGCGTACAGCTTCTTGAGCAGCTCCTTGCCGTGCGAGTACCCGCGCGCAAGGTACGTGGCCCCGGCCACGTGCAGCAGCTCCAGGGGGTTGAACGGGTCCTCGATGCTGCCGTAGGGCGTCGACCGCCCGCGGTAGCCGGCAGGGGTCTCGGGGCCGGCCTGGCCGATGGTGAGGCCGTACACGCCGTTGTCGTGGACGATGAGCGTGAGGTCCACGTTGCGCTTGGCGGCGAAGAGGGTGTGCTCCAGGCCTTCGGCGAAGCTCGCCCCGTCGCCCGCGTGGACGACCACGGTCAGCTCCGGATTCGCCAGCTTGATCCCCATCGCCGTCGGGATGGATCGACCGTGCAGCGAGTCGAAGCTGTTCACGCCGACGTAGTCCATGATCTTGCTGTTGCAGCCGATGTCGCTGACCAGCACGATGTCCTCCGGCCGCGTGCCGGCCGCGATGAGCTGCTGGAACACGGGCTTGATCGCGTTGAGGACGGCGAAATTGCCGCAACCGGGGCACCAGGTGTTCCTGGCGTAGGTGGTCAGACGGGGGGCGGGAGCAGCGGAGCGCCCGGCCGCCTTGGGGCCCTTCTTGCCGGCGGCGCTCATGCCAGCACCTCCTCGGCCTGCCGGCGCAGCTCGCCGACGCCCCACGGCCTCCCGTCGTACCGCAGCAGCCGCCCGTCGATGTGGAAGCCGCGCTGCTCGAGCAGCCGCGCGAGCTGGCCGCGGGAGTTGCCCTCGGCGACGGCCAGCGTCTCCGTGCCCTCCAGGGCCTCGGCCATCTGCCGGTCGGGGAAGGGCCACAGCACGACCGGCTGCACGATGCGAATGCCGGAGAGCTCCCCGACCTCGCGGGCCGCGCCCGTCGGCGAGCCCCAGGTCACCAGCGTCTTCTTCGCGTCCGGGTCGCCGTACACGTACACCTGCTGCACGCTGTCGAGCTCCTCCGCGAGCGCGAACCCCTTGGCGTTCCACTTGTCCTGCATGCGCACGGTGAGCTCCGGATCCTCAGTGGTGATGCCGAACTCGTCGTGGGTGTAGCTGTTGACCTTGACCACCGCGCCCTCACGGCCGGGAAAGGCGAGCGGCGAGATGCCGTCCTCCCCGAAGAGGTAGCGCTTGTATGCAAGCGCCGCGTCCGCGGCGGCCCCCGGGACCGCGCGGCGGGCGCCTTCGCCGAGCAGCGCCTCGCGCGCGCTTCCCGTGGTCATGTCGCGCGCGGCGCCCGTGCCGGCGCCGGCGCCGCGCGGCGCGCCCGCCGTGCTCTTCTGCGGCCGGCCGTCCCAGAGACGCGGCTCCAGCCGAGGCAACTCGGGGACGGCGTCCTCGTCGAAGCTCTGCGAATCGTCGTTGAGGGTGCGGTCACCCAGCACGATGGCGGGCATCTGGTACTTCCAGGCGGCGTCCAGGGCGTAGGTGCTCCAGGCGTACGCCTGCTCCACGTCGGCAGGGGCGACCACGAAGCGCGGGAACTCCCCGTGGCCGGCGCTCATGGCGAAGTGCAGGTCGGCCTGCGCGGTGTACGTGGGCAGACCGGTGGCCGGCCCCGTGCGCTGCCCAAGCACGACGACGATGGGCAGCTCGGCCTGGCCGGCCAGGCTGAGGCCTTCGACCATGAGGGCGAACCCGCCGCCGGAGGTGCCGACGGCGGCCCGTTCGCCCGCGTAGGCGTGCCCCAAGGCCATCATGATCGCGGCGATCTCGCCCTCGGGCTGCACCACCTTGAGGCCGAACCGGGGCGCCTGCCGGGCAAGGTAGTGCAGCAGGCCGCTCGCCGGCGTCATGGGATACCCCGCGTAGGCCTCGAGGCCGCCGCGGATGAGCCCGAGCCCGGTGGCCTCCAGGCCCGTCATCACCGGGCGCGGGCCGCCGCTGGGCAGGTCGATGAGCAGCTTCTCCGTCGCCAGTTCGAAGCCCGCGCGCGCGACGCGCAGGTTGAGCTCCGTCTGCTTGGGCTGGTAGCGGCGGATCACGTCCTCCAGCGTCTCCCACGGGATCGACACCGCCCTGCAGAAGGCGCCGAGGATGGCGCTGTTGCGCATCACGCTCGGCGCCTCGGCCTGCTCGAGGATCGTCTTCACCGGGATCCCCGTGCGGAACGGGTGCGCGGAGCTGGGCAGGCTGGTCGGCTTGATGGTCTCGTTGTCGAACACGGTGACAGGGCGCTGCTTGAGCCGCCAGTGGTGACGCTCCAGGGTGTCGGGCGTGAGCGCGATCATCACGTTGATGTGGTCGCGGTGCGCCGCGATGCGGCCCCGGTGCGCGCGCACAATGACGTAGTTGTGGCCGCCGCGGATGAGCGACGGCGAATCGACGTACGTGTAGAGCCGGTAGCCAAGCTCGTTGAGCAGGTGAGCGATCATGCTGCCGGCCTGGGTGATGCCGTCACCGGCCTTGCCGCCGATCAGGACGGAGAACGAATCCACGCGGGAGCCTCCTCAACGCCGTTTGCCGGTGTCGTTCCTACCCGGGTGCCCCATGAATCATCTCACGCGATCACCGTCGGCGGCATGGAAGGGCGGCCAACGTGTCCGCGCGTCACGCGCTCGCCGCCCTTGACCGAGGTCAATGATGCCGGCCGTCGACTTGCTGTACCTTGTCACTGCCACAGAAGTGAAAACCACGCGAAAGCGAGCAGTGCATGGCAGTCCGCAGCATCGTGAAGATCGACGAAGACCTCTGTACCGGGTGCGGCCTCTGTGTCACCCCGTGCGCCGAAGGCGCGATCGAGATCATCGACGGCAAGGCCAAGGTCATGAAGGAGGAGCTGTGCGACGGCGCCGGCTTCTGCCTCGCCGTCTGCCCTGAAGGAGCCCTCACCGTGGAGAAGCGTGACGCCCCCGAGTTCGACGAAGACGCGGCCGCCGAGAAGGTCGCCGAAAAGCTGGCCGCCAGCGTCAGGATCGAGCAGAAGTGCATGAACTGCGGCCGCAGCGAGGACGACGCCGTCCTCTTCCCCGCCCGCTACAAGGGCGACAGCACGTGGGTCTGCGTCAAGTGCCTGCCCCAGCTCATCCACGGGTGAGACCAGCCTGACACGGCGCCGTCTGGCGCCCGACGTTCCAACCATCCCCGGGAGGGATCCATGGCAGACAGCTACCACGAGTCCGTACACACGATGCTCAAGGAGTCCAGGGAGGCCGGCGAGAGCACCTCGTTCGACCGCATGGACGACATGGGCACACGCTGCAGGTTCTGCGAGCAGGGCATCCGCTGCTCGCTGTGCTCGCAGGGCCCCTGCCGCATCACCGAGAGGGCGCCGCGCGGCGTCTGCGGCATCGACGCCGACGGCATGGCGATGCGCAACTTCCTGCTGCAGAACACCATGGGCACGGCCACCTACACCTACCACGCGACCGAGGTCATGAAGACGCTCGCGCAGGCCACGCCGGGCGGCACCTACGAGATCAAGGACTGGGGCAAGCTCGAGCTCCTCGCCGGCGTCGTCGGCGAGGCCGCCGAGCCGAAGGACACGCTGCCCAAGCGCGTCGCCGACGCGATCCACGCCGAGTTCAACCGCGACCACCAGAGCCCCTCGCCCTTCGTGGAGAAGATGGCGCCGGCCAAGCGCGTCGCCAAGTGGAAGGAACTCGGCATCATGCCGGGCGGCGTGTTCCACGAGAACATGTTCGCCACCTCCAGCTGCCTCACCAACGTCGACGGCAACTACGTGAGCCTCGCCCTCAAGGGCCTGCGCCTCGGCATCGCCACCGCCTACGGCGCGCAGATCCCGCTCGAGCTCGCCCAGGACGCGCTCTGGGGCACGCCGACGCCGCACGCGATCAAGGTCGACCTCGGCATCATCGACCCCGAGTACGTCAACATCGCCGTCAACGGCCACGAGCCGATGGTCGGCGCCGCGCTCATCGACGCCGCCCACGAGCCGGCGGCCCAGGAGAAGGCCAAGGCCGCCGGCGCCAAGGGACTGCGCATCGTCGGCTCCATCGAGACCGGCCAGGAGCTCGTCCAGCGCTTCGAGGTCGACGACGTCTTCGTCGGGCTCACCGGCAACTGGCTGACGGAGGAGCTCGCGGTCGCGACCGGCGGCCTCGACGTGTTCGCCGCCGACATGAACTGCACCGTGCCGACCCTCGGCGCCACCTGCGCCGCCCACGGCACGCTGCTCGTGCCCGTCAGCGACCTCGTCGGCGTCGACGGCGCCGAGACGCCGATCGTGTTCGACGCCGCCGTCGCCGGCGACCAGGCGCGGCAGCTCATCGACCTCGCCGTCGCCAACTACCCCAAGCGCCGCTCGCTCGGCCAGGAGACCCCCGAGCTGCGTACCGGCGACGCCGTCGCCGGCTTCAGCACCGAGAGCATCCTCGGCGCTCTCGGCGGCAGCCTCGACCCGCTGCTCGACGTCATCAAGAACGGCACGCTCAAAGGCGTCTGCGGCCTCGTGAGCTGCACCACCCTGCGAGACTCCGACCAGGACAGCCACACCGTCGCCATCGCCAAGGAGCTCATCAAGAACGACGTGCTCGTGCTGGCGATGGGCTGCGGCAACGCCGGCCTGCAGGTCGCCGGACTCGAGACCGCCGAGGCCAAGAAGTACGCCGGCCCGGGCCTCACCGCCGTCTGCGAGCTGCTCGGCATCCCGCCGGTGCTGAGCTTCGGCACCTGCACTGACACCGGCCGCATCCTGCTGCTGGTGGGAGCCATCGCCGACGCTCTCGGAGTGGACACCTGCGACCTGCCGGTCGTGGCCACCGCCCCGGAGTACATGGAGCAGAAGGCCACCATCGACGCCATGGCGGCGCTGGCCTTCGGCCTGTACACGCACGTGAACCCGGTGCCGTTCGTGACCGGTGCGCCGAACCTGGTCAAGCTCGTGACCGAGGACCTGCCGGGCGTGACCGGCGGCAAGCTGGCGGTCGAGACCGACGCCAGGGAGGCCGTCGCCGGGATGCTCGCCTGGATCGAGGCGAAGCGCGCGGGGCTGGGCATCTAGCACCGCTGAAGACAGCAGTGCCGGGCAGGGCGAGCCGGCCAGCTTGGCCGAAGCCCGGCGCACCGAGGCCGGGGAGTGCAGCACGCACTCCCCGGCCTCTCTCATGCCGGCCCTCTCAGGCCGCTTCTCGTGCCGATGCTGACCTTCTCACGCCGCCCCTCTCGCACCGGCCACCCCTTGTGCTGCCCGTAGCCGCCGCCGGCTGCGGCCTGCCTGAGCGCTCCGGAGGCGGCCCGCCTTCACGTTCCCGGCGGCCCGCGCGCGTGGGGAGGTATGTCGTCTCCGGGTGTGAGCCTTCGATGGCGCCTCGGATGGTGCCATCGAAGGCGCCATCGAAGGCGCCGTCGAAGGCTCCGACCCCCAGACAACACACCCCGGCCCCTCGCGGCGCGATTCACCAGGTCCGAAAACGGATTGGGGCGGTCAGCGCACGCGCAACACCGCGGACGTGACGGGAGAGCGGTGCCCGGCGACGTCCCAGGCGCGGGCCACGACCTTGTAGTCCCCGCGCCGCCCCGGCGCAGTGAAGCGCCAGGTGTCGGGCTCGTTGACGGCCGCGCCCGGGATGCGGAGCGCCCGCAGCAGCCTGCCCCTGGCGTCGTACAGCCTGAGCTTGACGACCGCCGACCCGCCGGAGAAGGCGGGGTCGGTGAGCTTGAACCTCACGCGCGCGGCGGTGCGGGGCGCGGCGGACGCGGGCTCGAGGCGCACGCGCGGCGCGGCTTCGTCGCGTGCGCCGGCCGACTCCACGAACGCCTTGAGGCAGACGTCGGAGGTGCCGAACCCCGGGCGAGAGCGCAGGTCCTTCCAGGTGAGGCCGTCGCGACTGATGAACGATCTGCCCGGCGCCGGCCTGGGTGCGAGGAGCCTCGTGGGGTGCTCGACCGGTATCGGCCTCGTCGACCCGGGCGTCGTGAGCCGGACGGCGACGACGAAGTCGCGGCCGTCCGCGACGCCGGCAGGAGTGGCCAGCGGGACCGTGTGATAGCCGGCGACGGCGAGCGTGCCCGTGCCTGCCGGCGGAGCGGTCGCGAGTTCCGCGAGCGACGGCGCGACGCGGAGCTCGTAGGTCGCGCCCGGCCGGGGCGTGTAGAAGCTCGCGGCGGTGACGCTGCCGTCGCCGCCGCTCGTGTACCGCGCGGCGAACCAGCCGGTCGTGCTCCCGAACCCGATGCTCCGCGACCAGCCGAGCGCGTCGTGCTGGTAGATGGCGTCGTAGTTGGCTGCGGACTCGACGCCGTTGAAGACCGTGAACGTGGTCCCGAACGCACGGTCGTAGTAGGACACCCAGAAGTAGCCGCCGCGCCCGTAGGACGTCCCCCAGCTGTTCTTGACGAGGAACGCCCCGGGGCCGGGCGGCCGCCGCAGGAAGCGCCCGGCCGGATACTCGTCGTCCCACCCCACCACGCACACGTGGTGGTCGAGGTCGGTGCCCCGCGAGTAGTACGAAGCGGTCCTCGCGTTGTAGGCAGAAGCTTCGTAGGCCATGGTCGCGTCCACCGCGCCGTGCTTCATCACCGCCCACTTCACGGGGCCGTTGGCACGCGGGCTGGAATGGCGTGGCAGGAACAGCACCTCCTGCACGTGGCGGACGGCAGTCAGACCCTCGCGGGAGGCGCCGGGGTGAGGGTAGGGGTCGTCGCGCTCGAGCACCGGCCCCTCCCAGCGCGCCACGTACGCCGTCGAGATGGCGCTCGGGGCGCGACCTTCGAAGCGCAGGCGCGAGCCCTGGAAGTCTGCCAGGTGGTTCTCCGAGAGGTCGAGCCGCGTGCCGGGGAGCAGGTTGGACTCCAGCGACCCCAAGGCGGCGAAGATCCAGCAGGTGCCGTGGTGGTCCTGCAGCCCGACGGGCGAGACGCGCCCCAGCTTGCGCAGGTCGTACCTGGCGGGGAACTCACGACCGGTCCAGGGGGCGGCGGCGGCGGCCGGCGGCAGCGCCGCCGCGACCAGCAGCGCGCCGAGAAGGGCGCGCAGCGCCCAGCCGCGGCGAAGGAGCCCTCCTGTTCCCCGGCCTGTGTCCATTGCTGAAGGATATACGTGCGGACTCGGACGTGGGCCCTCGCCGTCGGCCCGCCGATGCCCTCCGAGGAGTGACACGACGACCAGGCGCAGTAAGGCGAGAAAAAGGATTGCTTCTCTCGACAAACCCGGTACAATGCCCCGGGTCGGCGGCTCTGCCGTCGATCGAGGTTCGTCGGACGCGGTGACGGACCCGGCCCGGTCTTTCATGAGCGGGACGGCGCCGGACAGCCGACTCCGAGCCTTGTGGCCGGGGCGGGACTCGACGGAGTCCCGCCCCGGCCTCTTCTTTCGCCTGGCCGGACGGCTCGAGCGAGCGTCCCCGGCCGGCCGGTCAGGCGTCGAGCAGCTCGAACCCGGTAGCAGGGTCGACGCGCCGCGTGGCCGCGCTGCCGAGGAGCTCGATCACGATCGCCTCGGCCACCACCCACACCTTCACGCCGTTGCGGATGCAGCCGGCGGTCACCCGGTCGTCGCGGCCGAAGGCCGCGTGCAGGTGCAGCACCGGCCGGCCGCTCTCGTCGGGGAAGATCGTGCCTGCGCCGGCCGCCTCGTGCACGTCGTGCAGCAGGCGCTCCATCGGCACGACGGGCCGGACGGCGCCGTCCTCCGGCCCGACCACCACGCGGCTGCCGCCGGCCGCGCCGCCCACGAGGATGACGGCGGCGCGCGCGACGCCTTCGGCTCGCGCCGCCTCTTCGATGCACTCGTGCACCACGTCCCCGTCCTCCAGACGGATGACGAGCACGCGGCCGAGTCGCGCCGAGCTGTACTTCATGAAAAGCACCTCCCTGAGGGCGCCCATTGTACCCGTACACGTGTCCGCCTCCCGCGGACGGCGGAGGGATATACTTCGCGGCGTCGCCCGGAGTGGACCGGACGACCGCTTCGCGAACGGGGGTCACATGGGCACGCACTCGTCACGCTCGCACACGTTCCGCACGCCGTGGTGGGTCGCGCTCCTCCTGGCGCTCGCGGCCGGCCTCCTGACCGCGGCGACTCCGGCGCTTGCCGCCCCCCCGCCCACCCTTGGCCTCGACGGCCTGCAGGCGGAGCTGGACGCGCACGGCGCCGTGGACGGCGTGATGAAGACCAGCCTGTCGGGCACGGCGGTCACGACGATCCCCGTCAAGATCCTGGCGATCGTCCCGGGCTTCTACTGGGGCGACCTCATCATGTTCGAGTGCACCGAACCGGCCGTCGCCGACAACGGCGGCATCGCGGCCGGCATGAGCGGCAGCCCCATCTCCGTCAACGTCGACGGCACCGACCGCATCGTCGGCGCCGTCTCGTACGGCGACTGGTTCACCCTGCGCGGCACCGGCCTCGCCACACCCATCGAGTACATGACCGCCATCCAGCGGCAGTACGGCTCGTCGGCCGGGGCCGGCCCGGCGGCCTCGACCGCTGCGCCCTCCCGCGCCTCGACCGCCTCGACGGTCAAGCTCGAGCGCCCGGTCGCCACCTCGACCGGCGGCGTGCGCAAGCTCGTGCTCGGCGCCGAGGCGCAGTCCGCCGGAGCCACAGCCGGCACCGCGGTCATGCACCCGCTCGCCGAGGCGATGATCACCGGCCTGCCCAAGGGCAGCACCGCCTACCAGAAGCTGGCCGGCAGGCTCGAGGACAGCGGCCTCACCGTGCTGTCCGGCGACGGCGCCGGCGCCCCGGGCAGCACGCCGGCGCTCCAGCCCGGCTCTCCCGCCGGGGTGTCCTATTCGACCGGGCGCTACGCGCTCTCCATCCTCGGCACGGTCACGTACGTGGACGGCCCCGACGTCCTGCTCTTCGGCCACCCCACGCTGGGGGGCTACTCGGGCATGGACCTCGGCCTCGGACCCATCGAAGGCACCCTCATCGGCGCCAGGGTCGACGCGATCTGGCCGTCCACCTACGCGCCGTACAAGATGATGACCCCGGGCGACGCCAAGGGCGTCGCCATTCAGGACCGCTCGGCGGGCGGGCTCGCGACGCTGGGAGGCGCCGCTCCGGACTTCCCCGTCACCACTCACGCCAGCGTCGACGGCGGCGCCGCCGTGACCGACGTGACCAGGCTCGGCAGCTGGTTCGCCCGCAGGTACTGGCCGGAGCTGCTCGACCCGTGGGGCGACTCCGCCGGCATCACCACGCAGGTGGTGAGCGCGGGCCTCTACCACGGCCTGGACATGGACCCGCTCGTGGGCAGCGCCACCACGACGACCACCGTGGTCGTCAGCGACGGCGCCCAGGACTCCACGTTCACGCGCGAGAACATCTGGGACAACTACGCGGACGAGACCTGGATGGGCCTGGCCGACGCCGCCGCCGGCGACGTCACGACCATCCTCGCCAACGTGTTCGCGGACCCGTACGGCGTGCGCGACGTCGAGGTGAAGTCCGTCGACGTGGAGGCCGCCTTCTCGAGCGCCCGGCGTCACGCCGGCATCGCCGACGCGACCGTCGCCCGCGCCATCCGCTGGGGTTCCAACACGGTGGACGTGACCTACTACCACACCGGCTCGATCGAACCGCAGACCCTGCGCGCCACCCTCGACGTGCCGCAGGGCACCGACCTCAGCGGTTTCCTGCAGGTGATGCCGGCGGCGCAGTGGGGCGAGTACTCCGGCGACTCCTCCTTGGGGCAGGCCTCGAGCGGTCCGCTGACGCTGGCGGAGACCAGGGAGATCGTCGACGCGCTGCCGACCAACGGCGACGTCGTCATCGCGTACGTCCCCGACTCCACCGACGCGGACGGCTACTCCTACGGGCCCGGGCCGGCGGCGGAGCAGACCGTGCACGGCGACTGGGTGTTCGACGGCCTGGTCGAGAAACCCACCGCATCCGTGACGCTGCGGACGCGGGGCACACCGGCCCTCGGCCGTCCCTTCCCCGTCATGGGCTACGTCCGCCGCACCTCGGGGGACGTGAACGTCGACATCTACCTGTGGGAGGCCGGCAAGCCCGAGCCCGGCGAGCCGGCGCTCACCGTGCCGGCGGACGACGCCGGCGGCACGGCGACGTTCGCGGCGACGCTTCCCGGATCCCGGCACAACGTGCTGGTCACTGCCGAGGTCGGCGCGCTCGGCGAGGACTCGCTGCCGGGCGCCGACCAGGCCCTGGTCAAGGTGCGCGCCAGGACGCGGCTGACCGTGGCGCGCGCAGGCGCGCGACTCGTGCTCAAGGCGCGCGTCGCCCCGGCGGACACCAAGGGCAGTGTGACCTTCCAGCGGCTGGCCCACGGACGCTGGGTCCCGGCCGGCCGGGATGAGGTCAGGTCCGGTGTGGCCGTCGTCAGGACCCGCCCCGCGTCCAAGGTTCGCGCCCGCTTCACCGGCGGCCCCCTCAACGCCGCCAGCGCCTGGACCACCGTCAAGGTCAAGTGAGGTGAGGAGCGCCGGCGGGCCCAAGCCCGCTCGGCCCGCCGGCGCTCCCGTCCGTCAACCTTGCTAGACTCGGCCGCAGTGACTCCGGCCTTCACCCCCACCGATCCCGCGGCCTCAGCGCGCTCCGCCCGCGACCTCCTGCGCGAGGTCTTCGGCTTCGCCGACTACCGTCAGCATCAGGAGGAGGTCGTCGACCACCTCGTGGGGGGCGGCGACGCGTTCGTGCTCATGCCCACGGGCGGCGGCAAGTCGCTCTGCTACCAACTGCCGGCCATGGTCCGGCGCGGCACCGGCGTCATCGTCTCGCCGCTCATCTCGCTCATGAAGGACCAGGTCGACGCGCTGCGGGCGGCGGGCGTCAGCGCCGCCGCCTACAACTCCTCACTCGACGCCGGCGAGGCACGCGGCGTGCTGCGCGCCCTGCACTCGGGCGAGCTCGACCTGCTCTACGTCGCCCCCGAGACGCTCATGACCGACGGCTTCCTGGCGCGCCTCCAGGGCCTCGGCGCGGACGGCGGCGCCGTAGCCCTCTTCGCGATCGACGAGGCGCACTGCGTCAGCCAGTGGGGTCACGACTTCCGGCCCGAGTACGTACAGCTTGGGCAGCTCCGCGAGCTGTTCCCCGACGTGCCCATCATGGCCTGCACCGCCACGGCGGACCCCGAGACGCGCGACGACGTGCGCCTGCGGCTCGGTCTGCAGGACGCGGCCGTGTTCGCCACCGGGTTCGACCGCCCCAACATCCGCTACACGGTGGTCGAGAAGCGCGAGCCCCTGCACCAGCTCACGCAGTTCCTCGCCGGGCACCCCGGCGAGTCGGGCATCGTCTACTGCCTCTCCCGCAAGCGCACGGAGGAGGTCGCCGCGCGGCTGCGGGCGCACGGGGTGGGCGCCGCCGCCTACCACGCCGGCCTGCCGGCCGACGAGCGGCGGCGCGTCCAGGACGCGTTCGCCCGCGACGAGGTGCACGTCGTCGTCGCCACCGTCGCCTTCGGCCTCGGCATCGACAAGAGCGACGTGCGCTTCGTGGTCCACTACGACCTCCCCAAGAGCGTGGAGAGCTACTACCAGGAGACCGGCCGTTCGGGCCGCGACGGGCTGCCCGCCGAGGCCCTGCTGCTCTTCGGCCTCGGCGACGCCGCCGTCGTGCGCAGCCTCATCGAGGGCGGCGGTCGCAACGCTCCGCCCGGCGACGAGTACGAGCGCGACCCGGAGCGGGTGCGCATCGAGATCCACAAGCTCAACACCATGATCGGCTACGCCGACGGCCTCAGCTGCCGGCGCGAGGCGCTCCTGGGCTACTTCGGCGAGCCCTACCCCGCGCCGTGCGGCAACTGCGACATCTGCCTCGAGCCGCCCGAGACCTTCGACGCCACCGAGCAGGCACGCATGGCGCTCAGCTGCGTCTACCGCCTGTGGGAGCGCGACGGGTACGGCTACGGCGTCGGCTACGTCATCGACGTCCTGCGCGGCTCGGAGAACGAGAAGATCGTCAGCCGCGGCCACGACGGCCTCAGCACCTACGGCATCGGCGCCGAGCTCAGCCGCGACCACTGGCAGAGCCTCATCCGCCAGCTCATCCACCGCGGCTACCTCGTCCAGGACATCGCGCGGTACTCCGCGCTGCGGCTCGCGGAGCCGGCGCGGCCGCTCCTGCGCGGCGAGGAGACGCTCGTCATGGCCAAGCCGAGGATCCGCGTGCCCACCAAGAAGGAGCGGCTGCGCACCGCCCGCGCCGGCAGGGCGGCCGACCTCGCCGGCATGCCGGTCGACGAGGAGCTCTTCGGCGAGCTTCGCGCGCTGCGCAAGCAGCTCGCCGACGAGCAGAACGTGCCCGCCTACGTCGTGTTCAGCGACGCCACGCTGGCGGAGATGGCGGCGCGCAGGCCGGCCACCTCCTCCGAGCTGCTCGAGGTCAACGGGGTCGGCACGACCAAGCTCGAGCGGTACGGCGAGGCGTTCCTCGCTGTGATCGCCGAGCGCGCCTCCGTCGGCCCGGCGCCCGGCGCACCGTCCTAGCGCCCGGCACTCAGCGCGCAGGCTCAGCTCCCGAGCTCAGCGCAGGCCGGCGGCGTGGAACAACTCCGGCAGGCTCACGCACCTGTAGCCGCGCGCCCTGAGCCTGCCGAGGATCAGCGGCAGCGCCGCCGCGGTCTGCGCGCGCAGGTGCATGCACACGATGGCGCCCGGGTGCACGTGCGAGAGCACGCGCGAGGCGATCACCCTGGATCCCGGCTCACGCCAGTCCTCCGGGTCCACGTCCCAGAGGATCACCCGGTAGAAGCCGATGGCGGCCGACGCGCGCACGGTGGTCGAGTCCACGTCGCCGTAGGGCGGCCGGCAGTAAGGCGACGGCGAGTAGCCGGTCTTGCTCCACCAGACCCGGGTCGCGCGGAGCCACTCGCTCTGGACCTCAGCTGCGCTCTGGCGCGTCATCGGCGAGTGCGTCCAGCCGTGAGTACCGATCGCGTTGCCCTCCCGGACGCAGCGCCTGGCCAGGGCCGGACTCGCCGCCACGTAAGGCCCGAGCGGGAAGAACGTCGCGTGCATCTTGAAGCGCTTGAGCGTGTCGAGCATGCTCGCCCACGGCCCGGCGCCCCCGTCGTCGAACGTCAGCGCCACGAGCCTGCCGGCGCCGCTCACGTGCCGCCAGACCCCGCCCCTCACGGGGCGGGAGTCCCGGAACGATCTGCGGGTGGACCGGGTCTCGTTCCCGGCCTCGTCCTTGAGCGTGACCTGGATGCGGTACACCCCGGGCACGAACCGCTTGCCGTCCTTGTACCGGGGAGTGATCTTCACGGCGCCGGCGCCGGAGCCGCGCTCGAGGCCGGACTTCCTGGTCGCGGCGTAGCCGTACTGGTCGGTGACCCTGTAGGAGAGCCGGACCGGACCGCTGGGCTCGTCGATCGTGAACGTGCACGACACGGGCTCGGTCCGACGGATGCTGCTGGGCGAGACGCTCCTCCAGGCGAAGCGCGGCGGGCGGGTGTCTATCTTGACGGTCACCGTCTTGGGCGTCTCGACGTTGGAGGCGTTGTCGACCGAGTAGAACTCCAGCGAGTGCTCGCCGTCGTTGGAGTGGTCCCTGACCGCCCGCACCTGCACCTGGTCGCCGATGCGCCACGGGCCGCCGTCCACCCGGTAGACGGTGGCGGCGACGCCGGAGGCCTCGTCGGTCGCCGTGAACTCCACCGTGGCGGTGTCGTTGCGCCAGCGCGGACCCATGCCCCTGGCGGTGGTGACCGGCGGTGTGAGGTCGCCGGGCGCGGGCGAAGCGGCAGGCGTGAGGGTGGGGACACTGATCGGCGCGGCCGGCGACAGGGGCCCGGGCGGGGCCGCCGGCGCGGCGGCGGCGGAGGCCACAGCGACGGTGCCGGGCAGGGCGATGCCGAGCCCGGCGACGAGGATGAGCAGCGGCCGAACCATGCGCTCCTCCCTGGGCCGACGGCGCGAACGCGGGGAGGGCCCGCGATGCGCAGGCGAGATGTCCGGGTGGCCCGTGGACGATTCTAGGCGCGTGCCTGAACGACTGCACCTGTTGCGTCGCTCCGAGCGTTCCGCGGCGCCGCGACAGGCGGCGTGAGCGCGGCGTGGTAGCCTTGGTCGATGGCCGACCTCCCCCTCTTCGCCTCCGTCCCGCGCGGGCTCGAGTCGCTGCTCGCCGGCGAGCTGCGAGGGCTCGGCGCGGCGCAGGTCAAGCAGGTCCGCGCCGGCGTCTCCTTCGCCGGTCCGCTCGAGACCGCCTACCGGGCCTGCCTCTGGTCGCGTCTGGCCGGGCGGATCCTCCTGCCTCTTGTGACCGGCGCCGGAGGTGACGGCGAAGAGCTGTACGCGACGGCCCGCGGGGTGGACTGGAGCGAGCACCTGGGGCCGGACGACACACTGGCCGTGGACTTCAGCGGCACCAACCAGCGCATCCGCGACACGCGGTTCGGCGCGGTGCGCGTCAAGGACGCGATCGTCGACCAGTTGCGTGAGCGGACCGGCACGCGACCCTCGGTCGACCCGCGAGCGCCGGACGTACGCGTCAACGTGCACCTCGCCGGCGGCCGCGTGACGATCTCGATCGACCTCAGCGGGCAGAGCCTGCACCGGCGCGGGTACCGCGCGGACAAGGTGCAGGTGGAGGCGCCGCTCAAGGAGAACCTCGCCGCCGGCGTGCTGCAGTACGCGGCCTGGCCCAGGGTGGCCGCCGCCGGGGGCAGCCTGCTGGACCCGCTCTGCGGGTCGGGCACGCTGCCCATCGAGGCGGCCCTCATGGCCGCCGACGTCGCGCCGGGCCTGCTCCGCGCCGAGGACGAGTCCGGCGGTCCGCTCGGCCGGTCCGGCAAGAAGGCCCCGGCGTTCGGGTTCCTGCGCTGGCGCGGCCACGACGTGGGCGTTTGGAAGGCGCTGCTCACCGAGGCGCGCGAGCGGCGCGGGGCCGGCCTGGCCCGGCTCGCCGCGGCGCGGCCGGGCGTGAGCATCCGCGGCAGCGACCGCGACCCCCGCGCCGTCAAGATCGCCAACGACTTCGCGCGGCGCGCCGGGCTGCACGGCCTGGTCGTCTTCGAGCAGGCCGACCTGAGTGAGTCCGCGCCTGCTGCGGCGCGCGGGCTGCTGGCCGCCAACGCTCCCTACGGTGAGCGGATCGACGCCGGCGGGGCCGAGGCCGTCTACCGGCAGCTCGGCGAGCGGCTGCGGGGACCGTTCGCCGCCTGGGACGCCGTCCTCCTCGCCGGCGACCGCCGGCAGCTCGGCGCCGTCGGCGTGACGGTGAAGCGCGACGCCGAACTGCGCAACGGCCCGCTCGACTGCGTGCTCGCCTACTTCGAAGCGGGCGCGGCTCCGGCAGGAGCGGCCGCGCCCCGCAGCGCCCGCGCGGCCGTCCGATCGGCGGCGCCCAGGCCCACCGGGCCGACGGGTCCTGCCCTCACGGCGGCGGAGCCGGCCCAGCCAGACCTGGACGAGGCGGCCGCGGACGAGACCACGCCGGCCGCGTCCGCCCCGCACGGCGCCGCCGGTCGCCGCATGCTGGGCGGCGGCGCCGAGTACCTCGCCAACCGGCTGCGCAAGAACCAGCGCCGGCTGGCGCGCCGGCTGCAGCGCGAAGGCATCACCTGCTACCGGCTCTACGACGCCGACCTGCCCGAGTACAACCTCGTGGTGGACGTGTACGGCGACTGGGTGCACGTGCAGGAGTACGCGGCGCCCCCGGAGATCGACCCGGACAAGGCCAGGCGCCGGCTGGACGACGCGCTCACGGTGGTCGGCGCCGTGCTCGACGTGCCGGCCCGGCGGATCGTGCTCAAGCAGCGCCGCCGCCAGCGCGGAGCGGCTCAGTACGAGCGCCGCGGCGACAAGGACCTCCGCCTCCCCGTGGAGGAGGACGACCTGCGGTACTTCGTCGACCTGAGCACCTACCTCGACACGGGGTTCTTCATCGACCAGCGCGTGACCCGCCGGCTGGTACGCCGTCTGGCCGGCGGCCGGCGCTTCCTCAACCTGTTCGCCTACACGGGCACGATGACGGTCAACGCCCTCGCCGGCGGCTCACCCTCGTCGACCACCGTCGATCTCTCATCGACCTACCTCGAGTGGGCGGAGCGGAACCTGACCGCGAACGGCTTCGCTGTGGGTGAGGGCTCTCCCCACCAGCTCGTCGGGGCCGACTGCCTCCGCTGGGTGGCGGAGGCGGAGGGTCAGTACGACCTGGTCTGGCTCGACCCGCCGAGCTTCAGCAACTCGAAGCGCATGGGCCGCGCCACGTTCGACGTCCAGCGCGACCACGCCGACCTCATCCGCCTGATCGCGCGCCGCCTGCTCGCGCCCGGCGGCATCCTCCTCTTCGCCAACAACCTGCGCAACTTCCGCCTTGAGTACTCGGAGCTCCGCGGCCTCGAGGTCAAGGACCTCTCACGCGCCACCCTCGCCTTCGACTGCGAGCGCGGCGCCAACCGCCACCACGTGTTCCAGGTCGAGCGCCCCTCCGCCTGATCCTGCTTCACCACGCCACCCGTGATTGCCGTCCCGGCAGCCCGGGTAGCTAGCGCGTGACGCAGCGGTCCCGGCGGCCTGACACGCCAGCCGGGCACACCGGAGGCGCGGTGGGAAGCACATCCGCCGGGCCTCCCTCCTTGAGGGAACGAAGTGACTCATGACAGAACGCAGCGGACACACACCCGTGACCGATGGACGGCCGACGGTCGCCCCCTACGGCTCCTGGCGCTCCCCCGTGACCGCGAAGATCATCGCGGAGGGCGGTGTGGGCATCAACCTGCCGCAGAGCGTGGGCGAGAGCCTGTACTGGGTCGAGCTCAGGCCTACCGAGAACGGACGGTACGTCGTCGTACGCCGTGACCCGGACGGCTCCATCGCCGACGTCACGCCCGAGGGCCGGAGCGCCCGCACGCTCGTGCACGAGTACGGCGGCGGGATGTACGTGGCCTTCCACAACGAGCGCGGCGGAGAGAGCGTGATCTTCAGCGATCAGGCGGACCAGCGGCTGTACCGGCAGGACCTGCAGGAGGCCGGCGCCGACGAGACGGCGCGCTGGAGTGCGCCCGCCGCTCTCACGCCGGCCCCGCCGGCGGAGCGCGCTCACCGGTACGCGGACGGCCGCGTCACCCCCGACGGCAGGCCTGCTCGTGACCGTGCGCGAGCGGCACGAGAGTGACGGCAGAGTCGTAAACGACCTGGTGACCCTGCGGGCCGGGGAAACGGCCGGGACCGCCGAGCCACGCGTGGTGGCTTCCGGTCACGACTTCTACGCCGCCCCGCGGGTGAGCGCCGACGGGCGGCGCGTGGCCTGGCTCAGCTGGGACCACCCGCGCATGCCGTGGGACGGCACGGAGCTGTGGACGGCGGAGCTCGCCGACGGCGGCGGCGTCTCCGGCGAGCGGCTCGTGGCCGGCGGACCGGACGAGTCGATCCTGCAGCCGCTCTGGAGCGGCGCCGGCGACCTCTGGTACGCGAGCGACCGGGCCGGCTGGTACAACCTCTACGCGGTCTCGGTGCACGAAGCTGCTGCCGAGCCCTGCGGGCTTGAGACCCGCGAGGCCGAGTTCGCGGCCGTGCCGTGGGTGTTCGGCCTGCAGCAGTACGCGTTCCTCGGCGACGGACGCCTGGTGACCGCCTTCGCCGAGGACGGCAGCGACCACCTGGCCGTGCTCGACGCCCCCGAGGGCGACGAACACGCGCGCTCCTCCCTGCGCGATCTTCCGTCGCCGTACAGCAGCGTGTACTCCATCACGCCGCTCGGCGCGCGCTTCGGGCTGATCGGCGCGACGCACATCGAGGGCTCCCAGGTCGTGGTGGTCGACCCGGACTCGGGCGAGTACGAGGTGGTCCGCCGCGGCCGCGCGGTGCCGATCGACCCGGCCTACGTCAGCCGGCCGGAGCCCGTCGTCTTCCCCACGGAGGACGGCCTCACCGCCCACGCCAACTACTACCCACCCGCCAACCCGGACTTCGTGGCGCCGGACGGTGAACTGGCGCCCCTGCTCGTCAACGTCCACGGCGGTCCTACGTCCTCACACGAGGCGAGGCTCGACCTCGACGTCCAGTACTGGACGTCGCGCGGCTTCGCCGTGGTCGACGTCAACTACGGCGGGTCGACCGGATACGGACGCAAGTATCGCGAGCGCTTGAAGGGGCAGTGGGGCGTCGTCGACACCCTGGACTCCATCAATGCCGCCAGGTACCTGATCGCGCGCGGCGACGCCGACCCCGCGCGCGTCGGCATCCGTGGCGGCAGCGCCGGAGGCTACACCACGCTCAACGCGCTCACGCGTCACCACTTCTTCACCGCCGGCGCCAGCCTCTTCGGCCTCGCCGACCTCGAGTCGTTCGCCACCGGCGGCACGCACAAGTTCGAGTCGCAGTACCTCGACAGCCTGATCGGACCGTATGCCGAGCGGCGCGACGTGTACCGCGAGCGCTCGCCGATCAATCACGTCGACGACCTCGACTGCCCGGTGATCCTGCTCCAGGGTCTGGAGGACGCCATCGTCCCCCACGAGCAGGCCGACGTCATCGTCGAGGCGCTGCGCCGCAAGGGCCTGCCGTTCGCCTACCTGCCGTTCGAGGGCGAGCAGCACGGGTTCCGCAAGGCGGAGAACATCATCCGTGCCGAGGAGGCCGAGCTGTACTTCTACGGGCGCGTGTGGGGGTTCGAGCCGGCGGACGAGATCGAGCCGGTCGCGATCGAGAACCTGGGCTGAGCCGCGGCGGCCGGCGCCGGCGAGGGCAGGCGAGCGCCCCGGCGCGGCCGCTCTCAGAGCCGCACGCCGGTGCGCCCTCCAGGGGACGAGGGTGCGAGCCGCCCGCGGGGGGTGATGCTGTCCGGTGGTCGGAGCCCTTGTCGGTGCCTTCGTTGGCGCCATCGAAGGTGCCAACGGAGGCACCGACCCCCAGACGCACATACTCCCCCGTCCCCGGGACATGCTTCCTCCCCCGTCCCCCGGCACGCTCCTCTGTGATCGGTCGTTTGCCGGCGGGAACAAGAGCTGCAGAAGGCAGGCGGGCCGACGAGTGCCCCTCGCGTCCGCCCGCCGGCCCGATCGCGAGCGACCTGGAGAGCATCCCATGACCGGACACGCACGATTCATCGCCGACGGCCTCGTCATCGTCGAAGACGGCGACGGCAAGGACCAGTCCGGCGCCGTCACCGAACAGCAGGGCGTGGCCCCGAGCGCCGATGACGTCGCGCCACTGGACGCGTACTCCCGTGCCGTGATCCGGGCGGCCGAGCTGGTCGGCCCGTCGGTCGTCAACATCGACGTGAGCCGCCGGCCGGCGGCGCGAAGCCGGCGGGGCCCGGGAGGACGCGGGCCCGGCGGGCGGCGGCAGCAAGCGCCGGAGGGCGCGCCCGAGCCCGGCTACGCAGGCTCGGGCTCGGGCTTCGTCATCACCAGCGACGGCTTCGTCTTGACCAACAGCCACGTCGCTCACGGAGCCGACGGGCTCCGCGTGACGCTGGGCGACGGGCGCGAGCTGGACGCCCAGCTCGTCGGGGACGACCCCGAGACCGACCTCGCCGTGCTGCGCGTGGACGGGGACGACCTCGTCCCCGCGCGCCTCGGCGACTCGCGGAAGCTGCGGGTCGGCCAGCTCGTGGTCGCCATCGGCAACCCGTACGGTTTCCAGGCGACGGTGACGGCCGGCGTGGTCAGCGCGCTCGGCCGGTCGCTGCGGTCCGACAACGGGCACCTCATCGACAACCTCATCCAGACCGACGCGGCCCTCAACCCGGGCAACTCCGGAGGGCCGCTGGTCACGGCGCACGGGGACGTGATCGGCGTCAACACGGCCATCATCGCGCCGGCGCAAGGCCTGTGCTTCGCGATCGCCATCAGCACCGCCATCTACGTCGCCGGCCGGCTCATCCGCGACGGCCACATCACCCGTGGGCGGATCGGCGTGGCCGGCCAGACGACGCCGATCCGCCGCCGCGTCGTGCGCTACTTCGACCTGCCGCTCGAGACCGGCGTGCTGGTCGCCGGGGTCGAGCCCGGCAGCCCGGCCCAGCGGGCCGGGCTGCTGCCCGGCGACCTCATCGTCGCCGTGGACGACCAGCCGCTGCCCGACGTCGACACCCTGCACCGCACGCTGACGGAGGCCACGATCGGCCGCCCGCTGGCGCTCAAAGTGGTGCGGCTCACCAGTCTCAAGGAGCTGCGGGTGACGCCGGACCGAGCCGCGGCCTGAGGACTGAGGCCTGCCGGCCACGCGGACGGCGATGTCCGCGGAGGTAACCCCGCCCTCCGCGTCGTATACTCGGACGCCATGCGTGTCCGCACCATCAGCCTGGTCGCGATCGCCGTGGCGGCGCTGCTCGCCGCCATCGCCATCGCCGCGGGGCCGGCGTTCGCCGCCGGGTCCGCTGCCTCAGCCCCTCCGCGCAAGCCGGCGATCACCAAGAAGTTCATCGCCTACGGCAACGGACGCAAGGCTCAGACGGCCGACTACGGCAAGCGCCACTACCACCAGCACACCTACGTGCTCTCCAACCCGCGGGCGGTGGTCCTGCACCACACCGGCGGGTCCGGCTGGCGGAGCGCCTGGAACACCTTCAACGCCAACACCGCCTACGTCATCAACGGCGTCAAGGAGAAGCCGGGCGTCTCGGCGCAGTTCATCATCGCCAAGAACGGCACGATCATCCAGACCATGCCGCTCACCTACCGCGCCCGGCACTGCATCGGCATGAACCACGTCTCGTTCGGCATCGAGTTCTGTCAGGAGAGCGCCGGCCACAGCGGCCACTGGATGGAGCGGCAGATCCTGGGCCGGACCAGGCAGGTCAACGCCGGGCTCAAGCTCGTGCGCTGGCTGCAGTACAGGTACGGCATCAGGACGAGCGACGTGGTGGGTCACGCCACCGCCAACGGCTCGCGGTTCTTCAAGGACTACACCGGCATCAAGAACGGCGCCGGCGACTGGTTCTCCGCCGAGCTCAAGATCTTCCGCGCGCGGCTCTAGACTCGGGCCCGTCACGGGCTCTCCGCCGCTTCGTTCCCTGCGCCGCGAGCGGCGACGCGAGCAATCAGGGACCTTTCGCCCGGCAGGGCGTAGACTGACGACATGACGGTCAGGCTCGACGGCATCCACTTCCTGGTCACGTACCGGTGCACCTACGCGTGCGACCACTGCTTCGTGTGGGGGTCGCCGGACGCCGACGCGACGATGACTCTGGCGCAGCTCTCCAGTGTGATCGACCAGGCGGCCGACCTGGGAGTCACCGACGTCTACTTCGAGGGCGGCGAGCCGACGCTGGCGTATCCCGTCGTGCTCGCGGCGGCGAAGCGAGCCCGCGAGCACGGCCTGGACGCCGGCATCGTCAGCAACTGCTTCTGGGCCACGTCGCTCGAGGACGCCAAGCTCTGGCTGGCGCCGTTCGCCGAGCTCGGGCTCGCGGACCTCTCGCTCTCGTCCTACGCCTACTTCGTCGAGGACGCGGACGAGGACCGCCTGCGCAACGCCGTGCTGGCGGCGCGGGAGCTCGGCGTCCCGGCGAGCGTGCTGGAGGTGGGGGCGCCGGCGGACATCGGCGTGCCCGGCGCCTGCTCCGGCGACGTCGGCGAGATCATGCACAAGGGGCGCGCGGCCGTCGCGCTCGCGCCGGCGCGCGCGTCCCGGCCGCCCGAGTCGCTGGTCAGCTGCCCCTTCGAGGACTTCGCCGACCCGGGCCGCGCTCATCTCGGCCCCGACGGAGAACTGCAGATCTGCCAGGGGATCAGCGCCGGCAACGTCTTCGCCGGAGGCGACGGACCGCCGGCGCCCGAGCGCCTGGCCGCGCCGCTCCCCGGCGGCCTGCGGCGCGTGCTCGACGCCTACGACCCGCAGCGCGCGGCCCGTCATCCGCGAGATCCTCGCCGGCGGCCCGTGGGCCCTCGCCCGCGCCGCCGGCCACACTCCGGCGCGCGAGCTCTACGCCGACGAGTGCCACCTGTGCTACGAAGTCCGATCCGCCCTGCGCGCCGCCGGCCGCCACCCTGACGTGGTCGCTCCCGGCCAGTGCTACGCGGAGAACGAACCCACCACCCCCTGAGGAGGGAAGTCATGCCGTCCGAGTGCGAAGAGTTCTGGAGCGCCACGAGCTACGCCGTGGTCGGCCATCAGGCCAGCAAGAAGGCGTACCCCAAGATCACGTACGGCGCGCTCAAGGATCGCGGGGCCACCGTGTACCCCATGGACCCCGACGGTGGCGCGGTCGAGGGCGACGAGGCCTACGCCGACTTCGGCGAGCTGCCCGGTCCGGTCGAGGCCGCCGTGCTCGAGCTGCCCAAGGAGGAGACCGCGGCGTGGGTCGCCAAGGCCGCCGACGCCGGCGTCACCCGGGTCTGGATCCACCAGATGACCGACACGCCCGAGGCCCTCGCCGAGGCCGAGAAGCGGGGCCTGAAGGTCATCACCAACCACTGCGCCGTGATGTACAACAAGCACGGCTTCAGCGGGCACGCCATCCACCGCGGCATCTGGAAGCTGCTCGGCAAGTACTGAACGGCGCGACTGGAGATGCCGCCGCCGCGGTCAGTCCCGTCTGCTCTCCGACGCGCTCTTCAGTCTGGACGAGTAGAGGCAGCGGCCCCAACGAAAGGGGGCGGGAGACGCGACGCGTCTCCCGCCCCCTTCAACTTCCGCGCCCGGATCTGTCAGGGCAGCATCTCGGACGGCTCCGGCCGCCGTCTCGCAGGTAGCAGCGCCACCACGATCAGTCCGATGACGGGGAAGAAGATCGTGAAGATGATCCAGCCCGCCCGGTTCAGGTCCTTGCGGTCGACCATGCGCCACACGAGCCACAGGCAGACCACCCAGGTGATGAACCAGACGGTCCCGTATACCCACCAATTCATGTGACCCTCCTCGATCGGCCGTCCGACGAGGGCGGCGCGGATGTTCAGTAGGTGTACCCCGCCGGAGTACGGAACCCTGCGCGGAGCCGGACAGCTCGGGGGCCGTGTTGCCAGAGACGACAACAGACTCAACGGCGACGCTGCTTCACCTCCTTCATCCGAACTGCTAGAAGTGAGCCGTCCCGAGGGTCGGCGAAGGAGGTGGCGTGGAAGCGCCTATTCTGCGACAGGCGTTCAGTCTTCTCACGTCCAACGGCAACACCGGCCCTCCGACGCCTGGCGCCCCGCGCCGCTGACCGCCGGCCGCGACGGCCGCGCGGCCCACAGTTCCTCGCACTGCCGACTCTGCGATCGGCCGGTCGGCCGGTCGCAGACCCCCGACAAGGAGCGCACCGTGCACAGACGCCATCTCGTCCCAGTCCTTCTGATCCTGATCGCGCTGGCGGCGCTCGCCGCCCCGGCAGCCGCCCTTGCTGCGGCGCCGTGGGACGGCAGCCCCGTCTCGCCGATGCTGCAGCCACCGTGGCCCGTGCCACCCGAGCCCGGCGACGGCACCTACATCCGGCAGAGCGAGGTCGACAACCTCGCCAACATCCCCTACGCCTCCGTCGGTCCGCTGCTCGCACAGTTCGAGGCGGAGGCTGCGGCGGCTGGAGTGGACTTCCGCATGGACTACGCGGTGATCGGCCAGTCTGTCGGGGGCCGCGATCTGTACGGCGTGGTCATCAACGCCCTCGACACCGCTGCACAGCAGCGCGACTTCGCGAACTGGCAGGCGGTCCGCCAGCTGGCGCTGACCGATCCAGCCGCGGCAAAGGCGCTGTTGGCATCCTTCGGCGACCAGGTGAAGATCCCGATCTTCGTCGAGGGATCCATCCACGGCAACGAGTATGAGGGCGTCGACGCCTCAATGCAGGTGATCCGCGACCTGGCGACGACCCCCTACGGCGTCAACGAGACGGTCGACAAGCTGCTCGACCACGCCATCGTCATCCTCAATCCTGTGGCGAACCCCGACGGCCGCGTGCAGGGTACGCGGTCGAACGGCGCCGGTGTGGACATGAACCGCGACGGGTTCGTGCAGTCGCAGCCGGAGATCCGGCACTCCTGGAAGCTGCTCTACAGGTGGCTCCCGGTGGCCGGCCTCAACCTCCACGGCTACTACACCCCCACGCTGGTCGACGGCCTCACCATGCCGCACAACCCGGGCGTCGAGTACGACATCTTCGGGCACTGGAACCAGCTGCGCACGGAGAGGAACCGCGAGGCCTTCTACGGCGCGAAGCTCCAGATCCAGCGGCCCGTCAACGACTGGAGCGCCGCCGGCAACTCCACGGCGCAATACTCCATTGCCGCCGCCGGCGCCACGCAGGCCGGCGACGTCGTGACCATCACCACCACCGGCAACGCTTCCCAGGTCGTCGTCGACTCCCGCGTGTCGGTCCTCGGGGTGACGGACGGCCGCTACGACGGCGTCTTCACGGTGACGGAGAAGCCATCCGCCACGACGTTCCGCTACGTCCACCCGACCCAGAGCGACCTGCCCGCGTCTGGCGGCGGCACAGCCGCGATCACCGTGGGGTCGCCCGATCGCGGCCCCGCGTACGCCCAGGGCTGGGACGACTGGGGCCCGTTCTACGGGCAGACGATCCTCGCGCAGATCGGCGTCGACTCGTCGACCGTCGAGGTGCCGGGCTCGAACACCAACGCGAGCGTCGACCGTCGTATCGGGAAGAAGGCGCACTACGTCGCCATCTACTCTTCGGCCGACTTCTGGGTCGACAATCGTCAGGCGATGTTCCTCGACCAGCTCGAGCGCTTCCGGCGCGGCGTCGCCGACGAGCCGTGGAACCCGAACGCTATCGGGCAGGACCCCGCGCTCGTGGAGCGCGGCTTCGACGACTACTGGCACAACTGGATGTACGACTACCCGAAGGCGTACGTGATCCCCTTCGGCGCCGGGCAGCGCAGCGCGATCGAGGCCAACCGTCTCGCCCAGTTCCTGCTCGACAATGGGATCACGGTCACCCGCGCCACCGCCGACTTCACCTGGAGCGGCGCCACCTACCAGGCCGGTTCCTACGTGATCTGGCTGAACCAGGCCCTGCGCGGCCTCGCACGTGAGGCGCTGGGACCGAACGTCGACATCGTCAGCCGGATCACCGACCTCTACGCGTCGCCGGCCGCCTGGAGCCACGGGCTGGTCTGGGGCGCGGATGTCGTCGAGGTCGAGCGCGGCGACGCCGGCTTCGCGCCGACGACGACCCCGGTCAGCGGCACCAACGAGCTGGCCGGCGGCCTCCGCGACGGCGCCGGGGCGCCCGCCGACTGGTACGCCGTGAGCCTGAAGGGCGTGCGCGAGTTCAACGTCATCATGGACCTCCTCAGGGGCGGCGTCCGCGGCGCCATCGCCGAGGAGCCGTTCGACAGCACGACGGGCGGCCGCATGCCGGCCGGCTCGCTGATCTTCCCCGCCGACGACGCCACCGCCGCGATGCTCGACGCCGCCGGCGCCGAGGCCGGCATCTGGTTCGAGCGCAGCGTCGGCGTGGCGCTGCCGGCCAGGACGCGCGTCGCGGAGGCGCCGAAGGTGGCGGTGTTGCGCTCCACGTACTCGCCGCCACCCTACGTGCCGTTCGGCGTCATGACGCGCATCTTCGGCCCCGAGAACGTCGGCTACGTCACGACCGGCGGCAGCGGCGATATCTCGCTGTCGAGCGCCGCGAACGATCCGTTGCTCGACTACGACTTCATCTGGAACGAGGGCGCCGGTTGGCCCACCAACGCACTCGCGCGCGAGCGGCTGAACGCCTTCTTCGCCCGCGGTGGAGGCTACATGGGCGACAACTACTCCGGCAACAACTACTCGTTCCTGACCGGGTCGGGACTGGTGACCGGCAGCCTCACCCAGAGCAGCACTACGAGCGCCACCACGTTCGGCGGCATCCACCGCTGGGTCAACGTGGCCGGCGAGTCCAGCCCAATCACCGGCGCATACCCCGCCGAGGATTACGGCTTCATCCCGAGCCGTCTGTGGTGGTTCTCGAGAGTGCCCGACGGGGCGGTCATCGACGCCACCTACAGCCCGACCATGACCACCGTCGGACCCGGTAGCGGCTGGGTCTCCGGCATGTGGCTGAACCGCGACGCGACACCGAGCGTCAACAACGGCGCCCTCATCATCCGGGGTACAACCACGGCGAACGGCAGGTACGTCGCCCACAGCTCCGACATGACCTCACGGTTCGACCACGAGCGCGTGTGGCTCATGGCCGGTCAGGCGGCGGCGTGGACCAACCTGACCGACGAGACCATCCCCGTCGCTTACACGATCGCCGCGACGGCGGGCCCGCACGGTACGATCACGCCCGCCGGCGACCGCTGGGTGGCCGCCGGAGGCAGCCAGACGTACACGATCCAACCCGATCTCGGCTACATGGTCGAAGACGTGCTCGTGGACGGCGTCTCGGTGGGCAGGGTGACGAGCTACACGTTCACAGACCTGGACGCCGACGCCACCATCGCGGCGACGTTCACACCGTTCGCGTACCGCCTCGTGCCGCCTCTCAGCGCCACGCGGACCACGGTCGTGACGGGCAACAGCCTGCCGGTCAAGTTCCAGATCTACGACGCCGCCGGCCGGTCGATGACGACGCTGACGCCGACCCTGCAGCTTGCCAGGTGGGTCGGCGGGGCATGGGGCGAGGAGTTCGACCCGACCTCGACCTCGGCGCCGAAGAACAGCATCACCTTCCGCTACGACCGCAAGTCGGACCAGTACATCTACAACCTCAACACCAGGGTTCTGGGCCGCGGCACCTACCTGCTGCACATCTACCTCGACTACGGCGGGGAGATCTTCACGCAGATCCGCATCCCGTGAACCCGCGAGTCTGAACCGGGCGTCCTCCGGACGTGCGACGGGGGTGGCCGAAGGGCCACCCCCGTCGTCGTTCACCGTCCGCCTCGGGCGGGAGCGGACGGGGCGGCGCGCCGGCGCGCCGCCGGTCCCGCACATGACGTGTGTCTGACGGGCGACGCGGACCCGCGCGCCGGGCACGGGGACGGGAGCGGGGCTTCAGTCCTCGAGGCCGTCCGCGGCGGGCACGTCGTGGGGCTGCGGGGGGACCTCGTCTTCGGGGAGGCCGCGGACGTGCTCGAGAGCCCGTTCGGCCGCGGCCGACCCCTCGCGCAGGCAGTCGCCGATGCCGATGCCGTGGTAGGCGCCGCCCGCCAGTTCTATGCCGGGCACGCGGGAGACGGCGGCCTCGATGTGCGTGACCAGCTCGACGTGGCCGACGCGGTACTGCGGCATGCCGCGCGGCCAGCGGAAGATCTCGACGAACTCGGGCTCCGCGCTGATACCCATGATCTCGCGGAGCTCGGAGCGGACGACCGCCGTCATCTCGTCGTCGTCCAACTGGGCGGCGGCCTCGCGGCCGGCGCGCCCGAGGAAGCTGCGCAGCAGCACATGGCCGCCGGGCGCGCGACCGTCGAACTTGCTCGAGCTCCACGTGGTGGCCATGACCTGACGGTCCTCGGCACGGGGCACGACGAACCCGAAGCCCTTGAGGTCGTGCCCCACCTGGTCACGGCGGAAGGCCACGGAGGCGGTCGCCGTGGTGACGTACTCGATGGACGAGAGGTCTCTGGCGGCGAGCGGCGCGACCGGGCGCAGCAGGTCGCCGCTCGCCCAGGCCGGCGTCGCCAGCACGACGGCGTCGGCGACGACGCGCGTGCCGTCGCCGAGCTCCAGCGTGTAGGCGCCCGAGCCGGGGCCTGCGCCACTCCCGGCGCCGCGCGCGGCCATGGTCTTCACGCCGGTGCCGGCGTGCAGGCGCTCGGCCGGCAGCGAGGCGACGATGGCGTCGCTCAGGTCCTGGAGCCCCGTCTTGAACGAGTAGAAGTACGACCTGGGGCCGGCCGGACGAGCGCCGGAGGCGCCGGAGCCCGTGGCCGCGACGGCGCCGGGCGCGCCCGTGCCGCCGCGCGCCGCGGCGGCCTTCTGGCGCGCCTTGCGGCGCTTGAGCATCGCGAGGATGAGACTGCGGTGCTCGCGCTCCATGTCGAGGAACATCGGGAACGTGGCGCGCACGCTCATCTGCTCGGGGTCGCCCGCGTGGATGCCGGCGACGATGGGCTCGGCGATGCGCCGCAGCGCCTCCCTGCCGAGGCGGCGGCGCACGAAGTCACCGAGGCTCTCGTCGAGGGCCGAGCCGACGGCGTCGCCGCTCGGCCCCGCCGTCGCGGCGCCTCCACGCGGGAGGACGAGGTCCAGGCCCATGCGCACTTTGCCGGGCCAGCTCATAAGCCCGCTCAAGGCGAACGGCACCATGCGCGTCGGCACCATGAGGATGATGCCCTCGGGCAGCTCGTGCAGCCGGCCCCGGGTGAAGACGTAGCTCTTGCGGATGTCCTCGTTGCAGTCGAGGAACCGGTCACCGATGCCGACCTCGCGCGCGGTGGTGATGGGCCAGGGCTTCTCGATGATCGCGGAGTCGGGGCCGCCCTCGACGACGAACCCGTCGCGGCGCACCGTCTGCACCTTGCCGCCGAACCGGGGATCCTGCTCGTACAGCTGCCAGTCGATGGAGGGATCCTGCGCGCGTGCTGCTTCGAGCACGCGCGCCGCGCCCAGCCCCGCCATACCGCCGCCGACGACGACGATGCGGAAGCTCCGGCCTCCGCCGGACGGGCCGCTCGCGTCTCTGCCCGCGTCCGTGCTCACACCGCTCACGACTGCAGGCGCTCGGTCACGACGTCCGCCAGGGCCTCGATGAACAACGGAGAATCATTGGGCGCGTGCGAGCGCCGGTACTCGATGCCGAGACCCTCCATCTGCGCGCGCAGCACGATGTCGAGGTCGTAGAGCGTCTCCACGTTGTCGCTCACGAACCCTACGGGGACGACAAGGATCTTCCTCCAACCGCTCCCGGCGAGCGCCCGCACGGCGTCGTCGGCCTCCGGGCCCGTCCACTCCCCGCCGCCGCGACCCTTGCTCTGGAAGCCGAAGCTCCAGTCGCCGGGCGCGACCTGCGGGACCAGCTGGGAGATGGTCTGCTGCAGCTGGTCCACGTACGGGTCGCCTTGGGCGATCGTCTCGGTCGGCACGGCGTGAGCGGTGAACAGGAGCGCCCACTCGCTCACGTCACAGCAGTCGAACGCCTCGGCGATGCGGCGGCTGAGCGCGCGGACGAACCCCTGACTGGAGTACCAGTCCTCGAGCAGCGGGATCTCGCGGCCGGCGCCGCCGGTGGCGGGGTCTTCGGCGGCGACGATCTGCGCCTTGTACCTGCCGCTCGTGAGCCGGGAGGAGAACGGGCTCATGGGCAGCGCGACCACCTTGGGCGCGTCCAGCGAGCGGACGCAGGCCTGCACGCCCGGTTCGGTGTAGAGGAACCCGTGACGCACGCGGACGGGGCCGCCGAGCCGCTCGCCGAGCTTGAGCTCGAGCGCGGCAGCCTGACGGGCGGTGATGGCGGGGAGCGGCGATGAGCCGCCGATGAGCGCGTAGCGCTCCTGCACGGCGGCGACCGTCCCAGGATCCGGGGTGCGCCCCATGAGGCGCTCGAGGAAGGGGACGACCTGCTCGGCGGTCTCCGGGCCGCCGTACGCGAGCAGCGCGACGTCGACGAGGCTCTCGGTCATGCCGACCTCCTCAGCAGGGTCAGATCGGAGCGGCCGAGAGCCGGTGCACGGCGTCGACCAGGTACTTGACGTTGTCCGGCGGCACCTGAGGGATGAGGCCGTGGCCGAGGTTGAAGATGTGCCCCGGCCGGTGGCCGGCGCGACGGATCACGTCGGCCACACGCTCCTCGATGGCCCTGGGCGGACCGAGGAGTGTGATCGGGTCGAGGTTGCCCTGCACGGCGACGTCGCCGAGCTGGTCCCAGGCGCGGTCGAGCTCGATGCGCCAGTCCACCCCGTAGACGTCCGCGCCGGCCTTGGCGACGAGGTGCAGCATGGCGGAGGCGCCGTTGCCGAAGTAGATCACCGGCGCCCCCAGCCCCCGCACCGCGTCCATCACGTAGCGCACGTGCGGCAACACCAGCAGCTCGTAGTCATAGGGGCTGACCCAGCCCACCCACGAGTCGAACAGCTGCACCACCTGCGCGCCGGCGTCGATCTGCGCCTTGAGGTAGTCCACGACGACCTCGGAGATCAGCCCCATGAGGCGGTTGAACGTCACGGGGTCCTCGTACATGAGCTTCTTGACGTGCGCGTAGTTGCGCGAGTGCCCACCCTCGACGATGTAGCTGGCGAGGGTGAACGGCGCGCCGCTGAAGCCGATGAGCGCCACCTTGGGGTCGAGCTCGTGGCGCACCAGCTTGAGGGTGTCCATCACGTAGCCGAGGTCCGACGCGGCGTTGATCGTGTGCACGCCCTCGAGGTCGCGCGCGCCGCGGATGGGGCGCTCGATGACCGGGCCGTCGTCCTTGCTGAAGTGGAACCCGATGCCCATGGGCTCGAGCGGGAGCAGGATGTCGGCGAACACGATCGCGGCGTCGAGGTCGAAGCGGCGGAGCGGCTGAAGCGTGACCTCCGCCGCCACGTCCGGCCGGCGGCACATCTCCACGAAGCTCATCTTCTCGCGGATGGCGCGGTACTCGGGCAGGTAACGCCCCGCCTGCCGCATCAGCCACACCGGAGTGGCGTCGACTGGCTTCTTGGCACAGGCATCGAGGAGGCGCATGGGCATCACCGTGTGAAGTGGTAGGGGCGGCAGGGAGGGTGATTGTAGCAAACGGGAGCCCGGAGGCTCCCGCTGTCGCGTGAGTCGCAGGCCGGCTCGCTCATGAGGCGCCGCAAGGAGCGGTGGTCCGGATGCCCACCGCTCATTGGTCGCCGCAGGCAGACAACCGGCGGTGCACCGAGGGTCCGCCGGCTACTCTGCCGGCCTGTAGCCTTCGCTCAGCGCCGCCCTGCGACAGGTGTGGCACACGGTGATCGTCTCGCACACCTGCGGTGAGACCACCTGGTACCGGAGCGACCGCGTGCTGAGCTTGCTCCCGCACAGCGCGCAGTGCGTGCTCTGGATGGAGCGCACCGGCGCCGGGGGCGCCGCCGGTTTGGTCACGGGCGCGGCGTGACCATCCGACTGGGTCGGCAGGGGGTGGACCTGGCCCATTGAGTCCTCCCATCGGACGTGCTGCGGCTTCCGGGGCGGGGGCCGGCAAGCGTATGCAGCGTCTTGAAGAATCTCCCCCAAATCGGCTCTTGGATAACGCCTGGAGAGCATTGTCACCGAGGGGTGATGGGGGAGAGCCTCCGCGGGAGAGGCCCTTATCCAAGCCTCCTCTTGAATAACTATTGCTTATTTGCAGGAACAGCTTTACTTATGGACAATAGCTGGGTCGACTGACTCAATCAGCTACTCACCGCGAGGTGTCCATGGGCAAGAGGTACACACCGACTCCCGACGTACCGCGCATCGATGGAGGAGTGACCATCTTCCGCAGTTGCCTGGTCGGCGCCGAGTTCCCCGGCGTCGAGTCGTCCACCAAGTGGCTCTTCGAGCGCTTCGGCATCGAGTACACCGTCAACCCGGCGCAGACCTGCTGTACCGGTCTCGGCTACTACTCCGACCTCATGCCCATCGAGACCACGGTGGGCATCGCCGCGCGCAACGCCTGCGTCGTCGTGGACGACGCGCACCCGGTGATGAGCTACCTCTGCTCCACCTGTTACGCCATCAACAAGAAGGCGCGCAACATCCTCGACGTGGCGGAGTACCGCGCCGAGACCAACGAGGTGCTCGGCCTGATCGGCCGCGAGTACGACGACCACGTCGCCTCCACAGTGCGACACAAGCACACCCTCGAGATCCTCTGGGGCTCCCACGACAGCGTGCCCGGGCTCATCCGCCGCCGTCTCGACGGCATCAAGGTCGCCACGCACCCCGCCTGCCACTACTGCAAGGTCTTCCCGGACGAGACGCTGGGCAACAACGAGAACTTCATGGTGCCGGAGGAGATGCTCATCCCCGCCGGCGTCGTCTGCACGGGCGCCTACAACGAGAAGCAGACGCACTGCGGGGCGGGCTTCCGCAACCGATTCGTCAACCCGTCGATCTCGGTCGGGGTGACACAGAAGAAGCTGCACCGGCTGCACGAGGAGAACGTCGACGTGCTGGTGCACATGTGCCCCAACTGCCACATCCAGTTCGACCGGTACAGCGACACCATCTCCGAGGCCACCGGCGAGGAGTTCCCCTTCATCCACCTGCACGTTCAGCAACTCCTTGCGCTGGCGCTCGGGGCCGACCCCGAGAAGGTCGTCGGCGTCCAGACGCACTCCCAGGACGTCGAGCCGTTCCTCGAGCGCATCGGCGCCCGCCAGCCCGTCACGACCGGAGGCACGCCATGAGGGCCGGGGTCTTCCTCTGCGAGTGCGGCGGCAACATCAGCGGCGTCGTGGACCTCGAGCCGCTCGCCGAGCACGCACGCTCCCTCGACGGCGTGGTCGAGGTGAACATCAACCAGTTCATGTGCGGCACCGAAGGCCGCGCGATGATCGAGAAGGCGGTAGAAGAGCGTGGCCTGGACCACTTCGTCATCGCCTCGTGCTCGCCGCGCTTCCAGGGTCCCACCTTCGAGCGCATCGCCCGTGAGCTCAAGCTGGGCGAGAACTCGGTTGCGTTCGGCAACATCCGCGAAGGTTGCTCCTACGTGCACGCCCAGGAGCCCGAGCGGGCCCAGGTGAAGGCGAAGAAGATCGTCGAGGGCGCCGTCGCCCGCCTGCAGCACATGAGCGACCTGCCGCGCCGGCGCACGTTCCTCAACCGCTCGGTGCTGGTGGTCGGCGGCGGCATCGCCGGCATCTCCGCCGCCGAGGAGCTCGCCGCCGCGGGCATCGAGGTCCATCTGGTCGAGCGCCAGCAGAGCATCGGCGGCTACATGTCCCGGCTCAGCAAGACGTTCCCGACCGAGGACTGCGCCATGTGCAGCCTCGCGCCGCGACTGACTGGTGCGGCCACCAACAGCCGCATCCACATCCACGCGCTGTCCGACGTCACCTCCGTCACCGGGCCACCCGGCGAGTTCAACGTCACCGTCCGGCACAGGGCCCGCTACGTCAACGAGAAGTGCGTCGGCTGCGGCGAGTGCGCCGCCGTGTGCCCGGTGACCTACCCCAACGAGTACGACTTCGGCGTCAGTGAGCGCACGGCCATCTTCCGGCCCTTCGCCAACGCCGTCCCGGCGACGTTCGCCGTCGACCGCAAGGGCTGGAGCCCGTGCAAGACGACCTGCCCGGTGCACACCTCAGCGCACGGCTACGTCGCGCTGGTGGCCAAGGGTCGCTACGAGGAGGCTTACCGGGTCGCCAGCGAGCCGAACCCCTTCCCCAGCGTGTGCGGCCGCATCTGTACCCACGTGTGCGAGACCGAGTGCACGCGCGGCAACGTGGACGAACCGATCGCCATCGCCGGCATCAAGCGGTTCGTGGCGGACAACGGCGCGCCGGCGGAGCCGCCCGCGCCGCTGCCCGTGTTCTACGACGAGCCGATCGCCATCGTGGGCGGCGGCCCCGCAGGCCTCACCGCCGCCCGTGAGCTCGCGCAGTTCGGGTACAAGGCGACCGTGTTCGAGGCTCTCCCGGTCGCCGGCGGCATGCTGCGCGTCGGCATCCCCGAGTACCGCCTGCCGCGCCCGGCGCTGCAGGGCGAGATCGACCGCATCACCGCCCTCGGCGTCGAGCTCAAGACCGGTGTGCGCTGCGGGACCGACTTCACCGTCGACTCCCTCTTCGCCGACGGCTTCAAGGCCGTCTTCCTCGCGACCGGCCTGCACCGGAGCAAGGACCTGCCGATCGAGGGCCTGGACCAGCAGGGCGTCGTGCGCGCCGTCGAGTTCCTGCGCGCGCAAGCGCTCGGCGAGAAGCCGGCCACCGGCAAGCGCGTCGTGGTGGTCGGCGGCGGCGACGTGGCCTACGACGCCGGCCGCACCGCGTTCCGCTGCGGCGCCGACGAGGTCACGCTCGCCTGCATCGAGGACGAGCGCACCGCGCCGGCCTCGTCCGAGGAGGTCGAGGAGGGCAAGGAGGAGCAGGTCGCCGTCGAGTACTCGCTCATGCCCGTCGAGATCCTCGGCGCGGACGGCACGGCGACCGGGGTCAAGTTCCAGCGCTGCACGCTGGGCGAGCCCAACGAGCGCGGCTGGCGCCCGCCCGTCCCCGTCGACGGCGACTTCGTCGAGCTCGAGGCCGACACCGTGATCTTCGCCGTCGGCCAGGCGATCGTCGACGACTTCCTCCCCGGCGCCGGCGAGGTCGCCGTGGAGCGCGGACAGATCCAGGTCGACCCCGACACGATGATGACGGGCCGTACCGGCGTGTTCGCCGGCGGCGACGCCGCCGCGATGGGTCCCTGGACGGCGATCGAGGCGATCGCCGCCGGGCGGCGAGGCGCCCGCGCCATCCACAACTTCCTGCGCGGCGAGCAGCTCGTCCCCGTGTGGGACAGCGAGGCCGACAAGGTCAAGATCCCGCACAGCGAGCTCGAACCGCTCGAGCCGCAGGCCCGCCGCATCATGAAGACGCTCGACGGCGTGGTGCGCCGCAAGGGCTGGGATGAGGTCCGCCTCGGATTCAGCGAGGAGGACGTCCGCGCCGAAGCCGAGCGCTGCCTGGACTGCGCCGTGTGCTCCGACTGCAAGTCGTGCATCACGGCGTGCCCCGCCGACGCCATCGACTTCGACCAGAAGCCCTGGGACGAGGACCTCACCGTCGGCGCCATCATCCTGGCCACCGGCCATCAGGAGTTCGACGCCACCCGCAAGCTGCCCCTCGGCTACGGCCGCTTCAAGAACGTGCTGACGCAGAGCCAGCTCGCCCGGCTTCTGTCGGCCTCCGGGCCGACCGCGGGCGAGCTCCAGCGCCCCTCAGACGGCGCCACGCCCAGGCGCATCTTCATGCTCCAGTGCGTCGGCTCGCGCGACTGCACCAGCAGCGGCAACGAGCACTGCTCGGCCATCTGCTGCCTGTTCGCCACGCTGCACAGCTCGCTGATCAAGCAGCACTATCCCGACGCCGAGATCACCATCGGCTACACCGACATGCGCACGCCGGGCAAGGCGCACGAGGAGTACTACCGCCTCGTGCAGGAGCGCGGCGTGCGCTACGTGCGTGGCCGCGTCGGCGAGATCCTCGAGGAGCTCGACGGCAGCCTCACGGTGCGCATGGAGAACACCATGACCGGCGCCAAGAGCGAGGAGCAGTACGACCTCGTCGTACTCTCCGCCGGTCTCGAGGGTTCCAGGGGCACGCAGGACATCGCCCGCGTCGCCGGCGTGCAGACCGCGGCCGCCGGCTTCATCCGCGAGTTCCACCCCAAGCTGGCTCCGGTCGACACGCAACGGACGGGCATGTTCCTGTGCGGCACCGCCCAGGGACCCAAGACCATCCCCGAGTCCATCGCCCAGGCGAAGGCGGCGGCGGCCCGTGCCATCAGCATGCTGAGCACGGGCTTCGCGATGACGCCCGCGCAGGTCGCCTCGAGCGACGTGGACGTCTGCGTCGCCTGCGGGGTCTGCGAGACCGCCTGCCCGCAGACGGCGATCACCATCACGGCCGGAGCCGACGCCCACTCGTCCGTCGACCCCAACATCTGCCGCGGCTGCGGGATCTGCGCCGCCGAGTGCCCTACAGGGGCGATGCAGCTCGGCGGCTTCAGCGACGCCGAGGTGCTGGCGGAGGCGACGGTCTGATGAGCGAGGACCGCACCATCGTCGCCTTCTGCTGCCGCGAGTGCGCCTACGCGGCGGCCGACGCGAGCGCCAACGCGCGCACGCCGCTGCCGCCGACGGTGCGCCTCGTGCTGCTGCCCTGCACCGGTCGCGTGAGCCCGCTGCACCTGCTCAAGGCGCTCGCGGAGGGCGCCGACGGCGTCATGGTCGCCGGCTGCCTGCTCGGCCAGTGCCACTACCGCGAGGGCAACTTCAACGCGGTCGACCGCGTGGCGTTCGTGCAACGCATGCTCAAGAGCGTCGGCGTGGAGCCCGAGCGCTGCCGCATGTTCACGATGAGCGCCGGCGAGCCGCCCAAGTTCGCGGCGGCCGTGCGGGAGATGGACCGCGTGATCACCGGGTTGCCGCCGCTGCCACGCTCGACCGGCGCCGCCTCGCCGTCCGCGGATCTGCACGCCGCGACGAGGGGGGCTGCCTGATGCCGCTCACCCACCGCGGACGCGAGATCCTGAGCCGCGTGCCCGGCGGCCACCTGCAGAGCACCGCCGGCGTGGGCTGCGAGATCGTCCGCCACGAGGAGCTCTGCGTCGGCTGCGGCACCTGCGCCAGGAACTGCCCGAGCGGCGCCTCCGAGCGCGGCGACTTCTTCGACGTCAACCAGCTCCTGGACGCGCCCGAGGGCAGCCGCCGGGGTGAGCTCGGCGCGGCCCTCCGCGTGCTCATGCAGCACGAGCCCGACGGCCCCGTCGAGGTGCCGGAGCGCGTCACCGTCTACCGGACCATCGTCTACGACGACGAGAAGTGCCTCGGCTGCGGGACCTGCGCCCGCGGCTGCCCCGCCGACGCGATCGAGGCGCGGCCGCCGCAGGCGGACGCCGCGCCGGCCCGGGCAGCCGGAGCCGGGGAGGTGAGCGCATGACGCCCTCGAACGGCGACGGCCCGGCGCGCCCGCTCGTGCTCCTCTGCGAGTGCGCCGGCACGCTCAGGAACATCGACTTCGATCAGCTCGAGCAGCACGCGAGCGCGCACGCCGACGTCCTTCGCGGCTCTCACTGGTGCAGCCGCGGCGGCCAGGCGCAGCTGCGCGAGCTGATGGAGGCCGGCGACCGCCGGCTCGTCTTCGCCGGCTGCTCGCCGGACTTCGCCGCGCGCCGGCTGCAGAAGCTCTTCGCGCGCGGCCTCCAGCTGGCTATCGCCGACATCCGCGAGGGCTGCAGCTGGGTCCACGGCGACGACGTCGCCGCCGTGACCGACAAGGCCATGCGGATCGTCGACTCATCCGTGCTCTACCCGGACGCGCCGGCCGACACCATGGCCTACTCCGAGCGCCGCGACACCGTCGTGGTCATCGGCGGCGGCGTGGCCGGCACGCAGGCCGCCGCCGAGCTCGCCAAGATGGGACATCCGGTCGAGCTCATCGAGCGGCGGCCGTTCCTGGGCGGCCGCGCCGCCCGCATCGGCACCGTGTTCCCCACCAACGACTGCGGCCAGTGCCTGCCCGCCGGCGACGCCCAGGCGGGCACGCGCAAGTGCTTCCACCGCAACGTCTCCATCGACCACCCCAACCTCACCGTCCGCCGGCGCTCCACCGTCGAAGCCGTCACCGGGCACCCCGGGGACTTCGAAGTGAGCGTCCGCCGTCTGCCCAACATGGTCACCGACGCCTGCATCAACTGCGGGACCTGCGAGACGGTCTGCGAAGTCGAGGCGTCCGAGCCGGGCAAGAAGGCGATCTTCACCGAGTTCTACGACGGCAGGGTCGTGCGCACCGTCGACCTCGACACCTGCACGTTCTGCGGCAAGTGCGCCGAGGAGTGCCCCGTCCAGGCGATCGACTTCGCGCAGTCGCCCGAGAGCTTCAAGCTCCGCGCCGGCGCGATCCTCACCGCCGTCGGCTGCGAGCCGGCGCCGCACAAGTACTACTCCGAGTTCCACCCCGACCACGAGAGCGTCGTGACGCAGGTGGAGCTCGCGACGATGCTCGACGACTGGGAGGGCCAGGCCTCGCTCGGCAGGATGCCGGTCAAGGAGCTCGTCATGATCCAGTGCGCGGGGTCGCGCGACAAGCGCCACCTGCCGCACTGCTCGCGTCTCTGCTGCATGATCGCGCTCAAGCACGCGATCCGGCTCAAGACGCTGTTCCCGGAGATGAAGATCACGGTGTGCTACCTCGAGATGAGGACCGCAGGCGTGGGCTACGAGCACTGGTTCCTCGGCGCCCGGGAGGCCGGCGTGGAGTTCCTGCGCGGCACGCCGCCCGAGGTGCAGTTCGACGGCAGCGGCCGGCCCGTCATCGAGGTCGAGGACGTCACCGCGGCCCGCAAGCGCGTGCTGCGGCCGGATCTGGTCGTCCTCAGCACCGGCATGGTGCCGGCCGCCGAGACCGAACGCCTCGCCCAGTCGCTCGGGATCGAGCGCGACGACGACGGCTTCATCGACATCCTCGACCGCAAGAACCGCGCCACGGAGACGAGCAACGAGGGCATCTTCGTGTGCGGCTCGGCGGCCGGCCCCAAGGCCCTCATCGAGGTCAACACCGAGGCGGCGGCGGTCGCGGGCCAGATCCACACGTTCCTCACCTCACGCGGCCGCCTCGGCACCGCGCCGTCCCGGGTGGACGCCGCCCACTGCGTGGGCTGCGACACCTGCGTGACCCTGTGCCCCTTCGGCGCCATCACTCTGGAGGACCGGCCGGCGGGCGTGGCGCGGCCGGCCGAGGTCAAGGACGACGGCAAGCTGGCGGTGATCGACCCCGACATCTGCAGCGCCTGCGGCATCTGCGCGGCCAACTGCCCCGAGGTCGCTGTGACGCACAACCTCGGCGACGACGCGCTGTTCGGCCGCATCGCGCTCATGACCGAAGGCACGAAGGCGCCGGTCATCGGCTTCTACTGCAAGGAGTGCGCCGGCGCCGCCATCAGCCTGAGCGGGCAGCACCGCGACCGCTACCCCGAGAACGTGCGGCTCATCGAGCTGCCGTGCCTGGGCCGCGTCAGCGCGCTGCACATCGTGGAGGCGGCCCGCCTGGGCGCCGCCGGCGTGTTCCTCGCCGGCTGCGCGGAAGGCCGCTGCCAGTACCGCACGGGAGACACCAGCGCGCTGGAGCAACTGGGGATCGCCGAAGAAGTGCTGGCGGGGAACGACACGCCCCTGCCGCTCGAGCTCTGGCACCTCTGCGCCGTCGACCGCCTGAGCGTCGGGCGGCGCATCCGCCTGTTCGCGTCACGGGCCGCCGGCGACGAGCTGTCTCTGGCGACGCTCGAGCGCGAGATGGGACTGATCGGCGCCGGACCCGGCGCCCTCGCGGGCGCCGCCGCCGGCGCTCCGTGCGCGGGAGGTGAGCGCTGTGGCCACGTCGCCTGAGACCATCGTGTATCCGGCTGAGGTCGCCGCAGCCTTCAAGGAGCTTGCCGCCGAGTGCTCGGCCTGCTACCAGTGCGGCACCTGCACCTCGAGCTGCCCGAGCGGCCGCGAGCTCTATCGCGGGCCGCGGAGGCTCGTCCGGCTGATCCTTGCCGGCGAGGTCGACGCCGTGCTCAAGAGCGACGACCTGTGGCGTTGCACGGAGTGCGGCACCTGCACCTCGGTCTGCCGCATGGACATCGACGTCGCAGGCGTGCTGCACCGGCTGCGGCAGCTCGAACGCGAGCACGGCGGCATCCACTGCGCCGAGCGCACCGCGGCGGAGGTCGCGACCACTCACCTCAAGAAGCGGCCGCGCATCGACAACATGCGCTTCGGCGCGGCCATGGTCTCGAAGGGCTACGTGCCCAGGGACAAGATCGGGGCGGCGGAGCTGGGCATGAAGCTGGCCCGCCAGCTGCTGCCCGGCGGGAAGAAGAGGCCGGCCGGCGAAGCCCTGCCGGCCGACTCGGTCGCGCTGCCGTTCTATGCCGGCTGCGCGATCCCGCAGGACCACGAGCTGCACGCGGTGGTGCACGAGGTGGCGGCCGGGTTCGGCCTCCGCCTCGACGAGGCGGCGGCCGCCGGCTGCTGCGGCCACCCCAGCCGAGGTGCAGTGCCCAGCCTCTTCCAGACGGGAGAGCGCATCTACACCGCCTGTCCCGCGTGCGACGCGAGCCTGGCAGAGAGCGGCATCGAGGCGGTCCCGCTCTGGGACGCGCTCACGGAGCGCGCCGGCCGCAGCTCGGCGATCTCACTCATGGCGGCCGGCGAGCGGTTCGTCCCGTACGTCGGGTGCCTCGCCGACCGCGATACGGCGCTGGCCGCGCTCGGCGACGCGGCGGAGCAGTCCGGCGCCGCCATGATGGTCGACTACCCGACCCTGCACAGCGGCTGCTGTGGCGCTCTGGGCGGCATGTACCGGGGCGCGACCAAGAGCAGCGCGCGGCTCCTGGAGTTCGCCGCGGCCCAGCAGGCGCCCGTCGTGACGACCTGCGTGCTCTGCCGCGACAACCTCCGCTCGGCCGCGCGCGAGCTGAAGCACGACGTCCCCGTCCACTTCTGGCCCGAGTTCTTCCGGGCCGTGCCCGACGCCCCCGAGGAGCGCACCGATGACTGACCGCAAGGACAACCCGTACGCGCACATCGCGGACGACACGTTCGCGGCCGCACCGCGGCGCGACCCCGAGCTTGTCCGGCGCATCCTCGAAGACCCGCGCATGCACGACCACAAGGACGGGTTCGAGAGCTGCATCCAGTGCGGAGTCTGCACCTCCGGCTGCCCCGCGGCGCGGTTCACCGAGTATTCCCCGCGCGAGACGGCCCGTCGCGCGCTCGACGGCGACCCGACGCTGCTTGAGGACGACGCGATCTGGTACTGCTACTACTGCTACACCTGCCAGAGCCGCTGCCCTCGCCACAACAGCGTCGCGGTGATCAACCAGGTCGTGCGCGGCATGCAGGTCGAGAGCGGCCGCGGCAAGCGCCACGTCGAGATGTTCGCGGAGTGGTGCAACAACTTCTACGAGAAGGGCATGGGCGGTGACCCGCACCTGATGTTCCCGGCCATCGTCGAGGCATGGGGCGAAGAGTGGGTCGACTTCATGGACCATCTGCTTGAGATCCGCGCCGAGCTGGGCCTCGGCGATCTCTTCCCGCCGGACGAGGTGGTGAAGGAGGTCCAGACCATCTTCGAGGCGACCGGCTTCAAGGAGCGCCTCGCCGCCGTGCGCGGCGAGGCCGAGGCCCCCGGAGCCGACGCGAGCTGAGAATCCCGCGCCGATGGGCCGGGGCGAAGCGGCGGCGCCAATCGGGTGGCGCCGCCGCGGCGAGGCCGGCTGGGAGAGATCCGGGCCGGCCCTCTGCACGTACGGCGCGCCTTGCGGTTCCGCCCGCCTCAGGCCCGCCTCAGGCGCCGCCTCCGCTCAGGCCGCGGCCGCCCGCGGCGGGCTCATGAACCCCGCGACGATGCGCAGCACGCCGAGCACGATGAGGTAGATCCCGGCCAGCCAGAGAAGCGCGACGATGCCGCTCACCGGGTGGACGAAGAAGACGATGCCGACGGCGATGCCCAGCAGGCCGATGATGACCAGCCAGACGCGCTGGCCCCCACTGAGCCCGCCCATGAACGCGTGCGCGATGTCGGCGAGACCGCTGATGATGGCCCAGGCGGCGAACACGTAGAGGATCGCGAGGCTCGTGGCTCCCGGCCAGGCGAACACCACGACGCCGAAGATGACGGCGAGCACGCCCACCGCGACCGACCACCCACGGCTCTCGGTGCGGCCCATCAGGCCGGCGATGAGCAGCGCGACGCCGTAGATGATCACGAAGATGCCCAGCAGCAGGATGATGCTGGCCAGGCTGAGGCCGGGCTGGGCCACGAACAGGCCGCCGAGGACGATCATCAGCAGCCCCGTGATGACCGACAACGCGATGTAAGCGCCTCTGCTCTCCATTGGTACTCCCTTGATGGGTGACTGATTGCCGGCCGGGACTCTACCACCAGATGAGTACCGTCAGTCATCGGCGTATACTCGGGTGCGGGCCGTGAGGGGCCGGAAGCGTCCGCCGCACGGCGCGCCGACGGGAGAGGAGGGGCCGCATGCGCTCGAACGTCCTGCGTCTGCTCGCTTGCGCCACCGCCGCTGCCGCGGTCGTTCTCGGCGCGGCGGGCTTCGCCGCCGCGCCGGCCCGCGCCGCCTACCCGCCGTACCCGTCCAGTCTCACCGTCAAGTCCGAGCTGCGTCTCAAGGCCGACCGCATCCGCGCGCACCTCACCAGGTCACCGCAGCTCGTCTTCTTCGGCGGGTCCCGCAGCCAGCGCTTCGATCCCGCCTTCGCGCGCCGCAAGACCGGCCTGCGCAGCGTCAACATCGCTACCAGCTGCGCCCGCCCGGAGGCCGCCTGGGGCATGCTCAACTGGTTCTACGCCCGCTGGCCGGACGCCAAGGTCCGCTGGGTGTGGGGCATGCAGTCGGGCATGCTCCGCGACCGCGACCTCGACCCGGCGCTGCTGCAGGATGCCCGCTTCTACCGGTACTTCCCCGACGACCTGCTCGCCCGGCAGCGCGCCCTGCTGCCGCAGAAGGCCGGCGACATGCCGCGCTCCTACGGCTTCCTCCGCAACAAGTACTCCGATCTCGGCCTGTGCCTCTGGAACGTGTACGACACGCGGTTCGCGCAGGGTCTCACGCTCAAGAAGTCACTCGACGCCTACATCGCGAGGATGCTGCACGAGCCGGTGCGGTCCGCAGCCGACGCGGAGGTGCCGGACTCGCGGGCACGGGCCTACTTCGAGAAGACGGTGCGGTTGCTCAACGAGCACGGCACCTCACCGGTCATCGTGCTCATGCCCATCCACCCGCGCGTGCTGCGCGTGATGCGTGCGCACGACATGGGCGGCGAGCGCCAGAAGCTCCGCGACTACCTCGCCGCGTTCGGCCAGACGGCGCGGATCAAGGTGCTGGACATGACCAGCATCAACAGCTTCAACGGCCGCGCCGACTGGTTCTACGACGGCGTGCACATCGACCGCGGCAACTCCAACCGGGTGATCCTCACCGTCAAGCGCAAGGCGGGCGACTCCCTCAAGTAGGAGAGGACGGCGCGTGCCCGGCGGGCTCAGGCCGGTCAGGGCCGGACCGCGAGCTGACCACGCGCGGCAGGTAGTGGCTGTCCCGACAGGCACGTCCAGGCGTACATGAAGACGCCCCACGGGGCTTCTGGGCGTGCGTCTGCGCGTACGTCGCAGCTCACACCTCGGCCACGGCGACCTGCTCGGGTGTGGCGGGCCGGGTCCGCTGCGGGGCGTCGAGGGCCAGCGCAGGGAGAGTTGGCGCGATCGGCGGTGAGATAGGCTGGCGGCAGCGAAGGCGGGAGGACGGTGTGGCGGGCGGACCCATCAGGAGGCGCTTGTGGGCCATCGTTTCCAAGGTCCTGGCCCACGACCTCCCACAACTCTCGGCCGCGCTGACGTACTACACCGTGCTCTCGCTGGTCCCGGCGCTGCTCGTGATGGCGTCGCTCCTCGGCATGGTCGGCCTCTCCTCGGACACGGTGCGCTCGCTCCTCGACACGCTGGGAGAGGTCGGCGCGCCGTGGGCAGCCGAGGCCGTCTCGGACGTACTCGACTCCGTGCTCACGTCGCAGAGTTCCGGGACCGTGTTCACGCTGAGCATCCTCCTGTCGCTCTGGGCCGCGTCCGGCTACGTCGGCTCCTTCATGGCGGGGTCGGACCGCATCTACGACATCGTGCAGCGACGGCCTTTCTGGACCGGGATGCCGTTGCGCGTGGGGCTGGCGCTGCTGCTGCTGGCGCTGCTCTCCCTGACCGCGGCCGTGGTGGCGCTGGTGGGCCCGGTCGGGGCCTGGGTCGCCGACGCGACGGGCATCGGGACGGGGCCACTGCATCTGTGGACCTGGATCAAGTGGCCCCTGCTCGTGGCGCTCGGCCTGTTGCTGTTCACGCTGCTCTACAAGTTCACGCCCAGCCGCCGTCAGCCCCCGCTGTGGTGGCTGCTGCCGGGCGCGGCGACGGGGCTCGCCTTGTGGGTCGCCGCCTCCGCGCTCTTCAGCCTGTACCTCTCCAACTTCGCCCGCTACAACCGGGTGTACGGCACGCTGGGCGCCGCCGTGGCGTTCCTGGTGTGGGCGTGGCTGCTCAACATGGCGCTGCTCGCGGGAGTCGAGGTGAACCGCGAGCTGGAGCTGCGCCGGGCCGGCGGGAGCGGAGCACCGGCGGCCGGCCCGGCGGCCGACTCCGGGCCGGAAGCTACGCCGGGCGCCGCGAGCGTATAATCGGGATTCACGCCAACCGACGGGCCCCGCCCGCAGACTTCCGCCGGTGACCCATGCCCGAGCTGAACGAACTCCAGCAGGAACTCCGCCGTCTCGCCGCAGAGCGCGATGTCGTCATCCTCGCGCACAACTACCAGCGTCCCGAGGTGCAGGCCGCCGCCGACCACACCGGCGACTCGCTCGAGCTCTCGCGCATCGCCGCCGAAGACCCGCACAGCGTGATCCTGTTCTGCGGCGTGCACTTCATGGCCGAGACCGCCTACATCCTCTCTCCCCACAAGACCGTGCTCATGCCCGACAAGCGCGCCGGATGCCCGATGGCCGACATGGTCACCGTGCACGGGCTGCGCGAGCTCAAGGCCCGGCACCCGGACGCCGTGGTCGTCGCCTACGTCAACACCTCGGCCGACATCAAGGCCGAGACCGACGTCTGCTGCACCAGCGCCAACGCCGTCCAGATCGTGGAGCGGTTCCCCAAGGACCAGAAGATCATCTTCGTGCCGGACAGGAACCTCGGTGACTACGTGGCCCGGCAGACCGGCCGCGAGGAGACCATGATCCTGTGGCAGGGCTGGTGCCACGTGCACGACGACTTCCGCGCGGCGGAGATCGAGCGGATCCGCGCGGACAACCCCGGCAGCGTCCTCATGGCCCACCCGGAGAGCCGGCGCGAGGTGCTGGACATGGCCGACGTCGTCACCAGCACCTCCGGCATGTTGCGCTATCCGGAGACGAGCGACGCAGGCACCTTCGTCGTCGCCACCGAGACCGGCCTGCTGTACCAGCTCGCCCGGCGCTATCCGGACCGCAAGTTCATCCCGGCGTCCACCCGGGCCGTCTGCCCCAACATGAAGCGCATCACCCTCGAGAAGTGCGTGGCCACGCTCGGCGACGAGTGGGACGACGTGCTCGACCACGAGGTGACGGTGGCCGAGCCGACGCGCCTCAAGGCGCTCCAGGCCGTCGAGCGCATGCTTGCGTGAGCGCCGTGACCGAGACGAAGGCGACCCGAACCCAGTGAGAGCACCGGAAGAGACACGCGCGCAGTGGTCCCCGGATTCCTGGCGGGCCCTGAAAGCAGACCAGCAGCCCAGCTGGCCCGACCCCGCCGCCGTCGACGCGGTCACGGCGGAGCTCAGGTCCATGCCGCCCCTCGTGTTCGCCGGCGAGGCGCGCCAGTTGCGCCGCGCCCTGGCCGAGGTCTCCGAGGGGCGCGGCTTCCTGCTGCACTCGGGCGACTGCGCCGAGAGCTTCCACGACCTCACGGCGCCGCGCATCCGCGACAACCTCAAGATCATGCTGCAGATGGCCACGGTGCTCACCTTCGGCGCCGCGCTGCCCGTCGTGAAGCTCGCGCGCGCCGCCGGCCAGTTCGCCAAGCCGCGCTCCAGCGACACCGAAGTAGTGGACGGCGTCGTCTTGCCGTCGTTCCGTGGCCACATGGTCAACGACGACGCGCCCGACGCCGCCGCCCGCGTGCCCGACCCGGCGCGCATGCTGCAGGCCTACCACCAGTCGGCCGCGCGCCTGAACCTCCTGCGCGCGTTCACCAAGGGCGGGTTCGCCGACCTCACCCAGGTGCACGCCTGGAACCAGGAGTTCGTCGCCAGGTCGCCGGAGGGCCGGCGCTACGAGCGCATCGCGCGCGGCATCGACGACGCGCTGCGGTTCATGTCCGCCTGCGGCATCGACCTCGAGCGCGAGCACCAGCTGCACGAGGTCGACCTTTACACGAGCCACGAGGGCCTCATCCTGCCCTACGAGGAGGCCCTCAGCCGCCGCGACAGCCTCACCGGCCAGTGGTACGACTGTTCGGCGCACCTGCTGTGGATCGGCGAGCGCACCCGCGACCCCAGCCGCGCCCACATCGAGTTCTTCGCCGGCGTGCACAACCCCATCGCCTGCAAGATCGGCCCCAGGACGAGCGCCGAGGAGCTCGTCGAGCTCTGCCGGCTCCTCGACCCGGAGCGCGACCCCGGGCGGCTCACGCTCATCGCCCGGCTCGGCGCGGACAAGATCGAGGCCGTGCTCCCGCCGCTCATCCGCGCGGTGCGGGACGCCGGTCACCCGGTCGTCTGGGCGAGCGACCCCATGCACGGCAACGGCGTGCTGACCAACGACGGCATCAAGACCCGCCGGTTCGACGACATCATGAGCGAGCTCGAGGCGTTCTTCAGCGTGTGCCGGGCCGAGGGCGCGTGGCCCGGGGGCGTGCACCTCGAGTTCACCGGCGACGACGTGACGGAGTGCGTCGGCGGCGGCGAGCCGGTCTCCGAGCACGACCTCGGCCTGCACTACTCGTCGCTGGTCGACCCGCGACTCAATGCCCGCCAGTCGCTCGACGTCGCCTTCCAGGTCGCCGAGCTGCTGCATCCCGGCAGCGGCCGGTAGCGCCTCCGGGCGGCGCCGAGATGGCACTCCCTTCTGGATTCGAGGCTCGCGCAGCCGTCCCGGCGGACGCGGCGGGAGCGACCGCCTGCGTCGTCGCCGCCTACCGCCACTACGTGGAGCGCAACGGCAAGCTCCCCGCGCCGATGCGCGACGACTACGGCGAGCTGATCGCCGAGCACGACGTGACCGTCGTCGAGCACGACGGCGAGGTCGTCGCGGTGCTCGTGGTGAAGGAGGCCTCCGAGGGCTTCCTCCTCGACAACGTCGCCGTGGCGCCGTCCGCCCAGGGCACCGGCGTGGGCCGCCACCTGCTCGAGCTCGCGGAGGCGAAGGCGCGCGAGCGCGGGTACGACTCCATCTACCTGTACACGCAGGAGATCATGACCGAGAACCAGGCGCTGTACGCGCGCGCCGGCTACGTGGAGTACGCACGCCGGCACGAGCTCGGCCTGGACCGGATCTACCTGCGCAAGCAGCTCGCGCCGGGAGCCTAGGCGCAGCGCCCCGGCGCGGCCGGAGGGCCTCAGATGCCGGCCGTCTCCGATTCGGGCTCGGCGAAGAGCACCGTGGAGAGGTAGCGCTCGCCGGTATCGCACAGCACGGTGACGATGAGCTTGCCCTTGTTCTCCGGGCGGCTCGCGACGACCTCGGCCGCCCTGGCGTTGGCGCCGGCCGAGATGCCGACCAGGATGCCCTCGGAGGCGAGCTCACGAGACGCCGCGAACGCTTCATCGTTCGTCACCTGGACGACCTCGTCGTAGGCCTGCGTGTCGAGCACCTTGGGTACGAATCCGGCGCCGATGCCCTGGATCTTGTGGGGGCCCGGCTGGCCGCCGCTGAGCACCGGCGACTCGGCCGGCTCGACGGCGACGATCCGGACGTCCGGCTTGCGCTCCTTGAGGACCTCGCCGACGCCGGTCACCGTGCCGCCCGTGCCCACGCCGGCCACGAACACGTCCACCTGACCGTCGGTGTCGTTCCAGACCTCCTCGGCGGTCGTGCGCCGGTGGGCCTCGGGGTTGGCCGGGTTCTCGAACTGCTGCGGGATGAACGCATCCGGCGTCTGCTCGGCCAGCTCCTCCGCCTTGGCGATGGCGCCCTTCATGCCCTGCGATCCGGGCGTGAGCACGAGCTCGGCGCCGTACGCGCGCAGCAGGTTACGGCGCTCGACGCTCATCGTGTCCGGCATCGCGAGCACGACCTGGTAGCCGCGCGCGGCGGCCACCAGGGAGAGGGCGATGCCCGTGTTGCCGCTGGTCGGCTCGATGATCGTCGTCCTGCCGGGGGAGATGGTCCCGGCCGCCTCGGCCGCGTCGATCATCGCGAGCCCGATGCGGTCCTTCACGCTGCCGCCGGGATTGAACGACTCGAGCTTGCCGACGACCGTGGCGCCGGTCCTCTCCGAGATCCCGCGCAGTCTCACGAGCGGGGTCCCGCCGATCAAGGCGGTGATGTCGTCTGCGATCTTCACGTTGTCTGCTCCTCTGTCACCTTGGCGTTCAAATCTGGTAGGACGGTCCCGAGCTCAGCTCCAGCTCGCGGTCCGTGAGGTCGGCGATGGACGTCCGGGCGAGGACGTCCTCGTAGGCTGCGCCGGCGGCGAGCCACACCGCTCCGGCGCTTTCACGCTCCTCGAGGGCACAGTCGCCCGGCGTGCACACCACCGTGGCGAAGGCGCCGTCGAGCGTGTGCACGACGTCGAGGACGGTGACGCGGTCCGGCGATCGGGCGAAGGTGAACCCACCCCCGACGCCGCGGCGCCCGGCCACCAGCCCCGCCCGGCGCAGACCCGCGAAGAGTTGCTCGAGGAACTGCTCGGGGATGCCCCGCACGTGCGCGAGGTCGATCAGCCGGACCGGCCGGACCGCAGCGCGCGTGCGCAGGTCCAGCTCGACCAGCGCCATCAGGGCATAGCGGCTCTTGGATGAGACCTTCAAGGCGCGACTCCTCGTGTTGTCCCCGGCGGCGGCCACTCTCGAAATCCCTGATTCCCTATAAGTTCTATCGGAAATCATCGTCGCCGCCAGCGCGGCCGTCTCGCGGACTGAACGGGGCAGGGCGATCACCCGAGGAGTGGTACCGGCACGGCGTGGCATAATCCCGTCAAGGCACGCCGACAGGGGAGGTACCGTGCCAGCCATCACCGTCGGGCTGCCGGCCGCGCTGACCGCGCCCCAGCCGCCGCGCGACTACGCCTGCGAAGCGGCCACCGTGGGCGCGGCGCTCCGCGGCGTCGTCGAGCAGTCGCCTCAGTACGCCCAGCGCATCTTCTACGGCCAACGGCTGCTGGTCGTCGTCACCCTCAACGGCAAGCACGTGCCCCCCGGGCAGGTCCAGGACACGCCCCTCGCGGACGGCGACCGTGTGGACGTGCTGCTGCCGGTCGCCGGCGGCTGACGCCTCCCTCCCGGCGCCCCCCACGGCCCCACCCAGCCGGCTCACCGGCGCTCGGGGCGTCGCCCTCGAGCTCAGCGGGTACGCTGCCCCGTGACGACCAAGGAGGGCGGCGGCATGAGGCAGCTGTGGACCACCCGCGAGACGCGCACCGAGCTCATGATGGCCGCCCTGCGCGTCCTCATGGGGGCGATCTTCCTCGCCGTCTGGTCGGACAACCTGATCAAGGGGTACTACTCCTCCTCCGGGTGGGCCGACTTCGTACAGAACTACGCGGACACGACCAAGGTCGGCCTGTACGCGGACGTGCTCGACAAGGTGATGATCCCGAACGCGGCCTTGTTCGCCTCCGGTCAGTTCCTGATCGAGTTCGTGGTGTTCGGGCTGTTCCTCGTACTCGGGGTGTTCACCCCGGTCTCGGCGCTGCTCGCCGCGCTGTTCCAGCTGAACCTGCTGGTGGCCACCTCGGGGACGACCGACTGGCCGGGCACCTACATCATCATGGCGGCTCTGTTGCTGGCGGTGAGCCTGTCGCAGGCGGGACGCACGCTGGGGCTGGACGCCCTGCTGGCGAGACGGAACCCGGACCCGCGGCTGCCGGTCTACTGACGGCGGCGGAGCGGCTCCGGCCGGAAGCCCAGCAAGCCCAGACGGAGCAGGCACCAGAAGATGTCGCGGACGGCGCCGGCCGACCCCCGCCACGTGCCGGCGATCTTTGACGACCCGACCCGCCTGCGGTAGCGCGTCTGACGGATGGCGATGCGCGCGCCGGAGAGGCGCGCCTTCACCACCATCTCGGTCGGGAACGCGTAGGCGCGCTCCTCGAGGCGCAGGGACTCCAGCAGATCCAGACGGACGGCCCGATACGGGCCGTCGTCGCTGAGCCGCAAGCCGAAGAAGAGCCACAGGTTGAGCGCGAGCCAGTCGTTGCCCAGACGCTGGTGCAGCGGCATGCGGCCGTCGGAGGCGCCGTGCACCGCGCGTCGCCGGGAGCCGATGACGAGGTCGGCGACGCCGGCCAGCACCGGGCCGGCGAGGTAACGGCACTGCGCGGGGTCGTCGGTGCCGTCGGCCTCGAGAAAGACGACCACGCGGGCGCCCGCGGCCGCGGCCGCACGGGCGCCCGTCAGGCAGGGGTAGCCGTAGCCGCGGCACGGTTCGTGCAGCAGGGTCGCGCCGGCGGCGCGGATGAGCTCGGCGCTCCCGTCGGTCGAGCCGTTGTCGACGAAGATCGCCCGCTCGAGCAGGCCGAGGCCGTCCAGTTCGGCGAGCAGCGCCGGCAGGGCTGCGGCCTCGTCGAGCACCGGCACGACGATGCAGTAGTCTGGCTGTGATGAAGCTGCTGAAGACGCCACGGTTCCGCGCGTACCTCGGTCTGGCCGTCCTCGCCGCCGGGCTCGCCGGGCTCGCCGTCTCCGGCGACCTGCTCGTGCACGCGGCGCGGTTCACCGCATTCTACGTACTCGCCGGCGCCGGTTTCGCGCTTCTGGCCTCGGCGCCGACGGGCCTGCCGCTGCGCGCGGCCGTCTTCGCCGCGGTCATCCTGCGCCTGATCTTCCTCCCGGTGATGCCCAGCCTCAGTGACGATTACCACCGCTACGTGTGGGACGGGCGCGTACAGCTCGCCGGCATCAATCCCTACCTCTACCGGCCCTACGAGCACGAGCTCGACCGGGTGCGGTACTCGGGGCGCGCCCTGGTCAATCACGAGGAGCTGCGCACGATCTACCCGCCCCTGACGCAGGCGCTGTTCCTCGGGGTGGCGGAGGCGTCGCGCGCGGCCGGGCGCGGAGTCGCCAAGGAGCCGGCCGGCGCCAGTCCGGCCGGCGCCGCCGAGATCCCGCGCGACGCGCCCCGGCCGCGCGCCGAAGTCCTCCTCTTCAAGCTCGTCTTCGGCGCGTTCGACCTGGCCACCGCGGCGGCGGTCTGGCTCCTCGCGGCAAAGAGGCTCCGCAGACGGGCCACGGTACTGTACCTGCTCTGCCCCGCCGTCATCGTGCAGACGTGGGAGTCGGCGCACGCGGAGGCGCCGGCGATGCTGTTCTGCGTACTGGCCGCCGCCCTGCTCGTCCGCCGGCGCGACGGCTGGGCCGGCGTCGCGCTCGGCCTGGCCGCCGCGCTCAAGGTCACGCCGCTCGGACTGCTCGTGCCGGCGCTGCTGGGCGGCCGTGCCTCATGGCCCCGGTTTCTGCTCGGCTTCGTCCCGGCGTTCGCCCTCCCTTACGTCCCGTACCTGCTCACCGGCGGTTCCTTCGGCTCCCTGTTCGAGAGCGGCAGCGGCTGGACCGGAGGCTCGCTCCTCTTCACCCTGCTCGCCACGCTCACCACCCGTGAGGCCGCTCGCTGGCTCTCGCTGGCCCTCTTCCTGGGCGGCGCGATCTGGATCGCCGGCAGCTTCAGCGGCCGTGAGAAGACAGCCGAGGCCTTCGCCTGGACGTTCACCCTGCTCATCCTGTGCCTGCCGGTCGTGCACGCCTGGTACTGGCTGACTCCGCTCGCGCTGGGCCTGGCTGCCGGCCTCTGGCTGCCGCTGCTGATCGGCATGGCGGCCCCGCTCGTCGAGTCGTTGCCGCTCGCCGCGAAGGCGGCAGGCGGCGGGATTGTGACCTCTCCCAGGCCCCGCCATACTGAGCCGATGCAGAAGCGAGCAGCCAGATGAGCGGGCGCAGCGTCGTCGTCATGGCGCGGCCGCTGGTACGAGGCGCCGTCAAGACCCGCCTGGCCACCGCGCTGGGCGACGAGGGCGCGCTCGCCGTGTACGAGCGCCTCCTGCATGGCACACTCGACGCGGCCGAGCGGGTGCCCCAGGCGCAGCTCGTCCTTGCGGAGGCCGCGGAGGAGGCTCCGCGAGGTCCGAGCACATCGGGCGATCGGCTCCTGTGGCGCGTCGCGGACGCCCTCGAGGGCCGGAGCCGCGACTGGCGGAGGACCAGCCAGCGCGGTGATGGGCTCGGCGAGCGGCTGAGCCGCGTGTTCGCCGAGCGGTTCGCCGCGGGCGACGGCGCGGTGGCCGTCGTGAACAGCGACAGCCCTGCCCTGCCGCCCGAGTACCTGGAGCAGGCGTTCGCCGAGCTCGACTCCGGCGACGTGGTGCTGGGCCCCGCCGCCGACGGCGGCTACTACCTCATCGCCCTGAGCCGGCGGACCTGGCAGGTTCATCACGGGTCGCTCGCGGACCTGCTGGCCGCCTCACCGATGAGCACTGCCGGGCTGCTCGACCACACGCTGCGCGCGGCTCGGGCCGCGGGCCTGCGGGTCGCGCAGCTCCCGCTCTGGGTGGACGTCGACGAGCCCGCCGACCTCGGTGTGCTCGACCGGCTCGAGGGCCGCGCCTCGCTGCGCGGCGACCCGCCCGGCGGCCTGCGAGAGGTCTACCTGCACGTCACCCACCGCTGCGCGCGCGCCTGCAAGCACTGTTACGACGGTGCGGCCACGGGCGACGACGAGCTGACGACCGACGAGTGGCGCGCCGCGATCGACCAGTGCGTCGCGCTCGGCGCGCGCAGCTTCGTGTTCATCGGCGGCGACCCCTTGGCCCGCGACGACTTCGTGCAGCTTGTGGACCACGTCACCGGGCGGCACGAGGCCAAAGCCAGGTTCTTCTTCAACTGCCGCATCGAGGCACCTCGGGCGCGTGAGCTCGGCCGCGCCGGACGAGGCCTGCTGAAGCCGCTGGCCAGCATCGACGGGCCGCGCGCCGTCAACGACGGGATCCGCGGGGAGGGCAGCTACGACGACGTCATGGCCTCAGTCGCGAACCTGCTCGCGGTGGGTCTGGAGCCGCTCGCGAACACCGTGCTGGTGCGGCCGGCGCTGCCCGCCCTCCCGCAGCTCGCGCGCGAGCTGCGCGTCGCCGGGCTCAGCCGGCTCCACCTCATCCTGCCGCACCAGCGAGGCATGACGGGCGCGGAGGCGGACCGCCTCGTCCCGACCGGGGAGGAGCTGCTGGCCGCCGTCCGTGGGCTGCTCGCGGTCGCGGACGACATCGGCTTGACCGTCGACAACCTGTCCGGCTGGCAGCGGCGCATCGGCAAGCGCAACGACCTCTGCGCGGCCGGCTGCCGCGATCTCTCGATCGACCCCGCCGGCCGTGTGCACGCCTGCGTCATCACGGCTGGGGACCCCGCCTTCGTGGCGGGGTCGGTGCGCGAGCAGACGCTGGCGACGATCTGGCGCACGTCCAGCAGCCTGCGGCTGCTGCGCGCCGCGCGCGCCCGGGACCGGGCCGAGTGCCTCGCCTGCCCGGTCGCCGACGCCTGCGGCGGCGAGTGCTGGGTGCAGGCCCACTACGCCGCTCGCGCCCACGACGCGCGCGCCGGCTACGCCGCCCCCTTCCCGTACTGCGACCTGGTGCGGCCCTTGCTCGAGGAGCTCGGCGCCGCCGCCACGGAGACCGCACCGGCCGGCGCCGGGTGCGTCGCCACCGGCGCCTGCGGCGGCCAGTCCGCGGCCGGGTCGGACGACTACGCCCTCTTCGACTGCATCTGAGGCTGCTGAGCGGCGCGGGCGTGACCCGCGCGAATCGCGAACAGGCTGGCGATCAGGTGAGCCCGAGCAGGAGGTCGAGCTCGCCGGCGCGGTCGAGCCGCGCGAGGTCGTCGTATCCGCCCACGCTGCGATCGTCTATCACGATCTGGGGCACCGTCCGCCGGCCGGAACGCTCCTCCATCTCCCGACGGAGCGCGGCGTCGTGGGTGACGTCGATCTCGCGCCAGGTCACTCCCTTGCGGCTCAGCAGAGTTCCGGCCATGGTGCAGAAGGGGCAGAACAGGGTCTTGTACATGAGAACGTCGGCCACCGTGCCTCCTCGATCTCGGTCAGCGTCGCGGGAACAGCAAGGGTAGACAACGGGGTTCGGGGACCGCAACCGCAGGCGACCGCGCCGCCGACCAATCGGCGCGATGCGGCGTGCGGGGCAGAGGAGTTCAGTCCGCGGCGACGCGCAGCACGGCCGAGCCGCGCACCCGGTCCTCCTTGAGGTCGAGCAGCGCCTCGTTGGCCTGCTCGAGCTCGTACTCCTGCACGCGGCTCACGATGGGGATGGCGGCCGCGTCCCGCAGCAGCTCGCGCGCGTCCTGACGCGTGGAGTTGGCGACGCTGCGCAGTACTCGTTCGTGGTAGATCCAGGGGTACTCGATGGACGGGATGGGCGAGCTGTAGATCCCGCCCAGCGCGACGATGCCGCCCTTGTCCAGCCGGCGGAGCGCCTCGACGGCGAGCTCGCCGGCCGGCGCGAAGACGATCGCGGCGTCGTAGAGCACGCCGGGGTCGTCGCTGCTCTCGCCGGCCCACACCGCGCCCAGTTCTCGCGCCATGGCGCGGTGCTCCTCGTCGCGGGCGATGCCGTAGACCTCCCAGCCTCGCCAGATCGCGACCTGCGCGCACAGTGAGGCGGCCGAGCCGAAACCGTAGAGGGCGAGGCGCCTGGGCTCCACGTGCTCCGGGCTCGGCTCGTCGGCCGGCCAGTCCGGCCAGCGGTGAGGCTCGGCGACGGGGCCTGCTGAGGTGGCGCCGGGCAGCGCCGCGTCGTCGCCCACGATGCCGACCAGCCGCAGGCAGCGGTAGCCGATGATGCCGGCGCAAAGCAGCGGAGCCGCCGCCATGGCGGTCATGCCGGCCGGCAGTCGGTAGACGAACCCGGCCGGCGCCAGCGTGTACTCGGCGTAGCCGCCGTCCACGTCCCAACCCGTGAAGAGCGCGTGCTCGCAGAGGTTCTCCCGGCCGCTGCGGCAGAACCGGCAGGTCTCGTCGGTCTGGTGCAGCCAGGGCACGCCGACGCGGTCGCCCTCGGCAAGCGGGGCGGCGCCGGGCTCGCCGCCCGGCGGGACCAGCGCGGCGCCGTCGCCGAGCGCCGCCACTTCGGCGACGATCTGGTGGCCGGGGACGATGGGCGAGCGGTGCGGCGGCAGCTCGCCCTCCAGGATGTGCAGGTCGGTGCGGCAGACGCCGCAGGCCAGCACCCGCAGGAGGACCTGGCCCGGGCCCGGCTCGGGCACCGGGAGCTCGACGAGCCGGAGCGGCGCCTCCGCCACAGGAGCCGGCGCCGCCAGTCGCATCGCCCGCATGGTGGGTGGGATGTCTCTCATCTGGTCACCTGCCTGCGTGAAGGGGAGTCCGGTCATGGGGCCTCCTGTGGCGGGGCGTGCGCTCGTGGTGCTCCGCCACTGCCGCCGCAAGCAGCACGCCGGCGGCCGGGACGAAGAACAGACCGAGCTCGACGGTGAAGAGCACGCACCCCGCCACCAGCGCGGCCGCCAGGACCACGCGAGCCACGGCATGCCGCCTCAGCAGGAACCCCACGGCCACCACACCCACCGCCCCAAGCGCCCAGCCCAAGACGAGCATGAGCGCGTCCTCCCCGACGGCGACGACGATCGCGACCTCGGCCGCCAGGAACAGCGCCACGCTGACTTTGACGAAGGCCGTCATACCCGGTTCTTACCCTACGAGAGCACGTCCTTGCGCCGGAACACCAGGTAGGCGGCGAGCGTCGGCACCACGCTCCAGAGCGCGAAGATCCCCAGGCCCTTGAGGATGGGCCGCCAGTAGATCGGGTCGCGGAAGAAGTTCAGGTACTCCGTGAGGTACTGCGGGAACACCCACGGGCGCAGCCAGTCGAAGTAGCTGAACTGGATGAGCACCGTGATCACGATGTAGATGACGATGGTCGCGATCAGCGCCGTGAGGCTCGAGTCGGTGATGGTGCTGAACAGCAGCGCCAGGGAGACGACGCAGCCCATGGCGGCAAGCGCGTACAGGCAGCTCAGCAGGATCAGCCCAAGGCCGTGCCACACGCCGACCGTGCTGCCTGAGAGCGTGGTGACGGGGTGGAGCCCGAAGAAGACGCCGCCGAACAGCAGGCCGCCGGCGAGCATCAGCCCGAACCCGACCGCCAGGTACACCATCGCCATCGCCCACTTGGCGAGAAGGAACGCGCCGCGGCGCGTGGGCCGCAACAGGACGATGCGCAGCGTCCCCAGCTCCGCCTCGCCGGCGATCATGTAGCCGGCCACCATGGCGGCGGCCATGGGCAGCAGGAACGGGATGAGGACCGTCAGCGAGCCGAGCGTGACGAACATCCCGTTGGAGGTGATGCGCTCCATGAAGACGGGTCCGCCGCCGCTGTCGGGATTGTTGCGCGTGAGGTAGAAGGCGAGCGCGATGAGGAACGGGATGATGAACGCGCCGCCCCAGATGAGGTAGCTGCGCCGCTGGAACAACAGCTTGACCCACTCGCGCCGCAGTGGACCCCAGGCGTGACCGCGCATGCCGGCCGCGGTGCTGCCGTGGGCCTGCCCCGGGGGCGAGGGCGTCACGGGAGGCGCTCCCGTACCGGCCGGTCCCGGCACCGCGCTCACCGCCGGCCTCCCGGGAGCAGCCGCGCGAGGCCCGAGCGCTTCTTGGCGCGCGGCTCGCCGGCGTCGTAGGTGAGCTCGAGGAAGAAGTCCTCGAGCCCCTGCTCCGACGCCGGCACGACCGCGCGCACCTCGACGCCGTCCGCGACCAGGCGCCGGACCATCTCGGGCACGGCGTCCTGGTCGGCCGCGACGACGAGGTACTCCTCATCCGCCTTGACGCCGCCGGAGCCGAACTGACCGCGCAGCACCTCGGCGGCGCGGGCCTGGTCGCCGGTGAGTACCTTTATGGCGTCGTTCTGGGGCCGGAGCTCACTGACCGGGCCCTGCACCACGACGTGGCCCTTGTTGATGATCACGGCGCGCGTACACACCTGCTCTACCTCGTGCAGCAGGTGTGAGCTCAGGAAGACGGTGGTACCGGAGGCTCCGAGCTCGCGGATGAGCTCGCGCACGTCCTTCATGCCCCGCGGGTCGAGGCCGCTGGTGGGCTCGTCGAGCACGATGAGCTCCGGGCTGTGCAGCAGCGCCTGCGCGATGCCGAGGCGCTGCTTCATCCCATGACTGAAGCCGCCGACGCGGTCGTCGGCGCGGTCGCTGAGCGCGACGATCTGCAGCACCTCGTCGATGCGCTCCTCGCTCACCGGCCCCGTCATGCTGCCCAGCAGGCGCAGGTTCCGACGCGCGCTCATCAAGGGGTAGAACGTCGGGTCGTCCACGAACCCGCCGACGTGGCGCAGCGCGCCCTGCAGCTCGCCCGGCACGCGGTGCCCGCACACCTCCGCGTAGCCACTCGTGGGGTGGATCAGGCCGAGGACGAGACGGATGACCGTCGTCTTGCCGGCGCCGTTGGGGCCGAGAAAGCCGAAGACGTCGCCTCTGCAGACCGTCATGTCCAGGCCGTCGACGGCCCGCAAGCCGCCGAACTGCTTGGTGAGAGCGTGCGTGGTCAGGATGGGGGCGCGGCCGTCGCAGCTTGGCTGCCCGGGCCGCGCCCCCTCCGGTTCACTCCGCTTCTGCGCTTCAGCGACGTCGTGCGTCACGCGACTGTCCACGTCAACGAACGGAGCTCGCGAAAGCCTCCAGGTCGCTCATCGGCACCATCCCGCCGGCGGCCAGTGTGGTGTCGCCCTGCTGCCACACGATGACGCCTCCGAGCGGCGTGCCGACCTCCAGCGCCTTGGCGCCGTTCACCGTGGCCGAGCCCAGGATCTGGCCGGCCTGCCCGGCCTGCTTGAGCTGCTGCTCGAGCTCGGGAGTGGTCCTGGTCTGCACGAGCGCGATGGTCCCCAGGCTCTTGCCGTACAGCAGCACGCTGGCCGGACTCGCCGTGGCGGCGCCGTCGCCCTGCGCGCCGGAGGTCATCGCCCCGAGGTCCAGTCCTGTGGCCGCGCCTATCGCCTGCAGCAGCGGCGAGCCGTCCGCCGCGAGCGGGCCGCCCTCACCGAGCACCGCGCCCCACCGGTACGGCCGTGCCGTGTAGTCCCGCGCGTAGGCCAGCTCATACGGCACCAGCTTGGCGACCTGGTCGCGCGTGAGGAGCGCGCCCTGCACAGCCTGCAGCGCGTCGGTCAGCTGCTTCTGGGTGGGCTGCGCGGACCCCTGAGCCGACTCGGCCTTCTGCAGCTCGGCGCGCATCTGGTCGGAGTCGATCGTCCTGGTGGTGACCTTGGCGCCCTGCGGCGGCGTGAACGCGAACATCGACGGGTCGATGGAGTCGTAGCTCACGCTGGTGAACCCGAGCTTGATGACGGGAGTGGTAGCGCCCCGGGCGTAGATCTCGAGCTGCAGCGGCAGCATGGTCTGGCCGTCGACGGCCGCCTGCACGTAGCCGAGGGCGGTGTCCTGGGCGACCGGCGTGAAGCGCAGCTGGTAGGTGTCGCGGCCGGCGACCTTGGTCTGGCCGGCGACCTCGACGGTGGTGAGCGCCGACAGCCGCTGCAGGTACAGGGCGATCGCCTGCGGGGTCAGCATGACGGCGTTGGGCGCCGGAGACGTGGTCTCCGCCGGCGCCGATCCGCTGACGACCGTCTTCTTCGCGGTGTTCGAGGCGTAGTCGTAGACCCACATGGTCCGCTGCGCCTTGTCGACGACGGCCACCTGGTCGCCTCCGCCTCCCTGAGATTCGATGCGCATGCCGGCCTTGCTCATCCAGATGCGGCCGGAGCCGCTGCTCGTGAGCGGCGACTGGGCCGGCAGGTGGCCCATGGCGCTCGCCTGGGAGAGGTCGCCGAAGAGCCCGTTGTGCCAGGCGATCTCGCCGCTGACATCCGTGACGCCGTCGGCCTGCGCCATCTTCGCCAGGAGCTCCGGCGCCGTGACGGCGGGGAGCGGGTCGGACTGCCCCGCTCCGGCGACCGCGACGCCGACGACGAGGACCACCGCGGCGAGGACGACGAGCGAGATGAGGATGAGGAGTCTCGAGCGCATGCAGCTCTCCTTTGGTAGCACTGCTGTTTAGGGTGTACCCCCCCAGGGCCGCCGCCGCAACCTTACGCGGGTACGCGCGCCACGTCCGTGGTCGGCCTGGCGGCGGGCCGCTGTTGCAGAGGTCAGGGAAGCGTCTGCACGTACGACTCCCAGCCGGCGCGGAGCTCGCTCCAGCTCACCCCGAGGCTCTCGCGCGCGGCCGCGTCCAGCCCATCCGCGCGCAGGTCCGAGTCGCTCACCGCGCGCACGAACTCCCTGAGCGACGGCAGGTCCCACTTGCCGAGGACGTAGAGCACCAGAGAAGCGCCTTCGAGATACGCCAGCCGCACCTTGCCGATCTCATTGCCCTTCCAGAGACTCCCGGCGCGGAGCGCCCGTTCGAGGGGGAAGGTCCGCCCGCCGGAGGCGAGGTCGTCGCGCAGGGGCTGGAAGCTCCGGCCGCCCTCGACGGCGGTGGCCAGCCCTTCGGCCAGCAGCGTCGGTGCGTGCCTGACACCCCGGAACCAGTCCGACGTGTACGCGTGAGTGAGCTCGTGCGCCAGCATCCGCGGCGTCCACGACTCCTTGCCGGTCAGGGCGGGACCGAGCACGCCCACGTCGCGCGTCCAGGTGCGCGTGTGGTCGAGGTGCAGCGGCGCGTGCGAGAAGAACCGGATGCGCGCCTCCCCGGGGTCCTCCCCCAGAGAGCGGAGCAGCTGACGACGCGAGGCGTAGTAGTAGACGACGACCGGCCTGCCCGAGCTGATGCCGAGCAGTCCCAGCCGCTCGCGCGCCGGGCCGCCGGCGCGCGCCAGCTCCTCGGCGGCGGCCTGCTCGGCCTTGTCGGCGATCACCACCAGCCCGTTGCGCCGCACGGCCACCGGCTTCTCGAAGGCCATCACCTGCTGGCCGCGGATGGCGCGCGGCGTGACGTCGTCGCGGATCGTGAGGCGGCCGTCGCGCACCTCGGCGTCGTAGACGCGCCGGGCCATGATGCGGTCGGACGGCTCGGCTCCGCCGAGCTCTCCGACCGCTCCCACGTAGAACCGTCCGGCCAGCCCCTCGACCGGCTCGGCGATCACGCGCACCTCGCTCCAGGGCAGGCGCACGAGGTGCCGGTACAGACTGTCGAGCGAGCGGCGCGCCTCGCCTCCGGCGGGAAGCGCCGCTCGCCAGGCGGCGGCGTCGCGGGCCGTCAGGGCAGCCGTGGCCCGCCCGGCCGCCGCCTTCATCTGTGCTGCGCCGGCCGGTCCGGAGCTCGCGCGTGGCGGCGCGCCCTCCTCCTTCGCCGCCAGCGGCATCAGCGTGCCGGCGACGACGAGGAAGAGGACGGCGGAGGCAAGCCCGAAGCCGGCGAGCAGCAGGAGCGGACGAGTTCTGCGGGAGGCGGGGCTCATCAGCATAGTGTACGGCGCGCAGCGCCGGTGGGTTCAGCCGCCGTGCAGGACGAACCTGCGCCAGCCGGCGAAGAACTCGTCCCAGCTCACTCCAAGCGCCGCTCCGAGGGCGGCATCCATGCCGGCCTCGGTCGGCTCGGCGGCGGCGACCGCCCTGACGAACTCCTCCAGGTGGCCCGCTCCCCAGCGCAGGTCGACGTAGTCGACCAGAGACCGGCCCACCTCGTACCCGAGCCCGATGGCGGCCATGTCCCCCCCGTCCCACACGTCCTCCACGGCGAACGACTCGGGCAGCGGCCACAGGCTGTCGCCCGACGCCACCTCCTCCCGCAGTCCGGCGGAGACCGGGGCGCCCTCGGCAGCCGCGGCGATGCCCTCAGCGAGCAGCGCCGGCGGCGTCTTGTCGCCGGCGAACCAGCCCGCCGTGTACGCGTGTGCCAGCTCATGCACGAACACTCCGTCCACCGGCTGGCCCGGGTCGCGGAGCCATGGGCCCATCACCCCCACGTCCGACACTGACGCCTCCTCGCCTGCCACCCGCAACGGCGCGTGCGCGAAGAAGCGCAGCCGCACCGAGGGAAGCCGGACGGCGAGGGCGTCGCGCACGTCCTCGGCCGACCCGTAGATGGTGACCAGCACGGTCGGGCTCGCGTCCAGACCCAGGGCCTCGAGCCTGGTCCTCGCACGGCGCGCCGAGGCCGCGACCGTGCGCGCACGGTCGCGCGCCCATCGGTCGGCGAGAACGATGAAGCCGGGGCGCTGCAGCACGACGGGGTCGTGCAGCGCCATCAGGTACCGCCGCCGGAGGTTCTCGGGCGTCACGTCCTCGGTGACGGTGACGCCGTCCGGCGCCGCCGCCAGCCGCAGGTAGCGGACGACCGCGAGGCGGTCCGACGGCTCCGCGTCGCCCAGCCTCCCGCTTCCGAGCACGCGGTAGACCCCCTCCTGGCCGGGAAGCGGCTCGACCGAGAGGCCGAACGACGTCCACGGAAGAGGGGACAGTGCGGAGTAGATCGCCGCGAGGTGTTCGCGGAGTGACCGAGCGTCCGCCTGGCCGCCGTCGGGGGGGAGCGCCGCGATGAACGCCGCGCGGTCCTGCGCGCGCACGGCCGCGGCGGCGCGCGCGAACTGCGGCCGGGCGAGCTCGAGGACACGCGCACGGGCGGCCGCGGCCGGATCCTCTCCTGAGGACTGCAGGGAGCAGGCCGCGCCGAGCAGGACGAGCGCCGCGGCCAGGCCGGCCGCCAGCAGCAGGAGCACGGGACCGGCGCACGCGGCCGCACGGCCCCCTCCGGCGCTGCTCGCGTGCATCTGTGAGCGCATCTCCCCCGCCTCGCCTGGACGCGGCCACCCTATCACCAGGCTCCGCGCGGACGGAGGCGAGGCCGCTCCGTGTACCATGAGTCACCGATGTCGGATCACCGGGACAAGCCGTACACCATCTACCGGGCCCGGGACCACGACTCCTCGGCGGGCTCCGGCGCAGACCGCCGCGGCGACCGGCGTGACCGCGGGGTTCAGCGGCGAGACCGCCGAGACGGTGCTGGTGCGCGCCAAGGTCTCCCGGACCGCCATCGACGCGCAACTGGTGCCGGTGGTCGGCATTGGGTCGGGCGTCGCCTCCGCGGCCCGAGGTTCCCAGGCGGACAGCATCCTGCGGCGCTTCCGGGGATTCTCGTCGGCGCTCGACACCGACGTCAAGATCGCCGACGGCAAGGGGTACGTGCTCTTCAAGCGCTGAGCGCGCGCTTGACGCACCCGTTCCCGACCGACCAGGAGGACCTCTCCCCGTGACCCTCGTCATCTGTCCCAATCTCGCTGTGGACCGGACGCTGACCGCCGACACGGTCCGTGCCGGCGGCATGACCCGCTGCCGCGCGCTGCGCGTGCAGGCCGGCGGCAAGGGAGCCAACGTGGCGCGCGCGACACGAGCCTTGGGCGGCGAGGCGCTGCTGGCGGGCTTCGCCTCGGGGCGCACCGGACGGCTGATCCTCGAGCTCGCGGAGGAGGAAGGCCTCGAGCTCGAGGTGGCCGGAGCGCGCGGCGAGGCGCGGACCTCGACCGTCGTCCTCGGGGACGACGGGAGCGTCACGCGCCTGTACGAGAAAGGACCCCGGATCACCGCCGACGACGAGCGCGCGCTGGCGGAGCTCGTCGCGCGTCACACGGCGGTCCCCGGAGAGTGGGCCGTGGTCACCGGCGCCGCTCCTCCCGGCGCCTCGCCTGGTTTCTACACCGACCTGCTCGGCGCCGCCCGCTCGGGAGGCTACCGGGTGCTGGTGGACGCGACCCGGGTGCAGCTCGCGACCGCGCTCTCCGGCCGGCCCGACCTCGTCAAGGTCAACCTCGCCGAGGCCCGCACCGCCGTCGGGCCACCCGCGGCCTCGTGCGACGACGAGAAGGACTCCGGGCGCGAGCAGCTCGTCGGGGAGGCGATCACGCTCGCGCGGAGGCTGTGCGACGCCGGCGCCGCCGGGGCTGTGCTCACGCTCGGCGCCGCCGGCGCCGCCGGGCTGGTGGACGGCGTCGCCCGGCAGGTCGCGACGCCGGCCGTCCGCGCGGTGAACCCCGTCGGCTCCGGCGACTCCTTCGCCGCCGCGCTGGCGCTCTCGCTGCAGCGTGGCCCCGACCTCGACGCGGCGCTTCGCCTCGCGGCCGGCGCCGGCGCGGCGAACGCGGCGTCACCGTACAACGGCGACGTGGACCCCGCTCTGGCGCGCGAACTCGCCGGCCGCGCCTCCGCCGGCCCGCCCGCTCATGCTTAGACCGGCCCCCGACGGGCACATCAAGGTACACTGGGCAGCAGCATGAGACCCATCCTCTTCCAGATTCGGCGACTTCCGTTTTTACAGCTTCGGCCTCATGGCCGCATTGGCGCTCATCGTGCCGGGCATCACCATCGTCCGTTCGCTGGTCCGCCGCCGCGGCCTGCCGCCCGAGTTCGCCTACGAGCTCATCATCGCCGCGGGTCTGGGCGGGTTCGTCGGCGCGCGCATCTACTACCTCATCGAGAATTTCGCCTCCATCAAGGCCGACTTCTGGCACGTCGCCTTCGGTGGCGCCGGCTTCGTGTGGTACGGCGGCCTCATCGGCGGCTTCGTGGGCGTGGTCGGGTGGACGCTCATCCGCAGGTACTCGCTGGACATCGTCGCCAACGCCATGGCGCCGGCCGTCGCCATGGGGTACGCCATCGGCCGCGTCGGCTGCCAGCTGGCCGGTGACGGCGACTACGGCAAGGTGAGCAGCCTGCCGTGGGCGATGGGGTACCCGAACGGCACGGTGCCCACGCCGCCCGGCGTGCGCGTCCAGCCCACCCCCATCTACGAGATCATCGCCATGAGCTTCGTGGTCTGGATCCTCTGGCGGCTGGCGACACGCTACGACAAGTCCGGCTGGTGGACGTTCGGCTGGTTCCTCGTGCTCTCCGGCATCGAGCGCTTCCTGGTGGAGTTCGTGCGCCGCAACCCGATCTGGTTCTGGCACCTCACGCAGCCGCAGTGGGTGAGCATCGTGAGCGTCGTCGTCGGCGTGGTGCTCATCGCCCTCTACGGAAAGAGGTCGGCCGTGCTGGCCGGCACGGCGGCGCGGCCGAGCCGGTCCAGGCGTCAGACGAGCGGCGCGGGCCTCATAGCCGCGCCCTCCGGGCGAGGTGGGCCGCGGCGAACGCGGCACCACGGCGCCTCCGCCTACTTGGTCCCTGCCGCCGCCACGCCCTCGACGAAGTCCTTCTTGGCGGCGAACTCCCAGTTCGCGCCGCCGTCTTTCGAGATCAGCACCATGCGGTGGTGGAACCGGTTGGCCGCCCGTTCCCTGCTGGGGTAGTCCCCCGGGTTGAAGTAGCTGAGCGAGAGATAGAGGCGTCCCAGCCGGTCCACCGTCAGCTTCTGATGGTAGTTGACGTAACCGGGGCGGTCGGCGCTGCACACCACGCGCTCGGCCTCGCCCCAGCCCCCCTCCGGAGACCGGCGTTGGCAGGACAGGGCGTCGTACTGCGCGCCACCAAAGTCCGCCTCCAGCCCGCGACGCGTCTGGCGGAAGACGGTCACGAGGCTGTTGTCGGGCAGGCACGCCAGCGACAGATAGGTCTGCCGCGCGGTCCCCGGCGGCGCCGCGCCGTCGGTAACGTAGCCACCGGTCAGGAGCTCCTCCGGAGTCGTCCAGGCACTCACATCGAACGGCGCCAGGCTGTGCGCGTAGAGGAAGGGCGCGTTGTGCGCACCCGTCACCACGTGCAGGTAGCCGTTACCGTCGCGGACGATGCCCGGGTCGTCATGGTCGTTGTTGCGCGGCCGCGCCAGGGCGAGCAAGACCGGCTTGCTGATGGTCCGTGACGCGTGGTCGAACGCGCAGACGTACGTGGGCGTCCCGGGCTCGCCCCTGCGAGCCACCTCCGGCCAGACGATGTAGGACCGCCTGCGCGTCGAGGCCGCGAACGAGGAACCGCCCGCCCCATACGTCTGTCCGATGAAGCGCGTGCTCACCAGCGTCGGCTCTCGAAGCCTCAGTCGCCGGCCGGCGAAGTAGGGCTTGACCACGTACAGCAGGTTGCGGGACGCGCGGCTGCCGCGCCAGTCCGCCACCGGCCGCCACAGCGCGACGAGGGGCGGACTCGCGCCCACGTTCCAGCCCGCGTACTGCTCCAATTCGGCCGTGCCGCTGTCTCGCTTGTCGTAGAGACTGCGTTTGCCGCCGAACGGCAGCTTCACGAGCCGCCAGGTGCGGCAGCCGTCCAGCGAGTACAACAGGACGTTGTAGAACCGGCCGCCGCGCACCCTGATCTCGACCAGGGTGTAGGCGCGGCCGTGGACGTCGGTCTCGACACGCTCGCTCACGTATCCGCCGGCGTTGACGGTGTTCGTGAACGTCGGGAACGCCTTGCGCACGGCCTTGATGAGCGACGAGGCGGCCCACCCGCCGTGGTCGAGGCTGAGCACCGATCGCGTGACGTGCTGCGATGATGTGCGGCTGCGCACGATGGGGCGGTTCTGCGAGTCGAACGAAGGGATGTTCAGGGGGTAGTCAGGCGCGTAGCCGTAGTGCTCGAGGAGAGTCGATGCGGTGTCGATACGGATGGGCAGGTCGACAGCGCGCGCCTGTGGTGGGGCCCAGACGCAGAGCAGCGAGAAGACCACGACGACCACGAGCCCGCCCCCGGCGAGCACGCCCCTCCCGGACCCCATTGCCGAGCGCCCCATGCTCGAAGTCTGTCAACGAGCGCCGGGACGTGTCAAACCATGCGTCCGGGGCGCCCCGGACGCGGGCGAGGCGAAGGCTCGGGAGATCCCGCCTCGAGCGACTCGCAGGGGTCAGGCGACGTCGGCCGGCGGGTCGCTGGGCACGAGGAGCAGCGGGCACGGCGCCGTGTCGATGAGTGTCCTGATCACGGCGCCGTGCCCGCTCTCGAAGCTCCCGTTCCACGAAAGGACGATGAGCTCGGCCGAGTTCTTGGCCGCCTCTTCGGCGATGACGCGCGCAGGCACGCCCACACGCACGGCCACCCGGTGACGGCCGCCCTCGGGGCAGGTCGAGAAGCGCATCGTGAACTCGTCCTGCCAGGCGCTCCACTCGTAGTGCTCCTGGTCGGTCATGCGCGGCGCCGGCAGGCTGCCGGACTCGGCCGGCGTATCGCCGGTCACCACGTGCAGCATCACGATCTCCCGGCCTCGCGCGCACAGTGCGTCGTCCGCCGCCCTCATGGCCGCGGACACGGACGGGCTGCCCTCGAGGGGCACGTACAGTCGCTTGAGGCCGGCGATCGGGCGCATGCCCGGCCTGACCAGCAGCACCGGCGCAGCGTGACGGTCGAGCAGGGCCCCAGCCACGTGCCCCATGCCGCCCGGCGTCTCCGGCGAGGAGGAGCAGCGGATACCGAACGCGAAGGCGTCGACCGCCGAGCCCTGGACGAGCGCCATGAGCGCTGCTACAGGGTCCCCGTCCACGGCGGTGACCTCCAGGCCGTCGAGGTCGGCGCTGCCCGGCTCGGGCACGCCGGGTTCGCGCACGTGCACGCCACGCACCTCCCACTGTGCGGCTTCGGCGAGCGCGCGAGCCGACCGGACGAGCTCGCGGTCCGCGCCGGCGTCAGCGACGGCGACGAGCAGTGTCATCCTTCGTCCACCTGCCAGGTTTCTCCGTTGGTGCGCCGGAGCGAGTGGGTCCCGACGGCCAACTCTCGGTCCACTCCGTCGAGCTGGAGCCTCACCGGCGCTTCATCGACGGTTATACCCACGTCCACGCCGTCCTTCCTGGCGCGGAAGTCCAGGTGCAGGCGCGCGCCGCGGAACCGCAGGGGCAGGCGGACCCGCCGCCACGCCTTCGGCAGCTGCGGGTCCAGGCGCAGCGCCTCACCGCGGCGCATGACCCCGCAGAACCCCATGACGGCCGCCTGCCAGAGGCCGCCCATCGTGGCCATGTGCAGCCCCGCGGCCGCGTTGCCCATGTTGTCGGCCAGGTCGATGGCGGCCGCCATCTTGAAGTACAGGGTCGCCTCCGGGATGTCGTGCAGTCTCGCCGCCACCGCGGCGTGGATGCCCGGGCTCAGCGAGCTCCCGTGGCAGGTGATCGGCTCGTAGTAGTCGTAGTTGGCCCGCGTCGTCGTCCTCGCCGATCTCGTCCGCCAGCACGTGGCAGAGCATCACCACGTCGGCCTGCTTGACCACCTTGCTGACGAGCGTGACCTCACGGCCCAGCAGCAGGTCGGCGGCCATGGGCCGCGGGCGGAGCTTCTCGAGCGGCACGTCCGCCATGTCGTAGAACCCGGCGAACTGCTCGTACAGCAGCGTCTTCGGGTCGAAGCCGGTCACATAGCCGTCGACGACCTCGTGCCAGTCGGCGAGCTCCCCGTCGTCCAGGCCCAGCCGCGTCGCCAGTTCCTCCGCGTACTCCGGGTCGAACCCCCGCAGCCACTCAAGCGCCTCGAGCGAACGCTTGATGTTCCAGCGCGCCAGCACGTTGGTGTACGCGTTGTCGTCCACGCCCTCGTGGTACTCGTCGGGGCCCACGACCACCGTGACGTGGTACCGGCCCTCGTCGTCCTTCGCGGCGCGCGACACCCAGAACCGCGCCGTCTCCAGCAGCATCTCCACGCCCATCGACGCCATGAAGCCGTCGTCGCCGGTGGCCTTCCAGTACTCCCATGCGGCCCAGGCGATGTCCGCCGAGATGTGGTGTTCCATGAGACCCGAGAGGATGGGCACCCGCTCGCCGCTCGGGCCGTAGCCGTACGGGGGCGTCGTCTCGATCCCTTTGTCCGCGGACTCCCAGGGATACAGCGCCCCTCTGAACCCCATGTTGTGCGCCTTCTCGCGCGCCCCGGGAAGGTTGCGGTACCGGTACTTGAGCATGGTGAGCGCGGTCTCCGGCTGCGTGTAGATGAAGAACGGCAGGACGAAGATCTCCGTGTCCCAGAACACGTGCAGGAAGTAGGACATGCCGCCCAGGCCGCGGGCGCCGATGGAGACCGTGTCCTTGTTGGGATGAGCCGTGCTGATCATGTGGTAGATGGCGAACCGCAGCGCGTGCTGGTCGCCGGCGTCCCCGTCCACGCGGAGGTCGGCGGCGTCCCAGGCCGCCTCCCACGCCGCCGCGTGCCGCCGCAGCAGCTCGTCGTAGCCGGTCTCGCGCGCCCGCTGGAGGGCGCGGCGGGCGACCTCCCGCGACGGCACCCTGGTCCGCGCCGAGACGATGGCGGCGAGGCGGTCCACCGTCGCCGGGTCGCCGGGCTCGAGGCGTCCTCCGATCACGTCGCGCGCCTGCTGCGGCGTGCGCACGACCGGCGAGCCGGGCGCCGGGTTGGTGGTCACCGCGAGCACGTGTCCGCCGCCGTTGCGGCCGCGCGTGCTCGCCACGAGGCCCGGGGGGTCCTCGAGCACCTCGAACTCGGTCTCCCTGGTAGGCCCGCCGGCGTGCGTGACCCCGATGGCGCTCTGCCACACCAGCGTGCCGGAGAAGTCCTCGGGCACGGCTTCGGCGCGCGCGGCCATCAGCTGCCGGTCGTCCAGCGAGGCGAACCGCGCGGTCCGCAGGCGCACCGTACGCCCGCTGCGCAGACGCTGGCGCCAGGTGCGGAACACCACGCCGTGGCGCAGGTCGAGCACACGCTCGTGGTCGAGGATCTCGCCGTTGGACAGCGTCAGCGCGCTCCCGGCGACCATCAGACGCATGCCGGTCCAGTCGGGCGCCGGCACCGGCTGGCGGAACGAGGGGTCGCCGGTGCCGTCGCCGAACACGCCGGCGACGAAGGTGGCCGGCGTGGAGATGGCCGACCCCTCCGCCAGCGCGCCGCGCGTGCCGGTCTCGCCGTTGGCCACGGTGAGCCAGGTCTCCACCTCGCGCTCCCGGAACGGGTCGAACCCCTTGACCTCGAACCGCCACGCCGGGTCGTCCGTGGGCTCGGGGAAGCTCTGCGACGCGACGATCTCGCGCATCGCGAGCTGGTCGTGGAGGATGTCCAGGAACACGACGGGGCCGCCGCCGGCGTGCAGCACCTGCGGCGGCACCCCCGCAGGCTCCGCGCCGACACTCACGTACACGGCGCGGCGCAGCTCCGGAATGAGCATCGGAGAATCCGTGCCCTCGCCGTCGGCCACCGCGCCGAAGGTGTCGCCCAGCACGAGGAGGTCGCGGGGCTCCCGCCCGCGACCCAGGACCAGCCCCTGGGTGACCGCACGCATGGCGTCGCTCTTGCCGGTGAGACCGATGTCCACGTGCCGTACGTCGCTGGTCACCGCGGGATGTGCGAGGCCGGCCTCCCGGCCCAGCCCGCGCGCCAGCGCGAGCACCTCTCGAAGCCCGTCGAACCCGGCGGCGCGCAGGCGCTCGTCCACGCGCCGCTGCAGCTCGGCCACCTCTTTGCCGGGCGGCTCGGTCCAGTCCGGGACGAGGTCGACCGACCGCCGGTTAAGGTGGCCTGGCACGAGGCGCGCGTCCACCCCCGCCTCGGCGAGCCGCTCCAGCAGGGCCTCGGCCGCGACCGCGAGGTGCTCCTCCTCGAGAGGCGTGGCCGTGCGGCGCTCGAGCAGGCGGGGGCCGGACGGGCCGAGGACGTACACCTCGGACCCACGGGACAGGTAGAGAAAGACCCGGCCCTCGACGCCCGGCCGGGCACGCAGCTGCTCGTCCACCTCGCGCACGTGCGCGCTGCTGACGACGGCGATGTCGACGCCGAGGGCCGCGAGCCGCTCCACGCGGCTGCGCACGGCGGACGCGTCCTGTTCCCGATGCTCCACCGCCGTGCCGTCCCAGGCGAAGCAGATGACCGGGAACTCGCGCTCCAGTGCGCGCCCAAGCGCGCCCTGGCCGGAGGGCGCACGCCCGCCGTTTCCTCTCCTGACTTTGTCCCGGCTCGTCATCGTCCTCCCATCGTGCCCCAAGTACACCCTTCCTGCACCGGGCGATACACTTGTGTTCCTGCCACCGCAAGCCCAGAGGTGAGCCATGCCGCCGTTCGACGTCGCCTACGTCCGCAACCAGTTCCCTGCGCTCAAGCGGATGGTGGACGGTCGCCCGGCCGCCTATCTTGACGGGCCGGGCGGCACGCAGACGCCGCAGCGGGTCATCGACGCCGTCGCAGACTACCTCGCCAACCACAACTGCAACATCCACGGCACGTTCATCACGTCGGAGGAGACGGACGCCACCATCCAGGCCGCCCAGGAGGCGGGCGCCGACCTCCTGGGCTGCGACTGGGACGAGATCGGCTACGGCGCCAACATGACGACGCTGGCCTTCCTGCTCAGCGACACGATCGGCCGCGACATCCGCCCGGGCGACGAAGTGCTGATCACGCAGCTGGATCACGAGGCGAACCGCGGCCCGTGGAAGCGCCTCGCCGAGAAGGGCGCGGTCATCCGCGAGGTGCCCGTGGACCTCGAGACGTGCACCCTCGACTGGGACGCGTTCGAACGGCTGGTCGAGCCGGGCAAGACCAAGCTCATCGCCGTCGGCTACGCTTCCAACGCCGTCGGTACGGTCAACGACGTGGCGCGCGCGGCGGCGCTGGCGCGCGAAGCTGGGGCGCTCTCGGTGATCGACGCCGTCCACTACGCGCTGCACGGGCCGATCGACGTCCGCACCGTCGACTGCGACTTCCTTCTCTGCTCGGCCTACAAGTTCTTCGGCCCCCACGTCGGGCTCATGTACGCGCGCCGCGAGACCACGCGGCTGCTCGACCCGGTCCGGCTGTGCACGCAGGAGCCCGACCCGCCGTTCGTGTGGCAGACAGGGACGCTCAACCACGAGGGTATGGCCGGGACGACCGCGGCCGTCGACTTCATCGCCGACCTCGGCGAGCGGCACCTGGGCACGGTGCAGGACCGCCTGCCCGCCGGCACGCAGGGCCGGCGCCGGGCGGTCGTGGCCGGCATGCTCGCGGCAGAGGCCTACGAGCAGCCGCTCGCGAAGGCACTACGCGAGCAGCTCGAGCGCATCCCCGGCGTGACGCTGTACGGGCCGCCGGAGGGCAGTCCCGCGCACGTCCACCGTCTCCTTCACCCTCGACGGCTTCCAGGCCGGGCAGGTGTGCCGTGCGCTGGGAGAGCGCGGCCTCTTCACCTGGGACGGCGACTTCTACGCCCAGCGACTCGTGGAACTGCTCGGCCTGCAGCCGCGCGGCGGCCTCGTGCGCGTCGGGCTCGCCCCGTACACCACGGAGGGTGAGCTGGAGCGCCTCGTGAGCGCGGTGGGCGACCTCTCCCGATCGGTGCGATGACCGCCGCGCCGGCCGCTCCGCGGGACCCCTCACCGGCCGCCGGCACCGTCCGCGACGTGCGACTCCCGCTGGCCGGCTTCGCCGACGAGCCATCGGCCGGCGGCGTCAAGACCGTCCGCCTCTGCCTGCTCGGCTTCGGCAGCGTGGCGCGCGCGCTCTGCGAGCTGCTCGCCGGGCAGGAGCGCGTCCTCGCCGAGCGCCACGGCTTGCGCGTGCTGGTCAGCGCGGCCGGCACGCGGCACGGCAGTCTCCTCGAGCCGGCCGGCCTCACGCCGGCCGAGGTGCTCGCGGCCACGGGGGACGGGCCGGCCCCGCCGCAGCCGGCCAGGCCGGCGGCCGAGCTGATGGCCGCCTCCGGCGCCGACGTGCTCGTCGAGCTCACCGTGATGGGCGACCTCTCCGGCGTCGCCGCCGGGGCGACCTCGTACCGGCCGGCGGCCACCACTCACGTCCTCGAAGCGTTCGCCCTCGGCATGGACGCGGTGACCGCCAACAAGGGGCCCATCGCCTGGAGCTGGCCGGAGGTCGCGGCGGCCGCCGCCCGCACGGGCCGCCGCATCCGCTTCGAGAGCACCGTGATGGACGGCCTGCCCGTCTTCAGCCTCCTGGAGTACACACTGCCCGACTGCACCGTGCGAGGCTTCGAGGCCGTGTTCAACGCTACGACCAACTTCATCATCGACGCGATGGGCACGGGCCGGAGCTACGACGACGCGCTGGCGCAGGTGCAGGCCGAGGGGTACGCGGAGGCCGACCCGAGCAACGACGTGGACGGCTGGGACGCGGCGAGCAAGGCGGCGGCGCTGGCCAACGTCGCGATGGACGCCGCCATAACGCCCGCGGACGTCGAGCGCGAGAGCCTGCGCGGCGTGCCGCTCGAGCGCATCGTCCAGGCGCGCGCGGAGGGCAAGCGGCTGCGCCTGGTCTCGTCGGTGTGGCGGGAACCGGCGGGCGCCGTCCGTGCCCGGCTGCGCGCCGAGGAACTCGACATCGAACACCCGCTCGCCGCGGTGAGCGGCGAGTCGCTCGGCGCGCTCCTGCACACCGATCTCATGGCGGACGTGCTGGTGAGCGAACGCCACGCTCTCGTCCCGCAGACGGCCTACGGCGTGTACGCCGACCTCCTCCACCTGTGCCGGACAAGCTGAACGACGAGCCGGCCGCCGCGCCGCTCGCCGGCGGCGCGCCCGTTGGTCGCATGCCCGAAGGCCCGGCGCCGCGCCGGCCGTCGTGGTTGCGCGCGGCGATCTGGTCCCTGGTCGTGCTGGCCGCCGGCGTAGCGCTCGGCGGCGCAGGCTACCGGCTCGAGCGCTCGTACCTGATCAAGCTGCCGGAGGCCACACGGACGGCCGACGGCTGGCGTTTGACCGCTCAGTCCGGACAGGAACTCAGCGGCCTGGGGCTGAACGGATCCCGCCTCATCTGGCAGGACGGCGCGTCCATCGAGTACCTGGACACGGCCGACGGCGACCTCATCCTGCTCGGTCCCGGCGCCGGCATGCGGGTCACGTGGGACCCTGCCGTGAGCGACCGCTACGCGGTCTGGTTCGAGGCCGAGCGCCAGGCGAGTCTCGCCGCCCGGCTGGTCGTGTACGACACCGTCACGGGACGGCGCTGGACGAACGGGGAGGTCGGGTCCATACGCTCCTACCCCTCGCTCTCCGGCTCTCTGGCCGTGTGGTGCTCGGCGGTCACGCTGGGGCGGCCGCGCATCCTGGCGTCCTTCGTCGGCGGCGAGCGGCTGATCCCCGTCGCCGACGGCGACGGGGCGCCCGTCGTCTCCGGCCGTCTCGTCGTCTGGGCGCGGAGCTGGACAGGTCCGTTCGTGGCGAGCGAGCTCCCCGGAGGGTCCCGGTGGTCGGTCTCGGCCTCACTGACGGGCGGCAAGCTCACCGGGCTCGCGCTCGCCGGCCGCACGCTCGTGTGGGGGCAGGGGAGCGACGCGGCCGGATCCGGCGCGGTGGCCGCCGTGGACGTCGACACCGGCGGCCAGCAGACCGTCGCCTCCGGTGTCACCGGCCTGGCGGGCCCGGCCTATGATGGGCGGACCGTCGTCTGGGCGGAGCGGGCCGGCGCCGGCTTCCGCGTGATGGGGCACCGCCTCGGAGACTCCCGGCCGTTCCTCGTCGCCGCAGTCGAGGACCGCGTCACGGAGGTCGCCGTCAGCGGCGAGACCGTCGCCTGGATCGAGCGCGCCGCCGGCTCCTTCGCGATCGTCGTGAAGAGGATGCCACGGTGAGCCCGGCCTTCCGCGTCCGCCACACCCCGCGGCGCCCAAGCGAGGCCCGCGACCGCCTCCTGCTGCTCCTGCTGGCCGAACTGCTGGTCCTGAACGTCGCCGACCTGGCGCTCACCCGGTACGCCATGTGGCTCGGGTTCGCCACGGAATCCAACGGCATCATGGACTACTTCCTGCGCGCCGGGACGCTGCAGGCCCTGCTCTTCAAGGTCGGCATCGTCAGCCTCGGCGCGCTGCTGCTCTGGCGGCTGCGCGTGTACACCATAGCGACAGTGGCAGCCGCGCTGATGACCGGCGTGTTCGCCGCCGTCGTCGCCTACCAGGTGTTCTGGGTGCTCAGCCTGCGCTGAGGCCGAGGCGGAGTCCGCGCCCGATGCCCGCCCCGTACGCCGGCGGGGCGGGCGCCGCCTCCCGGCCGCGCCCGCCCCGTCCTGCTTGCCCCGACTCAGAGACCGGCGGGGATCGCGCTCAGCCGGTCCTTGACGATCTTCGTCGCCTCGGCGATCACCTCGAGGCTGCGGTCGACCTCGGTCTTGGTGTGGGCCGTGCTCGCGAAGAAGCGCTCGAAGTTGAAGTTGTGGAAGTACACGCCGCGCGCCTGGCACTCGGTCTGCAGTTGCTCGAAGAAGCGCGTGTCGCTGGCACGCGCCTGACGGTACTTCGTCACCGGCTCCTCGTGACCGAAGAACACCTGCCACATCGGCCCGACCTGGCTGATGTACGCCGGCACGCCGTTCTCCGCGAAGATGCCGCGCATGCCGGCGACCATGGCGTTCGCGATCGTGTTGAGGTGGCCGTACACGCGCTCGCGGTCGTTGATGAGGATGTCGAGCGCGGCGTTCATGCCCGCCAGGGTCATCGGGTTGCCCGAGTAGGTGCCGCCGTGCAGCACCGTGCCGTCGGCCTCGAGCTCCATGATCTCCTTCTTGCCGCCGAAGGCGGCGGCGCCCGGCGTGCCGCCGCCGACCGCCTTCGCGACACAGGTGATGTCCGGCGTGACGCCGTACAGTTCCTGGGCGCCGCCGAGCGAGACGCGGAAGCCGGTGATGATCTCGTCGAAGATCAGCACCACGTCGTTCTCGTCGCAGATGCGGCGCAGACCCTCGAGGAACCCGGGCACCGGCGGGATGATGCCGGCGTCGCCGAGGATCGGCTCGGCGAGCACGCAAGCAAGCTGGTCGCGGTTGCGCTTGACGAGCACCTCGACCGCGTCGATGTCGTTGAACGGCGCGACCACGATGGTCTCTTCCATGGCCTTGGGGATGCCGGCCCCGGAGGGCAGCGTGCGAGGGAACTTCTCCGTGCCCGCCGCCCCGAGGGCCGGCACGTGCGAGTAGGCGTGGCAGTCGAGGAACCCGTTGTAGCTTCCCTCCCACTTCATCACCTTGTCCTTGCCTGTGTAGGCGCGTGCGAGGCGGATGGCCGCCTGCGTCGCCTCGGAGCCGGAGTTGGCGAAGCGCAGCTGCTCGATGCCGGGCACGGCCTGCACGATCTTCCGACCGACCTCGTAATCCAGCTCGTGCGGGAAGGTGTACAGCATGCCGCCCTGCGTGATCTGGGCGATGATGGAGTCGAGGATGGGCTTGGGCCGGTGGCCGAAGATCATGGGGCCGTAGCCGATGCACCAGTCGATGTACGCGTTGCCGTCGACATCGAAGAAGTAGGCGCCCTCGCCACGCTCCATGACGATCGGGCGCGTGCCGATGAGCCGTGCGTAGCTCGACTCGCCGCCGGAGATGACCTCCTGGCACTTGGCGAACATCTCCTGGGTCTTCTTCAGGTGGCTGTCGTCGATGAGGTTGGCTGCCATCGCGGGTGTGCTCCTTGAACGGCCGGGCTCGGCGCGGCGTCCGCGGGTGCGGGGCCGGGTCCCCGGAAGGTGTGCGCGCAGTCTACCGGATGGACGCGCGGCGGTGAACGTCAGACGACCAGGCCGAGCAGACTGACTCCGATGACTGTGCAGGCGATGCCGGCCCACTGGTTGGGCTTCGGGCGTTCGTGCAGGAGCACGAAGCCCAGCACCACGGCGAAGGTGCCGAACTGGGTGGTCGTCACGCCGGCCACCGTAGCGGGACCGAGCGCGAAGGTGATCGTGAGCAGCGAGAGGCCGGCGAGCTCCAGCACGCCCGCGCCGGCCGCGCGCACACGGAGAGCCTTGGGAACGGCGACGCTGCCGGTGAACAACGCGATCGGCAGCGTGACGAGCAGCGAGACGCTCCGCGAGATCGCGGTCTGGGAGAGCCAGTCGATGTCGCCGTAGTTGTAACAGAGCATCACCCCGGCGAAGAGAAGGCCGGCGGCGAACGCCCACGGCGCGCCTCTGGTGGACCCGGCGCGCCCTTCGAACGACGTCAGCACGGCGCCTACCACGCACAGCGCCAGCGCGGCGACGAGGAGCGGCGTCACGGGCTCGCCGAGGAGGATCACGGCGACGGCGAGGTAGGCGCCCTGCAGGGACACGACCGCGGAGATGAGCCCGAGGTCGCCGACGTTGAGGCCGCGCAGCAGGCAGAAGAGCGCGCCGAAGTAGAGGACTCCGGCGAGCGCCGCCAGCCCGGCGCCGGTCCACTCGCCCCCGTCCGGCAGGCCACGCAGGATCAGCGCGACCGGGACGATGATGACGACGCCGGTCGCGAGCACCCAGACCATCTGCGTGAGCGCCCGCGTCTCGCGCGTGACGCGCTGCGAGAACATGTCGCTCGATGCGTACGAGAGGGCGCAGAGCAGGCCTGAGAGGATGGTCAGCACGCGGCCAGTCTACCGGAGCGCGTGGCCGGCTTGTCCGGCGTCCGCCGGGATCCTGGCCAAGCGGGTCCGCCGGCGGCACGCTCTGCGCTGCTGTAGCCGCCGGATATCCATTCCGCCCGTCACTGTCGGTCTGGTCCTCCAGCATAGGTAGCCAATGGATACAGGCGGAGAGAGGGCGGATGATGGGCATGCCACCTGCGGGGGAGGCGCCGCGAGTACGCGCCCGTGCGCGAAAGCAGGTTGCCTCCGCGCCGCGAGGCCGGGGAGGATGAGAGCATGGAGACGAGCTCCGACGCACGCCCCAGCCTGCCGGTCGCCGCGGACTGGTTCAGCCTCACGTGGGTGACGGCCAGGACGGCGGTCATCACCGAGCCGCACATGGACGAACTGCTGCGCGCCGACCTCTGGTACCTGCGCGGCCGGGACCGCGACCTGCTCGTCGACACCGGCAACGGCATCGGCGCGCTGGCGCCCTATCTGGCGCGCCTCGTGCGCGGGGGGCGCCGGCGGGAGATCGTCTGCGTGTGCACGCACGCGCACATCGACCACATCGGCGGCTTCCACGAGCTCGAGCGACGCCTGCTGCACCCGGCGGAGCAGGACCTGGCGAGCCATGTGCGCGACGGGGCGCCCCTCGCTCCGGCCCTGTGGTCCCCGCCGCTGCTCGCACGTCTCGCCGACAGCGGGTTCGCGCCGCCGCCGGTGCTCGTCGACGCCGTCCCGTTCCCGGGCTTCGACCCGTACACGTTCCGGCCGGAGCGCGCCGCCCCGACCCACCTCGTGCGGGGCGGCGACGAGATCGACCTCGGCGACCGCAGGTTCAGCATCGTCGACCTGCCGGGGCACACGCCGGGGAGCATCGGGCTCGTCGATCAAGAAGAACGCGCGCTCATCTCGGGCGACGCCGTGTACGAGGGAGGCCTCATCGACACGCTTCCCGAGTCGGACGTCGAGGCGTACGTGCGCACCATGGATCTGCTGCGCAGGCTCGACGTGGACGTGGTGTACCCCGGTCACGGCCGGCCGTTCGCCCGGGCCCGGCTGCGCGAGATCGCCGAGCGCTACCTGCGCGAGAAGGACGGCTGAGTCAGCTGACCGCGAACAGCGTGCACGCGGCACAGGTGCAAGCCACGCCCACGTACTGCAGCCTGGAGAGCCGCTCGCGCAGGGCGAGATACCCGACGAGTACGGCCAGCGTCCCGCCCTGCGAGATGACCACCGACGCCACGGCCAGCGGCCCGATGGTGATGGCCGCGGCGAAGAGGATGAATCCCGCGGTGTCGCCGAAGCCGGCGAGGATGGTGCGGCGGACGAGCACCCGGGGCAGGCGCAGGCCGGCGAGCAGCAGGGCCGCCGGCACGAGGACGACCACCGTGCCCACCCGGCCGTAGGCCGCGATGGCCACCGGCGGCAGCGCCGTCGCCTCGTCCAGGAGCAGGATGACGACGGCGAAGAGGACCGAAGAGAGCAGCGCCCAGCCGGCGCCGGCCGTTCCGCGTCGGTGCACGACCGCTCCGGCCGCTACGCCGGAGACGTCGCCGGCGGTCGCGGCGGCCAGGGGCGGCTCCTGGACCGGGAACACCTCTTTCGCCGGGGCCTTCTCGACGGACGCCAGCAGGCCGCCGGCCACCGCCAGCGGCAGGCCGATCATGGCCGGCGTGGCGAGTGGCTCGCCGCCGGCGACGGCGATGACCGCGACGAGCCCGCCGGCGAGCGAGGCGAGCGGTGTGACGATCGAGAGGTTCCCGGTGACGAGGCCGCGGAGCAGACAGGCGAGCGCCGCGGCCTCGCACAGCCCGCCGGCGACGGCGAAGCCCGCGGCCCGCCACTCCACGGAGCCGCCGGGCGGGCCGTACAGCAGCAGCGCCGCCGGCAGGAGGATCACCAGGCCCACGCCCATGGACCAGGCCATCGCCGTCCAGATGGCGACGGCGCGCACGACCTTGACCATCAGGAAGTCGTGCAGCACATAGCCCATCGCGGAGCCCAGTCCGAGGACGACGGTCAGCATGGGCGTACTCTACTGGAGGGGACTCACGTAGCAGCGGACGGGGCGCCGGCCGGCGGGCCTGGCGCCCCGTCCGTCACCTCGCGCGTTCGTCCGTCAGTGGTCGGTGCCGCAGACTGTGAGGTCGGCGAAGTTCCTCGGCGCGAGGTCCTTGTGCTTCTCGGCGATGGTGTCCGCGAGCGCGTCGAGCGCCGCGTAGTCGGCCTCCCGTGGCAGGCCCTTGGCCAGCACCGGCTCGAGCAGCTCGACCTTGAGCTTGTTCATCTGGCCGACCAGGGTCTCGACCGTCTTGCCGGCCCAGCCGTACGAGCCGATCACCGTGGCGTACTTGGTGCGCGGCTTGAGCGCGTTGGCCAGCACGGCCGCGTACATGGCCAGCGGGTGCGGGCCGGCGAGCACCGTCGGCGTCCCGAGCACGATGGTGCCGGCGTGGACCAGCGAACTGGCGAGCTCGCCGGCGTCCAGCGTCGTGAGGTCGAAGCGCTCGACCGCGACGGCGCGGTCGGCCAGCGCCGCGGTCAGGTGGTCGACCATCAGCCGCGTGCTGTCGTGCATGGTCACGTAGGGCAGGCAGACGATGTTCTGCGGCTCGCCGCCGGCCCAGTCACGGTAGGCCTCGATGATGAACGCCGGGTCGTCGTACACGGGACCGTGGCTGGGGGCGATGATGGCGATGGGGTACTTCGTGACCTTGTCCACGTTCTTCAGCACCTGGCCGCCGAACGGCATCATGATCTCGGCGTAGTAGCGCTTGGCGCCGTCGTACACCTCGTGCTTGTCGGCGAACACGTCGCTGGTGGCGTAGTGCGAGCCGAAGAAGTCGCAGCTGAAGAGGACCCGGTCCTCCTCGAGCCAGGTGCTCATGGTCTCGGGCCAGTGCACCCACGGGGTGAAGAGGAAGGTCAGCGTCTTGTCGCCGAGGCTCAGGGTGTCGCCGTCGGCGACCACCTGGAAGCGCGCGTCGTCCACGTGCAGGTGGTCGATCAGCATGCCTCTGGCCTTCTCGTTGCAGACGATCGTCAGGTCGGGGAAGCGCTCGAGCAACTGGGGCGTGCAGCCGGAGTGGTCCTGCTCGACGTGGTGGATGACCAGGTAGTCGGGCGCCGGCAACTCGTCGAGCTGCGCCATCAGCGTGGCGCACCTGGCCGGGTCCACCGTGTCGATGAGGACGTTCTTCTCACTGCCGGCCACGAAGTAGCAGTTGTAGCTCGTGCCGTCCGGCAGCGGGATGAGGGCGTCGAACAGGCGGCGGTCCCAGTCGACGGCGCCGATGAGATGGACGTTCTCGCGGATGGTGCGTGGCTTCATGATCACCTCGGGTGAGGTCGCGGACGAGAAGGTGACACGGCGATTATACCGGCGGGCCAACACCGGCCTCGTCGGGCGCCGGTCGCCGCAGTAGACTGACGTTTGCTGGGGGACCGGGTGGGGCGGCCGCGAGAGGTGATCGTGGGCGGACTGTGTCAGTCCTGTGGGGAGCCGCTGCCCGACGGCGCGCGCTTCTGCCCGTCGTGCGGCACGCGTCTTGGCGCGCGCCGGGGCGCTCCCGCCCTGGCCGCGGAGCGCCGCCTCATCACGACGCTGTTCTGCGATCTCGTCGGGTTCACGGCGATGGCCGAGCGCCTCGACCCCGAGGATGTGGACGCCCTGCTGCGCGCCTTCTACGCGCTCGCCCGCGACGTCATCGAGCAGCACGGGGGCGTCGTGGAGAAGTTCATCGGCGACGCCGTGGTAGGTGTGTTCGGTGTGCCCCGGGCGCACGAGGACGACCCCGAGCGGGCGGTGCGCGCGGCCTTGCGACTGCAGCAGGGCCTCGGTGAGCTGCCCGACCAGGACGAGCCCCTGCTCGCGAGCATCGGCGTGAACACCGGCCCTGCTCTGGTGCGGCTCGACGTCGATCCCCTCGCCGGCGAGAGCTTCCAGGCCGGCGACGCGGTGAACACCGCCGCCCGCCTGCAGGCGCTGGCGCCCCCGGGCGGCATCGTCGTCGGCGAGACGACGCACTCCATGGCGGCGCACGTCACCGAGTTCAAGGCGCTGCCCGGGGTCAGGCTCAGGGGTCGCCAGGCGCTGGAGCGCCCGTGGCTGGTGACGGGAGTCGGCGCCCAGCTCGGCGTGGAACTGCACCGGCCGGAGGCCGCACCCCTCGTCGGACGCGAGGTCGAGCTCGGCATCCTCACCGGTCTGTTCGAGAAGTCCATGCGCTCGACGTTGCCGCAGATGGTGCTCGTCATCGGCGAGGCCGGCATCGGCAAGTCTCGTCTCCTGGTCGAGCTGGCGCGGCGCCTCGACGCTCGCCCCGACGTGCTCACGCAGTGGCGGCAGGTGCGGTGCAGCCCGTTCGACGAAGGCGCGGGGCTCTGGCCGCTCGCACAGGTGGTGCGGGAGCACGCGGGCATACTCGCCGGCGACGGCGACGTGGCCGTCACCGCCAAGCTCGAACGCTGCCTCCCGGAGTCTCGAGGCGAACCCTGGCTCCTCGAGCGTCTCCGCGCCCTGATGGGCTCGGGCGGCGGCCACGCCTCCCGGGCGGAGAACTTCGCCGCCTGGTCGCGGTTCGTCGAATCGATGTCCCGCGCGCACCCCACCGTGCTCGTGATCGAGGACGTCCAATGGGCGAGCCCGACCTTGGCGGAGTTGGTGCGGTACCTCCGCTCCACGATCTCCGACGTGCCGCTCCTGATGATCCTCACCGCGCGGCCGGAGCTGCTCGAAGGCGCCGAGGACTGGCGCCTCGCCCTCGACGGCGAGGTGCTGTCCCCGACGACACTCGACCTGCACCCGCTGTCGGCGCGCGAGACCGAGCGCCTCGTCTCTCTGCTGCTGCGCGACGTCGAGACGGACGTCTCGGACGCCGTGATCAGCAGCTGTGGCGGCAACCCTCTCTACGCTGAGGAGATCGTGCGCTTCCTGGGAGACCGGTCGAAGGACCCCCAGGCGTTGAACAGCACCAAGCCTGACTTCCTGCCACCCTCGCTTCAGGCGCTGATCGCTGCGCGCCTGGACACGCTCGGTGCCGTCGAGCGCGCCGTCCTCATGGACGCCGCCGTGATCGGACAGACGTTCTGGCGCGAGGCGCTGCACGAGGTGAGCGCATGCGGCGTCGCCGCGATCGACGAGGCCTTGACCCGGCTCGCCGACCGCGAATTCGTGCGGCCGCTCGCAGGCCAGGCCGCCACGGCCTCCGAGTTCGCCTTCTGGCACGCTGTGGTGCGGGACGTGGCCTACGCGACGCTGCCGCGTCGCGTCCGGGCGACGAGGCACAAGGACGTCGCCGACTGGCTTGAGCTTGAGGAAGTGCGGTGGCCGCGGGCGGCGCTGATCGCCCACCATCTGACTGCTGCGTTCGAGACGGCGCGTGGCGCGGACGAGGCGCTGGCCGGCGAGCTGCTCGAGCCGGCCATCGAGGCGCACATCTGGGCCGCCTTGCAGGCGCAGTCGGTCGATATACGCAGCGCGGAGGGGCACCTCGAGGCCGCGTCGGCGCTCATGCCTGCCGGCCACCCTCGCCGCGCCTGGGCCATCATCGAGCGCGGCGACGCCCTCAGTCACATCGGCCGCCTCGACGAGGCGCGTGCCTGCATCGAGCAGGGCCTCCGCGAGGCCGAACAGGCCGGCGACCGCGAGGTGGTGGTACACGGGCAGGGTCGCCTCGCCAGTCTCCTCAACTGGATCGGCGATACAGGAGCCCGCGAGGCGTCGGCCACGGCACTCGAGTTGCTCAGCAGGGACGGGCCGTCGGAGGCGCTCATCACGGCGCTCGAGGAGCAGGCGATGACCTTCGTGATCGCCTTCCGGTCCGAGGAAGCGATCGCCGCGGCAGACGCGGCGATCAGGACGGCCAGGTCGCTCGGCGCCGCCAAGCCAGTGCGTGCTCTGTTGTGGCGGGGGGCCGCCCGTTGCGACCAGGGGGACGCGGGCGGCCTTAAGGACTTCGAGGAGGCGCTGGACGACGTCGTGCGCCAGGGGCGCAGCCGCGATTTGAGCTCCCTCTACTACAACTATGCCGAGGCGCTGCTCGTCTACGAGGGGACGGGGCGATCGATCGAGGCCTGCCGCGCGGGCGTGGAGGAGATGCTGCGGCGCGGTGACTTCAACGGCGCCAACGCCCTGCGCGGCGGCATGTACTACGACCTCATGTGGGCGGGCAGGTGGGAAGAGGTCCTGGCGGACGGTCCCGCGATCGAGCACCAGCTTGAGCGGGCGGGCGACCTGCAGATGGTCGCCGAGACTCGGACCCTGCTCGCCCTGATCGCGCTCCTGCAAGGCGAGCGAAATCAGGCGCGCGAGAAGGGGCGGGCAGCCGAAGGTCTGATCGCCGACTCGTTCGCGTTCGGCAATCATGCCTGGTCGTGCGCGGCGTTCCTCTCGTGGATCCTCCTGGGTACGGGGGACGGCGAGCGGGCTCTGGTGCAACTCGCGGAGCTGGAAGAGGCGACCAGAGGCAAGCGTGCCGCAATCGCCAACGGCCTGCCTTTCGCCCTCCGGACCCTGGCCGCGCTCGATGCTCCGGACCTCGCAGAGCTGCTCCTCGACGGTCTGCCGTCGCGGCCGTTCGACCACGGCGTGCGCGCCCTGTGGCAAGCCCTCTCGGCGGAGCGCGCCGGCCGCTGGGACGAGGCAGCGTCTGCCTACGACGCAGCCGCCGCCGGCTGGCGCTCGCTCTTCTTCCTGGTCGAGCAGGCGCTGGCGCAGCTTGGCGCAGGACGTTGCCTGATCCGCGGTTCCCGAGGTCAAGACGCGGCCGGCTCGCTGTCTACCGCCCGCGCAACTTTCGTGCGGCTCGCGATGCGGGATGCGGAGCGGGAGGCACGCGACCTTTTGTCTCAGGCGACCACCTGCCGGTCCTGACCGGGCCCGTCAGGGCGCGCCGAGATCCACTGGTCCAGCTCGTGAAGGAACGCCACGCGTTCCCGTTCGAGCCCCTGCTCGGGACGCGGCCCCGCAGGATCGGCGGCGAAGAGGTAGGCGATGTCGCGGAGCTTAGGCCCTCTGAAGGGATAGACGTAGCGGTAGGCAGCCGCCGGCCGGACGTTGGCAAAGCCGAAGCTGGCCGGCCGCTCGAAGTAGGGGCTGAAGCGCTGGACCTCCACTGGGCCCCGGCCCTCAGGCGGCGGCAGCCGGCGGAGGGCCGGCAGCATGCGACGCAGCTCGCGGTAGTCGTCCGCCGCCTCCCCGGGGACGCCGTGCAACAGGTTCCACGTCACGGGGACGCCCTCGTCGCGACACCACCGCAGTTCCCGCAGGTTGCCGCGCGCATCGGTGCCTTTACCCAGCAGATCGAGCACGTGCTGGCTCAGGCTCTCGATGCCGAGCTGCACGTGCGCGCCGGCGCGCGCGGCCAGGCGGAGCTCGGCCCTGGTGAGCTCCGGACGTGCCTCGAAGAACAGGCGCGCCGTCAGGGGAGACGCGGCGAGCCGCGGCAACACCTCGCGGAGGAACGCGGGCGGCACCACGTTGTCCACCAGGTCGATGAGCCACGGCTGCCAGCGCCGGTCCAGCTCTCGCAGCTCCTTGAGGATGTGGTCGGCTGACTTGGGCCGGTAGCGGCGGCCGCGCCCGTTCAGACCACAGAAGGCGCACGGCCGACGAGCCGCCCACCAACAGCCGCGGGAGGTCTCGGCGGCGAGTTGCACCATGCCGGGGTCGCCGCCCCACAGCGCGAGGGCCCGGTAGTAGTCCGCGTAGTCCGGAGCCGGCAGGGCGTCCAGTCCGATCGTTGACGGAGGGGCAGGCGATCGGCCACCTCTCCCGCACGAGGGTCGGAACAAGAGGCCCGAGGGCCTCTGCCCACGACACCCCGCCGCCAGCCAAAGGCAGTAGGCTGGGAACACCCGGTCGCCGTCGCCCTCGCAGGCGGCGTCGACGAAGAGGAACTCAGCCAGCTGGCGCCGGCCCATCACGCCGTGCCAGGCCGGCCCGCCGAACACGACGTGCGCCTCGGGGTGGGCCTCCTTCACCACCTTGGCCACTGCGAGCGAAGCCACCGTCTGCCCGACCGAAGCGGAGAAACCCAGCACCGTGTACCGCGACCAGTCGATGTCCGCGAGCGCGCTTCGGAGAAAGCTTGTCACCAGCCCGCGGGCTCGCAGGACAAGCTCGACGAGCTCGCCGGAGAGCCCCCAGTGGCCAGCCAGCACGTCGGCGACGTAGGCGCCGGGAGCAGGGATCGCGCTCCCGAACAGGGCCGCCGCGAACACCCAGTCCAAAGCGAGCGCGCCCACGGGGGTCTCCCTGATCAGGCGCTCGTAGTCGTTACGGCCGAGCAGCGCGGCGAACGCCGGGCCCAGATGCTCGACGTCGCACGACATCCCGCGCTGCTGCAACTCCGCCTTGAGCAGCGCCGGCGCCAGCCGCGCGCGCCGCAGCGGCTCGAAGGGCGCCTCGACGAGCAGCGCCCGAGAGGACCCGGCGCCATCTCCCATAGAGGTCCGCCGGTGGCGGCCGGCCCTCAGCCCTCGTGAGGCTCCGGCGGCTCGGGCGGTTCCGGCGGCCGGTGCGGGTTGGGCCGCCCCGGTTCCGGCGGCTCCGGCGGCTCGGGGGGCCGGTGGGGACTGGGCCGCAGCGTGTTGTCGTGCGCCATGGTTGAGCCTCCTCGCCTCGCCCCACGGGGGACGGCGGCACGTCGATGGGCGTCACTATCACCCTCGTACCCGACGCGCCACATCACCCTCTTCGGGTGATTCGGCGAACACCACGCGCCGGACCGCCGGCCTCATTGCATGCGCCACGTTCGCCGAGCGCAGAATGCTGGACATCAAGAGGCGAAGATGTAGAGTCGCATCGGGGCCGTCCGCTGCAGAGAGGGGCGAGAGGGCGCCGGAACGCGCAAGGAGCCACGGTGGCGAGGTTCCTTCTCATCATTGCAGGAGCAGCGCTGCTGCTCGTGATGGCGGGCGATCCCGTCGCCCGCGCCTCGTCCTCGCCGTCACCCACGGCGACGACGAGGATCCTCCGGCTCGGGACGAGCCAGGACCTGGACAGCCTCAACCCGTTCGCCGGGTACACGTCCACGGCCTACGAGGCCTACCACCTCAACTACGACATGCTGACGGGCAACGCGCCCGACGGGGCCGTCCGGCCTGAGATCGCCGACAGCTGGACGATGAGCGAGGACGGGCTCACCTGGACCTTCCGCATCCACCCCGGCATCCGCTGGCAGGACGGGATGCCGCTCACCGCAAGGGACGTCGCCTTCACGTTCAACTACATCATCGCCAACGAGCTCTCGGCGTTCACCGGGAGCACCACGCACATCAAGAAGGCTGTGGCGGTAGATGACACGACGGTGGAGTTCCACCTCGAGCGTCCCAAGTCCAACATGCTGCGGCTGCCGATCCCGATCCTGCCGGAGCACATCTGGGCCAAGGTGCCCGGCGACAAAGCGGCGACGTTCGCCGCCAAGCCGCCGGTGATCGGCTCCGGTCCCTTCCAGGTCGTGGAGGTCAAGAAGGGCTCGTACGTCCGCCTGGTCGCCAACAGACAGTACTGGAAGGGCGCGCCGCAGATCGACGAGGCCATCATCGAGATCTACCAGAACCAGGACACGATGGCGATGGACCTGAAGAGCGGAGCCCTCGACGTCGCGGAGGACCTGCCGGCCGCGCAGTTCACGGCGCTGCAGAAAACGCCCGGGATCACCGCCAAAGCGGCCGACATCCGGTACTTCGTCGAGCTCGCGATGAACGTGTACCAGGACGCGCACTCCCTGGCGAATCCGGTGCTGCGGGACGTCGCCTTCCGCCGGGCGATCAGCTGGGCGGTGGACAAGCAGGCGATCGTGGCCACCTGTCTGGGCGGGTACGGGGCAGTGGGACAGTCGATCATCGTGCCCGGTACCGACGGCGCCTGGGCGCCGTCGCCCGACGAAGCCTTCGGCTTCGACGTCGAGAAGGCCGGCGCCATGCTCGACGCCGCCGGCTACCGGGACACCGACGGCGACGGCATCCGTGAGGACAAGAAGGGCGCGCCCATCGAGCTGCGCTTGTGGACGCGCAGCGAATCACCCGAGCAGCAACGCGCCGGCAAGCTGATCGCCGGCTGGCTCGGCCAGCTCGGTCTGAAGATCCGCCTCAGCGTCGAGAACGACGGGACGCTCATCGACGGCATCTACCACTACGAGGGGGACGACTACGCCCCTGACTACGACCTCTTCATCTGGGGCTGGGGCAGTATCGCCGACCCGGGCTACCAGCTGAGCTTCTTCATCTCGTCGCAGATCGAGGGCTGGAACGACTGCTGCTGGTCCAACGCCGAGTACGACCGGCTCTTCGAGCGACAGGATGCCGAGATGGACTGGCCCGCTCGCGAGCAGCAGGTGCAGCGCATGCAGCAGATCTTCTACGAGGACGCTCCCTACATGGTCCTCTACTACCCGAAGGCGCTGATCGCCTACAACACCGCGAGGTGGGAGGGCTGGGTCCCCTACCCCGGCGACAACGGCATGGTCGTCTTCTCGAACGACAACATCGACTCCTACGTGCAGGTCCACGCCAGGACCGTGAGCGAAACCGCGGCGAAGCCCGCGGGACCGAACGCGGCGCTGATAGCCGGGATCGCCGCGGCGGCGCTCGCGGTGGTCGTGATCGTCGTGCTGCTCCGCCGCAGGGGGCGCGCCGAAGAGCAGTGAGCTTGCGCCGCCCCCTGCACAAGCTGGGGGGCGCCGCCTACCGCGTCAGCTCGTCGGCGAGCTGCTCGACGAACAGGCCGACGTCGGTGACGATCCCGATGGCCTGGAACGAGCCGCGGTCGGCGAGCTTGGTGACCACCGCGGGGTTGATGTCGGCGCACACGGTGCGCACGCTGGCCGGCAGCATGTTGCCGACGGCGATGCTGTGCAGCATGGTGCTGAGCATGAGGCAGGCGCCGGCCTGCTGGGCGTAGCGCCGCATCTCGCGCTGCGCCTGCATCACGTCGGTGATCACCTCGGGCATCGGCCCGTCGTCGCGGATGCTGCCGGCGAGCACGTAGGGGGTGCCGGTCTTCGTCAGCGTGTGCATGAGGCCGCCGGTAAGGATGCCCTTGTCGACGGCGGCCTGGATGCTGCCCGCGCGCCGGATGGTGTTGATGGCGCGCAGGTGGTGCTCGTGCCCGCCCGGCACCGGCACGCCGGACGTGAGGTTGATGCCGAGCGACGTGCCGTAGAGGTTGCTCTCGATGTCGTGGGTGGCGACGGCGTTGCCGCCAAAGACGCAGCCCACGTAGCCGGCCTCGATGAGGCGGGCCAGCTGCGGCGCCGCCCCGGTGTGCACCACGGCGGGGCCCACGACCGCGATCGTCAGCCGGCCCTGCTCCTTGACCTGCCGAAGGATGTGCGCGACCTCGTGGACGATCTGCGCCTTGGGCTTCTCGCTGCTGACGGCGCTGGCCATGAACTCGAACGGCTGGCTCTCGCGCGAGCGCTCGAGCGGCAGCACGCGGATGCCCCGGTGGCCGGTGACGAAGCGGTCGCCGGCCTGGACGTCGCTCATCGCCACGGTCTCTGCCGTCCCGGCGTCCACGTCGACCCGGATGCCGCAGTCCATCTCCGGGTGCTCCACGCGGATCCACTCCCCGCCGACGCGCACGAACGTCGTCAGGTTGGTGGTGGAGTAGAAGCGCTCGGGGAAGACGCCGTCCAGGTCGGCCTCTTCGAGCACGGCGTCCTGCGGCTTGACGGCCACGACGCCGAACTCCGTGATGGCCGTCATGATCTCGTCCAGGTGGGCCGCGTCGCGCCCGAAGATGCGCATCACGGCGTGCGACGGGTCGTCCTTCATCCGCCCGACCTCGAAGGTGAGCATCTCGAACTCGCCGTCCAGGTCCATCACCTCGTCCATGATGTGCGGCATCATGAGCGAATCGATGAGGTGACCCTCGATCTCGACGTCTTCGTACGGCATGTCGGGCATGCGGCCTCCCGTGGATTGCGGCGCCTCAGTCTACCAGCCGTCCCTTGACCTCTCGGCGGCCGGTTCCTATTGTCGCCCCACACCGACGCGGCACTCGGGGACGCCGCTCCATCCGCACCAGGGGGATCCGCATGAACGTTCGCACGCGGCCGGCAGGCCTGCTCGTCAAGGTGTCCATGGTCCTGATCGTGCTGCTGCTGCTGGCGGCCGCGGTCGGCGTCGCGCGCGCCGCCGCCTCGTCCAGCCCCGCGCCGGCCGACAAGGTCACGCTGCACATCGGCATGGTGCAGGAGCCCGACAACCTGAACCCGTTCATCGGCATCCAGGGCATCGACTACATGTTCTGGCACATGAACTACGACTTCCTGGTCGGATTCGACGCGAAGACGCTGGAGCCGCGGCCCGAACTCGCCACCGACTGGCAGGTCTCCGACGACGGCAGGGAGTGGACGTTCACCATCCGCGGCGACTCCAGTTGGCAGGACGGGGAGCCGGTGACCGCGCGCGACGTGGCGTTCACCTTCAACTACATCGTCGACAACGAGCTCCTGAACCTCTCCACCTACACGAACGGCATCACCGGGGCCGAGGCGATCGACGACACGCACGTCAGGGTCACCACCAGCGCGCCCAAGGCGAACATGCTCCGGATGGTCGTCCCCATCCTGCCGGAGCACATCTGGAGCAAGGTGAGCGGCAAGGCGGCGACCACCAGCTACCAGAACAAGCCGCCCATCGTCGGCAACGGACCCTTCCAGCTCGTCGAGTGGGTCAAGGGCAAGTTCGTCCGCTTCGCGGCCAACCCCGACTACTGGGGCGGCAGGCCCAAGGTCGACGAGGTCATCTTCCAGCTCTACACCAACCCCGACACCATGGCGCAGGACCTCAAGCTCGGCACGATCGACGGCGCCGTCGACATCCCGCCGGCCCAGTTCAAGCCGCTGAGCGGGGAGCAGGGGGTGACCACCAGCCAGTCCACCTCGTGGAACTTCATCGAACTGGCGATGAACTCTTACGACAGCCCGGACTCCAAGGGCAACCCGGTGCTGCTCGACCAGCAGTTCCGCACGGCGGTCAACTGGGCCGTCGACCGGCAGAAGGTCGTCGACGTCGCGTACCAGAAGTACGCGACCCTCGGCTCCTCGCTCATCGTCCCGTACTCCAAGTACCACTGGGAGCCGCCGGCCGATCAGGCCTTCACCTACGACCCCGAGAAGGCCAAGCAGATCCTGGATGCGGCAGGCTACAAGGACGTGAACGGCGACGGTTACCGCGAGACCAGGGAGGGCAAGAAGCTCGCGCTCCGCTTCTACGCCACCACGGACTCCGTGCAGAACCAGACGGCGGCCAAGCTCATCGTCGGCTGGCTCAAGGACGTCGGCGTCAAGCTGAACCTGCAGGTCATCGACGCCGGCACGCTGATCAACTACCAGTACGAGTACACGGGCGACACCTACACCCCCAACTGGGACCTGTTCATCTGGTACTGGGTGCAGGACGTGGACCCCAACTTCATCATGGACATCTACACGCCGCAGCAGATCGAAGGCTGGAACGACTGCCTGTGGACGGACCCCGAGTACACGAGGCTCAACAAGCAGCAGATCACGACGATCGACGAGGCGCAGCGCATCCCGATCGTCCAGCAGATGCAGCAGATCTTCTACGACGGTTGCGCCTACGCCATCCTCGCCTACCCCTACCAGCTCGAGGCCTTCAACACCGACAGATGGCAGGGCTGGGTGCACGTGCCCAGCGACGCGCCGGGCGGGCAGGAGGGCTCCGTGATCTACAGCTACAACAACATCGACACGTACCGCTTCGTGGAGCCGAAGGTGGCGGCGGCGGCAGAGGAGAAGCAGCCGCTGGTCAACTGGACCTGGCTCGGCGTCGGCCTCGGCGGCGTGCTCGTCCTGGTCGTCGTCATGTACCTCCTCACGCGGGTGTTCGGCCGCCGCCGCAACGAAGAGGAGTGACGAGGACGCCGGCCGCGGGCGCTCGCAGGGGCGCCCGCGGCCGCTCCCCCGCGCGCTCCCCGCGGCCGCAGCGCTCCCCGCACCCGCAGCCCGTCCCGCGCGGCGCCGAAGACGCGTTGCCCGGTGTTAGCATCGTAGAGGGCGGCCGGCGGCCGCCCGGGACGAACGGAGGGCAAGGTGTCGCGCCTCGCATGGGTCATCCTGGTCGCGGTGGTCGTGGCCGTTTGCGCGGCCGCCGTCCTGCTCGTCTGGCGGCCGTGGGACACGGGGCCGGCGATCCAGACCAAGGCGCTCGGCGTGTGGCAGGAGCAGACCAGCGCCGATCCCATCAGGATGACCGTCAGCGCCGCGGGAGACGACGCCACGGAGTACTGGGTCGACCTGCCGAGCTTGTTCCCCAGGCCCGCACCCGCGCGCCTCGAGGGAGATCACATCGTCATCCTGAGCGGGAACCCCCAGGACGTGGTCTGGACGATCGGCTACGGCGAGGGCGCCGACGTCCTCTTCCTCTCCCGTCCCGACGGGAGCAAGCGGCACGTCCTGCGCCGCGTCTCGCGCTGACCCACCGCGCTGCAGCCCCCTTTGCCGCCGCCCGGTTCGTCGCACGCTTGCCGCCGGACAGGCCGCCAGGCGCCGCTCAGGCAGGCGCCGTCAGCCGGCTCACCGCCGGCGCCCGCGAGCCGCGGCCAGCAGCTCGGTCTCCCAGAACGCCACGGTGGTGAGCGCCAGTTGCGTCGGCCCGCCGGCGGGCTCGTACTGCGGGCACAGCTCGTTGACGTCCGCGCCGACCACGTTGAGGCCGGCCACGGCGCGGAAGAACTTCATCGTCCAGTACATGTCCGGCCCGCAAAACCACGGCGTGTGGCAGGCCGGCGCCACGGACGCGTCCAGGAAGTCGGCGTCGAAGGTCATGTAGACGGGCTCGTCTCCGACGATCTCCCGGACCCTCGCGGCGGCGGCCGCCGGACCCTCGTCAATGCACTGTTCCGCGGAGATGACCGTCGCCGTCGGCCGCTCCGGGTAGAGCGGCACCTCCACGGTCCGGATGCCCAGCTGCACCGAGTGTGTCGGGTCGACGTGGCCCTCGTCCACGAGCTCCCGGGCCCAGCTCCCGCCCCACGAGTAGGGCATGACGTCCCAGTTGTCCTGGTGCGCGTCGAAGTGGACGAGTGAGAGCGGTCTTCCCAGCCTCTTCGACAAGGCCCGCACCGTCGGCAGCGGGATCAGGTGGTCGCCGCCGGCGACGAGCAGCGACGCGCCCGACTCGAGGATCTCGGCGACCGTCTTCTCTGCCTGGTCAAGGAAGTCGAAGAGGTTGCCGTTGTGGAAGAAGGCGTCGCCGTAGTCGACGAAGCGGACCCGGTCGAACAGGGTGTAGTCCATCTCCTCGAGCACGTAGGTCGACTCCTCGCGGATCGCCCGCGGGCCGAAGCGCTGGCCCGACCGGTTCATCGCCGTGCCGTCCCACGGAAGCCCGAGGAACACGATGTCGGCGCCATCGATCTCGCGCGTGTGCGGCTGGCGGAACATCGTCACCATGCCGGCGAACGACCAGTTGCCGCCGAGCCGCGCCATGTCCCGCGAGTACGCCTCGGGGTCGAACTGCGGCTTGGCCCCCTCGGGCCGGTAGTCCATCTCGCTCATGCTTCCTCCCCCGTCCCCTCTTCGGCCTCGATCTCCTCCACGATCGCCTTGCTCCCCGGCAGCAGCTCGACGATGAACACGCCGGTGAGCATCAGCGAACCGCCGACCAGGAGTCTCCAGGTCACCGAGTCCATCCCGGCGATGATGCCCGCGAGGGCCGCGAACACGCTCTCGAACCCCAGGAGGATGGCGGCGTGGGTGGAGGTCGTGTAGCGCTGCGCCCAGCTCTGGATGAAGAACGCGTAGATCGTGCCGCTGATGGCGGTCCAGACCACCGCCGCCCACACCTGCCAGGGCAGGTCGAGCGTGATGTGCACGACGAACGGGGTGACGACGACCAGGACGAGCGTCGAGACGGCCATCTGGGTGACCGCCAGTGTCGTCGGCCTGACCTTGGGGGCGAAGAACCCGGTGGTCATGATGTGCAACGCGTAGAACAGCGTACCGAGCAGCGTGATGGCGTCGCCCCACTTGAGCGTGAAGTCGCCCTGCAGGCTGAGCGCGCCGAGGCCGACGGTCGCGACGACGGCGCCGATGATCTGCCAGCGGCCGGGCGACCGGCGCGCGACGAACCAGTAGAGGAACGGCACCATGGCGACGCTCATCCCGGTGATGAACCCGCTCACGCCGGGTGACGTGCGCTGCAGGCCGACGGTCTGGAGGATGAGCGCGGTCAGATAGAAGGCGCCGAGCAGACCTCCCCGGGCCCAGTCGCCGCGCGACGCACCGAGCCAGCTGCGCGGCTGCACCACGGCGAAGATGCCCGTGGCGACCACGTACCGGAGCACGAGGTAGAGCATGGTGCCGGCGAGGATGCTGCCGGCGGCGAGCTCCGTGGTGCGCTCGACGACGTCCTTGATGAAGACGAAGTTGCTGCCCCAGAAGATCGCGACGCTGAAGAGCAGCACGTCGGCGAGGAGCGCCCTTCGGCGCGAGGTCTCGATGCTGCCGGTCGGCGTCGCCATCGCCGCCATCCTATCGGACGGAGGCGCGCGGCGATGGGCGCCGCCCCGACGCCGCGCGAAGATCAGGGAGCCGGCTGGGCCGCCACGGCGGAGATCGAGATGAGCGGCTGGGCCGGCGTCCCGCCGCCGCCGAAGGCCGGCCAGGTCGCGCCGCCGTCGCCGCTGGCGACGATGGCCGCAAGCCCTGTCGTGGCCAGCACGTGCTGCTCGTCCGCCGCCGCGATGGCCTGCGGCGCCCCGGCGGCGACCTTCTGCAGCTCCCAGGACCTGCCGCCGTCGGTCGTGGCCAGCACGCCGGCGTCGCAGGTCAGCCAGAGGCACGAGCCGCCGGCGCCGGCGATCTGCCCGGCCTGGAGGGAGCCCGGGCTGGGGGCCGGCACGTCGATGCGCAGCCGGCGCCAGGTGACGCCGCCGTTGCGCGTGGCCCAGACGAGCGGCGCGCCGTCCTGCGTGCCCCAGCCGGCGACCCAGGCCTGCCGGCCGTCGCCGGCCGCAACGCTCGTCAGCACGGTCATGGGGAACTGCTTGCGCAGCGTCCAGGTGCCGCCGCCGTCGCGCGTGCTCCAGATCCTGTCGAGCGCCACGAGCACACCGTGACGGCGGTCGCAGAAGGCGACGTCGGCGAGCAGGGCGTCGCCGAACGAGGTCCGGGTCCACGTCTTGCCGCCGTCCTCGGTGCGCAGGACGGCGGAGGCGCCGGGGCCGGCGGCCGCTCCGGCGGCCGCGCCCACGACCCAGGCGGTGCGATAGTCGGTGGCGGCGATCGCCTTCACGTCCAGCTTGACCTTCTCGACCACCGTCCAGCCGGCGCCGCCGTCGGAGGTGGCGAGCACGGTCCCCGCGTCGGTGGCGAGCCAGCCGCTCTGCACGTCGGAGAAGGTCACGTCGACGGCGCGCTGCGGGAGGTAGAACCTCTGGCGGTCCCAGGTGGCGCCACCGTCGGCGGTGACGAGGAGGTCGCCGTTCTCCCCGGCGGCCCAGGCGTGGATGCCCGCAGCGGGCGCCGGCGGGCTTCCGAAGGGGCGCTCCGGCGCCTTCGTCCCGGCGCCGCCTCCGCAGCCGGCGAGGAGTGCGAGCGCGACAAGAGCGGCCACGAGCGCCGCGGCCGCCGGAGGCCTGCGCGGCTTCACATTGGCCCCGGGACCACCAGCAGACGTCCGTCCACGAAGGCCAGGCCCAGAGCCGCCGTCGTGGCGGCGGCGTCCGACCCGCCGCACCCGCGCACGATGAGGACCACGATCAGCACGACGATCGCGATGAGGATCGCCAGGGCGACGAGCCGGCGGCGGCGGAGCTGGCGCCGCCGTTGCTCCCGACGCGCCGCGCGGTCCTGCGGCGAGCGCGGCCGCCGCTCGTGGTCGTCGTCAGACCCGCTCGCACCGGCGACCGCCGCACGCTCGGCCGCTTCGATCGTCGTCGTCCGCGGGCGCTCGAACTCGGGGCTCGGCGCGGGGCGTCCGGTCTCGGTGCGCTCGGGCAGCACATATTCGGGTGAGGCCGGGTGCGGCAAGGCCTCATCCGGCAACTGCCCACGCCCCTGCTCCCACGCGGCCTCGGCGGAGAACACCTGCGTCACGGACTCGTCCGGGTCCTCCGGACGATCCGGCTGCGGCTGGCGGGTATCCGGCGCGTCGGCGGGCTCATCGGCGGCGCGCCGAGGCCGTGGGGTGTCGCTCGGCGGCCCGTCTTCCCAGTCCCAATCCATCTGGTCTCCGACCTCGCAGTGGCCCTGCCGTACTCACCAAGCGTACCAGAGGGAAGCCGTCGCACCAGAGGGAGTCCTGGACGGGCTGCGCGGAGGCGGGGCGGCGCCCGCGAGCCGGGCCGGTCAGTCCGCGCGCGGGAGCACGTCCGCCGGGTTGGGCGCTCCGCGCCTGCCCGGCAGCGTCTCGATGACGATCACACCGACGAGGATGAGCACTGCCCCGACGACGAACCGCGGGCTCAGCACGTCCATCCCGAACAGCAGGCCGAAGGCCGCCGCGAACAGGCCCTCCAGGCCGAGGATCACGGCGGCCCGCGTCGAGGTCGTCGACTTCTGCGCCCACGCCTGGATGAGGAACCCGAACACCGTGCCGGAGAGCGCCGTCCACACGATGGCCGCCCAGGCCTGCCAGCCGAAGTCCCAGGTGACGTGCTCGGTGAACGGCGTGACCACCACGAACAGGGCGGCGGCGGCCACGATCTGCGTGAGCGCCAGCACGGCCGGCTTGGTCCTCGGCGCGAAGAACCCGGTGGCGGCGATCTGCGCCGCGAACGCGAGCGCCCCGACGAGAGTGAGGAGGTCGCCCCTGGACATGCCGAGGCCGCCCTGAAGGCTCAAGAACCCGAGACCGGCGGTGGCCAGCACCGCGCCTCCGATCTGCGTCCAGCCCGGAGACCGGCGCGCGACCATCCAGTACAGGAACGGCACCATCACGATGTAGAGGCTGGTGATGAACCCGCTCTTGCCCGGCGTGGTCCACTGCAGGCCGATCGTCTGGGTGACGAACGCGATGAAGAGGAAGAGGCCGAGCACCGCGCCGTACAGCCAGTCGCGCCGCGTGGTCTGCCGCGCGGTGCGCGGCATGACCGCGGCGAGCATGAGGGCCGCGGCGATGTGCCGCCACAGCAGGTACGTCATGGGGCCCGTGTCGGCGATCGCGTCCTTGATGACGACGAAGTTGAGGCCCCAGACGACGGCGACGCTGAGGAGCGCCGCGTCGGCGAGCAGCACGTGGCGTTTGTCGTTCCGGCCGGGAGCGGCTCCGGTCACGCGGTGAAGCCGCCGTCGACCAGCCACGAGTCGCCGGTCACGAAGCCGGCCTCGTCGCTGGCGAGGAACGCCACCACGGCGGCGACCTCCTCCGGGCGGCCGACCCTGCCGGCGGGGTACCCGTCGGCCTGCACGGCCGCGTAGGCCGCCGGGTCGGGCGCGGCGGCGATCGCCGCCTCGAGCATCGGCGTCTCGACGATGCCCGGCGAGACGGCGACCACACGGACGCCGTCGGGCCCGTGGTCTCTGGCGAGCGTGCGCACCAGACTGATCACCCCGGCCTTGGACGCCGCGTAGGCCGCGGCTCCCGGCTCCGCGTGGTACCCGGAGTCGCTCGCGATGGCGACGATCACGCCGCCCCCGGCGGGGATCATCGTCGCCAGCGCGGCCTGCATGGTGAAGAACGCGCCCTTGAGGTTGGTCCCGAGCACCGCGTCCCAGTCGTCCTCGCTGACGTCCAGCGTCGGGCGCTCGTCCCAGACACCGGCGCAGTGGACGAGCACGTCGAGTTGCCCGTGCCGCTCCATCGTCGCCGTGACGAGCGCGCGGCAGTCTCCGGCGTCGCGCACGTCGCCGGTCACCCAGCCGTGCCGGCCGGCCGGCAGGAGGCTGTCGGCGACCGCTTTCGTCTTCGCCTCGTCCCTGCCGGCCACCATGACCGCGCATCCCTCGGCGGCGAGGCGCCGCGCGCAGGCCTCGCCTATACCCGACGAGCCTCCCGTCACGAGCACCACCTTGTCGGCCAGACCCTCCACCTCACACCTCCTGAAGGAAGAACAGTGTGGACCAGATGACCGCTTCCCGGCTCAGACCGGGCCGCACCAGCGGAGCAGCGTGAGCGCGATGGCTGCACTGAAGTCGACGAGGCCGGCCAGCGGGACGCGCTCGTCCACGGCGTGCGCCGTCTCGATCCCGGGCGGCCCGAAGCTGAAGGTGGGCGTGCCGCCGCGGGTGAACGTCGCCGCGTCGTGCCAGCTGTTGAGCCCGGCAGGTCCGCCCCTGTGGCCGAGTGCTGCGGCGCAGGCGAGGGCGGTGGTCACGAGCGGATGGCCGGCCGGCATCTCGGCGGGCACGACGTCCTCGGACCACTCGAACTGGAGCGGGTGCTCGGCGAACCACGGATCGCCGGCGACGGCTTTGGTGAGGCGGTCGACGATCTCCGCCTCGACCGCCTTGCCCGAGCCGTCGGCGTCCACGTGCTGCGGCAGGTACGTGACGTCCGCCGTGACGGCGCAGGACGCGGGGATGGTCACCATCCAGGTGCCGCCGGTCACGATGGTCGGGACGATGTCGCCGGGAGCGAGCAGCGGGTGGACGTGGTCGGGGCGCGCCCTCCACTCCTCGCGGAGCGCGCCGATCCCGCTCAGCACGGGCACCAGCTTCTCGATCGCGTTCACCGCGCCGCCGTCGCGCCAGTCCGGCTGCGGCATCTCGGCGTGGCCGGCGCGGCCGGCGACCCTGATGGTCGGGGTCACCGTACCGCGGCAGCTCACCCAGGCGTCGAACGCCGTGGCTTCGGCCGCGATGCCGGCGTCGGCCGTCACGCCGTGCCGTACGCACATGTAGCCCCCGGCGCCCGACGACTCCTCGTCGGTGTCGGTGCAGAACACGACGTCCCCGGCCAGGCGGACGCCCTGGCGGTGCAACGCCTCCAGGGCGATCACCAGGGCGGCGATGCCGCCCTTCATGTCGTTGGACCCGCGGCCGTACAGAAAGCCGTCGCGTTCGGTCAGCACCAACGGGTCGCTCGTCCACCCGTCGCGCGGCTCCACGTCCACCGCGTCGATGTGGCCGTTCAGCAGGATGCTGCGGCCGCCGCCGGAGCCGCGCAGGACGGCGGCGAGCTGTGGCCGGCCGGCGAAGTCCAGGCCGGCCGGCAGGAACCGGCTGCCGTCCCCGGTCGGCTCCGGCTCCCAGAGGTCGGCCTCCGCGCCGAGCGCCTGGAGCCGCGCGGCGAGCAGCCGCTGGAGCTTGTCCTCGTCGCGCGCGGGATCGCCTGGGTGTCGCGCCGTCGTGTCGCAGGCGACGAGCTCCGCGGTCAGACCGACGAGCTCCTCTTTCGCGTCGCGCGCGGCCTGGACGATGCGCTCCTCGAGCGCGGACTGCAGTTCCACAGGAGCCTCCTCGGTCGACGGACAGCCACGGCGCATCCGGGTATACGATGGCGGCACCGGAGCGACGCCAGGATTCTACGACGCCGCCGACCACAGGAGGGGGCATGGGCGACCTGAGCGACAGCAAGATCCGTGTCATCAAGGCCGACGAGATGATCTGGGAAGAGGCCATGCGTAACCCCGACGAGACCGATCCGCCGGGGCAGGAGGTCAACGCCGCCGCCTCAGTCGACGACAAGTTCAGCTTCGGCCTGTGGAAGCGCGACGTGCAGCGCCGTCACTTCGAGCGCCCGTACCACGAGGTGGCCTACATCATCGAGGGCCGGGTCGAGGTCACCGACAGCGAGGGCGACGTCCACGTGGCGGGCCCCGGCGACATCCTCATCACCCCCAAGGGCAGCAAGGGCTACTGGAAGAACCTCACTCCCGTCAAGAAGGTCTGGGGCATCTACGAAGAGGCCGGAGCCGGCCTCACCGCCTACATCGGCCCCGGGGGGTTCTGAGCCGAGGGCCGCCCTGTCAGGGGCGAGGCGCCATCGCCGCTCGTCCCGTCGCCACATCGCCGGCCGCCCTTGGCGCTACGTGGTCGGGCGCCCTCGGCGCCACATTGCCGGCCGCCCGCGGCGTCGCACGTGCGCCAACGTCCACACGCGGTCGGCGTCGTCACCCTTGCCCGCTCCTCACGGAGGTCGGAAGCTGGGGCCTGCCCGAGCGCCCAAAGCAGCAGTCGGTCACCCCGTCCCGTCGAGCGCCTCCGTCCTACCGAGCGGCTCTGTCCCGTCGAGCCCCTCTACGCTGTAGTCACACCGAGGGTGTGGATTGTGGTCACGATCAGGTTGCCGGGCCGGGTCAATGGGGTCAGTGACCACAATCGATGCCAGGCGCAGGGACTTGTGGTCACAACGGTCGGCGAAAGTGAGGCCACAGTGCAGAGCGTCGGTGTACGGGATCTGAAGGCGCATCTCAGCGAGTACCTGCGCGCCGCGAGCGCAGGCGAGACCATCGTCGTCACGCGGCACGGCGTCGACTTCGCCGTTCTACGCCCGGCCGACGGCGAGGCGGAGGGCCTCCGGCGGCTGCTGGCGAGCGGGCGGGCGACGTGGTCCGGACGGCGGCCGTCCCAGCCGCGGGACGGGCGGAGCTGATCCTCTATCTCGACACCAGCAGCCTTCTGAAGCGCTACATCCGGGACGAGGCATCCGGCGCGCTCGACGCGTGGATGGCGAGAGCGGAGGTGGCGGCCACATCAAAAGTCAGCCTCGCGGAGGCGGCCGCCGTGCTCCGGGCGACGCCCAGGTGGGCCGGCGCCACCCGCGTGGAACTGGGGCGAGCCCTCGAAGCGCTCGTGGCCGAGTGGGACGACTACGTGGTCGTCGGTCTCGACGAGCGCCTGGCGGCGGACCTCGCGTGGAGACATGGGCTCACGGGCTTCGGAGCCTTCCACATCGCCGGGGCGCTCACCGCCGCCAGGCTGGCATCCCCGGACCTGGTCACGTTCTCCTCGCTCAACAGAGAGCTGAGACGGGCGGCTCGGGCAGAGAGCCTTTCCACCGTCGACTGGGCCGGGTGAGCGACAGGCGTCGCCCGGCCCGCCGCGGTGCGGGTAGTATCGCCTCCATGGCCTCCCCGGACCCCCCTCCCGTGCCCGAGCGACGCTCTCTGCTGCGCCACCCGCGGCGTCAGTTGACCCAGCTCAGGACGCTCGACCCCAACGTGCGCACGCTCGGGCTCGTCAGCATGCTCGCCGACCTGAGCTCCGAGATCGCCTACCCGCTGTTCCCGATCTTCGTGACCACGGTGCTCGGCGCGCCGGTGGCGCTGCTCGGATTGATCGAGGGCATCGCGGAGGCCACGGCGAGCATCACCAGGTACCCCTTCGGCCAGGCGGCCGATTTCACAGGCCGGCGGCGGCCGTTCGTCCTCGGCGGCTACACGCTCGGCGCCCTGGGCAAGCTGGTCATCGCCCTCGCCCCCGGCTGGGGAGTCGCGCTCGCCGGGCGGTTCACCGACCGGCTGGGCAAGGGCATGCGTACGGCGCCGCGTGACGACCTCATCGCCGTGAACACCCGCCCCGGGCAGCAGGGGCTCGCGTTCGGGCTCCACCGGGCCATGGACACGATGGGCGCCGTGCTCGGCCCTCTGGTCGCGCTGGCGCTGGTGCAGGCGAACGTCTCGCTGCGCTGGATCTTCGCCATCGCGGTGATCCCCGGGCTGCTCAGCGTCCTGGCGATCATGCTGCTCGTGAAGGAGCACAGACAGACGCCGCGCAAGCAGGCGTTCAGGCTCTCGCTCCCCGCCTCGCCGGCGTTCCGCTGGCTGCTGGCCGGCTCGCTGCTGTTCGCGGTCGGCAACTCGAGCGACACCTTCATCCTGCTCAGGGCCAAGGACCTGGGGATGGGTACGGCGACGGTGATCCTGCTCTACGTGCTCTACAACCTCGTGTACGCGGCAGGGTCGCTGCCCCTGGGGGGACTCAGCGACCGTGTGGGGCAGTACCCGCTGGTGATCGCCGGGTACGCGGTGTTCGCGGCGGTGTACGCAGGCTTCGCCGCCGCCGGCTCGGGGCTGACGCTCGCGGTGCTGTTCGCGGCCTACGGTCTCTACATCGCCGCCACCGAGGGCACGAGCAAAGCGCTGATCGGGCGCGCCATCCCCACGGGCGAGCGCGCCTCCGCCCTGGGCCTGTACTCCACGGCCACCGGGCTCGCCGCTTTCGCCGCCAGCGCGCTCGGCGGCCTCCTCTGGAGCGCGTACGGCGCGTGGACCACGTTCGCCTACGGCGCGGCGGCCGCCCTGCTGGCGGCGCTGCTGATGTTGCTGGGCAGGGGGCGCGTCCGCCGCGCGCTCGCACCGGAGTCGCAGCCGGCAAGCGCGCCTGCGGACGCGGCGCTCAGGGCCTGAACCGCCGGGAAGACGGCTCGACCCCCTGTCCCCGGCGTTGCTCACCCGGTAGCATGCGTTGCTGAGGGTCCGGTCGACCAGCCCAGGAGGGGGACATGGCGCGGACGTGCGCCGCCTGTGGGCGCGCCAACGACGACGACGCGAACTTCTGCAAGCAGTGTGGCTCTCCGCTGACTTCCGCCACCCCGGTCGCCCCGTCCACCTTCGCGCCGCCGCCGGCGGGCCCGGCCACCGCCTCGGGAGCGCGCCGCAAGGGCAAGCCCGCCCCGCGCTGGCTGGCGGCGCTCGTGCTGGTCACCGTCGCCGCGCTGGCGGCAGTCATGGCGTTCGCCTTCTTCCCACGCGGAGGCGGCGGCGGGGCGGGACAATCGCCCAGGCCGACGGCAGGGGCCACCGTGGCGACCTCGCCGGCGCCGGCGCTCGACCAGTACCTCGCCGGCGCCACCGGCCCCAGGGCGGACCGGCTGGCGGCGATCACGAGCGACGGCGCCGTCAAGCCCATCACCCGGTTCAGCGGCGAGCAGATCCGGCAGATCGCCTACTCCCCGGACGGCAAGTGGCTTGCCTGTATCGCCGGCACCTGGCGGCGCAGCGAACTCTGGCTGTTCGACGCGGCGACCGGCGACGCCCGCCAGGTCACGGCCCACACGCCGGATGTGGTCGCCGTCGACAGCATCGCGTGGCTCTCGCCGCGCGACCTGCTCCTGGCCGGCTACATGGAGACGCCCAAAGCCACCGGTCAGAACGCCGAGTTCCTCGACTACGACACCGTGACCGAGAGATCCACGCCGCTCACCGCCGACGGCGGCGCCGCGCTCCGCGGCATCTCCGTGAGCGCATCGCGTGAGGGCTCCAAGGTGGCCTTCGTCACCTACACCGACCACAAGACCGACCGGTACGGCATGGCCACCGCCACCGAGCGGCTGGAGGTGCTGGACCGGGCGTCGGGCGAGGTCGCCGAGCTCGGCCACCACAAGGCTCTCTTCGACGTCGACGCCCGCGCGTTCGACGAGCCGCTCATCTCGCCGGACGGCAAGGCGATCATCTACCGGCGCGCCGGGAGCGACGTCGGCACGGGGTACACGGTGGTCGGCATCGACGGCGCGGTGCTGATGCCGCAGAAGCAGGCGACCATGCCTGCCGGCTACGCCTGGGACCCCGGCGGGACCAAGGTCGTGTTCGCCGGGCGGCCGATGAGCGCGAACGGCAACGCTCCGGTCACCTTCTGGCGGTTCGACACCGAGTCCGGCGCAGCCCCCGTGGCCATCGCCAGGTGCAGCCGCGGCTCCTCCGTCCAGGACCTCTCCTGGTCCCCCGACGGATCGACCATCGCCTGGGCCAAGTACGACCCGAAGATGGACTGGCGCACCGGTGTCGTCTACCTCATGCCGGCGACCGGTGGTGACTCTTCGCCGTTGGTGAAGCAAGCCTTGTCGCCGGTGTGGGCTCCGGGGGCCGCCGAGCCCCTGCAGACCTCGCCGTCCCCCTGACCGAAGCCTCAGATCCTGCACCGCGGTTCCTTGTGCCCACCGGCACAACCGCCTCGCCATCTCGGCCTGATACAAGTAGTACAGAGGGACGCCTCGTCGAGTTGCCGCCCCCCGCGTGGCCCCCTACACTGAGAGTCGGGTCCTTGTCCCCCCGAAGGCAGCCGACAACCGGCGGAAAGGCGCTCCCTCCCGCCCCGCACGAAGGACATCCGTGCCTATGACCACCACCATCCCCCGCACTCTGGCGGCTGAGATACAGGCGGCCACCGGCGTCAATCCCGCCACCTGCTACCAGTGTGGCAAGTGCTCGGCGGGCTGCCCCATGGCCATAGAGACCGACCTGCGTCCGCACCAGGTGATGCGCAAGGTCGCCTACTCGCCGCGCGACAAAGCGCTGCGCGACGAGTCCATCTGGTACTGCCTCACCTGCGAGACGTGCAGTGCGCGTTGCCCCAACGACTGCGACCCGGCGCGCATCATCGACGCCGTGCGCGAGATCAGCAACGCGGAGGACGTCGCCGTCAAGCCGCGCGCCATCGAGGCGTTCCACAAGACGTTCCTCGAGCAGGTCCGCGCCAACGGCCGGCTCTACGAGATGGGCCTGGTGATGGGTTTCAAGCTCCGCAGCCGCGCCTTCATGGGCGACGTCGAGAACGCACCCGGCATGTTCGCCCGCGGCAAGCTCGCCCTCATGCCGGACCGCATCAAGGGCGTCGCGGAGGTCAGGCGGATCTTCGACAAGTGCGGGGTGACGCCATGAACAGCCCTCGCAGCCTCGCTGTCGAGCGGGGCGCCGAAGAGGCGCCGCTCCGAACCGCCGTCGAAGCGCCCGTCGAGACTCCGCGTCAGACGTCCGCCGTCGCCTACTACCCCGGGTGCTCGCTCCACGGCACCTCTCCTGAGTACGACGAGAGCCTGCAGGCGGTCGTCGGGGCGCTCGGCATCGCCCTCGCGGAGATCCCCGACTGGAACTGCTGTGGCGCGAGCAGCGGGCACATCGTCAATCACGACCTGGCAGTGGCCTTGCCGGCGCGCAACCTCGCGCTCGCCGAAGCCCAGGGCTTCGACCGGGTGCTGGCTCCCTGCGCCGCCTGCTACAACCGGCTCGCCGTCGCCCACCAGACGCTGCAGGAGGACCCTGTCCTCGCCGAGCGCATGCCCGACATCCTCGGCCGGGAGTTCGCGAACACCGTGGACGTCCTCAGCGTGACACAGTTGCTGCACGGCGTGCGCGAGGACATCGCGGCGCGCGTCGCCGCCGCCCCCGTCGAGCAGAACCTCATGGGCGGCGTGAAGCTGGCCGCCTACTACGGCTGCCTGCTCGTGCGGCCGGAGTCCGTGGCCGGCGGCGACGACGTCGAGCAGCCGATGTTCATGGACGACGTGGTGGCCGCCTGCGGGGCCGAGCCCGTGGACTGGAACATGAAGGTCGAGTGCTGCGGGGGCGCCTACGGCGTGAGCCGCACCTCCTCCGTCGTGCGGCTCGGCCGCTCCATCGTCGAGGACGCCCGCAAGAGCGGCGCCGAGGCGATCGTGGTCGCCTGCCCGCTGTGTCAGACCAATCTGGACCTGCGGCAGAAGGCCATGGAGTCGCGCGGAGCCCCGCCGCTGCCCGTCCTCTTCATCACCGAGATCCTCGGCCTCGCGCTCGGCCTCGCGCCGGAAGAGCTCGGCATCAAGCGGCACTGGGTCGACGCGCAGCCCTGGCTGCGCGACCTGCAGACGCGCGCCGTCGAGCGCGCCGCGGCCGCCAGGAAGGCCGCGGAGGAGAAGGCCGCCAAGGCGGCCGCTCGGGCGGCCAAGGAGGCCGGCGCCAAGGCGGCGGCCGCCAAGAAGGCTCCAGCCGCCCCGGACGCCGGAGGTGACGCATGAGCCGCATCGGCGTCTTCGTCTGCCACTGTGGCGAGAACATCGGCCGCACCGTCGACTGCGCCGCGGTCGCCGAGGCCCTCAAAGACCATCCCGGAGTGGCGCACGCCGAGGACTACAAGTACATGTGCTCGGACCCCGGCCAGCAGCTGGTCAAGAAGGCGATCGAGGAGAACCACCTCACCGGCGTCGTGGTCGCCGCCTGCTCGCCGCACATGCACGAGAAGACGTTCCGGCGCGCCGCCGATCAGGCGGGGCTCAACAAGTTCATGTGCGAGATGGCCAACATCCGCGAGCACTGCTCCTGGATCCACGAGGACCGGGACGAAGCCACGGCCAAGGCCATCGACATCGGCCGCACCATCATCGAGAAGGTCAAGCACAACCGGCCGCTCGAGGTCATCAAGATCCCGGTGACCAAGCGCGCCATGGTCATCGGCGGCGGCATCGCCGGCATCCAGGCCGCGCTCGACATCGCCGACGGCGGCCACGAGGTCATCCTCGTCGAGAAGGAAGCGTCCATCGGCGGCCACATGAGCCAGCTGAGCGAGACGTTCCCCACCCTCGACTGCTCGCAGTGCATCCTCACCCCCCGCATGGTCGAGGCCTACCAGCACCCCAACATCAAGCTCCACACCTGGAGCGAGGTCGACAAGGTCGACGGCTACATCGGCAACTTCGAGGTCACGGTGCGCAAGAAGGCGCGCTCTGTGAACCAGGACCTGTGCAACGGCTGCGGCGACTGCATGGCGGTCTGCCCGTCCAAGAAGATCCCCAGCGAGTTCGACGCGGGGCTGAGCAACCGCACCGCCATCTACGTGCCGTTCCCGCAGGCGGTGCCCAACCAGCCCGTGCTCGACCGCCCCAACTGCAGCCTCTTCAAGGGCCGCGCCAAGGGCATCAAGAAGGACGCCTGCGGCAAGTGCAAGGAGGCGTGCCTCAAGGGCGCGATCGACTACGACACCGAGGACGAGTTCGTGGTCGAGGAGGTCGGGGCGATCGTGATCGCCACAGGCTACAAGCTCTACGACGTCGGCAAGACGCAGCCGGAAGGCCTCAAGGGCTACGGCGAGTACGGCTACGGCGAGGACCCGGACATCATCGACGGCCTGCAGTTCGAGCGCCTGGCGTCGGCCAGCGGGCCGACCGCGGGCGCCATCCAGAGGCCGTCGGACGGCAAGGAGCCGAAGACCGTGGTCTTCGTCCACTGCGTCGGCTCCCGCGACGTCGAGAAGGGCATGGCCTACTGCAGCAAGATCTGCTGCATGTACAACGCCAAGCACACGATGCTGTACAGGCACAAGGTGCACGACGGCCGCGCGGTGGCGTTCTACATGGACATCCGCGCCAACGGCAAGGGCTACGACGAGTTCAGCCGCCGTGCCATCGAAGAGGACCACGCGGAGTACATCCGCGGGCGTGTGAGCCGCATCTATCGTGACGGCGACACGCTCAAGGTCTGGGGCTTCGACACGCTCAGCGGCGAGCAGGTCGTCATCGACGCCGACATGGTGGTGCTGGCTACGGCCATCCGCCCCAACGACGGCGTCAAGGAGCTCGCGCAGAAGCTCAGCTGCAGCGTCGACACCGACGGCTTCATCAACGAGGCGCACCCCAAGCTGCGCCCCGTCGAGACCAACACCGCCGGCGTGTTCGTCGCCGGGGCCTGCCAGGCGCCGCGTGACATCCCGGACGCAGTCGCCATGGCCAGCGCGACCGGCGCCAAGGTCATGGCCCTGTTCAGCTCGGACGAACTCGAGCGCGAGCCTGCGGTGGCGGTCGTCAACGAGCAGACCTGCATCGGGTGCATGCGCTGCGAGCTGGTGTGCCCGTACGGCGCCATCGAGCAGCGCGAGATCTGCACCGTCGACGGCCACGTGTGCGGCCACACCGCCTACGTCAACCCCGGCGTCTGCCAGGGCTGCGGCACCTGCCAGGCGGTGTGCCTGAGCAAGAGTGTGGAACTCCAGACGTTCACCGACGAGCAGATCTTCAGCGAGATCAACGCGCTCTGCGCGTGGGAGTGAGAAGCCAATGACCGACGCACACACCGACTTCGAGCCCCGCATCACCGCCTTCGTCTGCAACTGGTGCACCTACACCGGGGCGGACCTGGCGGGTACCAGCCGCCTGCACATGGCGAGCAACGTGCGCATCATCCGCCTGCCCTGCACGGGGCGCATCGACCCGCTGTTCATCGTCAAGGCGTTCGAGCGCGGGGCCGACGGCGTCATCGTCAGCGGCTGCCACCCGGCCGACTGCCACTACACCTCGGGCAACTACCACGCCCGGCGGCGGTTCGGCGTGTTCCACGACGTCATGGAGTTCGTCGGCGTCGACCCGCGCCGCATGACGTTCAGCTGGGTCTCCGCCAGTGAGGGCGCCAAGTGGAAGGACGTGGTGAACGAAGCCGTCGCCAACGTCCGCGAGCTCGGCCCCTTCGTGGCGTACCGGGCGCTGGCTCCCGACGCGGCGGAGTCGTGGCCCGAGGCCACGGACAACCTGGCCGCGGCCGCCAGCTCACCCTCGTCCGGCGAGGAGGTGGCCTCATGAGCGGAGCCACCGCCCCCGTGTACACCGGCGTCGACGAACTGAGACGCATCGCCCGCGAGCTCCTGGAGGGCGGCGACGTGCGCGTGATCATCGGCTGGGAGCACGCGCGCAGAGGCGCACGGCCGGTGTTCGTCAGCGACCCGGCCGAGACCGACAAGCTCATCTTCGACACGCGCTGCGTGCACAACCTCGTGACGTATCTGAACCCTCGTCGCGATCACGTCGCGGAGCTGGGCAAGATCGGGCTCGTCGTCAAGGGCTGCGACGTCAAGGCCGTCGCGGGGCTGCTGCGCGAGTCGCAGCTGGACCGCGACGACGTCGTGCTGATCGGCGTGCGCTGCGGCGGCGTGCTCGAGGAGAACGAGCTGCCCGCCGCCCTGGCCCTCACACCCGAGAACGTGGCGCCGCGCTGCTACGGCTGCGACAACCGCGAGCCGGCCCTGACGGACCACCTCGTCGGCGAGTCGCAGCCCGAGCCTCCACGGCCGGTCATGACCATCGACGAGCGCGTGGCCGCGCTCGAAGACCAGCCGCTCGAGGAGCGCTGGGCCTTCTGGACCGACCAGTTCAGCAAGTGCGTGCGCTGCTACGCCTGCCGCCAGGTCTGCCCGCTCTGCCTCTGCGAGCAGTGCATCGTGGAGAAGACGCAGCCGCAGTGGATCGACGCGGCGGCCCACCCGCGCGGCAACTTCAGCTGGAACATCACCCGCGCCATCCACCTGGCCGGGCGCTGCGTGGACTGCGGCGAGTGCGAGCGGTTCTGCCCGGTCGGCATCCCGCTCAGCCTGCTCAACCGCAAGCTGCAGCACATCATGCGCGACCGCTACGACTACACGGTGAGCGACGACCCCGAGAACGCGGCGCCGATCGGCGACTACCGGCTCGACGACCAGCAGGAGTTCATCAAGTGAGCGATCGATACTTCATCTCCGACGCGGACCTGCGCGGCCTCGCCGCGGACCTGCTCGGCGCGGGCACCGAGGTCATCGCGCCCGTCGCCACCGACATCTGCCAGTCGCCGTCGGCCATCGCCGCGACGGCGTGCACACTCGACCAGTCCAAGGTCGACATCGACTACACGTCTCTCGGCTCGGCCGACGACCTGGACCTCGACCGCGGCCTGCCGCAGCTCTCGCTCAAGGGCTACTTCCTGCCCGAGCACGAGGCGCTCTGCCGCTGGAAGCAGAAGGGGACCACGGTCGAGGTGATCGAGGTCCCGACCGAGTTCGCGCCTCGCGTGGTGCTGGCGTCCAAACCGTGCGACGCCGCCGCCCTCGAGGTCGTCGACAAGGTCATGAACTGGGATTACGAGGACGAGCTGTGGAACGGCCGCCGTGCCGCGACCACCATCATCAACCTCGCCTGCCCGGTGATCGACGACAGCTGCTTCTGCACGGCGGTCGGGACGGCGCCGGACGACGTCAAGGGCGCCGACGGCCTGCTCACACCGGTCGCCGGCGGCTACGTGTTCGAGCCGGCGACCGACAAGGGGCGCGCGCTGGCCGAGGCGCACAAGGCGCGCTTCAACGCCGACGTGCCGGCCGACACCATCGGCCGTCAGGCCGACGACGAGCGGGCGGCCGCCCGTGAGCGCGTCGCCGGCAACCTCGAGATCGACGCCGGGTCAGTGCGCGACTGGATCGACACCCACTTCGAGGACCCGCTGCTCTCGCAGCTGGCCATCCGCTGCAACGGCTGCGGCGCCTGCACGAGCGTGTGCCCCACCTGCCACTGCTTCGACATCGTCGACGAGCAGGAGGGCGTGGCCCGGGGCACCCGGAGGCGCTGCTGGGACACCTGCCAGGCGTCCACGTTCACGCTGCACGCCAGCGGCCACAACCCGCGCGACGACCAGCACGTGCGCTACCGCCAGCGCATCAACCACAAGTTCGCCATCTACCCGCTCAAGTTCGGCGAGGTGCTCTGCACCGGCTGCGGCCGCTGCACGCGCGTCTGCCACGCGGGGCAGGACCTCGTCGAGATCCTGCAGGCCATCGACATCGCGGCGCGCCGCCCGCGTGACGCCGAGCCCGCGGAGGCCGCCTCGTGAACATCTACCAGCCGCTCATGACCACCGTCACCGAGATGGTGGACGAGACCGTCGACACGCGTACGCTCCGCCTGGAGTTCCAGGACGACGCACTTCGCGAGAGCTTCGACTTCAAGGCGGGCCAGTTCGGCGAGTACAGCGTCTTCGGCGCCGGCGAGAGCACCTTCTGCATCGCCAGTTCGCCCACCCGCGGGGGCTACATCGAGTGCAGCTTCAAGGCCATCGGCAAGGTGACCACCGCCCTGCGTGAGGTCAACGTGGGCGACACCGTCGGCTTCCGCGGCCCCTACGGCAACTGGTTCCCGGTGGACGACTGGAAGGGCAAGGACGTCGTGTTCGTCGCCGGCGGCATCGGCCTCGCGCCGGTCCGTTGCGTGATCTGGAACGTCCTGGACCGGCGCGACGAGTTCGGCGAGGTGACCATCGTGTACGGCGCCCGCTCCGTCGACGACCTGGTGTACAAGCACGAGCTCGAGGAGTGGGCCGCCCGCTCCGACGTCAAGATGGTCACCACGGTCGACCCGGGCGGCGACACGCCGGACTGGACCGGCGAGGTCGGCTACGTCACGCCGGTCGTCGAGAAGACGGCGCCCAGGGCCGACAACGCGGTCGCCGTCGTCTGCGGCCCGCCCATCGTGGTCAAGCTCACGCTGCCGGTGCTGGAGAAGCTCGGCTTCTCCGACGACGCCGTCTTCACCACCCTCGAGAACCGCATGAAGTGCGGGCTCGGCAAGTGCGGTCGCTGCAACATCGGCCCCGTGTACGTGTGCAAGGACGGGCCCGTGTTCACCGCCGCCCAGATGAAGCGGCTCCCGCCGGAGTTCTGATCCGAGAACGAAGGGAGCACGGCCATGCGCAACTACTCGGACCTCCCCGCCTGGGCTCGCAAGGTGATCCCCGTGATCGTCGTGTGGGACCTCTTCTGGAGGAGCCTCGCGCTGTGGCGGGCCGCCCGCCGCAAGCAGCCCGTCTGGTTCGTGTGCCTGCTCGTCCTGAGCACGGGCGGCGCGCTGCCGATCTTCTACCTGCTGCGGGACAGAGCGCGCGACTGAGCGTCGTCCCCTCTGCCGGCGCCCTCTGAGATCCTCGTCGGGGGGACCGGGGAAGTGTCCGGCCGGCTCCCGCCGCAGCGCGGGAGCCGGCCGGACGCCCGCCTCACGCGTGCGACTTGTGCACGCCGATCCGATTGCCCTCGCTGTCTCTGAAGAAGCCGATCCAGCCGACCATCTCTCCCATGTCCTGCAGCGGGCTCAAGATCTCGCCGCCGGCGTCCGCCGCGCGCTTCAACATGCTCTCCGGGTCCTCCTCGGCATTGAGGTAGATGGTGCAGCCGTCGAAGCTCGGCTTCAGGTTGTCGGTCTGCACGAGGTCGAACGCAACGGGCATGGGGCCTTGGGGTGTGGCGCCGCCGTTACTCTCTCCCGGCGGCTGGTCCGGCGCGGGGATCGCGACGCTCTCCATGCCCGGCATCTTCATGAACGGGCGCTTCAGCACGGCGCTGTAGAACGCGATCGCGCGATCGATATCCGTCACGGGGATGTCGGCCCAGACGATCAGGTTGTCCATCGTCGTCTCCTCTCCTGGTCGGCGCGCCGCGCTGTGCACGGCGCGTGAGGGAGAGGTACCCGACCACGTCGATTCGCGACCGCGCCGTCGCGTCGTTGCCTCGAGAGAAGGCGTAGGAACGGCCGAAGCGTCAGCACGTCCACAGCGACCCTTGCGAGCGTCCTGCCGCGCTGCCCACGCTGCGAACGACGCGCCCCCACCCCTTTGTGCATCGTTCGGCGCCCGCCCGAGCACAATCACGGGCAGAGGAAGGGGCCGCAGACACACCTGGAGGCTCGATGCAGTTTCTGCTGCTGATCTCACACGACGACACGTTCGCCCCCAGTCGGCGACTGGTCGACGACATTCGCGCCTGGGGCGCGGAGATGGACCGGCGCGGCCTGAGGAGAGACGGAAGGCCGCTCCGGCCTCCGGCGGAGGCGGTCACGGTGCGGGTGCGTGAGGGCGAGCGCCTGCTGACCGCGGGCCCCGCCGCCCCCGGCCCGGATCAGACGGCGGCCTACGAGCTCATCGACTGCGCAAGGCTGGAGGAGGCCGTTGAGGCCGCGGCCGCACACCCTATGGCCGCGGCCGGGACGGTCGAGGTCCGGCCGGTGTGGGCGGAACTCGCGGTCGCTCGCGCCGACGACCGGGCCGGCGCCAAGGTCGTCTGGGCGGCGACGATGTCGCTCGACGGCTTCATCGCCGGTCCCGGGGACGCCATGGGCTGGGTGTTCGACCACTCCGGCCCCGACCCTTGGGTGGACGAGATCACTGGTCGCACGGGCGCGGTGCTCGCCGGCCGGCGCAGCTACGACGTCGGCCGGCGCGGCGAGCGCCCGGAGGTGGAGGAGCCGTTCGGCGGCGGGTGGTCGGGCGCCCAGTTCGTCCTGACCCACCGGCCGCACGACCCGGACCCCGCCAACGTCTTCCTCAGCGGCGACATCCGCGACGCCGTGGCGCTCGCGCTCGCGGCCGCGGACGGCAAGGACCTCGTGATCATCGGCGCCGACGTCGCCCGGCAGTGCCTCGCGGCCGGCCTCATCGACGAGGTCGTCGTCTTCGTCGCGCCGGTGCTGCTCGGCGACGGTGTGCGCCTCGTCTCTCACCTGGAACAGGCGCCGATCGAACTCGAGCTCGTCGAGACGAGCCGGGCGGGGCAGGTGACGGATCTGCGCTTCACCGTGCGCAAGGCGTAGCGAGTTGGCGCTCAGCTGTCAGGGAGGGTGCGGCCGCCTCGTTCTTCTCTTGCTGCTGACGGCGACGGCCGTCCTGCTCTTCACGCCTGCCGCCGGCGCGCACGCACCGCTCGGGGTCGGCGACAACGAGAGCCTCGCCACCGCGACGCCGATCTCGAACCCCACCAAGTCGTGGGCCGTCTACGCCGAACTGCACACCGGCGGCGAGGCGCAGTACTACCGCCTCGAGGCCACGCGCGGAGAGGTCATCCCGATCCAGCTGTTCCGCAGCCCGGCGGAGGAAGACACCGGGTTCGTCCCCGGCCTCGTCGTCATGGGTCCGGCCGTGCAGGACACGGGGACGGCGCCGGCCTTCGTCGAGCGGCCGCCCGACGTCGGCGCCGCCGTTGTGCCCGGCGCGCCCGCACGCGACCTCGCCTACGAGCCGTTCGCGCCCAGCGCGATGCGCGAGGTGGCGCGCAGCACGCTCAGGGCGTCGAAGGACGGCACGTACTACCTCGCGGTCTACGGCAACGACCGTGGCGGGCGCTACGGACTCGCGATCGGCTCACGGGAGTCGTTCACGCCCTCCGAGTGGCTCACCGTGCCACTGTTCTTCGCCGGCGTGTACGCCTGGGAGGGCCGGCCACTCTGGCTCGTCTATCTGCCCGCGGCGCTGGTCGTGGCCGCGGGCGTGGTGGTGCTGCTGTGGTGGCGGCCGGCCGAACGTCGCCTCCACCTCAGAGGCTGGATCGCCTCCCTCGCCGGCTTGCTCTTCATCGCCTCGGGCGTGACCGTCGCCGTCCAGTTGGTAGTCGCTCTCCGCTGGTCTGGCCCCGATCCCGCGCTGGCGGTGACGGTCTTCCTCGCGGCGCTCCCGATCGCCCTCGGCGCGATCACGCTGCGGCTCGCGTCACGCCGCACCGCCGAGTGGACGGCGGGAGCGCGCCTCGCCCTGGCGGCACTCGGCGTCGCCGGGCTGGTCCTCTGGGCCGGCTGGATCGGCGGGCCCGGGCTTGCCCTCGTCGCAGCCCTCCTGCCGCCGTGGAGGCAGTCGCGCTCCCTCGTGAGCGTCACCCTCCGGCGCTGCGATAGAGTCCGGAGCCATGAGCAGAGTCCACCGCCATCTTCCGTGGGCCGCAGCCCGGAGCCTTCTTGTCCCGCTCGCGGTCCTCGTCGCGGCGCTCAGCCTGGGCGCATGCGGGTCGTCGGACTCCTCTTCCACCCAGGCCTCGGCCTCGCCGGTCAAGACCGCCATCATCAAGCTGCTGCCACGGGACGCGTCCGCCGAGCCCCCGTGGGACGGCCGCTTCGTGCAGGTGAACGTGCGCGTGGCCGAGCCGGGGAAGATGGACCCGGGCGACTGGAGCGTCTTCGTCAATGGCGAGGAGCCGGAGCTGCAGCAGCAGCCCAGCATCCTCGCCTACTCGGCCGACGAGGCGATCGTCGCCTTCTCTTCCAGACGCCCTATGGCGACCATGGCGCCTACGAGTTCCTGGTGGTGTACACGCCCAAGGGCGGCTCGCGGGTGCAGAAGTCGTGGGAGTACCATGGTGAGCCGAAGCGGAGCCGCCGGCGCCGGTCACGCTAGGTGAGCGCCCGCCCGATGAACCTCACCTCGGCAGGCGCCACCTTGTGAAAGAACGCGCTGGGGCGCCACCAACGCCGAGCTGGCTGCCGCGATGCGGGGCGACGAGCTCGTCGCGGACGCCACCTTCGTCTCCACACGCGCTCTCACGATCGCCGCCCCGCCCGAGGCCGTCTGACCGTGGATCGTCCAGATGGGCTACCGCCGCGCCGGCTTCTACACCTACGACCTCGAGGACAACGGCGGCTATCCGAGCGGCCCGACCGCATCAGCTCCTGGAGCTTTCCAGACGTTCTGGAGTTCGGCGACCCACCCGTGGCGGTACGCATGCTCCGCGGCAGCAAGGAGCGCGCAGAGTCGCGTCGCTGACCGCCCCGGAGGTTCCGGGGGCGCGCATGTCGTACCATCGCACCACAGCGCAGGAGCACGAGAGGAGCGCGCGTGAGCCGGATCGACAAGACCGCCGCCGGGACCGGAGTCCCGGCTGAGGTGACTCAGAGACTGTGCGACCTCGGGGAGGCCATCGGCGCTCCCGACTTCATCGTTCCGTGGCTCGATCGTCTGTACGACGAGGACGACCTGGCCCTGGCCCTGGCGGCCGCGAGAGGCGACATCGCCGGAGCCGGCCCGGCTCTGCTCGAGCGCGCCTGCCGGCGAGCCGTGCTGGACCGCGACGAGGCGGGCGCGTACACGCCGGCCGACCTGCACACCCGCCTTGAGTTCTGGGCTATGTTCGAGGGCTGGAAGGACGTGCCGCTGGCCGTCCACCGCCGCCTCGCCGACTGGGACGCCGACCACTACACCGAGACGATCCGCGCCGGCGTCGAGGCGGTGCGCGACGGGCGGGAGGGCGACCAGGGCGACTACACTTACGTGCTCCTGCACGAGGGCGAGGCTATCCTGCACGCCCAGAAGCACATCTACCTGTGGCCGTGCGACTGCCGGGCCATCGTCGGCAAGTGCCGTAAGCCCATGCACGTCTGTCTTCGATTCGACAACGACCGCGGCGTCGGCTGGGAGATCTCGGCCGAGCGCGCCGTCAAGGTGCTGCGCGCGGCCGACAAGGCCGGGCTGATGCACACCGCCGACTACGCCGGCGACCCGACGGCGACCGGCGCCATCTGCAACTGCTGCACCGACTGCTGCTACCCGCACCTCGCCACAGAGCGGCTGGGGACGAGCGACGTGTGGCCGGTGCGCCGGCACGTCGCCTCCATCGACCTCGACGCCTGCAAGAAGTGCGGCCGCTGTGCGCTGCGCTGCCCCTTCGACGCGATCGACAGCCGCCATGACGGCCGGCCTGCCCTGACGACGGAGAGGTGCCGCGGCTGCGGCCTGTGCCAGACCGGCTGCAGCGCAGCCGCCATTGAACTGCTCCCGGTCGTGGCGCCCTAGCATGGACCACGATCCGATCCACGACGTCGAGCTCCTCATCCGGTCGCGCTACGGGGCGCTGCTGCTCGACACCGGCGAGGAGGAGCGCGCGGAGGCGATCGTGACTCGCGCCGCCGCGCACCTCGCGCTCCCTCTGTTCGTGTGGAGGCGCGCCACCGGCCTGCGCCGCACCGGAGAGGCCGGCGTGATCTACGGCACGCAGGACCCGCGCACGGCGCTGGACCACGTCCTCGCCTCGGACCTGCCGGCGCTGTACCTCTTCTACGGCCTGCTGCCGGACCTCGCGCGGCCGGAGATCGCCGACCTGCTGCGCGAGGTGGCCGGCCGGCTGGCCGGCCGCTCGGGCGCGGTCCTCATCACCGGCGAGCGTGTGGGTCTGCCCGAAGGGCTGCAGACGGTGGTCGGCGACATCCACGTCCCGGTCCCCGCCAGGTTGGACTACGAGGGTCTTCTGGAGCGCACGGTCGCCGACGTCTCCGCGCGCATGAGTGTGACCGTCGATCTCGCTCCCGCCGACCGCGACCGCCTGCTGGCCAACCTCCGGGGGCTCGCGCTCTCCGAGGCCGAACGCCTGCTCACGCGGGTCATGGTCGAGGACGGGCGCCTCGACTCCGCCGACATCGCCCGCGTCGCCGAGGCCAAACGCGGCCTCGTGGAGCGGGACGGCCTCCTCGAGTACGTCGCGTCCGTGGAGTCACTGGACGAGATCGCCGGGCTGGACAGCCTGAAGAGCTGGCTGGAGAAGCGGCGGCTCTTCATGCAGGACCCGGGCAAGGCGGCGGAGTTCGGCCTCGAGTTCCCACGCGGCGTGCTGCTCGTCGGCGTGCCCGGCTGCGGCAAGAGCCTCTGCGCCAAGGCGGTCGCCGCCGCGTGGAGTCTGCCGCTGGTGCGGCTCGACCCCGGCGCGCTCTACGACAAGTACATCGGCGAGACGGAGCAGCGGTTCCGCAAGGCGATGGGCCTCGCCGACCGGCTCGCGCCGCTGGTCCTCTGGATCGACGAGCTCGAGAAGGCGTTCGCCGCCGGCGGGGCGGACCAGGACGGCGGCACGTCGCAGCGGGTGCTCGGGACGTTCCTCTCGTGGCTGCAGGAGCGTCGCGGAGACGTCTTCGTGGTCGCGACCGCCAACGACGTCGAGCGCATGCCGGCCGAACTGCTGCGCAAGGGGCGGTTCGACGAGACCTTCTTCGTCGACCTGCCCGGCGAGGCGGCTCGCGCGGCGATCCTCGCCATCCACCTGCGCAAGCGCAGGCAGCGCCCGGAGGACTTCGACGTCCGGACGCTGGCACAGGAGAGCGCGGGGCACAGCGGCGCCGAGCTGGAGCAGGTGGTGGTCTCGGCGCTCTACACCGCCTTCGCGGCCGGCCAGACACTGACGACGGCGCTGCTGCTCGAGGAGTTGCGGCGCACGCCGCCCATCGCCTCTACGGCGCGTGAACGCATCGCCTTCCTCCGGCAGTGGGCGACCGGCCGCGCCGTGCCGGCGGACTGACCCCGCCGCCTCGTCCCCTCTGAGCTGATCGCCGCGAAGCGCCGTGAACTCACGCCGGCGGCCCGGGCGGCGGCGTGAGCGTCGGCCAGCGCGGCGCGACCCAGCGGGCGACGGCCCAGCGCGCGAAGAGCCAGCCGGCCGGCGCGGCCAGGGCGGCGATCGCCACCGCGCCGGCGATGTCGACGGGCGAGTGCACGTGCGCGAGCACGCGTGCGACGCCCGCGAGCAGCGAGAGCGCGGCCAGCGCCAGGCCCCACGGACGCGAGACCACGAGCACGCAGAACGCGACGAACATGGTGACCGCCGTGTGGTCTGACGGAAAGCCGTTGTCGGCGGCGTGCGGGAACAGCGGCGCGACGTGCGCGGCGACGAACGGTCGCGGGTCGTAGTAGACCGCGCCGCCCGTCTTGATCAACGCAAGGCACACCAGACCGCCGGCGATGCCGGCCACAAGAAGCTGCGCCTTCTGCCAGCGCGGCAGGCCGAGCCACACGACGAACGCGGCCGCGAAGCTGATGATGAAGCCGTACTGCGCGAGGTCTGCGATGAGCGTGTCCACTCATCGCAGGATACCCCGCACCTCGAACGGCTCCACCGCGGGCGTGAGACCGCTCGCGCCTGTCGTCGCGGATGCGGCGACCGCTCGCGTCAGACCGCCGGCTGCACCTCGTCGAGCCGCGCCGCCAGACCCTCCGGCAGCGGCGGCGCCGCGTGCGTCGCCAGCAGCTCCTTCGCACGCTCGGTCGCCTTCTGCGTCGCGTCGAGCGCGCCGGCCTCGTGCCAGCGGTCGTAGCTGGCGCGGTTGAGGACCTTGGCGCGCCACTGGTTCGCGCGCAGGTGCTTGCGCGTGTGGCGCTGGCCGAGGTAGTCGCCGCCCGGGCCGACGGCCTTGAGCACGTCGACGGCCAGCTGCTCGTCGTCCACCTCGATCGCCTTGAGCAGCTGGCGGTCGCGGCTGATGAACTCGGCCACCAGGACGACCTCGGCGAGCGAGCCGGAGAGCCCGAAGTCCATGTAGCCGACGTCGTGGTTGAGATTGGCTCCCAGCTGCATGGACAGCTTCGTGATCTCGTCGGCCTCCATGCCGGCCTGCGCGTCGACGAGCTGGGCATCGGTGTGGCCGCTGAACCCCCAGTTGGGGATGTCCAGCCACTTGGCCATCTCGACTTCCATGGCATACGCGCGGATGAACTCGGGGGAGTTGTAGGACGACTGTGACGTGCCCATGTCGAGCGTGTTGGGGCCCTGGCCGATGACGAACGGCGCGCCGGGGGCACGGAGTTGGTGCATGACCAGGCCGAAGAGAGCCTCGGCGATGCCCAGAGTGATCTGGCCGGGGGTGGTGATCGGCGCCGTGCCGCCGGCCACCGGTGACGGGCAGTACGTGGACGGGATGCCCTTGTCGGCGCAGAAGAGCAGCTTGTCGACGGTCTCGAAGGGGTGCTTGAGCGGGCTGACCGGCTGGTTGTACATGATGAAGTACGGCCTGTCGCGGAGCTGCTGCTCGCCGCCGCGGACGGCGCAGGCCATCCGCCACATGGGTTCCACGGTCTCCACGCCGCCGGCGGTCATGACGAGCGGCTTGGTGGTGGAGGGGATCATGGCGCGGAACTGCCGGGGGTACGCCTCGGTGGCGTCCATGCCGTCGGGCCACGCGCCCGACATGACGAAGTCGATCTCGGGCAGCGCGTCGCAGAGGCGCGCCGCCTCGGCCACGTCCTCCATCTTGCCGAGGCGCCGCTCGCCGGTCTCCAGGTCGTGCAGGTGCATCACGTCCGACCCGTTGCCGAAGTAGCTGCGGTAGCCTCCGAGGTCCATGGCCGGCTCGCCGTCACGGTCGTAGACCGGGAAGCTCGCCGGCACCGTCTCGCGCGCCTGCTCGACCAGGGCGGCCGGCACGTGGACGAGACCGTCCGCGTCCCTGGTGCAGCCGCCGTCGAGCATGACCTGCTCGCCCTCTTCGTGGAGCACGACCATGCCGATGTCGCCGAGGATGCCGAGAGCCGCGTCGTAGATGCGCCGCTTCTGCTCTTCGGTGAGGAAGCTGACGCGACCGGCGCCGATCTCCTTGCTGCTGTCTGCCATGGTCACTCCTGGAGCGTGGTTGCCGACGAGGCGGCCCCGGATGATGCACCTGGGGCCGCCTCGCCGAACACTACACTGTTCCAGGAGCTACTTCACGCCGAGTTCGCGTTCGGCACCCTCGATAATCGAACGAAGTTCTGCCGAGACCTCCTCCGGCAGCGGCGTGGGCTGGTGCGTCTCCAGGATCCGCCGCGCCTCGGCGAGCGACCGGTCGTAGATGCTCGTCGCACCGGCGGCGGTCCACTCCTCGCGGACCCGCCGGTCGATGAGCTTCGACGACGACTGCGTGCGCATGCCCTTGTAGGTGTCGTCGTGGCTGAGGAAGTCACTGAACGGGCCGACCTCGGCGATCACGTCGACCGAGAGCGTCGCGTCGGTGACCGGGATGCCCGGCACGCAGAACTTGACCATGCGCGCGTACTCCGCGTCCATGACCAGCTGCGCGTAATCGATGGTGACGCCCGACTCCAGCATCCCCAGCCCGTAGATCAGGTTGGCCCCTGCCAACGCCGGCAGCAGGCTGGTGATCGTCTTCTCGTGACCGGATTGGGCGTCCGCCACTTTGGAGTCGCCCTACGCACCGGCGACCCAGCTGGGCAGCAGGTAGAAGCGCGCGAGGCAGGCGACGCCCGCCCCGATCATGCCGCACTCGGGGCTGCCCACCGAGGCGCTGGCGAAGCGCAGGTCGAGCGCCGTGGTCGAGGAGCCGTAGATGACCGGCGCGCCCTTCTGCACGAGCTGCGCCAGGGTGATACCGCTGAGCACTTCGGCGTTGTGGGTGACGAGCGTGCCGGCGAGCGAGACGGGGGAGGAGCCGCCGGCCATCGCCATGCTGAGCACGTTGACCGGCACGCCGGCGCGGGCGCCCTCGATGATGATCTCGCAGGCGTCCTGGACCAGCTTGAGCGGGCTCACCGGGCAGGTGAGGAAGCTGAGGATGGGGCGGCGGCGCAGTTGCTCCGCCCCGCCCACGATCGCCTGCGCCATCTCGATCATCTTGCGCGCGCAGAAACCGCTGAGCGGACCGATCGTCGCGTGCTTGGTCGTGTTGCTGAAGATCGCCTCCGCGTTGTGCAGCGAGGCGGTGTCGGGTGGCACGTCGTGGGCGCCCAGCGGACGCTCGACGACGTCGATCTCCGGCAGCGCGTCGATGATCTTCGTGCAGTCGGCCACGTCCTGCTTCACGCTCTCGTGCAGCTCACCGGTGTACGGGTCGACGACCTGGATGCCCTCGCCGAAGTTGGTGAACCCGACCCGGCCGTCCTCGAGCACGACGTCCCGGGCCGGGTCGCGGCCGCACATCACCACGGTGCTCGGCGCCGAGCGGACGGCGTCCTCCACGAGGTGCGCCGGCAGGCGCACCACGCGGGTCTCGCCGTCGACCTCCGCGCCGGCCGCTGCGAAGATCTCGCGGGCCTCCTCGTCTTCCACGAAGACGCCGGTGCGCGCCAGCACCTCGAGCGTCGCGCCGTGGATCTCGCGCAGCTCGTCGTCGGTGAACACCTCGAGCCTGAAGCCGCCGCTCTTGCGCGCTCCCGCGCGCGGGTTCCTGATCATCTCAGCCTCCCGCCGTGCGTTCCTTGAACTTCTCCACGCTGTTGATCGGCACGTCCAGCACGCGGGCGATGTTGAACTTCGCCTCGATCTGGTTGGCCTGCCAGGGGTGGCTGATCGCGTAGCTGTGGACCCGGCCGAAGCCGAACTCGTTGCGGACGTCGGTCATGGCGACCGGGTCCGAGAGGTCGAACGGGGTCACGCCGAGCTTGTCGGCGACGTACTGCTTGGCTTCCTTGAGGCGCATGCCCCGAGTCATCTGCATACGGGCAACCAGGTCTCCGCCTGCCCGAATCCCGCCGATGCTCGCCGCTTGCGCGTGGGCGTTGTGCATCCCGTGGGGATCGCCCGAGCCCACCTACAACCCGTCGACGTGCAGCAGCTCGACGAACGACTTGGCCGCCCGGCAGACCGCGTCGGAGGGCAGGTGGACGAACATCGGCACGCCGCCGACGCCCATGCCGGCGTTGGGGTGCACGGGGATCTCGGCGACCTCCATGCACGGCTTGATCAGCGCGATGGCGCGCGCCATGTTCCAGGCGAGCGACTTGCCGGTGTTGATGTTGACGACGGGGCCGAACATGGTGGCGCCGGCCTTCTGCGCGAGCAGCAGCTGCTCGCGCGGCCAGAGGCCGGCCAGGCGCACGCCGTCCCACTCGAGCTGGCCGTGCATGCCGAGCACGAACTCGCCGGCCATGCCGAGCTGCACCCCCATCGTGGGGTACTTCTCGCGGATGATCTGCGTGGCCCGCAGGGCCGCGAGGAACTCGGGGTCGCCGGAGGCGCCGGTCGTGTCCCAGTCGATCGCGTCGGCGCCGGCCTCCCACTGCGAGTCGGCCAGCTTGACCATGTCGACGACGGCCATCTCGACCGCCTCCTCGGCGGCGGCGCGCGCCTCGGGGATCCTGCCCAGCGGCAGCAGCTCGTTCCAGTTCTCACAGGGGCCGTCGGGCTTGGAGTACAGGCCCAGGTTGGGCATGACGCCGTACTGCAGCGGCGCGATGGTGCAGAGCTGGGCGTCGTGCATGTACTGGGCCTCGTAGGCGAGGATCGTGCGCACGACCTTGAGCGAGTAGTCGCCGACGCAGAGCTCGAGCAGGTCGGCGCCCATCCACTGCTCGTAGCTCTGCAGGTCCTGGATGCGCGTGGCGTGGGTCTTCATCCCCGTGCCGTCGCAGCTGAGCACGATCTCTTCGCCGACGTCGACGCCCATGAACCGCGACGGCGACGCGTAGATCTCCAGCAGGTGGTCGATCTCGTCGTCGGTGAGCAGCGGCACCTTGGCCCGCTTGGCGGCCGCCTCCGACCCCGCGATGATGTCGGCACGGATCTCGCTGCGCGTCAGCGCGGTGAAGGTGCCGTCGCCCATGCGGGTCGGCACCTTGGACTCGTTCGTCATACGCTCCCTCCCCCTGAGACGCCCCTGCCCGAAGAGGACAGGCGGCGCACTAATCAACCGGTCAATTAGCGGTCACTACACCGCAGGCATGCCGGGATGTCAACCGTGGTCACCCGTCCTGCGCCGAAGCCCCTCAGGGCATCGTCGCGAGGCATTCCGGACAGAGATCGGCGGAGAGGTGCCGTCCGCGATGTGCCCCAGGCCGCGCAGCCTCTCCTCACGACTTCTCCTCATCCGTCCGGTCGTCCATGGCGTCTTCGCCCGCCCACTCGAAGTTGGTCGTGTCCGTTCGGAGGATGTGCCAGGTGTCCGTGTAGGCGATCCCCTCGATCTCGTCGAGGTCCTCGTTCAGGAATCGGTACAACGCCTCGTTGTCGGGCAGATGCACCTCGATGAGGATGTCGAACGACCCGGTGGTGTACCCGAGGTACGAGACGTGCCTCATCGCTGCGAGGCTCTCGCCCACGCCCTTGCCGTAGCCGCGGTTCACGCGGATGCCCACCATGGCGTCGACCGGAAGTCCGATCACCGCCGGGTTCACCCCCGTCCACGGGAGGATGGCGCCCTTCTTGACGAGCCGGTCGACGCGGTTGCGCACCGTCGGTTCGGAGACGCCGATGTCCCTGGCGATGCTCGCGAACGACCGGCGTGCGTTGGGCCTCAGCAGCTTCAGGATGCGGCGGTCCAGGCCGTCGAGCTTGGCCGTGCCGAACGGCGCATGTCCCCACCTGATCATCCGAGCCCTCCTCGGCCACGAACGGCGCAGGCCGTCGCAGTGATCACCCGCAAGCGGGCGTCGTATTGACACTTCTCAACGCAGTATCGCAAATTCTCGTTGAGAAGCAACAGTCATTCACTAACATCGCCTTGCGATACGTAGGTCCCAGGAGTACAGTGCCCCGGGATGTGCAGCAGAGCGCCTGTCGTTGGCGCGCGCACAGGGATCATCGGACGGTGAGGGATCCATGAAAGCGAAGACGGAGTGGCTGAGCCAAGACGAGAAGGCTCGGATCGTCGACCACGCGATCGGGCTGTTGTCCGACGTGGGCATGCGGTTCGCGGATTCGGCGGTGTTACCGGAACTGGCGTCCCGGGGGGCGCAGGTGGACGAGACCACCGGCATCGCGCGCCTGCCGCGCCAGCTTGTCGAATGGGCGCTTGCCGAGTGCCCGCGGCGGGTGCTGTTCGCCGGCGCGACGCCCGAGGACGACGTCGTCCTCGACGACGGCGAGCCGTTCCACTTCGCGCCCAGCGGGTGCGTCGCGAAGACGCTGGACTTCCGCACCGGCGTGCGCCGCACGAGCACGCTGCAGGATCTCCGCGAGACGACGGGGCTCAACGATGAGCTTCCCCAGCTCGACGTGATGTGGGCGCAGGTGTCGGCGACGGACGTGCCCCTGGAACAGCGCGAGCTGGTCGAGTACTTCACGCTGCTCACCGAGACGCGCAAGCACATCACGTTCGTCGATCCGCCGGACGACCCGGAGGCCGTCGGCCGCGTCTGCGAGGCGGCCGCCGGCAGCCTGGACGCGTTCCGGGAGCGGCCGCGGGTCTCGACCGTGCTGACGAACGCCAGTCCGCTCCAGTGCGACGGCCCGGCGCTCGACTGCCACATCGCCCTCGCCCGGCACGGGACTCCGGTCAACGTGTACTCCATGGCCATCGCCGGCGCGACGTCTCCCGTCACTCTGGCGGGTTCGCTCGCCCAGGGCGTGGCCGAGTTCCTCGGCGCCGCGACGGCGCTGCAGGTCGCGGCGCCTGGCGCGCGTCTCGTCTTCTGCTTCGGCACCGGGGTGCTCGACATGCTGCAGACCACGTTCGCGATCGGCTCGCTCGAGAGCGCCCAGATGGGCGCCATGGCAGCCGAGGTCGGCCACTTCATGGGTGTCCCGACGCTCAATCCCGGGATGTCGACCGACGCCAAGCATCCGGGGCTGCAGGCCGGCTACGAGAAGGCGCTCAAGCTGCAGGCGGTCTGCAGCGCCAACTCCGACATCGTCACCGGCTGGGGCCTCATCGACTCGCACAACACGATGTACCTGCCGCAGTCGGTGGCCGACAACGAGATGGCCGGCATGGTGCGGCGGCTCCTCGCCCCGGTCGAGGTATCGGACGCGACCCTCGCCGGCGAGAGCATCGCCCACGTCGGACCCGGCGGCGGCTTCCTCGCGGAGCGTGAGACGGCGAAGCGCATCCGTGCGGGCGAACACTACCTGCCCACGCTGTCGGACCGGCTCTCGTGGGAGAAGTGGGCGGAACAGGGGACCACGGAGACCGACGCGGCGGCGGCCAAGGTGGAGGACCTGCTCGCGCGTCACAGGGAGCGTCCCTGCCTGGAGGCGGACCGGATCGACCAGCTCGCCGCCGTGTGCGGCGTGGACGAGGACATGCGGCGTCACGCGCGGCGGGACTGACCCGCGCGGCGTCCGCACCACGAAGCACCGCACTGGAGGACCAATGACACTCAGGATCGGTTACATCGGGCTCGGCGCCCTCGGCAGGCACCTCGCCGGCAGCCTGCTGAAGGCCGGCTTCCCCCTCACCGTGTACGATATCGACAGGACGTGCGCGATCGACCTCGAGAAGAACGGCGCCGTCTGCGCCGACTCCGTGCTCGAGGTCGCGCAGGCCTCCGACACCGTCATCACCTGCCTGCCGTCGCCCGAGGCGTGCGACATCGTCGTGGGCGGCGAAGGCGGCGTGCTCGAGAGCCTCGCGCCGGGCAGCACCTGGATCGAGATGAGCACCAACGACGCCGCCAACATCCAGCGGCTCGCGGCGCAAGGCGCCGAGAAAGGTGTGGAGACGCTCGAATCACCGGTCACCGGCGGCGTCCACCGCGCCGCCGCCGGCATGATCACCGTACTGGTCGGCGGCAAGCCGGGCGTCTACGAAGAGCACCGCGCCGTCTTCGACGCCATGGGCGGCAGGGTCTTCTACGTCGGCGAGCTCGGCAAGGCGTCGGTCATCAAGGTCATCACCAACATGCTCGCCTTCATCCATCTGGTAGCCGACGGCGAGGCGCTGATGCTCGCCAAGAAGGGCGGAGTCGAACTCGGCCTGGCCTGGGAGATCATCAAGGCCAGCTCGGGCAACAGCTTCGTGCACGAGACCGAGGGCCAGCTGATCCTGAACGGCAGCTACAACATCAACTTCACGATGGACCTGGCCCGCAAGGACCTGCACTTCGCGCACATGATGGGCCGCGAGTGGGGCGTGCCGCTGGAGCTCGCAGGGCTCACCGAGCAGATCTTCGCGCGGGCCCGGGCCATGTACGGCGGCGGCGCGCAGTCGCCCATGGTGGTCAAGATGCTCGAGGACGCCGTGGGCACGGACCTGCGCGCGCCCGGATTCCCCGACGAGCTCGAGCCCGAGTGATCAGCGAGAAATGCGGCTTCCCTGCCACCCGGCGGCACGATGTTCTCCGGGCAGCTTGACTTGACGAACATCCGGCCGAATACTGCGGCCCCGAGTAGCGACGGAACGAGCAGCAAAGGAGAGACCCGTGACGGAGATCAGCGACTTCACGATGGACTACTTCTCCCTCAAGGGGAAGAACGCCATCGTCACCGGAGGCAACACGGGTCTCGGCCAGGCCTTCACCGTAGCGCTGGCGGCGGCCGGCGCCAGCGTCTTCGTCCCCAGCATCATGGACGACGACGGCGTCACCGGCCCGCTCGTCGAGGAGCGTGGCGGCCGCTACGAGTTCATGAAGGCGGACATCACCGCGCCGGGCACGCCGGCCGAGATCGTCGCCGCCTGCGTCGACCGGCTCGGCTCGCTGGACATCCTCGTCAACAGCGCCGGCATCTGCCCGACCGCCTCCGTCCTGGACTTCGGCCGGGAGCAGTGGGACGCCACGGTGGCCGTCAATCTCACGGCCGCCTTCGAGATGGCCTACGAGGCGGCCAAGGTCATGATCCCCCAGCGCTGCGGCAAGATCATCAACATCTGCTCGCTGTTCTCGTTCCTCGGCGGCCGCTGGTCGTCCGCCTACGCCGCGACCAAGCACGGGCTCGCCGGGTTCACCAAGGCGTACTGCGACGAGCTCGCCGAGTACGGCATCCAGGTCAACGGCATCGCGCCGGGCTACTACGCCACGGAGATCACCACCCAGACGCGCAGCGACCCCGTCACCAACCAGCGCGTGCTGGACCACATCCCCGCGGCGCGCTGGGGCGACACGGCCGACCTCATGGGCGCCACCGTCTTCCTCGCCGGCAAGGCGTCGGACTACGTCAACGGCCACATCCTGACCGTCGACGGCGGCTATCTCGTCCGCTAGGGCGGAAAGGAATCGGACGATGGCTGGCAAGTACCTCATCGGCATCGACAACGGGACGCAGAGCACCAAGGTCGTCGTCTACGACCTCGAAGGGAACGTGGTCTGCGAGGCCAAGCGCGCGCTCCTGCCCATGGAGCGTCCCGGGCCGGGGTTCGCCGTACACCCGGACGACGACCTCTGGGAGTCCATCGTCGCGGCGAGCCGGGAGGCGATGACGCAGTTCCCGGGCGATCCGGCGGACATCCTCGGCGTCGGCCTGTGCACCATCCGCTGCTGCAAGACGTTCCTCAAGGCCGATGGCTCGCTGCTGGAGCCCGTCATGAGCTGGATGGACACGCGCGCTTACGAGCCTTGGATCCCGGACGATCCCGAGCTCGCATACGCCACCACGTCATCCGGGTACATCACTCACCGGTTCACGGGACAGTTCCGCGACAGCGCCGCCAACAACATCATCCTGCAGTGGCCGATCGACACGGACACGTGGCAGTGGGACCCTGCGCTGTTCCCGCAGTTCAACATGCGCCCGGAATGGCTGGTGGAACTGCAGATGCCGGGCGATATCGCTGGCTACGTCACCGCCGACGCGGCGGCGGCGACCGGCATACCGGAGGGCTTGCCGGTCGTCACCACCGCCAACGACAAGGCGGTCGAAGCCCTCGGCTCCGGCTCCCTCGACGAGCGCACCGCCCTCGTCTCGCTGGGCACGTACATCGCCGCGATGGTGCACGGGCGCGAGAACCGCAAGACGCCGTCAGACTTCTGGACCAACTTCGCCGCCATCCCGAACACGTACCTCTACGAGAGCGGCGGCGTGCGTCGCGGCATGTGGACGCTCACCTGGTTCCTCGACCTGCTGGGGCCAGAGCTCGCCGCGGCGGCGGCGGCGCAGAACACCCCACGCGAGGAGTACCTTGAGCGCGAGGCGGAACTGGTGCCTGCCGGGAGCTGCGGCCTCATGACCGTCCTCGACTGGCTCGCGCCCACAGACAAGCCCTTCCGCAAGGGCGAGATCATCGGTTTCGACGTGCGGCACACGAGGGGACACGTCTACCGCTCCATCCTCGAGGCGATCGCCCTGACCATGAAGGAGAACGTGGACGGTATGTGCGCCGAGCTTGGCATCGATCTCCGCGAGATCGTCGTCTCCGGCGGCGGTTCCACCAGCCCGCTCTTCATGCAGATCTTCGCCGACGTGTTCGGCGTCCGGGCGTCGCGGAACATCGGCAGCAGCGGCGCCAGCCTGGGGTCTGCCATCTGCGCCGCCGTTGCCACGGGCGTGTACCCCGACTTCGCGACCGCGGCGGCGGCAATGAAGCGTGACCGAGAGTCGTTCGCTCCCGACCCGGCCAATCACGACGTCTACCGGCGCATGAACGTGAACGTCTATCGCACGATCCATGACGCCACCGATCCCATCCTCGAGCAATCGTTCTCCATCTTCCAGTGAGGACCAGACCGCCCGCGACACGCAAAGGAACACGGACATGTCACTGAGCAGAGAAGCCATCGCCGAGGGCCTGCGCGGCATCGTGGGTCCCGACGCGGTCGTCACCGACGAGCGCGTGCTCGTCGAGAGCAGCGTGGACAACTTCCGCAAGCTGCAGAACATCTTCGACGTGCACGTCATGCCCGTGCCGGCCGCCGTGGCGCTGCCCCGGAGCGCGCCCCAGGTGGCCGAGATCCTCACCTGGGCCGCGGCCAACGGCGTCAACGTCATCCCGCGCACCGGCGGCACGGCGACCGAAGGCGGGCTCGAGAGCGTCGTCCCCGACTCCGTGATCATCGACGGGTCGGCGATGAACGAGATCATCAACGTCGACCCGTACAACATGCAGGCCACCGCGCAGTGCGGCGTGCCCCTGCAGGCGCTCGAGGACCGTGCCCGCGAGCTCGGCCTGACCACCGGCCACTCGCCGCAGTCCAAGCCGGTGGCCCATATGGGCGGCCTCGTCGCCACGCGCAGCATCGGCCAGTTCTCGACTCTGTACGGCGGCATCGAGGACATGGTCGTCGGCCTCGAGGCCGTGTTCCCGGGCGGAGAGATCTGCCGCATCAAGAACGTGCCGCGGCGCGCCGCCGGCCCGGACATCCGCCACATCGTCATCGGCAACGAAGGCGCGCTCTGCTTCATCACCGAGGTGACGGTCAAGCTGTTCCCGTACTTCCCCGAGAACAACGTGTTCCTGGGCTGGACGCTCAAGGACATGAAGACCGGGTTCGAGGTCCTTCGCGACGTCATGGTCAACGGCTACAAGCCGTCCGTGGCGCGGGTGTACGACCCCGGCGACGCCGGCCTGCACTTCTCGCACTTCGCGGCCGAGGACGACTGCGTGCTGCTGTTCATGGCCGAGGGCGCGGCGACCGTCGCCAAGGCGACCGCCGACGGCATCCAGGCCATCGTCGACCAGCACCCGGAGTGCACGCAGGTGCCCAGCGAGTACATCGAGACCTGGTTCAACGACCTGTGCTGGGACGCGAGCAAGATCACGGCCGAAGACGAGCGCATCCGGCAGACGCACAACGTGAACCGCACGACGGAGATCAGCGCCGACTGGAGCTCGATCAACGACATCTACCAGGCGGCGAAGGCGCGCATCCTCGACGAGATCCCCGACATCACGATGATGGGCGGCCACTCCTCGCACAGCTACATCAACGGCACCAACATGTACTTCAACTACTTCTTCAACGTGGTCGGCGTGGGGCCCGAGCAGGAGACCGAGAAGTACTACCTGCCGATCATCGGCATCATCGTCGAGGAGACGCTCAAGCGCGGCGGCTCCATCGTCCACCATCACGGCATGGGCAAGGCGCGAGCCCCGTGGGTCAGGGACGAGTACGAGTCCTCCTACTACATGCTCGAGACGCTGAAGCAGGCGTTCGATCCCAAGGGCGTCATGAACAAGGGGACCATCTTCCCGGTCTGAGGAGAAGGCGCCCGGCCACGAGCGGACGGGCGCCGACGAGGAGCGCGGATGCGGATCGCTGTCGGCTTCAAGGTCACGCCGGACTTCGAGGCGCTGCGCGCCGCGGACTGGGCGCGCGTGGCGGCCGCCGGCGGCCCGGAGGGCCGCGCCGAGGCCGCCCGCTACGTGCGCCGCGTGCTCGGTGTGTTCGACGAGGCCGCGCTGGAGCTCGCGCTGCGCCTGCGCGACGTACGCGCCGAGCGCGGCCTCGAGACCAGCCTCACGGCCTTCACCGTCGGAGGCCGCGAAGCCGATCCCTTCCTCGCGACCCTGCAGGCTCTGGGATTCGAGGCCGCCCGGGTCGACCCGGGCCGGGCGGGACCGGACGGCCCGACTCGACTTCACGCCGGCGGTGACTGCCGCGCTGGTGGCGGCAGGAGCGCGGCGCCTGGGCGGCGAGGTCCTGCTGCTCGGCGAGCGCGGCAGCCCCGGCGGCAGCGGCCTGGTACCGTTCCTCGCCGCCGAGGCGCTCGGGCGCCCCTGTGTGGCCGGCGTCACAGCGGTGGGGCCGGCCGGCGCCGGCCGTCTGCGGGTGACCTTCACGACCGACGACGGACCCTTTCGCGCGCTCGCCGCTCCTCCGTGCGTGCTGGCCGTCGGCAACGCCGTGGTCTCCATGCTGCGCGTGCCGACGCTCAAGGACCGGCTCGCGGCGCGCGACCGCCCGGTCGCCGAGCTCACGCCCGCGGATCTCGGCGTGGACGTGGCGGCCGCGCCGAGTGGCGCCACCCTCACACGACTCGAGACGATCGAGCGTGGACGAGCCGGCGTCGTCGTGCCCGGCGAGACCCCGGCGGACGAGGCGCGCGCGCTCTACGAGCAGCACCTGCGCGCGCGGCTGGAGCAGCTGTGACGGCCGCGGGAAGACTGCGCGTCGCGGCCGTCCTGGACGCCACCGGAGCGGCCACGGAGCGGCGGGCGCGGGCTCTCGCCGGCTTCCTCCGCGACGGGCTCGCGCTCGTGGAGGGCGCCGCACCACGAAGCCGTCACTCACCTCTTCTGCGCCCCGGACGACGGCGCCGCAGCACGTCCTCGCGGCGCCCACGCGCGACGTGCGCCTGGTCCGCGTGCCGCCGCGGCGCACGGACATCCTCGCCGCCGCCCTCGCCGCCTTCCAGACGGGCGGCGGCGCCGATCTCTTCGTCTTCCCCAGCGGAGCGGCGGGGACCGAACTGGCCGCCCGCCTCGCCGCGCGCACCGGCGGCTCGGTGCTCACCGGCGTGCTCACGGCTCGGCAGACCGCCGGCGGTGGTCTGAGCTGCACCCGCTCCGCCTACGCCGGCCACCTCGCCGGCGAGTTCGACCTGGGCCCGCGCCCCTGGTGCATCACGCTGGACGCGGGCTGGGCCGACGCCCGGGTCGGAGCCGACCTGGAGCACGCCGTGCAGGCCGAGGCGGAGCTCCGGGAGGACGACCTCTCCGCGCCACCGCCACTCCTCGAGGTCGAGCGCCTCGAGCCGCCGCAGACCGGCGACCTGGAGGCGGCGCGGTTCCTCGTCGTCGCCGGGCGCGGCGCCGGGAGTCGCGGCGGCGTGGAGCGCATCGCCGCCGCCGCCGCGCGCATGGGCGCCGTTCTCGGGGTCACCCGGCCGGTGGTCATGAACGCCTGGGCCGGTCCCGATCGCCAGATCGGCGTCTCCGGCACTCGAACCGCTCCGGCCGTCTGCATCATCGCGGGAGCCTCCGGCGCGCCGGCCTTTCTCTGGGGCGTCGAACGCGCCGGCTTCATCGCCGCCATCGACAGCGACGATCGCGCGCCTATCGCCGGCGAGTCCGACGCCTTCGTCGCCGGCGACGCCGTCGCCGTCCTCGAAGCCCTTGCGGGCCTCGTCGCCGAGCCGGGGACCGACTGATGCGACCGCTCCTCCTGAACCTGACCACATCGCTCGACGGCTTCATCGCCGACAAAGACGAGGGGATCGACTGGATCCAGCCGCCGCCCCAAGAGCCCGCGGCGGCCTACCCGGCGGACTACCACGAGCTCATGGTTGCGGTCGACGCTCTCGTGATGGGGCGCGCCACGTACGAGCTCTCACTGCGCCTCGCGGGGGGCACAGGGGTCTTCGCGGGCAAGTCCGTCTTCGTCATCACCTCGCGCTCGGACCTCGAACAGCGCCAGGGCGTGGAGTTCGTCCACCGCGATCCCGTCGCCTTCGTCACGGAGCTCAAGCAGACTCCTGGGGGCATGATCTGGCTCTACGGTGGAGGACGGCTGGCAACAGCACTCTCCAGCGCCGGCCTGATCGATGACTATCTCATCGTGCTCCAGCCCGTCCTCCTCGGCGACGGCATCCGCCTGTGGCAGAAAGGCCTGACCCCACAGGAGCTGGACCTGGCCTACAGCCGCGACTGGCCCGGCGGCCTGGTGGAGTTGAGGTACAAGCCCAGGCGCTGACCGCTCGACTCCCCCCTACGCGCAATCTGCATCGTTCTGCGGTCATCTCACGGAAGATTGTTCACTTCTGCGCTTGACTGAGAGAACATCACACTGAATACTCGGCCCTGAAGACCAACTGCTCCCGGAGGGGGAAGCGTGGACGCTCTCGACCGAGAAGTCCTCCTGGCTCTACAGGAAGACGGACGCATGTCCAACCTCGCGCTCGCGCGCAAGCTTGGGTTGTCGCCGTCCGCCATGCTCGGCCGGGTCCGCCGTCTGGAGAAGAGCGGCGCCATCCGCGGCTACCGGGCGGTCATCGACCCGGCCGCCCTCGACATCACCGTCCGCGCGCTCGTCGTGGCCCGCCTGCACGAGCACAGCGAGCAGGCCATCCAGCAGTTCGAGGAGTCGATCAAGAAGGTCCCGGGCGTGCGCGCCTGCTATCACGTCACCGGGCAGTTCGACATGGTGGTCGAGCTGGCGCTCCGCGACCTCGACCACCTCGGCCAGCTCATCCGCGTCGACATCGCCCGCATCCCCGGAGTCATGAATCTCGAGACCATGCTCGTCCTCGCCGAATCCGTGGAGGACGCAGGCTGGCCGGTCCTCGACGAGAAGTAGCCCGCGCCGCACCCCAGGAGGTACACCCCATGGCCAAGAAGGGTCTCTTCGACCTGCACCAGATGAAGCGCGCCGGCGAGAAGATCGCCTGGCTCACCGCCTACGACTACCCCACGGCGACGTTCGAGGAGGCGGCCGGGGTCGACATGATCCTGGTCGGCGACTCGCTCGGCATGTGCGTCTACGGGTACCCCGGCACCGTGCCGGTCACGATGGACCAGTGCATCGTGCACTCGGAGGCCGTGCGCCGCGGCGCGCCGGGCACCTTCGTCGTCGGCGACATGCCGCTGGGCAGCTACCAGGCCTCCGACGAGGACGCGGTGACCAACGCCATCCGCTTCCTCAAGGAGGCGAACGTCGACGCCATCAAGCTCGAGGGCGGCGTGCGCACGGTGAGCCGCGTCAAGGCGATCCTCGACGCCGGCGTGGCCGTCTGCGGCCACATCGGCCTCACGCCGCAGAGCTCGGGGCAGCTCGGCGGGCACAAGGCCCAGGGGCGCACGCTCGACAGCGCGAGGCTCGTGGTGGAGGACGCCCGGGCGCTCTACGAGGCGGGCGTCCAGCTCCTCCTCGTCGAGGCCGTGCCGCCGGAGGTCGCCGGCTTCATCCGCGCCGAGCTCCCGATCCCGGTGCTCGGCATCGGCGCCGGCGAGGACGTCGACGGCCAGCTGCTCATCGTGAGCGACGTGCTCGGCACCTTCCAGGCGTTCACGCCCAAGTTCGTCAAGAAGTACGCGGACATCGCCGGCGTCTCCACGGCGGCGCTCAGCGAGTACGTCAAGGACGTGCGCGGCGGCGCGTTCCCCGAGGAGCAGCACTGCTACCGCATGCTCGAGGGCGAGCAGGACAAGTTCAGCGCGTGGGCCCGCGAGGCCGAGTGACGCCGGGCGCGCCGGAAGGACATTGATGCACTCGCTCGCTGAAGACCTCACGCCGCCTCGCGGCGGCTTCGTGCCGGCCGACCGGGTCGCGCGGCTCGGCACCGAGACCGTCTTCGCGGTCTCGGCCGAGGCGGCCGCGCTCGCCGCCCAGGGACGCACGATCTACCCGTTCCACCTGGGCGACCTCAACATCCCGACCGCCGAGCCCATCGTGGCCGCCATGGACCAGGCCATCCGCGACGGCAAGACCACCTACTGCCCCAACGCCGGCGTCGCCCCGCTGCGAGAGGCGCTGGCGGCAGACGTGGGCGCCGCGCGCGGCGTCACGTACACCGCCGACGAGGTGTCGGTGCAGCCGGGCGGAAAGCCGGTGATCGGCAAGTGGCTCATGGCGGCCATGAACATGGGTGACGAGGTCCTCTACCCCAACCCCGGCTTCCCCATCTACAGTTCGTTCATCGAGTTCGTGGGCGGAGTCGCCGTGCCCTACGGCTACGTGGACGCGGGCGACCGCTACGCCATCGACATCGACGCGATCGAGCGGCGCATCACGCCGCGCACGCGCCTGCTCATCCTCAACGACCTGCACAACCCGACGGCCGCCGAGTGCACCTCCGAGGAGCTCGACCGCATCGCCGAGATCGCGCTCGAGCACGACCTGCAGGTACTCAGCGACGAGGCGTACTTCGACGTGCGCTTCCGGGGCGCGAGCGAGTCGATCGTCTCGCGCCCGGGGATGCAGGAGCGCACCGTCATCCTGTACACGTTCAGCAAGAAGTACGCGATGACGGGCTGGCGCCTGGGCGCCGCGATCGGGCCCAGGGCCATCATCGACATCATCACGCGGATGAACGTCAACATCGAGTCGTGCCCCAACCACTTCGCCCAGTACGGCGCCCTGCAGGCGCTCACCGGCGACCAGGCCGGACCCCGCGAGATGATGGCCCGGCTCCAGGGCAGGCGCGACGCGGCGCTCCGCCTGCTGGGCGACACGCCGGGCGTGCAGTGCCACACCCCGGAGAGCACGTTCTACCTGTACCCGGACGTCACGGACGCCGTCCGCCTGACCGGCTGCGCCGGCCACGAAGACTTCCGGCGCCTCCTCCTCGACCGGACCGGCGTCTCGTTCTGCACCCGGCAGCACTTCGGGAAGGCGCTGCCGGACGAGAACAGGTACCATCTCCGCCTGGCCTATTCGGGCGTCACCACCGCACAGATCGAGGAAGGCCTCGGCCTGTTCAAGGCCTTCATCGAGACACGATCGTCCAGAGGTTCCTGAGCCCCCCCTTCAAGGAGTCGCCACAATGAAAGACCTGCCCGTCGTCGGTATCGAGAGCCGCCTCCGCATGCTCTCCGACGAGAAGTGCCAGAAGATCTACGACGCCGCCCTGACGATCATCGCCGAGATCGGCATGACGGTGCCGCACGCCGAGGCCCGCGAGATGCTCGTGGCCGGCGCCGGCGCCACCGTCGAGGCAGACGACGTCGTCAAGATCCCGCGCGAAGCCGTCGCCGCCGCCCGTGACACGATCCCCGAGATGATCCACGTGTACGACCGCAACGGCGAGCTGGCCATGCAGCTGGGCGGCACGAACTCGTACTTCGGCACCGGCTCGGACCTCATGAGCATCTACGACTTCGAGACCGGCGAGCGGCGGCTCAGCGTCCTCGCCGACACCGCCCGCATGGCGCATCTCTGCGACGGCCTGCCGAACATCGACTTCATCATGTCGGCCGCCCACCCGCACGACGTGGACGCCTACGCGTCCTACCTCGAGTGCTTCCGCCAGATGGTGAGCAACACGACCAAGCCTATGGTCATGACCGCCGCCAGCGTCGAGGACCTCGAAGTCATGCAGAAGATCGCCGCCGCGTTCCGCGGCGGCGAGGACCAGCTCCGCGAGAAGCCGTACTTCATCCAGTACGGCGAGCCCGTCAGCCCGCTGCAGCACGCGCCCGAGGTGCTCGACAAGCTCCTCTTCTGCGCCGACAAGGGCATCCCGCTCATCTACTCGCCGGCCCCCATCGCCGGCGCCACCGCGCCGATCACGCAGGCCGGCCACATCGTGCAGGCCGTCGCCGAGTCGCTCTTCGGCGCCGTGCTCCACCAGCTGCGCGTGCCCGGCGCCCCGCTGCTCACCGGTATGGGCCCGGTCAAGCTCGACATGAACACCGTCCAGGCCCTCTACAACTCGGCCGAGTACTACACCACCATCATGGGCATCACCGAGATGGCCAAGTGGATGGACATCCCCAACTGGGGCTACGCGGGCACCAGCGACTCCCAGTGCGTGGACATCAACGCCGGCATCGACATCACGGAGCTCACGCTGATCTCGATGCAGGCCGGGTCCAACCTCAACCACGACATCGGCTACCTCGACTTCGGCCTCACCGGCGCCGGCGAGCTCGTGGTCGTGGAGGACGAGGTCATCTCCATGAACCGGCGCGTGCTCGAGGGCATCGAGGTCAACGACGAGACCCTCGGCCTGGACGTGATCGAGGCGGCCGGCCACGGCGGCGACTTCCTGCGCGCCCGCCACACCAAGAAGTTCGTGCGCGGCCAGCAGTGGAAGCCCACCCTGCTCAACCGCGACACGCAGAAGAACTGGGAGGCCGCCGGCTCCAAGACGGCCACCGAGAAGGCGCACGAGAAGCTGCTCGACATCATGGCCAACCACACGCCCGAGCCGCTGGCGGCCGAGCACAGGCAGGTCATGGACGAGCTGGTCGACGCCTACGTGGCGGCCGGCGCGTAACACTCTCATCGGAGGGAACGGGCGGGGCGGCGGCCGGAGGGCCACCGCCCCGCTGCCCGCCTCTTCACGCGGCCGCCGGCCGCACGGGAGCTGACTCGTGGAACTCGTCTACTTGAGCAGGGCCGACGTCGAGGCCCTCGGCATGTCGATGCGAGAAGTCATCGACGCCCTCGACCTGGGCTTCGCCGCCAAGGGCCGCGGCGAGACGGAGATGCCGCCCAAGCCGGGCATCCACACACGCCCCGACTGCTTCATCCACGCCATGCCGGCGTACGTGCGCCGGCCCGAGGTCGCCGGCCTCAAGTGGGTCTCGGGGTACCCTCCCAACCCCGCCAGAGGCCTCCCGTACATCACGGGTCTCCTGGTGCTCAACGACCCGGAGACCGGCGTGCCGCTGGCCGTGATGGACTGTGGGTGGATCACCGCCATGCGCACCGGCGCCAGCGCAGGCATCTCCGCGCGCTACCTGGCGCGGCGAGGCAGCTCCGTCGCAGCGTTCGTCGGCTGCGGCGTACAGGCGCGCACCAGCCTCATGGCCCTGGCCGAAGAGCTCCCGGCGCTGAGCGAGGCGCGCTGCTACGACCTGGTCCCCGAGGCCACGGAGGCGTTCGTGGCCGAAATGGCCGCCGCGCTCCCCGAGCTTCGATTCGTCTCCTGTTCGTCGGCGGTCGACGCAGCGGCGCCGGCCGACGTGGTCGTCTCGGCCATCCCCATCGTGGTCGACCCCAAGCCCGAGCTCGACGCCGGCCTGCTCAGGCGGGGCGCCCTCGCGGTGTCGCTCGACTATGACTCCGCCTGGACCAGCGCCGCCATGCGCGAGTGCGAGAAGTTCTGCGCCGACGACGTGCCGCAACTGCTCGCCACCAGAGACCACGGCACCTACTTCGGCGGCATCCCCGAGAGCATCTACGCGGACCTCGGCGACCTCGCCGCCGGCACGAGGCCGGGGCGCGAGGCGGACGACGAACGCATCTTCTCCATGAACATGGGGATCGCCGTGGACGACGTGGTCACGGCGAGAGTCCTGTATGAGCGCGCGCTCGAGCGCGGCGCCGGCGTCCGGCTCGCCCTGTGACCCGCGCCGCCCCCCTCCCGCACCCCGAGGAGTCGTCGTGACCGAACCTCCCGTCCAGAACGTGCTTGACGACAGGGGCTGCCGCCAGATCCACGAGGCAGCCCTCAGACTGCTCGACGAGGTCGGCTGCGCGGTGCTCGACCCCGAGGCGCTCGAGCTTCTCAAGGCGCACGGCGCCCGCGTGGACGGCGACCGTGCGCGCTTCGGCGGAGACCTCGTGGAGCGGGCGCGCGCGGCCGCACCGCGAGGCTTCACCGTGGCCGGCCGTCGCCCCGAGCTGGACCTGCGGATCGCCCTCGACGCGCCGCCCGTGCTCGCCAGCGCGTCGGGGCCACCGTTCGTCCTCGTCGACGGCCAGTACCGGCCGGGGGTCCTCGACGACCTGCGCACCGCCATCGCGCTGGTCCATCTCTCGCGCAACGTGCAGGTCGCCGCGTACGCCCTCGAGCCGAACGACGTCCCCGACGACGTCCGCCCGCGCGTGGTCGCGCACGCGCACGTCACCGGCACCGACAAGAGCGCGCGCTACACGGTCACCACTCCGGACGAACTGCGCGTGGCGCTCGACGTGCACGAGATCCTCTGGGGCGGGGACTGGCACAGCCGCCCGCGTCTCCTGACGGTGATCAACACCACCTCGCCTCTCCAGTTCTCAAAGGACGCGGCGAGCGGGCTGCTGCGCCTGGCGCGCCTCGGGCAGCCCGTCCTCGTCGCCGTCTGCGCCATGGGGGGCACCACGGCGCCCATCACGCCGGCCGGCCTGCTTGCCGTCCAGCACGCGGAACTGCTCGCCGGGCTGGTGATGACGCAGCTCGCGCGACCGGGCGCCCCGTTCATCTACGGCGGCACATCGTCTCTCTCGTCCATGCAGACCGGCGCGCTCATGATGGGTGCGCCGGAGTACTGGCCGCTCATGGAGGCCACGGTCCGGCTGGGACACTGGCTCGGCGTGCCCGTGCGCGCCGGCGGCGCCGTCACCGACGCGCATGTCCCCGACGCCCAGGCCGGCATCGAGTCCGCCCTGGCCCTGGAGGCCGTCCTGCGGTCGGGCGCGCAGTATGTGCTGCACTCCGCCGGCATCCTCTCGTCGTTCAACTGTTACTCGCCGGAGAAGTTCGTCATCGACGACGAGGTGCTGACCGCGCTGCGCGTCGCCAAGCGGCCGATCGTCATCGACGACGACCAGCTGGCGCTCGACGTGACCGCGGCCGCCGGTCCCGGTGGGACGGTGCTGGGTCACGGCCACACGCGGCGGCACGCGCGCGAGCAGCGCCGCGGGAGCATCATGACGCGCCTGCCGTTCGAGACCTGGCGTGCGCAGGGCTCGGCGGACCTCGCGCACGCGGCGGCGAGGCGTGTAAAGGAACTGCTGGAGTCCTACGACCCGCCGGACGACCTGGACCCCGTGGTCCGGCGGCAGCTTGACGCCTACTGCCTGGACTGACCTGCCGCCGTAGTGGCCGCTTCGAGCGACTCGAGCATCCGGGCCAGGATGCGGTACGGGTTGGCGAGGTCCATCTCGGGGTCGACGGCCGTCTGGATGGCGAGGCCGTCGATGATGGCGCTGAGCAGCTGCGCCAGCCCGAGCAGGTCGGGGTCGGCGAGTCCGGCCGCCCCATCCTGCGCGCCCAGCCACTCGAGCTTCATCTTCCAGTACCAGCGATAGAGCATCGCCATGCGGCGGCGGAGCGCCTCGTCGCGCAGCACGTGCGGCAGGAGCTCGTAGAAGACCTGGAAGTCCTCGGCCCACGCGGCCATGCGCTGCATCTCGTCGACCAGGCGGGGGATGCGCTCGCCCGGCGCCACGTCTTTCATGCGGGCCAGCGAGTCGAGGTACTCGTCGTGGATCACGGAGTCGAGCACGGCGGCGACGAGCCCGGCTTTGTTGTCGAAGTAGTACGAGACCATCGCCTTGTTCTCGCCGGCGCGCTCGCTCACCGTCTTGAGCGTGAGCGCCTCGAAGCCGTCCTCCGCGACGATCTCCTTGCCCGCGATGAGCAGGTTGCGCGCGGTCTCGGGAAGCGAGTGCATCGGGTCTTCGAACGTGAAGGAGATGTGGCCGGTGAGGCGCGTGTTGCCGTCCCCGTCGGTGCTCCAGCCACCAGGCGCCATCGCCGAGTCACCCTCCCCTCGAGAATCGCTCCGGACCGGCTTGACATGCCGCTCAGGTCACGGTGCAATCACTAATTGACCGGTCGATTAACGATGCGACAGTGTAGCACGCGGCCCGGCGGACGACCATGGTCCGGGCCGCTCACCTGAGGAGGACTGTGGACTTCTATACCGGGCGCGTGCTGCGCCTCGACATGAGCGCCCTGACGGCGACCGTCGAGGCGCTGCCCGACGAGTGGGTCCGCCTCTACGTGGGCGGCAAGGGTCTCCTGCTCCGGTACCTCTTCGAAGAACTCGTCCCAGGCACCGACCCGCTCTCACCGGGCAATCCGCTCATCCTGGCGACCGGTCCGTTCGCCGGCACCGGGGTGCCGACGTGCTCGCGTCTGGCGGTCGGCTGCAAGAGCCCCGCGACGGGCACGCTTCTGGACTCGTATGTCGGCGGGTCGTTCGCGCCCGAGCTCAAGTTCGCCGGGTACGACCTGGTCGTCGTCACCGGCCGCGCTCCTCATCCGGTGCTGGTGCTCGTCGAGGACGGCAAGGTCGAGTTCCTCGAGGCCGAGGGCCGCTTCTGGGGCCTGGAGACGGCGGCCCTGGAGCAGAAGGTCCGCGAGGAGATGGGCCCGTGGCACAAGGTCCTCTCCACGGGCCCGGCCGGCGAGAGCCTCATCCCCTTCGCCTGCCTCTCCACCGACCAGTACCACAAGGCCGGACGCGGCGGCGCCGGCGCCGTCATGGGCAGCAAGAACCTCAAGGGGCTGGTCGTCCGCGGTACCGGCTCGGTCACGGTCGGCGACCCCAAGGCGTTCACCGCCGACCTGCTCCGGCTGCAGAAGGACCGCGTCCTCACCGCCGACAACGCCTGGACCTGGGAGGAGGGCACGCCCTACCTGGTCGAGCTGGTCAACGCCGCCGGAGCCTTGCCCACGAACAACTGGCGCACGGGGGAGTTCCCGGACGCGCCGGCCATCCAGTCGGCGGAGTTGCAGCGCGTGCGCACGAAGATACGCGCCTGCACCCAGTGCCCCCTCGCCTGCCGCCAGGTGCACCGGTTCGGCGACCACGTGTGCGAGGGGCCGGAGTTCGAGACCCTCGGACTGTGCGGCGCCAACTGCGGCGTCGGCGACCTCGCCGCGGTCGCCGCCTTCAACGGCGCCTGCGACGAGCTGGGGCTGGACACCATCTCGACCGGCGCGGTCGTCGGCCTGGCGATGGACCTGTGCGAGAAGGGCCTGGCCGACTACGGCCTCGCTTTCGGCGACGCCGAGGGCTACCTCGCCGCGCCCGGCATGATCGCGCGGCGGGAGGGCTGGGGCGCCGAGCTGGCGCTCGGCGCCCGCGACCTCGCCGCGCTCAAAGGCCGGCCGGACCTCGCACCGCACATCAAAGGGCTCGAGCTGCCCTCCTACGACCCCCGCGGCACCTACGGCATGGGCCTCGGCTACGCGACGTCGGACCGCGGCGCCTGTCACATGCGCGCCTTCACCGCGGCGGACGACATCCTCGGCGGCGAGGCGCCGGCCGACTCCTTCAAGGGCAAGCCGGCGCTCACCGTCGAGCAGCAGGACTTCAGCGCCCTCGCCTGGACCGGCGTCATGTGCGCCAACATGTGGATCGACACCGACTTCCTGGCGGTGCTGTTCCGCCACGTGTGGGGACGGGAGACGGACGACGAGGAGCTGATGACCGTGGGCGCGCGCATCTGGAACCTCGGGCGACTGATCAACCTGCGTGAGGGGTTCGAGCGTGCCGACGACGGGCTGCCCGACGTGCTCCGGGTGCCGCATCCCGACGGGGCCGCGGCCGGTAAGGCCATCGGCAGGGACGAGTTCCGTGAGGCGCTCGACGAGTACTACGCGGTGCGCGGCTGGGACGCCTCCGGAGTGCCGACCGAACGGACGCTCGCGCGGCTGTCCCTGGACGTGCGCATCCAGCGCCGCCCGTAGCAGCCGGAGGCCTGCCGGCCTGAGGCGCCGACCAAGGGGAGGGGGGAGCGATGGCATCCGCGGACGAGGTCATCCGCAGGCAGTGCGGGCGCGGACCTGAGCGGTTCGCCGCGGGGGGCGGCGAAGCCACCATGCTCGGCCGTCGTGACCAGCGGCAACGGCGGCCTCGAGATGCTCGAGGTGCGCGAGGTGCGGCGGCCGCGGCCGGAGGAGGGCGAGGTGCTCATCCGGGTCCTGGCCGCCGGCGTCAACGCCACCGACGTCAACACCCGTGTCGGCTGGTACGAGGACGGCGGCTGGAGCGCGCCGTCGCCGTTCCCGTTCATCCAGGGCACCGACTGCTGCGGCATCGTCGAAGAAGCGGGCGGCGGCGGAGAGAGCCTCGTCGGCCGGCGTGTGCTCGTGCGCGCCTGCATGCGCCCGCGCGGCTTCGCCTCACCCGAGACGGTGTGGTTCGGCTCCGACTTCGACGGCGCGTTCGCGCAGTACGCGCTCGCTCCCGCGTCCGAGGTCTTCCCGGTGGCCGGAGGGCTCAGCGACGTAGAACTGGCGGCCGTGCCCTGCTCCTACGGCACTGCCGAGAACATGCTGCTGCACGCCGGGGTGCGCCCCGGGCACCACGTGGTGGTCACCGGAGCGTCCGGCGGCGTCGGGTCGGCGGCCGTGCAGCTCGCGGCGCTGCGCGGCGCGGAGGTCACGGCCGTCACCAGCAAGGGCAAGGAGGCCGCCGTCCTTGGGCTCGGCGCGACGCGCGCCGTCGACCGCGACGACCCGGCCGGCGCGCTGGGAGAGCAGACCGCGGACGTGGTGGTGGACAACGTGTCCGGACCCGGCCTCGACGGCTGCCTCTCGCTGCTGCGCGGCGGCGGGGTCTACGTCACGTCGGGCGCCATCGCCGGCCCCCACGTGACCCTCGACAAGCGGACGCTCTACCTGCGCGACCTGACCCTCCGGGGATGCACCGCGTGGGCGGAGCCGGTGTTCCCGTCGCTCGTGGCGCGCATCGACCGTGACGAACTGCGGCCCGTGGTCGCCGCGGCTCTCCCGCTCGAGCGCATCGCCGAGGCGCAGACCAGGTTCGCGGAGAAGCGGCACGTGGGCAGCTACGTGCTCGTGCCGCCCGGCGCCTGATCATCCGGCGGCGGGGGCTACGCCTGACGACCCGGCGGCAGCGCCGCCGTGCTCGTGCTCGAGCCGCACGTCGCGCACCGGTGCACGCACTGCGTCGGCCGCGGCGTCGTCCAGCATGGCCTGCGCGGCCGACTCGGCATCCAGCCGCGAGCGGTAGTGCTCCACCTCGTGGCGCACCGTCGCCTCGTCCCAGCCGAGCGGCCCCGCCATGATGCGCGCGACGTCCTCCACCGCCTTGCGTCCCCGGTCGGCCTGCTCGAACGCGATGTGGGTGCGGCGCGTGAGCACGTCGTCCACGTGCAGGGCCGCCTCGTTCATCACCGCGTACACGACCTCGGCGGCGAGGTACGTCTCCGCGCCGCCGAGTGGCTCGCGCAGCGCGGGGTCCTCGGCGGCCAGGTCGAGCACGCGGAGCGCCAGGGTGCCGTACCGCCGCGCCAGATGCTCGACCTGGCGCGGCGTCAGGCCGGCGGACCCCGGGTGCAGCTGCGCCCGGCGGGCCGCCTGGTCCGATCCGACCGCGCCGAGCAGCGGCAGCTCCGCCGTCCGGCTTGGCGGCACGGAGAAGGGCAGGTCGCGCGCCGCCACATCCACCGCGTCGCGCGCCATGACGCGGTACGTCGTGTACTTGCCGCCGGCGATGCTGACGAGCCCCGGCTTGCTCCGCCGCACCACGTGCTCCCGTGAGACCGCGGCGGTCTCGTCTTTGCCCTCGGCCACCAGCGGCCGCAGCCCGACGAACACGGCGATGATGTCGTCGCCGGTGAGCGGCGAGCGCAGCACCGCGTTGGCGTGCTCGAGCAGGTAGTCGATGTCGGCACGGCTGGCCGAGGGGTGGTCGAGCCCGAACTCCCAAGGGGTGTCCGTGGTCCCGATGATCCAGTGCGATCCCCAGGGCAGCACGAACAGCACGCTCTTCTCGGTGGGGAGGATGAGGGCCAGCTGGGAGTCGATCCTGTCGCGCGGCACGACGATGTGCACGCCCTTCGAGGGGCGGACGGGCAGTGGTGACGCGACGCCGGCGCGACGTTCCATCTCTGTGGTCCACACGCCGGTGGCGTTGACGGTCACGCGCGCGCGCACGTCGAACTCGACCTCGCCCTCCAGGTCCCGAGCCCGGACGCCGGCCACGGTCTGGCCCTGCTGGAGGAAGTCGGTGACCTCGACGGCCGGGACGCAGCATGCCCCCTGGGCCGAGGCCGTCCCGGCCAGCGTCACGGCGAAGCGCGCGTCGTCCACCTGCGCGTCGTAGTAGCTGATGCCGCCGGTGATCGCGTCCGGCTTGAGGGACGGCACCTCGCGAAGACAGGCCGCGTGCGAAAGGTGCCGGTGCCGGGGCATCTGCGGGCGGAGGCCGGCCAGGGCGTCGTACAGGGTGAGGCCCGCCCCGAAGTACGCGTGGTCCTTCAGCCCGTTCTGCAGAGGGAGGAGGAAGGGCGTGGGGTGCACGAGGTGCGGGGCGAGACGCTGCGCCAGCAGCGCGCGCTCGTGCAGCGCCTCCCGCACGAGCCCGAGGTCGAACCGCTCCAGGTAGCGCAACCCTCCGTGGATGAGCTTGCTCGAGCGGCTGGAGGTGCCCGCCGCGAAGTCGCGCTTCTCGATGAGCGCCACCGAGAGGCCGCGGCTCGCGGCGTCGAGCGCGATGCCACACCCGGTGACGCCGCCGCCGACGACGAGCACGTCGAAGAGCTCGGTGGAGAGCCGCTCGAGCTGCCGGCCGCGGGCGTCCCACGGTGACCGCCAGGTGGTGCCGGCCGACTGGTGACTGTCGGTCATCGCTGTGCGCTCCTTCGTCTTCTTGGTATGTACCAGGTTTCTGGTATGTACCATGGACCCTGTGCCATACTCTGTCAAGAGAACGGGCGGGCGCTTCGCGCTGCCGCCGGGGAGGACGTCCGGCGCCCCCGCGCGCCACGGGAGAGCTTGATGAGGCACATCGCGGAGGCAGCAAGGACCACGCCCGTCTTCCACGAGGCCGAAGTCCTCGTGGTGGGCGGCGGGCCCGCCGGCCTCGCCGCCGCCGTCGCCGCCGCCCGCGCCGGAGCACAGACCACCCTCGTCGACCGCTACGGCTGCTTCGGCGGCGTGATCACGCAGGTCGGTGTGGACACGGTCGCCTGGTACCGCCGCGAGGAGACCGTGGACCTCGAGGGCATCGGCCGCGAGTTCGAGCGGCGCGCCGAGGCGTTCGGCGCCGGGACACCGGACGTCCAGTCGCAGAGTCTTGCGCTCGACTCCGAACTGTTCAAGGTGGTCGCGGACCGCATGGTGCTCGAGGCGGGGGTCGAGCCGCTCCTGCACTGCCTCGTCACCGAGCCCATCGTCGAGGGCGGCCGTGCGCGGGGAGTCATCACCGAGAGCAAGTCGGGGCGCCAGGCCATCCTCGCCCAAAGGGTGATCGACGCCACCGGCGACGCGGACGTGGCGTTCCGCGCGGGCGCCCCGTGCCACATCCGCCCGCGCGGCTCGTCCATGGGCGTCACCGTCATGTTCTCGTGCTCGAGCGTGGACAAGGCGCGCTTCCTCGACTACGTCGCGCAGAGCGCGCCGACCTACGGCGACTGGGGCAAGTGCTGGCACGTCACGACCGACGGCAAGGAGGACGGGCTCTTCAGCCCCTACCTGCAGGAGCCGTTCGACCGCGCCCGCGCAGACGGAGTGATCCCCAAGGGCATCCGGAGCATCGGCGGCACCTGGGGACGCATCACCGACGCGGGCGAGGCCACGTCCCTCAACCTCGTCGTCATGGCCGGCTACGACTGCACCGACGTACGCCAGCTCACCGGCGCCGAGATCGAAGGCCGCCGGCAGGCGCTGCTGGCGCTCGAGGCGCTGCGGCGCTACACGCCGGGGTTCGAGCGCGCGTCCCTGCGCGCGTTCGGCTCCACCCTGGGCACCCGCGACTCCCGTAAGATCGTGGGCCGCTACGAGCTGACCGGCGGCGACGTACGCGGAGAGGCTCGTTTCGCCGACTCGGTCGGCATCTTCCCCGAGTTCCTGGACGGCTACGGGCTTCTCATCCTGCCCACCACCGGCCGCTACTTCCAGCTGCCCTACGGCATCCTCGTCCCGCAGGACATCGACGACCTGCTGGTCGCCGGCCGCTGCGTGGCGGGCGACCGGGTCTCCCACGCGGCCACGCGGAACCAGTTGTGCTGCGCGGTGACCGGTCAGGCCGCCGGAGCGGCGGCCGCGGTGTCGCTGCGGGAGGACTGCACGACGGGCGAGCTCGACGTCATGGTGCTGCAGCAGGAACTGCGTCGCCAGGGCGTGCGGCTGGACTGAGCGCGTGAGGACCCGCTCTGCCCGGGCGAGCGACCGCGCGGAGTCCCTCCACCGGCGGCTCAGGCCTCTTCGCCCTCCACCGGCGCGGTGACCTCGAACTCCGTGCGGTCGCCGCGATAGACGTCGCGCGCGATCTCCACGACGCCGCCTTCCGTGTCGTACACGGTGCGGGTGAGCACGAGCGCCGGGCTCCCGGGCTTGGCGTCGAGCGCCTCGGCCTCGAACTTGTCGAGCGTGACGGCCACGACGCGCGCGTCGGCCTTGGCCGGATGCACGTCGTAGCGCGAGCGGAGGAGCACCCAGAGCGAGCCGGCCAGGTCGTGCTCCAGGAGGTCGGGGAACCTGGCCGCCGAGAGCTGGATGTGCTCGATCGCCACCGGCTCCCCCATCGCCGAGCGCAGACGCTGCAGCACGTGCACGCGGCCACCGGCCGGCACGCCGAGCTGCTCGGCCACCACGACGTCGGGGACCACGGTCGCCGCCGTCAGCACCTCGGTCCCGGGCGTCCTCTCAGCCTCCGTCATGTCGCGCGTGAAGCTGCCGACGCTGAACCGCAGGCGCGACTCGGCGACGAAGGTGCCGCGCCGCGAGTGCCGGTACAGGTAGCCCTCGAGAGTGAGCGTCTCGAGCGCGTGACGGGCGGTCATGCGGCTGACTCCGTACCGCTCGCTGAGCACGCGCTCGGAGGGCACCGGCCGGTGCGCGCCGACCTGGCCGGTCTCGATCTGCTCACGCAGCACCTGGGCCAGCCAGAGGTACAGCGGACTCGTGCGCTCCGGTGTGCGGCGCGTGCTGCTGCCCATCTCCCCCTCAGACGTTCGTCGGGCGGCTCGGGCACGGGCACGGACGGCCACACGCCCCGGCGCCAAGAGTACCATGCGTCGTTCTGGTACATACCATTGCGCCGCCAGTCTCGAACAATGGATGCGCCCACCGGCGGCAGCAACGCATACATGATGGACGGTGCGTCCTTCACATGCACGAAATGCCGTCAGACGACCGCTTTGACGAATATCTGCACGCCCGAAGGCACACTTACGACTAACTGACCGGTCAACTCCGTCTTGCCTTCACGCGCGAGCCTGTGTATGGTGACGCGGAGTATCGGGGCAGTCCCGGCAGCGGGGGCACGCCACTATCCACGAGTTTCCACTCAAGTCTCACGTAGGGGGAAGATCAGATGGCATCCGAGGAGTTCAAGAGGGAGTACGGCCAGCACCTGGTCGATCAGGTCGTCAAGGGCAAGATGACCCGCCGGCAGATGCTGGTGCGCGCGTCTGTCTTCGGCTTCTCGCTCACTGCCGCCGGCCAGCTCCTGGCCGCATGCGGCAGCAGCAGCAGCGAGACGGCATCTCCGGCCGCCAGCGGCAGCGCCGCTCCCGAGCCGGTCATGGGCGGCATGCTCACCGGCGTCATCCCGCCGTCGATCACGGACATGGACCCGGTCACCATCTACGACCAGGGCGGCATCGTGCTCGTCCAGCAGGTCTGCGAGTATCTCATCGCCCTCGACAATCAGAACGGCCTCAAGCCGAGCCTGGCGGAGAGCTGGGAGCCCAACGCCGACGCCTCCGTCTGGACCTTCAAGCTCCGCCAGGGCGTCACGTTCAACGACGGCAGCCCCATGGAGGCCGCCGACGTGGTCGCGAGCCTCGAGCGCGTGGTCGATCCCAAGAGCGGCTCCGGCGCCCTCGCCGCCCTTCAGGGCATCCTCTCGCCCGGCGGCACCAAGGCCGTCGACACCTCCACGGTCGAGTGCACGCTCGACAAGCCGTTCGCCGACTTCCCGTACCTGGTCTGCCAGTCGTCCTACAACACCGCCATCCTGCCGCGTGGGTACAATGGCGACTTCGTCAAGAACCCGGTCGGCACCGGCCCCTTCATGCTCAAGTCGTACAACGCCAAGCAGAAGGCCGTGATGGTCAAGAACCCCACCTACTGGGGCAAGGACGCTCAGGGCCGTCAGCTGCCGTACCTCGACCAGGTCACCTGGACGATGGTGCAGGACGAGGCGGCCGCCAACCTGCAGCTGCAGTCCGGCGCCGTCGACTTCCAGCCGCAGACCGTGTTCCAGGGCTCGCAGGCTCTGTTCGCCGACCCGAACCTCCGCGTGGACATCTACCCGGGCTCCGGTATCCGTGAGGTCGCCTTCAACCTCGAGAAGGACCCGTGGAAGTCGGCCCCCAAGGAGCTCCGTCAGGCCGTCGCCTTCTGCCTCGACCGCAAGGCCATCAACCAGGCCCTGTACGACGGCCGCAGCAACCTCGGCTACGACACCTTCTGGGAGCCCACGGTGTTCCCGGGCAGCCCCACTCCCACCGAGCGCGCGCAGGATTACGACAAGGCCAAGCAGCTGCTCACGACCGCCGGCTTCGAGGGCGGCACCACCATCGAGCTCACCGTCGCCAAGTACCTCGAGAACCCGCAGCTCGCGCAGCTCATCCAGGAGCAGTGCAAGCCGGCCGGCATCACGGTGAACATCAACCAGATCAGCTACGACGCGTTCTACGCGGGCACCGAGAAGACCACCCCGTGGCTCAACGCGCCGATGGTCATCGTCGAGTGGGGCAGCCGTCCCACGCCGGGCGTCTTCGCGCAGGCCATGCTCATGCCGGGCGTGCCGTGGAGCTCCTCGCACTGGGACAACCAGGAGTTCGCGAGCACGTTCAACAGCTACATGTCCACCTCTGACGAGGCCAAGCGCACCGAGTACGCGACGACGCTCTCGCAGATCCAGCAGGACGACACGCCGATCCTGGTGCCCTTCTTCATCACGCAGCTCCGCACGCAGAAGAAGAACGTCTACGGCATCCAGGGCCCCGGCAACTTCTACTGCATCATGTCCGAAGCTTTCATGGCCAAGTGATCAAGCTTCCTTCACAGGCTCTCTGAGCGACGTAAGGGCCCCCGGATGTTGCGCCTCATAGGTCGACGGCTGCTGCTCATGATACCGACGCTGATCCTTGCGTCGATGCTGATCTTCGCGCTTGCGGAGGTGCTGCCGGGCGACGTGGGACGTACCATCCTGGGGCCCTACGCCACTCAGGAACAGGTCGAACATCCTCAACCAGAAACTGGGCGCCGACAAGCCGCTCTACGAACGCTACGCGGTGTGGGCGAAGAACTTCGTCACCGGCAACTGGGGCAACTCGCCGGTCAACGACGTGCCCATCGCCTCCACCGTCTTCCGGGCCCTCGGCAACTCTCTGCTGCTGGCCGGCTTCGCGCTCATCATCATCGTCCCGCTCTCCATCCTCGTCGGCGTGTTCGCCGGCCTCCGAAGAGACAGCCTGATAGACCGGACGATCACCATCTCGTCCCTGTCCATGACCGTCATTCCGGAGTTCGTCAGCGGCGTCGTCCTCATCTGGTTGTTCGCCGTCCAGCTCAAGTGGCTGCCGGTCACCGCGACCGCGCCCGAAGGCTCCAACCTCATCGAGCGCCTGCACTACCTCATCCTGCCGGCCCTCCCGCTGATGTTCCTCGAGCTCGGCTACATCGCCAGAATGGCCCGAGTCGGCACCGTGCAGGTGCTCGGCATGCCCTTCATCCGGACCGCCGTCCTCAAGGGTCTCCCGAGACGGCGCGTCGTCTTCGGCCACGTGCTCCGCAACGCGATGGTACCCACCGTCACCGTCATCGGCAGCCAGATCGGCTGGCTCATCGGAGGCCTCGTCGTCATCGAGTTCCTGTTCGTGTATCCGGGCATCGGCCAGCTCATGCTGATCTCGGCCCAGACCCACGACGTGCCCATGCTCGAGGCCTCCGTGCTCATGGTGGCCGTGCTCTACATGGTGGCCAACCTGATCGCGGACATCGTCGTGGCCCTGCTGAACCCCCGCATCCGCAAGGGCGGCTGAGATGAACGACGAACGCCACACGACACTCGGGCCGGAGCCCGACCTCGAGAACCGCACCGGGCAGCTGAGCGACGACCCGGAGATGCTCGAGATGCGCGTCGACGCTGCGGCAGACGAGCGCGACGCCCAGCTCCCCGGGACGGAGGACCGGCCGGAGCAGGAGCTCGAGGCGGACGCCGCGGCGGCGGCCGAGCAGCGGCGCCAGCGGCGCTACCTCATCAAGGCGCTGCTGCGCAGCCCGACCTTCATGACCGGCTTCATCATCGTCCTCTTCTGGGTGTTCATGGCCATCTTCTCCACCGCCGTGACCCAGGACCCGTACGCGCAGGACGCCCTCAATTCGCTCAAGGCGCCGAGCGCGGCCCACTGGTTCGGCACCGACGACCTCGGCCGCGACGTCTTCGCCCGTACCATGGCCGGCGCGCGCACGGTGCTCATCATCGCGCCGGCCGCGACGCTGCTCGCACTGATCTGGGGCAGCATGATCGGCCTCATCGCCGGCTTCTGGCGCGGCCTCACGGACGACATCATCATGCGGCTCATCGACGTACTGCTGGCGCTGCCGATCATCGTCACCTCGATCCTCATCCTCTCCCTGCTCGGGCAGGGGATCGCGGTCATGATCATCACCATCGGCGTCCTGTTCACGCCGGTCGTCAGCCGCACCGTGCGCGCCGCCGTCACCGGCGAGCGCGAGCGCGAGTACGTCCTGGCGGCGCGCCTCCGCGGCGAGCGCTCGGCGTTCGTCATGGCGCGCGAGATCCTGCCCAACATCACGCAGCCGATCATCGTGGAGGGCACGGTGCGGCTGGGCTACGCGGTGTTCACCGCCGCGACCCTGGCCTTCCTGGGCTTCGGCCTGGAGCCGGGGTCGCCGGACTGGGGCCTCACCATCGCCACCGAGCGCTCGTTCCTCCAGATCGCGTCGTGGACGGTGCTGTTCCCCGCGGTCGCCCTCGCCTCCCTCGTGGTGGCGGTCAACCTGATCACCGACGGACTGGGAAGGACCTTCTCCAGATGAGCGCCACGGAGGATCTTCAGACAAGCGCGACCGAGTCCGCGGCCCTCGAAGTCGAGGACCTCGAAGTCACGTTCCACCGCCGGGGGCGCAGGCTGCCCGTGCTCAAGGGTGTCACACTCAAGATCGAGAGGGGCCAGGCCTACGGCCTGGTCGGAGAGTCGGGCTGCGGCAAGACGACGCTCGCCATGGCCGCCATGCGCTATCTCGCCGCCAACGGCACGCTGGACAACGGACGCGTGCTCGTCGACGGTCAAGACGTCAGCGAGCTGAGCGAGGAGGCCCTGCGCAAGTGGCGCGGCGGCAAGGTGGCGATGGTCTATCAGGATCCCACCCAGGCGCTGAGCCCTGCCATGCGCATCGGCGACCAGCTCGCCGAGGTCTTCCACTACCACGAGGGCCTGGAGAAGAAGGCCGCGCTCGAGAAGGCGCGCGAGAGCCTGCGGCGCGTGGCCATCCCCGACCCGGACGGCACGCTCAAGCGGTACCCCTTCGAGCTCTCGGGCGGACAGCAGCAGCGCGTCGTGATCGCCATGGCCCTGGCCGTGAACCCGCAGCTGCTCATCCTGGACGAGCCCACGACCGGCCTCGACGCCACCGTCGAGGCCGAGATCCTCGACCTCATCGAGGAGCTGCGTGGGCGCATCAACGCCGCCATCCTGCTCATCACGCACAACCTCGGGCTGGTCGTGCGCCTCTGCGAGCGCGTCGGCGTACTGTACGCCGGGCGGCTCGTCGAAGAAGGCCCGGCCAAGCAGATCTTCACGGACCCGCGGCACCCGTACACGATGGGCCTGCTGCGCTGCGTCCCGCGATTCGGCATGAACAAGACGGACGCCGCCCTCCAGACCATCCCCGGCACCCTGCCGGCGCTTGGGGACCCGCTGGAGGGCTGCGTGTACTCGGCGCGCTGCCCCATGGCACAAGACGTGTGCCGGCGGCGCGAGCCGGACCTGTTCGCCTGGCCCAGCGACGAGCCGGAGAAGGGGCGGGCGGCGGCCGAGGCCTCGGCGCCGGACCCGACCGCCTACTCGCCTCACCACGCCAATCCAGTCGGTGCGTCGGCCAGACACGCACGCTGCTACTTCGCCGCCCAGACGGACACCATGCCGCACATGACCCCGGTCCTCGCCAAGAGCTTCGAGGAGCGCGGCGGAAGAGGGCGACGTGCTGGGCATCGAGCACGTGGTGCGGACGTTCAAGGACGGCCGCAAGCAGCTCACTGCCGTCGCCGACGTCTCACTCGACCTGCGCAAGGGCGAGACCTTCGGCCTGGTCGGCGAGTCCGGCAGCGGCAAGACCACCCTGGCCAAGTGCGTCACCGGCCTCATCCCCGCGGACTCCGGCGTCGTCAAGTTCGAGGGCGGCGTCCTGAAGTCCACCGCCGGCAAACGCTCGCAGGACGCGCTCCGCGCCATCCAGATGGTGTTCCAGAACCCGGACTCGACGCTCAACCCGGCGTGGAGCACGCGCGCCATCCTGACGCGTGCGGTCAAGAAGCTCGGCGGAGCCAGGAGCGGCTCCGTGCGCGCCAAGGTCGACAAGCTCTCCGCCGACGTGCGCGTGGAACCGCGCTTCCTGTTCCAGAGGCCCACCGAGCTCTCTGGCGGCCAGAAGCAGCGCGTCGCCATCGCGCGTGCGTTCGCCGGCGACCCGCACCTCGTGGTGTGCGACGAGCCCGCCTCGGCGCTCGACGTCTCGGTGCAGGCGAGCATCCTCAACCTCCTCGTCGAGCTGCAGACCAACGAGCGGACGTCCTACGTGTTCATCAGCCACGACCTGGCCGTGGTCCGGTACATCTCGGACCGCATCGGTGTCATGTACCTGGCCGAGCTCATCGAGGTCGGGGCGGCGGCGGACGTGTTCAGCCCGCCGCACCACCCCTACACCGAGGCGCTGCTGAGTTCCATCCCGCGCGTCGACTTCGAGGAGCAGCGCGAGCGCATCCCGTTGCGCGGCAGCATGCCGAGCCTCACCGACCCGCCGTCCGGCTGCCGCTTCCACACGCGCTGCCACCGGTTCCTCGGCGACATCTGCGTCAACGTGATCCCTCCGGATCAGGACGCCGGCGACGGGCACAGCTACAAGTGCCACATCCCGCCGGACGAGCTGCGCGCGTTGCAGCAGGTGACCAGACCGGAGCCCGAGGCCTCACCTACGGTCTGAGGGCGCCGCCGCTCTCCCTACGCCCAGGCGGGCTCGAAGGGCGCGCCGAGCGTGAGCATGTTCCAGGCGTCGTAGGCCAGACCGACCGCGGCGTGCTGCTTGTAGGGAAGCGAGTACCGCCCGGGGATGGACTTCTGCACGGCGTCCACACAACCACCGGCAAAGAGGCGAGCCGTCTCCTCGTCGGCGGGACGGCCCCGCAGGGCCTGCTCCAGTGCCGTGACGCGGAACGCGACTCCTCCCACCGCGCCCAGGGCGATCTGAAGTGACGCGAGCGTGCCCTGGGCGGCGTCGAACCGCACGACGAGCGCGCAGCTCAACCGGGCGACGCTGACGGCCGTGCGCGAACCGATCTTGCTGAAGCCCGAGCGATACGCAGGACCGAGCGCCGGGAGCGCGAACTCGACGATCGCCTCGTCGTGGGCAAGGCAGGTACGGCCCGGGCCGAGCACGACCTCGGTGACGGGGCGCCGACGCTCCACGCCCGCGCCGTCCACGGTGAGCACCTCGGCGTCGAGCGCCGTCAGCGCGGTGACGCCGTCGGCGCACGGCGAGGCGTTGGCGACGTTGCCGCCCAGCGTGCCGGCATTGCGGATCTGGGCGGAGCCGACCTGGGCGGCGGCGAGGCTCAGACAGAGTGCGTGCTCGCGCACCAGCGGGTCCCACTGGATCTGCGTGAACGTGGCCAGCGCACCCACGCGGAGGGTGTCGCCGTCGCGGCGCACCCGTGCGAGCTCGGTGAGGCCTGTGAGGTCGACGAGGACGTCCGGCTCCCCGGCGGGGCGAGAAAGGGCACGCACCAGGTCGGTGCCGCCGGCCAGCAGCCGGGTCTGCGGCGTGGCCTGCGCCAGCGCCGCCACGAGCTCGTCGCGGGTGGACGGGGTGAGCACCTGGGTGGTCGCGGCCACGTCACTCACCCCCTTCCGCGTCGGACGCGTCTGTCGCCGCCCCGGGGGCCGGCGGGATGCCTGTCTCGAACGGCGCGCACAGGTCGCCGGGCGCCTCGCCGGTCTCGGCCTCCACGACCTCGCAGGCCACCGCGAGCGTCTCCGGGTCGGTGGTCACTTCGGCGGCGAGCTCGCCGGCGTCGCCGGGCAGTTCCATCAGCGGCGCCGCCTCCCGGCCACTCGCGGCCTTGACCGCCGCGACGATGGCGGTGTACCCGGTACAGCGGCACAGGTTGCCCGCCAGCGCGACGCGGATGTCCTGCTCGGACGGCACCGGGTTGCCCATCAGAAGCGCCTTGGCCGACATCAACATGCCGGGCGTGCAGTAGCCGCACTGCACGGCGCCGTACTCCACGAACTTCTTCTGCAGCTGGTCGAGCTCGCCGTCCTGCGCCAGGCCCTCCACCGTGAGGACCTCCTTGCCGCGCGCCTGCACGGCGAGCATGATGCACGAGTTGACCGCCTTGCCGTCGACGATGACCGTGCAGGCGCCGCACTCGCCCTCGGCGCAACCTTCTTTGGTGCCGATCAGACCGAGCTGGTCGCGCAGGACGTCGAGCAGGCGGGCCGTCGGCCGGACCTCGACCTCGTGGGTCATCCCGTTGACCGTCAGCACGAGCTGCATGGCACCTCCTCCCCGTGCAGGGCCGCAAGTATCCGCTCGGGCGTGAGGGGCAGATCCGAGAGTTGCGTGCCGAGCGCGTTGTTCACGGCGTTGACGATCGCGGGCGCCGTGGGCACCGTGGCGATCTCGCCGACGCTCTTGGCGCCGAAGGGGCCGTCGTCGCCCTCGTGCTCCACCAGGAGCACCTGCACGTCCGGCATGTCCGGCGCGTTGACCATGTGGTAGTTCTTGAAGCCGTCCACGCCGGCACGGCCGTCCTCGTCCACGTCGAGGTGCTCGTACAGCGCGTAGCCGATGCCCATCTGCACTGCTCCCTGGTACTGGGCCTCGACCATACCGCGGTTGATCGCGCGGCCCACGTCGGCGACCGCGAGGAAGTCCATGACCGCGGTGAGGCCGCTCGCCGTGTCGACCTCCACCTCGGCGAACTGGACCGAGTAGGACGCGGGATTGGAGACCGCGTAGTAGGTCGTCGACGCGGCGATGGAGGGCACGTGGCGCATCTCGCTGAGGCGCGCGATGTCCCGGTAAGCGATCACACGCTCGCCGTCGTCGCGCACCCGCACGGCGCCGTCGGAGACCGACAGCCGCGCCACCGGCACCTTGAGCAGGTCGGCGGCGGCGGTGAGCAGTTTGTCCCTGACGCGCTCCGCGACCGCTCGGGCGCAGGCGCCGACCACGTAGGTGACACGGCTGCCGTAGGTGCCGTAGTCGAACGGCGTGGTCGCCGTGTCGGCCTCTCCTGCGGCGATGAGGTCGGGGTGCACACCCAGGACCTCGGCGACGATGACCCTCATGGTCGTGACGATGCCGCAGCCGACCTCGTGCAGGCTGGCGTTGATCTCGAAGGTGCCGTCCTCGTTCATCTTGAGACCCATGCGGCTGGCCTCAGGGAACGCGCCGAACATGCCGTTCTTGTGGGCGCCGGCGGCCACGCCGACGCCTCGGCGGTAGCGGCCACGCCCGGTGGGGCGGGCCCGGCGCGTGGCCCAGTCGAAGGCCACCACGCCGCGCTCGAGGCACTCGCGCACGCGCGCGTCGCCGAGCGGCAGGCCGGTGACCAGATCGATGTCGTGGGGCTCGACCATGTTCTTGAGGCGCAGCTCGACCGGGTCGAGCCGCAGCGCGGCCGCCACCCGGTCCATGTGGGTCTCGGTGGCGGCGGCCATCTCGGGGGCGCCCCAGCCCCGGGCGGCGCCCCCGACGGGAGTGGTGGTGTACACGGCGCGGCCCTGGTGCTGGTAGTGCGGCACCCGGTAGACCTTGGTGACCTTCTTGCACATGTGCACCGAGTAGTCGGGCGTGCTGCCCGCGAACCCGCCCGAGTCGAGCGTCGAGGCGGCCTCGAAGTCCAGCAGTCTGCCGTCCGGCGTGCTGGCCGTCCTGATCGTCGTCGACGTGGCCGGCCGCACCATGGTGGCGATCATGCACTCCTCGCGATCCAGCAGCAGCTTGACCGGCCTGCGCGTGGCGTGGGCGAGAAAGGCGCACACCGGCTCGATGATGTACTCCGTCTTGCCGCCGAACGAACCACCCATCGGGACCTTGATGACGCGCACCCGGTGGTACTCCATGTGGAGCAGTTCCGCGATCACGGTGCGTGCCGCGTACACTCCCTGGCTGGTGGTCCACACGGTCATGCCGCCGGTGCTGTGGCCCTGTGCGATGCAGACGTGGGGCTCGAGCGCGGCGTGATGGATGCGCGGCGTCGTCGTGGTCGTGGTGACGACGACGGCGCCCTCCAGATCCGGGCGCTCGCCCTTCTCGATCTCGTGCTCGTACACCAGGTTGCCGCCCTCGTGGATGGCGACGGCTCCCTCGGCGAGCGCGTCGTCCACCGTCAGCGCCGCCGGCAGTTCCTCGTACTCGACGTCGATGAGCGCCGCCGCGGCCTCCGCGGTCGCCCTGCTCGTCGCCACCACCGCCGCGACCCTGTCGCCCACGAAGCGCACGTGCTCGCTGAAGAGCGTCTCGTCGTAGAACGACATGTCCTGGCCGGGATGGATACGCGCGCGGGAGAACGGTTCCATGGGCGCGTTGAGGTGTGAGAAGACCTTGACGACACCCGGGACCGACTCGGCACGGGTGGTGTCGATCCGCTTGACGATGCCGTGCGGGATGGCGCTCAGGATGAGCTTGGCGTGGAGCATGCCGGGCACGCTGAAGTCGCTGCCGTAGACAAGCTCCCCAGTCACCTTCTGGGCCACATCGTGGACGGGGTAGCTGCCCCCGACGTACTGCAGGTCCTCGGTCACCCCGATGGTCTCCTCTCCACTCGCGTCCTCGTGCTCAGGTCAGATCAGGTTGCCCGGAGGCCTGTCCTCCGGGCGGCTCTCGTCGAACCAGCGCCGGTACTGCTCCCTGCGGGCCCGCGCCGCCGGGGCGGTGCAACACCCGCCCTCGCTCGTGCACAGGAGGTCGGACGGCAACGCCCGGCCGATGCGGTCGGCCACGTCGAGCGCCTCGTGCAGCGGCAGTACGGCCTCGTGGCCGGCAAGCGCGAGGTCGGCGAACACGTGCGCCATGCAGGTGGCCGCCATGATGCGGCTGCGGCACGGCTGGCTGAGCCCGCCGGGCATCGGGTCGCACGGCAAGCCCATGAAGGCCTGCAGAGCAAGCGAGGCCGCCGCCTCAACAGCCTCGGGGGTACCGCCGACCATCTCCGCGATCGCGCCCGCGGCCATCGCGCCACAGACGCCTGATTCGCCCGTACAGCCTAGCACTTCTCCGGTGGGCTCGGTGCGCGTGTAGGCGATCGCGCCCACCGCGGCGGCGACGAAGAGCCCGCGGAGCAGGTCCTCCTCCGACAAGCCGCGGGCATCCTGCACCGCGCTGAGGGCGGCGTAGATGTAGCCCGCCCCGCCGCCCATCGGCCCCGGGACGTTCTCGACACCGGGGATCCCGGCGCCGGCGCCGTACGCGTACTTGACCGTCTGCGCCGTGACGCCGTCGCTCACGCGCGCCGGCGTCTCCGCGTGGCGCAGCCAGCGCCGCGCGAAGTCCGGCTTGAACTCGGTGTCGATGACCTCGACGTCCTCCTCGTACACGGCGCGCGTCTGGCGGCGCATGACCTCGGCGAGCTCGCGCATGTGCTCGACCACGAAGGCGTGCGGCCACCCGGACGCGTCCATCTCGTACCGCACGGCGACTTCCCACAGCGGGAGGTCCAGTTCAGCCACGAGACGGCGCCACTCCGCCATGGTCTCGAAGAGCTGCGGCTTGCGATCGGGCCGGCTGACGACGGGCAGCAGCGGCCGGAGCAGGGCCAGGCGGTGGACCGGGGCGCCGGCCAGCACGTCGTCGAGGCCGGCAAGGTCCGGCTCCACGGACAGCTCGATACACGTGCAGCGCGCCGCGACCGTCGACGCGCACGGTCCGCACGCCGAGCGCGGCGGGAAGCCGGGCCCCGAACCGTTCGAGGTCTTCCGAGCTCAGGGCCTCCAGCGGATCCAGCGCCAGCAGCACCCAGGCGTCGCCGATGGTCCGGTAGGGGAAGCCGTCCAGCGTCACCGTCTCCACCATGCCGCCGCCGGTCGAGTCGCCGACGAGGGTGACCATGAGTCCGTCGCGGCCGGTGAGCACGAACTTCACCGCGTTGGGATGCCCACTCTCCGACGATCTCCGTGAACGCGAACTCGACCTGCACGCCGGCCTCCTCAGCCAGCTCGAAGCTGCGGAACAGCCGGGCGTCGTCGGGGAGGAGGCCGAGGACGCCGGCGACCATCGCCCGGTCCTCGGCCATGATGCCGAAGGTGCCGGCGAACGAACCGTTCTTGTCGAGCTCGACGCGCATCCTGGCGACCGGCTCCCCGAGCAGACAGCCTGCCAGGTAGCCGAGTCGGCACGGTCCGGCCGTGTGCGAGCTCGAGCCGGGCTGCATGACCGGCCCGAAGACGTCGTTGAAGAACTCGGGGTAGGGCGCTACAGCCACGTCATCCCTCCACAGCCTTGCCGAAGTGCAGTCCGCCGATGTCGACCCACGTGCCGAGCGCGCGCTCCTTCGCGATCTCGTAGATACGATGCGCGGAGGCCAGATCTTCGATGGCGATGCCGAGCGACTTGAACAGGGTGATCTCCTCAGGCGAAGTGCGCGCCGGGGCGCTGCCCGTGAGGACCTCGCCGATCTCACCGACGATGTGGTCGTCCCCGATGAGCCCCTCGCTCCTGGGGATGAGGAACTCCCCGGCCTCGCTGAGCAGCGACTCGCGACGGTCGGCGTAGAGCCGCGCCCGGACGACGAGCTCGGAGTCGAGCTCGCGCGTGGTGGGCGTGTAGGCGCCGACCGCGTTGACGTGCGCGCCGGGCGCGACCCAGGCGCCACGCACGACCGGCTCGGTGGCCGTGGTCGTCGTGCAGATCAGGTCCGCGCCGGCCACGGCCTCCTCGGCGGTCGTGACCGCCTCGACCGGGAGGCCGGTCAGGCGCTCCTCGCGCTCGGCGAACTCAATCGCGCTCGCGGCCGGCACGGAATACACGCGCACCCTGCGGACGGGCCGGACGGCCCGCATCGCCTGCAAGTGCGTGTGGGCCTGCGTCCCGGCCCCGATGAGCGCGAGGTCGCCCGCGTCTGGTTTGGCGAGCAGGTCGGTGACGAGGCCGCTCACGGCCGCCGTGCGGATGGCGGTGATGGACGTGGCGTCGACGATGGCGCGCAGCAGCCCGCGCTCGGTCTCGAAGAAGAGCACGACCCCCTGGTGGGTGTCGTACTCCGACCCGAAGTTGGCGGGGAAGGCGGCGACCACCTTGACGCCCACGGCATCGAGCCCGCCGAGGTACGACGGCATGAGCCCCATGACGGCGTCACCCCGCGGCAGGCCGAGCATGGTGCGCAGCGGCATCACCACGTCGCCCTCGGCGAGCAGCGTGAGCGCCCGGCGCATGGTCGGGATGGCTTCCTCCATCGGGAAGATCTCTGTGACGAGCTTCTGATCGGCGATCAGGACCTTCACGAGAGGCGCTCCTTCTCGTAGCGCTCGGCGGCCCGCTCGACCGCGTCGCGGTCGAGCTCCACGCCGAGCCCCGGCGCGTCGGTGAGCCCGATCTTGCCCTCCCTCGGGGTGAGATCGGGCGCCGCCACGATGTCCTCCACCAGCAACTGGTGCATGATCTGGTTGCCGTCCGTGAGGTTGGGCGTGCTGAGGCCGAGGTGGTGCTGGGCTGCGTCGGTGACGCCGCTGACGCTCTGCCCGTGGAGGCAGATGGGCACGCCGGCGGCGCCGGCGATGGCGGCGGCCCGGCCGAAGGCCAGCAGGCCGCCGGCCTCATGCGCCGAGAGGCAGATGGCGTCGCAGGCGCGCTGGCGGACGAAGTCGTAGACGTCGTACTCGGTGAGCACCGCCTGGTCGGCGGCGACGGGCACGTGCACAGCCTCGCGGACCTGGCGCAGCGCCGTCACGCTGAGCAGCGTGGTCGGCTGCTCCACCCAGTCGATGCCGAACGGCTCGAGCGCGTGGATCATACGGATGGCGTCCGGCACGCTCCACGCGCAGTTGGGGTCCACGCGCAGGCGGCGGCCGCCGATGGCTTCGCGCACGGCCGCCGTGTTCCGCACGTCCGCCTCGTCGCCGCGGCCGACCTTGAGGTAGATGACGCCGTACCCCGCCGCGGCGAGATCGCGCGCGTGCTCCACCAGCTCGTCGGTGGTGTCGCCCTGGACGAAGCCGAAGTAGTCGACCTCATCCCGCACGGCGCCGCCGAGGAGCCGGTACACCGGCTGCCCGGCGGCCTTGCCGATCGCGTCCCACAGCGCCATCTCGAACCCGGCGAGCACGAAGCCGGCGAACCACGGCATGTGGTTGAAGGTCCCGAGGTGGCGCGCCTCGTGCACCAGCCGCGCGACGTCGTGGATCGGCTGACCGAGCAGGAGCGGCTCGACCGCACGGAACGCGGCCGTGGTCATCTCGGCGGCGAGCGACGAGACGGACTCGCCGATCGCCGGTGATGCCCGCGTCGGTCTCGACCTCGACCAGGACGACCGGCGAGCCGTAGTCCACGCGCCCCGCCCAGTGATACGGCTCCTTGAACGTCAGGAAGAGCGGTGTGAGACGGATGCCGGTGATGAGGATACGGCCGGCGCAGAGCGTCAGCTCCGTCGGACGCCGGCAGGCAGTCCCGCGTCGCCGAGATCACAGCAGTGTGTCCAGCACTTGCGCCTCGAGCACCTGCTCGCGCGTGAAGTCCTCGGCGCGCAGCGCCGCCCGAGCCAGGCGCACCAGCACGTCCTGCGGCAGCAAGCCGACGACCTCGCTCTCGCGGATGGCGACGCCGGCCTCGGCAGCGCGCTCGCCGATGGCCGCGACCACGTCGGACGGTGAGGTCACCCGATAGTCGGTCAGGTTCATCGACACCTGCGCGGTGCCGTCTTCCAGACGAAGCCCCATGGCCTTGACGCACTTCATGCCGCCGTCCTTCTCGCGGATCTCCACGGCGATGCGCCTGGCGAGGTCCAGGTCGTCTGAGTCGAGGTTGACGTTGAAGGCGATGAGCGGGAAGCGCGCGCCGACCGCGACCGCCCCGGCGGTCGCGTGCACGCGCGCCTCGCCCTCGTCCGGGGTCCTGGAGGGCTCGCTGCCGATCACGTCGCGCATCTCCTCGAACCCCTTGCCGCGCACGACGGCGAGGTTCTTGTGCTCGGGCGTGCGCGCCGCGTCCTCGTAGAGGAACGCGGGGATGCCGAGCTCCTCGGCGACGCGTCTGGCGAGGCCCTGCGCCGCCGCCACGCAGACCGGCATCTCCTCCGGGCGCAGCGGCACGAAGGGACACACGTCCGTGGCGCCGAACCGCGGGTGCGCGCCCTCGTGCTGATTGAGGTCGATGACTTCGGAGGCCTTCTTGATGGCCCGGAACGCCGCCTCGGCGATGGGGCCCTCGTGGCCGACGAAGGTGACGACGGAGCGGTTGTGGGTCGCGTCGCTCTGCACGTCGAGGAGGCTGACGCCCTCGACGCTCCTGACGGCGTCCGCGATCTGGCCGATCACCTCGGGCCGGCGACCTTCACTGAAGTTGGGGATGCACTCGATGAGCGTCAAGACTCGTCCTTCGGTCTGCGTGGTCAGGATGCGGACGGGGCCGCGGGGGCTGCCGGAGCCGGCCGCACCACCTGCCGGTCGCGGACGACGACCTCGCCCCCGACGAGGACTCCGGTGACGAGGTTGACGCCCCAGTGATACGGCAGTTCCTGGTGCGTCGCGGCGTCGAGGACGAGCAGGTCGCAGAACTTGCCCGGCTCGAGACTGCCGACCTCGTGCTGGAGGCCGAGCGCGGCCGCGCCGCCCAGCGTGGCGGCGCGGAGGGCCTCGGCCGGGGTCACCCGGTCCTCCTGGCAGGCGAGCGAGACGGCCATCTGCAGGTTCTCGCTGTAGCAGCTGCCGGGGTTGAAGTCGGTGGCCAGGGCCACGGTGACGCCGGCGGCCAGAAGCTCGCGCATCGGGGCGTAAGTGGTGTGCAGCGTGTAGCTGGTGCCCGGCAGCAGGACGGCGACGGTGCCGGCGTCCCTGAGCAGCGCGATGTCCTCACCGGTGATGTGGATGAGGTGGTCGGCGGAGACGGCGCCGAGCGAAGCGGCCAGCGCCGTTCCCCCGGTGTGCGCCAGCTCCTCGGCGTGGATCTTGAGCCGGTAGCCGAGAGCACGCGCCGCTTCGAGCACGCGCCGCGACTGCGGGACGGTGAACGCGCCCTCGTCGCAGAACACATCGGCAAACTCGGCCTGCCCTGCGAGGGCGGGCAGGATCTCGTCACAGACCAGGCCGATGTACTCGTCGTCGCGGCCGGCGTACTCCTCGGGCGTCAGGTGCGCCGCGAGAACGGTGTGCACTCGCCGCACCGGGTGCGACACCTTGGCGGCGGCGAGCTGCTTGCGCTCGTCCTCGAGCGTGAGCCCGTAGCCGGTCTTGGCCTCGAGCGTGGTCGTGCCGTGCCGCAGGAACGAGTCGAGACGGCGTGCCGCGAGGGCGGCGAGCTGCTCCTCCGTCGCCGCCCTGGTCGCGCGCACCGTGCTGGTGATGCCGCCGCCGGCCGCCTGGATCTCCAGGTACGTGGCGCCGGCCAGCCGGGCGCCGTACTCGGCGGCGCGGTCGCCGGCCCACGTGAGGTGCGTGTGGGCGTCGACGAAGCCCGGGACGATGGCCGCACCCTCGACATCGACGACGACCGCGCTGCCGGGCACCTCGAGGGCGGCGCCGATCTTCGACTCCGGCCCGGTCCAGACGACTCTGCCGTCCCGGGCCGCGACCGCGCCATCCGTGATCACGCCGGCCGGGCCCATCGTCACGACCTCGCTCGCGCCGCGCACGAGCACGTCGCAGCCGATCCTCATCGGCCCCTGCCTTCGCCGTGTGGATGATCCGTCCAGTGCGGACGTTTCATTCATACCGGACGTTTGTGGACCTTCGGTCGCCGTAGTCATCGTACGCACGATCTCGGCAAAGCGTCCCGCGGCGACTGCCTCCGTCGCCGCCTCCAGCTCCGGAGCCAGGTAGCGGTCGCGCTCCAGCGTCGGCGCGAACTCCCGGATCACGGCCCGCCCGGCGCCGGTACCGGGGCCGGGCGCCAAGGGCGCCAGCAGGTCGATCGCCTGCGCCGCGCACACCGCCTCTATCCCCAGCACCTTCTGCGCGTTGCCGAGCACGTCGAGCGCCTTGAGCGCCGCGGTCATGCCCATGCTCACGTGGTCTTCCTGATCGCCGGAGCTGGGGATGGAATCGACGCTCGCCGGGTGGCACAGGACCTTGTTCTCGCTGACCAGCGCGGCAGCCGTGTACTGCGCGATCATGTACCCGTTGTTGAGCCCGCTGTCCCTGGTGAGGAACGGCGGAAGCTCGCTCAGCGAGCTGGTGAGCATCCGGAAGGTCCGCCGCTCGCTGATGGAGGCGATCTCCGCGAGGCTCATCGCGGCGAGGTCCAGCGCCAGCGCGATGGGCTCGCCGTGGAAGTTGCCGGCCGAGATGATCTCGCCCGACTCCGGGAAGATGAGCGGGTTGTCGGTGACGGAGTCGACCTCGACGGTGACGACGCGCCGCAGCCACTCGAGCGCGTCGCGGCAGGCGCCGTGCACCTGGGGGATGCAGCGCAGCGAGTAGGCGTCCTGCACCTTGTCGCAGTTGAGGTGACTGAGCATGATCGCGCTCCCGGCCGTGGCCCGGCGCACATTGGCCGCCGTGACCAGCTGACCGGGGATGGGACGCAGCGCCTGGATGCGCTCCTCGAAGGGGCCGACGGAGGCCCGCAGGCCCTCGAGGCTCATGGCGCCGATCAGGTCGGCGGAGTCCAGGAGCGCCTCGCCGTCCGCCACCAGCATGCAGCCGATGGCGGCCATGAACTGGGTGCCGTTCAGCAGGCTCAGACCTTCTTTGGCCTCGAGGGTGACGGGCGCGAGCCCGGCGGCCTGCAAGGCAGGCCCGCTCGGCTCGCGCCTCCCGTCCTCGGTGAGCAGCTCGCCCTCGCCCATCATCGCCAGCACGAGGTGGGCGGACGGGGCGAGGTCGCCGGAGGCGCCGAGCGAGCCCCGCGACGGCACCCACGGCACGATGTCCGCATTGATGCAGGCGGCGACGTGCTCGGCCACCGAGAGCCTGACGCCCGAGTGGCCGCGCGCCATGGTGTTCAGGCGGATGGTCATCGCGGCGCGCACGACTTCGCGTGACAGCGGGGCGCCGAGCCCGACCGCGTGGCTGCGGACCAGGTTCTCCTGCAGCTCGCGCACCTTGTCCACCGGGATGTGGGTGGTCGCGAGCTGGCCGAACCCGGTCGTGACGCCGTAGGCGACCTGTTCACGGGCGATGACGCCGGCGACGACGTCGTGGGCGGCGTCGATGCGCTCGCGCGCGGCGGCGCCGAGGCGGACCTCGGCCTTGCCGCGCGCGACGGCGATGACTTCTTCGATGGTCAGCGGTGCATCGCCGATGACGACCTGCGTCATGTGCTCCTTCTCCTCTTGATCGCCTCTCCGAGCAGGCGCGCGAGCTCCGACGGCGACGACGCCACCGGGATGCCGGCCGCCTCCAGCGCCGCCTTCTTGCCGGCGGCCGTGCCGGAGTTGCCCTCCACGATGGCCCCGGCGTGGCCCATGCGCCGCCCGGGCGGCGCGCTGTGGCCGGCCACGTAGGCCACCACCGGCTTGGTCATGCGCTCCCGGACGAAGACCGCCGCGCGCTCCTCGTCGTCGCCGCCGATCTCGCCGATGAGCGCGACACCCTCGGTCTCGCGGTCGGCCTGGAACATCTCCAGGCACTCGATGAACCCGATGCCGTGCACGGCGTCGCCGCCCATGCCGACGGCGGTGCTCTGACCGATGCCGGCCCGGGTGAGCTCGTGGACGACCTCGTAGGTCAAGGTCCCGGAGCGCGAGACCACACCCGCGGCGCCGGGCATGAAGATCTCCGACGGCATGATGCCGGCGCTGCAGCGCGCCGGGGTGATGAGGCCGGGGCAGTTGGGGCCGATGAGCCTGCAGCCGCGGCGCGGCAGGTGCGCCATGACCTCGCCCATGTCGCGCACCGGGATGCCCTCGGTGATGCACACGATGAGCTTGGCGCCGGCGTCGGCCGCCTCGAACAGGGCGTCGCGCGCGCGTGACGCCGGGACGAAGATGACGGCGACGTCGGCGCGGATGTGCGCCATGGCCTCGTGCACGCTGTCGAAGACGGGCACGCCGTGGAGCGTGTGTCCGCCGTGCCCCGGCGTGACGCCGGCGACGATGTTGGTCCCGGCGGCCAGCATGCGCCCGGTGTGGAAGGCGCCCTCGCGACCGGTGATCCCTTGCACCACGACGCGCGAGGCGTTGTCGACGAGGATGCTCACGGGGCCTCGTCTCGCGGGGCCGCCGCGGGCACGGCGGTGCCGGCGGCGACGCTCGCCTCGCGCCGCTTCGCGATGGCGACGACGAGCTGCACGGCGGCATCGGGGTCGGGCGCGAGCGTGAGGTTGGGCAGAGCCGCGGCCTCGAGCACGGCGTGGCCCTCCTCCGCCGCGTTGCCGTCGAGGCGCACGATGACGGGGGCGTCGACGTGCGCTGCCCTGATCGCCTCGACGAGGCCCCTGGCCACGTCCTCGCAGCGGGTGATGCCGCCGAAGATGTTGACGAGCACGGCGGCCACGGGCGGCCCGGCGAACATGGCCTCAAGGGCCGCCTGCGCGACGTCGGAGCGGGCGCCGCCGCCGATGTCGCAGAAGTCGGCGGCCTTGCCGCCGGCGGCCTCGATCTGGTCGATGGTGCTCATGACGAGGCCGGCCCCGTTGCCGATGACGCCGATGTCGCCGCTGAGCGGGACGAACGCGAGGCCCGCCGCGCGGGCCTTGGCCTCGCGTTCGTCCTCCGGCGGCTCCGGGACCATGTCCGGGTGCCGGAACAATGCGTTGTCGTCGATGGTCACCTTGCTGTCGAGGCAGATGAGCTCTCCGGCGGTCGTGAGCACCAGTGGATTGACCTCCACCAGCGTCGCGTCACGGTCGTGGTAGAGCTTCCACAGCCCGCGGCAGACCTCGGCGAGCGCGGCGCCGACGCCGGTGCCGCCCGGCTGGTCCGGGCCGAACAGCGCCGCGTCCACCACGTCGCGTACCTGATACTCGAGCAGCCCGAGGAGCGGGTCGATGGGGCGACGCAGGAGGGCGCCGGGGTCCCGCTGGGCGAGTTCCTCGATGTCCACGCCGCCCTGTCGGGAGAAGATGAGCAGCGGGCTGCGCACCTCACGGGAGACCGTGATGCCGATGTACAGCTCGCGCGCGATGTCGACGGCCCGCTCGACCAGCAACGACTCGACCGCGTGGCCGCGGATGGTCATGGAGAGGATCTCCGCGGCGGCGGCCTCCACCTCGGCTGCGGAGCCGCAGACGCGGATGCCGCCGGCCTTGCCGCGGCCGCCGGTCTTGGCCTGCGCCTTGACGCACACGTGCGGCCCGAGCCGCTCCGCCGCGCGGCGGGCCTCCTCCGCGGTCGCCGCCACGAACGACGGCAGCACCGGCAGGCCTGCCGCGGCGAAGAGCTTCTTGCCTTCGTGTTCGAGGAGGTCCACGGCAGCCAGTCTACGCCAGCATCGCCTGGGCCTCGGCGCCCAGCCGCAGCCCGAGGTCGAACGCCTGCGCGTTGAGGTCCTTGAAGCGCGGCGGCACCCGGCTGAGGACCGCGTCGCGCACCGCGTCGGCCGGCAGCGCCGCGCTGAGCTGCGCCAGAGCTCCGACGGCGACGATGTTGGTGACCACCTTCTTGCCCAGCTCGTCGGTCGCCACCTGCGTGAACGGCAGCCCGCAGCGCACGAGCGAGGTGTCTTCGGGGTCGATCTCGACCAGCCCGGAGTCGTAGATGAGCAGACCTCCGGGCCGGGTGTCCCCGGCGTACTTCTCGTAGGCGGCCTGCGACAGCACGAGGCTCACGTCCGGGCGCCGCACCTCGGGGTAGTCGATGGGCTCGTCGGCAATGATGACCTCGGCCTTGGAGGCTCCGCCTCGGGCCTCGGGCCCGTAACTCTGCGTCTGCACGACACGCTTGCCGAGGGCCGCGGCGGCCTCCGCGATGATGGCGGCGGCGAGCAGGATCCCCTGCCCGCCGGAGCCGCTGCAGCGGATCTCGACGCGCCCGGTCGTCGCCGGCTCGGCCATCATCCGGCTCCTGCCCGCTCGCGCAGCCTGCCGAGCGCGGTGACGTACTCCTCGCGCTCGCGGTGATGCAGCAGCCCCACGGGGTACCGGTGGTGGCTGCGCGTCTCGCCCTCGTCGAACTTGTCGGCCTGGACCGCGTGCTCCTTCTGGCTGAGCAGGAACGCGGCGGGGTCGGGGGTGAGGTTGAAACGGCCGTAGTAGGTGGGGCAGATGGCCATGGCCTCGACCATCGAGAAGCCGCGGTGGGCGATCCCCCCGGCGATGACGTTGACCAGCTGCTGGTAGGCCCAGGAGGTGCCGCGGGCGACGTAGGTCGCCCCCGCGGCGTGCGCCAGCTCGCAGAGGTCGAACGCGGGCTCCACGTTGCCGTAGGTGCTGGTGGTCGACTTGTCGCCCATGTGCGTGGTGGGGCTCGTCTGTCCGCCGGTCATGCCGTAGATGGAGTTGTTGAAGACCAGCGCGGTGAGGTCGACGTTGCGCCGGGCCGCGTGGATGAGGTGGTTGCCGCCGATCGCGGAGCTGTCGCCGTCGCCCATCGCGACGATGACGTGCAGCGACGGGTCGACCGCCTTGACTCCCGTCGCCACGGCGAGCGCGCGTCCGTGCGCCGTGTGCACGGTGGAGTAGCGGAGGTAGGCGCTGATGCGGCCGCTGCAGCCGATGCCCGCCACCACGACGACCTTCTCCGGGTCGAGCGCGAGGCCCAGGATCGCGTCGATGAGCGCCCGCGTGATCGTGCCGTTGGAGCAGCCCGGGCACCAGAGCGTCTTGGCCGAGCGCAGGTGCGCGCGGATCTCGGATGTGGTGTGCGGCTTGATGCGCGGCAGCTTGGGGTCGCCCGTCGGCTGCGCTTCGAGCCTGTGTTCGTCGACCAGGGCGCTCAAGAGTCCTCCCAGTGGTGGTAGTAGAACTCGGGCTTGACGAGCTCGAGGATCTCCTCGGGCGTGATGAGCTTGCCGTCGACGCGCCCGTAGTCCACGACCTTGGCGCGACCCTTGACGGCCGCCTGGACCTCCCAGCTCATCTGGCGGATGTTCATCTCCGGGACGATGACCGTGCGCACCTGCTCCGCCATGCGCTCGACCGCCGCCGTGGGGAACGGCCAGAGAGTGATCGGCCGCACCAGGCCGACGCGCGCGCCCAGGGCGCGCGCCTGCTTCACCACGGCCTTGGCCGAGCGGGCCACGGAGCCGTAGGCGAAGATGGCGACCTCGGCCCCGTCCATCTCGACCTCCTCCACGCGCACGATGGCGTCACGGTGGTGGTAGATCTTCTCGCGCAGGTACCGGCCGAGATCGGCGGCGGCAGCCGGGTCGCTCGTGTCGGGGGTCCCGCTGCGCCGGTTGTAGACCAGGCCGGTGACGTGGACCTGGAACGGCGAGCCCAGCGGTGGCCGCGGCAGGATGTCGTCCAGCGTGCTGGAGATCGTGTCGTACTCGTCCGGCTCGCAGTCGGGCATGCCTCGCTCGGCGATGCGCATCGTCGCCGGGTCCGGGAGCGTGACCGCCTCGCGCATGTGCCCGATGAGAGCGTCGGAGAGGATGACGACCGGCGTGCGGTACTGCTCGCTCAGGTTGAACGCCTCGACGGTGAGCGTGTAGCACTCCTCCACACTGCTCGGGACAAGCGCGATGACGGAGTGCTCGCCGTGCGTGCCCCAGCGGGCCTGCATCACGTCGCCCTGGGCGGGCTCGGTCGGCAGGCCGGTGCTCGGTCCGCCGCGCATGACGTCGACGACCACGCACGGGATCTGGGCCATGGTGGCGAAGCCCAGCATCTCCTGCATCAGGCTGAAGCCCGGGCCGGAGGTGGCGGTGAGCGCCTTGGCGCCGGCCAGCGAAGCGCCGCAGACGGCGGCGATGCCGGCGATCTCATCCTCCATCTGGATGAAGGTGCCGCCCACCTGCGGCAGGCGGCGGCTGAGCACCTCGGCGATCTCTGTGGACGGCGTGATCGGGTAGCCGGCGAAGAAGCGGGCGCCGGCGGCGATAGCGCCCTCGGCGACCGCCTCGTTGCCTTGCAGGAGGATGGGCTTGCGTGTCCCGGACGGCGCGGCCATCTCAGCCCTCCTCGCCGTTGTGGGCGCAGCCGTCGTGCTCGTCGGCGGCGAGCCGGGTCGCGGCGACGAGGTCCTCCTGGGTGAGCGCGGGGACAGGTTCGGCTCCGTCGCCTTCAGCCCCGGCGCCCTTGCCCTTCCTTTCACGCCGTCTCACCTCGATGGCGAAGTCGGGGCAGTGCAGTTCGCAGATGAGGCACTGGCTGCAGTCCTCGGGCCGCGCCACGGTCGGCGAGCCGAGACCGTCGCGGTCGAACACCTTCTCGGGGCACAGCTCGATGCAGACGCCGCAGGCTTTGCAGAGCTCCAGGTCCAGCTGGAGCGGTGACACGCTGGTATCCGGTATCGCGCTCATGGCTCTCGCAGGCTCTCAGTCCTCCCCGATCATGGGGAGGTCGATGTCCGATTCCCTGGCCTTCTCGATGGCCTCCGGGTACCCCGCGTCGGCGTGGCGCATGACGCCGGTGCCGGGGTCGGTGGTGAGCACGCGGCGGAGACGCTCCTCCATCATGTCCGTACCGTCCGCGACCACCACCATGCCGGCGTGGAGGCTCTTGCCGATGCCCACGCCGCCGCCGTGGTGGAAGCTCACCCAGCTGGCGCCGGCCGCGGTGTTGAGCAGTGCGTTGAGGATCGGCCAGTCGGCGATGGCGTCGCTGCCGTCCAGCATGCTCTCGGTCTCGCGGTACGGGCTCGCGACCGAGCCTGAGTCGAGGTGGTCGCGGCCGATGACGATGGGCGCCTTGACCTTGCCGGTGCGCACGAGGTCGTTGAAGATCTCGCCGGCCTTGGCGCGCTCGCCGTATTCCAGCCAGCAGATGCGGCAGGGCAGGCCCTGGAAGTGGACCTTCTCGCCGGCCATCTTGATCCAGCGGGTGACCATCTCGTTGTCCGGGAAGGCCTCGAGCAGGGCGGCGTCGGTGACGGCGATGTCCTGCGGGTCGCCGCTGAGCGCCGCCCAGCGGAACGGCCCGTTGCCGCGCGCGAACAGCGGCCGGATGTAGGCCGGGACGAAGCCGGGGAAGGCGAAGGCGTCGGCGTAGCCGGCCTCCTTCGCCACACCGCGGATGTTGTTGCCGTAGTCGAACACGTGGGCGCCGGCCTTCTGCAGCGCGACCATGGCCTCGACGTGCACGACGATGCTGGCGACGGCGCGGCGCACGTACTCGTCCGGGTCCGCGCTCCGCAGCACCAGCGCCTCGTCCAGCGTCATGCCGTTGGGCACGTAGCCGTTGAGCACGTCGTGCGCCGACGTCTGGTCGGTGACGAGGTCGGGGACGACGCCGCGGCGGACCAGCTCGGGGTAGACGTCCGCCGCGTTGCCGAGCAGGGCGATGGAGAGCGGCTTGCCGGCCGCCAGCGCCCCTTCCGCGAGCTTCAGCGCCTCGTCCAGCGACTCGGCCGCCACGTCGACGTACGCGGTCTCCAGGCGCCGCTCGATGCGGTGCGGGTCGACCTCCACGCACAGTGCGACGCCGCCGGCCATGGTCACGGCCAGCGGCTGCGCGCCGCCCATGCCGCCGAGGCCGGCGGTGAGCACCAGCTTGCCGGCCAGGTCGGAGCCGTAGTGCTTGTGACCGGCGGCCGCGAACGTCTGGTACGTGCCCTGCAGGATGCCCTGCGTGCCGATGTAGATCCACGAGCCTGCGGTCATCTGCCCGTACATGGTGAGCCCGAGCGCGTCCAGGCGGCGGAACTCGTCCCAGTTGGCCCAGTCGCCCACCAGGTTGGCGTTGGCGATGAGCACGCGCGGCGCCCACTCGTGAGTCTGGAACACGCCGACCGGCTTGCCGCTCTGCACGAGCAGCGTCTCGTCGTCCCCGAGGCGGCGGAGCGTCCGCACGATGGCGTCGAACGACTCCCAGTTCCGCGCCGCCTTGCCGGCGCCGCCGTAGACGATGAGCTCGTCCGGAGCCTCGGCGACCTCGGGGTCCAGGTTGTTCATCAGCATGCGCAGGGCTGCCTCCTGCTGCCAGCCCTTGCAGCTGATCTCGGTGCCGCGCGGCGCGCGGACCGGCCGGGGTCCTGCCTTGGCCTTGGTGCTCACGATGCAGCCTCGCTTGGTGGTGGGTTGTCGGAGGCGGGCGGCGGCGCTGCCGGCGGCCGCCCGCGTTCTCTCTCCGCAGCGTGCGCCAGTCCCGCGGAGGCTTCAACCCGGCCCGCCGTCTGTCCAGAAAGCTGGACGCGATTTCCCTCCCGAATACGAGAACGGGCTGGGCTGCTGGATTCGCCGGATGCGGGCATACGAAGGAGCAGGCGCCCCTACGGAGGCGACGACGAAAGGAGATGTGATGCCGAGACTCATCGTCCGCACGTTCTCAATCTCGATTGACGGCTTCGGCGCCGGGCCCGATCAGGATCTCGACCATCCGTTGGGCGTCGGCGGAGAGGAGTTGCATGACTGGTTCCTGAACACGCGCACGTGGCGGAGCCAGCACGGCGAGCCCGGCGGCCAAACGGGCACGGACGAGGAGTTCGCGGCCCGGGGCTTCGAGCGGCTTGGGGCATGGATCCTGGGCCGGAACATGTTCGGGCCGATTCGAGGCCCCTGGCCCGACGAGGAGTGGCGCGGCTGGTGGGGCGAGGAGCCGCCGTACCACGTGCCGGTCTTCGTGCTGACGCATCACGAGCGGCGACCGCTGGCGATGAAGGGCGGCACCGAGTTCCGCTTCGTCACCACAGGCATCGAGGACGCGCTCGAGCAGGCGGACGAGGCGGCCGGCGACCAAGACATTCGCCTCGGCGGCGGCGTGGCTACCATCCGGCAGTACCTGCGCGCCGGTCTGGTCGATGAACTGCACCTCGCGATCTCACCGGTGCTGCTCGGCCGCGGCGAGCACTTGCTGAGCGGCATCGACCTCCCGGCGCTGGGCTACGAGTGCGTGGAGCACGCGCCGGGCGAGCGCGCGGCAGCCCACGTAGTGCTGCGCAAGCACCGGTGAGCGCCGGCGCAAGGTCCGGCGCTCAAGGCGCCGGGGGCAGGCTCAGCACACCCGACGGTCGTCGACGCGGTGGCAGGCGGATTTGCCCTGTCCCGTCGTGTCGCGCGGCAGCGCGTAGGGCTCGTGCAACTCCACCTTGGGGGTCACTCCGACGCTGGTCTTGACGCCGGTCGCGATGCCCTTGGCGAGACCGGCGCTGCGTGTCCGCGCTCATCTCGTCCAGACCGCAGACCTCGACCTGCACCGTCAGGCGGTCGAGGTTGCTCACGTTCTCGACGACCATGCAGAAGTTGCTGCCGAACTCGGGGAACCTGAGCAGGACCTCCTCGATCTGGCTGGGGAACACGACGAGGCCGCCCACGGACACCGCGTCGTCGCTGCGGCCGGTGATGCGGCCGATGCGGGGGTGGCTGCGGCCGCAGGCGCACGGCTCGGAGGTGAGCGAGCTGATGTCGTGGCTGCGGTAGCGGATCATGGCCGTCGAGTCGCTGGTCAGCGACGTCCACACGAGCTCGCCGGGCTCGCCGTCGCCGACCGGCTCGAGCGTCATTGGGTCGATGCACTCGACGTAGATGTGGTCCGACCACACGTGCATGCCCTGCTTGACCGGGCACTCCGCCGCCATGCCCGGTCCGAGGAACTCGCCCATGCCGTACTCGTTGAAGACGTCGACGCCCAGAGCGGTGGCCAGGCGCTCGCGGCCGGCCTCGGGCCAGGGCTCCGCGCCGAACAGGCCGATGCGCAGCCTGGTGTCCTTGCTCAGGTCGACGCCGCGCTCCAGCGCCTTTTCGGCGAGGTAGAGACCGTAGGACGGCGTGGTGCAGATGGCGGTCACGCCGAGGTCGACCATGAGGTCGATCAGCAGTTCCTGGCGGCCGATGCCGGCCGGGACCACACCGACGCCGGCGCGCTGCGCGCCGTACTGCAGGCCGATGCTGGTCGGGAGGCCGTAGCCGAACATGTTCTGCAGCAGGTCGCCGGGGCGGAGACCGATCATCCACATGGTCCGCGCGTTGCGCTCGAGCCAGAGGTCCATGTCCTGCCGCGAGACCCAGATGGGCGTGGGCTTGCCGGTGGTGCCCGAGGTGCTGTGGACCTCGATGATGTTGTCGAGGCCGCAGGTGCGCAGCTTGTCCGGGTAGTGGTCGCGAAGGGTGTTCTTGTCGATGAAGGGGAGCCGGCGGATGTCGTCCAGCGAGCGGACGTCCGCCGGCTCGACCCCGGCCTCGTCACAGAGCGCCCTGTAGGCCGGGCTGCAGGAGTACGCGTGCGTGACGACGGTCTGCAGCCGGCCGAGCTGCAGCTCCTGCAGGTCCTCCGGCTCGAGCGTCTCGGCGTACGGGTCGAAGTACTCGCGGTCCTCGTCGTGGACGGCGTGCGAGCCTGCCGCCGCGCCTCCCGGGCAGGTCGTGCGGAGCGATGTGCCTGCGGCGCCCGGCTCGACAGCATGCCTGCGGCGGCCGGTCATGCCCCCGCCTCCCGTCCCGCCGAGAACGCGGCGAAGTTCAGGTCCTTCCACTTGCGCGGCACGTTGCGCTCGATCGCCGCCTGCCACGTCTCCACGTCGAACGGCAGGTGGGTGCTCAGCGCGCCGACCAGCACGATGCCGGCCACCTTGAGGTCGCCGACCTCGAGGGCGATGCCGTTGCCGTCGACCACGGTGACGCGCCGGTCGCCCTGCGCCATGCGCTCGAGCGCGTCGAACGGGTAGCTCATGCCGCCCTGCGAGGCGAGCGGCGGCACGATCTGCTGTGTGTTGACGATGGCCACGCCTCCGGGCACGAGCGCCGGGGCGCAGCGCAGGCCCTCGGCCGACTCGAACGCCAGAAGGTAGTCCACCTCGCCGGGACTGATGCTCGGCGCGACCACGGTCTCGCCGATGCGGATGTGGCTGTTCACGCTGCCGCCACGCTGGCTCATGCCGCGGGTCTCGGACAGCTTCACCTCGAGGCCGCCGTGCAGCATCGCCGTGTCGGCGATGACCGCGGCGGCCACGATCACGCCCTGGCCGCCGACGCCGACCACCATGACGTCGTCGACCAGGCCGCCGTGATAGCGCCGCGTCACGGCGTCCTCGGCGGCCGCGGCTCCCGTCTTCATCTCGGAGCTCATGCCACACCTGCCTTCGCCCTCGAGATGGCTCCCGGCTTGCAGAGCTGCTCACAGAGCGAGCAGCCGGTACAGGTCTCCTCGTCGATACGCACCTTCCGGCGACCCTTGTGCTCGGCCTCCGCGTGCGTCAGCGACGGGCAGCCGAGCTTCATGCACTGCTGGCACGCGTTGCAGACGTCCTCGTCCACCGTGAACGCCTCGCCGCCGATCTTGCTCGGGAACAGCATGCACGGGCGGTTGGTGATGATGACGGCCGGGCCGTCGAAGGCCAGCCCGGCCCTCAGTGCATCCAGACACGCCTGGTAGTCGTAGGGGTCGACGGTGACGACGTGCTCGACCCCGAGCGCCCTGCAGATGCCGGCGATGTCGACGGGCCTGGTCTCCACCCCGGCCAGCGTGTGCTCGTTGCCCGGGTTGGTCTGGCCCCCGGTCATGGCCGTGATGCGGTTGTCCTGGATGAGCAGTGTCATGTCGGTGCGCTGGTGCACCGCGTTGAGCAGCCCGGTGAGGCCCGAGTGCAGGAACGTGGAGTCGCCGATGACCGCGATGGACCCCGTCTCGCTGCCGCCCGCGCGCATGAAGCCCTGTTCCATCGGGATGCTCGCCCCCATCTCGACGGCGGAGTGCATGTGGCTCACCGGCGGCAGGGTGGTGAGGTCGTAACAACCGATGTCGCCGTGCACGTCGAGGTCGAGCTTCTTCATCGCGGTGGCCATGCCCCGGTGCGGGCAGCCGGTGCACAGGACGGGCGGCCGCGGGATGACCGTGGGGTCCTCCGCGACCTTCTCCTCCGCCCACCGCGGGAGGTCGAGGCCGGCGGCGTAGAAGCCCCGGCCCACCCGCACGGCGGTCAGCTCGCCCCACCGCGGGAACCACTGCTTGCCCTCGCAGGCGATGCCGGCGGCGAGGATCTGCTCCTCCAGGTACGGCTCGAGCTCCTCGACCACGAACAGCCGGTCGACCGTGTCCGCGAACGCGCGGACCGCCTCGATCGGCAGCGGGTGGATCATGCCGAGCTTGAGGAAGGCGGCGGCGGGCAGCGCTTCTCTGGCGCTGAGGTACGCCGCCCCGGCAGCGACGACGCCGATCCTCGCCGAGCCACCGCCCTGCAGCGGCACCGGCCCGCCGGCCGGCACGACCTGGGCCAGATCGCCCGAGGCCGCACTCGCCTCGGCGAACTGGTACAGCCGCTCCACGCGCTCGAGGAGGCTGCGGTGCAGCGGGCGCGAGAAGCGCGGCAGCAGGCAGTACTTCTCGGTCTTGCGGTCCGGCGGCCGGCGCTCGGGCGCCGGCCGGGTCACCTTGCGCGGGTCGTCCTCGTCCGGCGCCTCGCGGTCGAACCGGACGATGCTCTTCTGGTGCGCCGTCTGGATGCTCAGGCGCACCATCACCGGCACGTCGAACTCCTCGCTCATCGCGAACGCGCGCCTGGCGTACTCGTAGCACTCCTGGCTGTCGGCCGGCTCGAGCATCGGCATGCTGCTGATGCGGCCGAAGTAGCGGTCGTCCTGCTCGGTCATGCCGCTGGCCATGCCGGGGTCGCCGGCCAGGCACACGACGAGCCCCCCGTTGACGCCCGTGTAGACCGAGCTGATCAGCGGGTCGGCGGCGACACTCCCGCCCGCGCTCTTCATCGCCGTCAGCGCGCGGGCGCCGCCCATGGCGGCCCCGAACGCCACCTCGTAGGCGACCTTCTCATTGGTGGACCACTCCGCGTACACGCCGTCGTAGCGGGCCAGGTTGGTGACGATCTCCGTGCTTGGCGTGCCGGGATACGCGGCGGCGACCTGCACGCCGGCCTCGTAAGCCCCCCGGGCGACCGCCTCGTTGCCGAGCATCAGGTGCGTTTCCATCAGGTTCCTCCGCCGGTGTGGAGTGGCCGGCCCACGATACGCAGGGGGGGTATGAGGCTGCAAGTCCCGGGGTGCCGAGTCCCGGGAGATGGATGAGAAGGACGCGCCGCGAGCCTGCGCGCGGTCCCCGGGGGAACTCCCCTCCTCCAACGCCACTCGCAGGGTCAGACGAGCGCCGCCAGGATCCTCTCGGGCGTCAGCGGCAGGTCGGTGAGCGTGGTGCCGAGCGCCCGGTTCACGGCGTTCACGACGGCCGGGGCGACCGGTACGGTGGCCACCTCACCGACGCTCTTGGCGCCGAAGGGTCCATCGTCGCCGGGATGCTCCACGAGGAGCACGCGCACGTCGGGCATGTCCGGTGTGTTGACGAGGTGGTAGTTCTTGAAGCCGGCCGGGGCAGGCCGGCCCCGGTCGTCCAGGAGGACCTCCTCGCAGAGGGCGAACCCGATCCCCATCTGCGCCGCTCCCTGGAACTGCCCCTCCACCATCTTCCGGTTGATCGCCCGTCCCACGTCGCCCACGGCCAGCATATCGGTGACCCTGGTCAGTCCCGTCCAGCGGTCGACGGTGACTTCGGCGAAGCTCACCGCGTAGGCTCCCGGGTTGGTCGTCGCCAGGCGCGTGGAGCGGACCGAGATCTCCTCGCCGTGCGGGGCGCCTCCCACCTCCGCCAGACGTTGCCTGAGCTCGCCGGCCACCTGCCTGGCAGCTGCGCCGCACAGGTAGGTGACGCGGCTCCCCAGGCAACCGAAGTCCCACGGCGTCACGGCGCTGTCCGCCTCAGAGACCGTGACGTCCTCCGGGTCCACGCCGAGCTCCTCGGCAACGATCAGCCGCATCGCGGTGAGCGTGCCGCAGCCGACCTCGTGCATGCTGGCGCCGAGCTTGAGGCTCCCGTCCGGGCGCATCGTCAGCGTCATCTCACTGAAGTCCGGGAACCCGGGCGAGAGGATGCCGTTCTTGTGCGCGCCGCAGGCGACGCCCACGGACGTCCGGAACCGCCCGCGGCCCGGCCTCTCGGCGACGCGTTCGGCCCAGCCGAACGCTTCGGCCCCTCGCTGCAGGCAGTCCCGCACGCGGGCGTCGCCGAGCGACAACCCGGACAGGGGGTCCACGTCGCCGGGTCGCACCAGATTGCGCAGCCGGAGCTCGACAGGGTCGGCGCCGGTCTCGCGTGCCAGCAGATCCACGGCGATCTCCATGGCCACGCAGATCTCCGGCGCCCCGTAGGCCCTGGCTCCGCCGGCCACCGGCGTGGTCGTGTAGGTCACGCGCCCGCGATGCCGGTAGCGGGGCGCGCGATACAGCCGCAGCAGCTTGTGCGCCATCATCTCAGCGTAATCCGGCGAGCTGCTCGCGTATCCGCCGGCGTCGAACAGCGTGTCCGCCTCGATCGCTCGCAGCTCGCCGGCGGCGGAGGCTGTGACCGACAGGTGAGTGGACGTGGCCCCTCTGACCATGCTGGCGTAGATGCACTGCTGCCGATCCAGCGCGAGCCGCACGGGGCGCCGCAGCGCCTGCGCGAGGAACGCCGCGACCGGTTCCAGCATGAACTCCTGCTTTCCGCCGAACGAACCGCCCAGAGGCACCTTGATCACCCGGACCTGCTCCTCGTCCAGCCCCAGCAGGTCCGCTACCACCATGCGCGCCCCGAACACGCTCTGCGTCGCGCTCCAGATCGTGAGCCGGCCTTGGTCGTCGCAGTCCGCAATACAGGCGTGGGGCTCGAGAGCTGCGTGGTGGATGCGGGGCGTCGAGACGGCGACCTCCACGACGCGGTCCTCCGGGTCCTCCCGCTGCGGTTCGCCGCTCTCGACGGTGAATTCGTGCGCGAGGTTACCGGCAGGATGCACGAGCGCCGCCCCCTCGTGAAGCGCCGATCGAGGATCCAGGACAGGGGGCAGCTCCTCGTACTCGACTTCGATGAGCTCCGCGGCGGCTGCCGCGGTCGCGAGGTCAGTCGCCACGACTGCGGCCACTCTGTCTCCGGCGAACCGGGCGGTGGACGCGAACAGGGGCTCGTCCCGCGGCACGTCCTGCTCGGGCAGGAGCCGGTAGCGGCTGAAGGTAGTGGATGGTGTGTTCTCGTGCGTGAACACGGCCACGACGCCTTCCAGCGCGAGTGCCGGGCCGGAGTCGAGCGCCACGACGCGCGCGTGCGCCAGCGGGCTGACGAGCAGCTTGGCGTACAGCATGCCCGGCAGGTGCATGTCGGTGGCGTAGACGAGGCTCCCGGTAGTCTTCAGCCCAGCATCCGCTATCGGGTGGTCGCCGCCCACCACCCTCAGGCCGCCGGTCAACCGAGGGCTCCGGACCGGATCAGGTCCCGGATCGGGCCGACGTCCGCGGGAGGCGGGCCGCCGGCGGCCATGGCAGGGACGAGTTCGCGGATGCGCGCGTGCGCGGCCCCGGTGCCCCGGCCCAGCGGCGCCGACCCGCGCACATCGACGGCCTGGGCGGCGACGAGCAGCTCGATGGCGACGACGCCTTCGCCCAGATCGACCATCTCGGCCAATCTGCGCGCGGAGAGCGGCAGCAGATTGGCCCTGTCCTCGATGCCCTCGGCGCCGGCCGTGCTCATCACCGCGTAGGAGACGGGCTGTGCCAGCAGGCTCGCTTCGGCGGCCAGTGACTGCGCGGCGATGGCGTGGATGCTGAGCCCGAGGTCCGGCCCGCCGCCGGGAAGCAGCCCGGTCGGAAGCCCGGACCAGGGCGTATCCAGCAGCTTCACGCTGCGTTCAGAGGCCGCGCTCAGCGCCGAGGCCAGCGCGACGCGCACGTAGTCGAGCGCAAGAGAGAGCCCCAGGACTTCGTAGACGGAGGCGGAGAAGATGCGGCCCTCGGGCACCGAGACGAGCGGATTGCCCTGGGCCGAGTCGAGCTCGACCGCCAGCCGCTCGAGGCCGTGATCGAGCGCCACCCGGACGGCCGACTGGATCGGCAGGGTGCTGCGGAACGTGAGCGGATCCTGCAGGTTGCGCGCGGCGCCCTCCTGCCAGAGAAAGCTTCCCGTCAGCAGATCGTGGAAGCGCTCGAGCACGCGCCGGAGGGTGGGATCCGGCCTCGCCTGCAAGATGGCCGCATCCAGCGGCGAGGGGTTGGCGGCGAAGCCCTCGAGCGCGAGCGCGCCGGCCACGTCGGCGGCGTCCAGCAGCCGCCTCGCGTCCGCCAGCGCCAACGCCGCGTACCCGGTGCCGAAGGCGCTCGAGTTGATCACCGCGAGTCCCTCGCCGGGGGCGAGCGCGACGTCACCGAACACGCCGGAGGCGATGTCCGCCATCTGCGCGAGGTCTGAGGCGCCGAGCGAGCCGAGCAGCTTGACGGACGGAAGCCTGCCCTCGTTCAGCGCCTCCGCCAGCTTCTGCGCGAGCAGCGGACGAACGCAGGTCGAGCCCCCGCTGAACTGGCCCGCGAGCACGAGCATCGCCGCGCGCACCACATCCGGCGGCGCATCGGGCCCTTGGCCGACCCTGCTCTCGGCGACCTGCCGGCGACTGAACGAGTCGTCGTCGCGCCGCAGGGAGGTGCGTTTCTGCGCGCCGAGCCCGGTCGTCAGCCCGTAGGTCGGCAGGCCGCGCTCGAAGACGTAGTCGGCCAGCGAACTGGCCTCGGTCATGAGCTCCACCGCGTCGCTCGAGATCTCCACGCGCTCTCCGCGCCGGGCGACCGCGACCACGTCTTCCAGACTGACGCTCCTGCCCGTCAAGGTCACGCCCATGGTGGCCTCAGCGCCGCCCGGTCATCACGAACCGCCGCACGCCGTCGAGATCGAGGCCGTCCAGGCCGAGGGCCTCGAGCTCGAGCCCCTCGGCCCAGTAGTCACGCTGCAGCATCACGCCCATCACTTCCACCATGGCGCGAGTGACAGGGAGGTCGACTCCGAGCGCCTCACCCAACCGGACCATGGGTACGAACGCGTAGATGATGTCTTCGCTCCCTACTTGTTCCAGATAGTCGGCCGTCGCGAACCAGTCGGCGTGGGCCGAGGAGCGCAGAGCCTCGCCGATATCGCGCCCCTCGTACAGGTAGCAGCGCTGGTCGAACTCGAACTCGGTCTCGAAGAGCTCGGACCCGAGGCGTATGGAAAGCCGCTCTCGCTCCGCGTCGAAGGCGTCCACCAGCCGCACTCCGGGGAGCGTCGCGTCCTGGTAGAACTTGCCGCCCATGTACTTGTCGAAGTAGAAGCCGGCGATCGGGATGGTCAGGGTCACGTGGATCGGTGGGTTGCCCGCCGCGGCGATGTTGGTGTCGAGCACGGTCGGCGCCGACTCGTACTGGGAGTAGATCCGCCGCACCACCTCGTACACCTCGGCGCTGCGCTCGCCGGGGAACGCAGTGACGGCGAAGTGCCGCTTGTAGCGGCCGATGTGGATCGCGTCGCCACGTGGCTGACAGATGTACGGCATGATGTTGGACTCGGCGAAGGTGACGTCCGGGAGCGTGCCGCCGAGCCGCCGCGTCTGCCGCAGCGAGGCCCAGTACCCCGTGTTGTAGAGCACGATCTGGCCCGAGCTCAGATGGGGAGCCAGCGCGTCGGTGAAGACGTCGTGATACATGGCCGGCGCCGTGATCATGATGACGTCGGCGCCGGCGACCGCCTCGGCCGGGTCGTCGGTCGCGCCGGCGAGCGGAGCGAAGCCGGTCTTGCCGGCGGTCGTCTCCGAGTCGGCGGTGACCTCGATGCCGCCGGTCCGGCGCGCCGCCTCCAGCTTGCCCGCCAGGGCCGGCGTCTCGAAGAGCATCACGTCCAGGCCTTTGAGGGCGCTGTCGGCGGCGATCGCGAGGCCCGCCGCCCCGGCGCCGCACACGGTGAGTCGTGGCGTACCAGTCATGCCTGCTCCTCACCGCCGACGCCCAGCACGTCGCGGCAGTAGCGGATGCTGCGCACCAGGGCGTCCTCCTCCATGCCCATCGCGACGCGTTTGTCGTCCATCGGGATGTCCAGGTCGGTCTCGATGTTGATCCGCCGGCACTGAGAGGTGTCCCGGATGAGCTCGTACGCCCGTTGCACGTCGATGTCGCCCTCGCCGACGGCGCAGCCCGTCAGCCGGAACCCCCAGATCTCGAACTCGATGCGGTCGTCACGGAAGTGATTGGTGAACGCACGCGGTGCCAGCTTCTCGATGGCGTCCATCGGGTTCTCCATCGCGTGGAACGCGTTGACCGTGTCGATGCAGGCGCCGACATTGGGCTCGTCCACCTGGTCCAGCAGCCACAGGAGCTCGTCTGAGACGAGGTCGGTGTGGTTCTCCACGGCGATGCGCACGCCGTACTCGGCCGCGCGCGCCGCCTGCTGCTTGAGCAGCCCCCTCATCACCTCGAGCCGCTCCATGATCTGGGGGTGGAAGCGGCTCCCCGAGATCGGCCGCGGCCGCACCATGTCCATGCCGACCTTGACGACGTCGGCGCCGAGGTGGTGGGCGATCTCCACGCCTTCACCGATGTCGTGTTGGATACCGATGCCACGCCGGTCCCAGTCCATCGACAGGTTGTACTCGATGTAGAGACCACGCTCCTCGGCGGCCGCACGCACCTCACGGAGGTACGGCGCCTCGAGGGACTCGAGCACGGCGTCGTCCAGGTGCACGCCGTCGAGGCCCAGGTCGACCAGCTTGTCGAAGAGCTCAAACGTGCTGAGCTGCCGTCCCCAGGGAAGCGAGAAGCCCGCCCAGCCCTGGCCGATGCCGTGCATGTTGAAGCAGAACGTGTGGACGCCCAACTGCATGGAGTCTCCTTGATCGGAAGAAGAGCGGGCCGGCCCGTCGAACCGGGCCGGCCCGCTCAGGTCACGCCAGGGACGTGCGCGTCAGGTCGAGGAACTCGGCGCCGTTCGCCTGGATGCCGTTGACGTTGGTGCCCACCGCGCGCAGCACCTCGATCCAGTACGCCAGGATCACCGGAGTGTCCTCGGTCTGGATGGTGGCCATCTGCGTGCCGATGTCCCTGCGCTTCGCCTCGTCAAGGGTCGCGTCGTAGTCCTTCGCGAGCTGATCGAACTCGCTGTTGCTCCAGTGTGAGCTGTTCCACACGCCGTCCGAGGTGAGCATCGGGATGAAGTACTGCGACGGGATGGCTCGGGCCGCCCAGTCGGTGATGGCGAACGGAGCGGTGAGCCAGGGAGCACTCTCGTCGCTGCCGTAGTACTTGGCCTGACTCTGCTGCTCGATCTTGATGTTGATGCCGCCCTCCTTGCACTGCTGCTGGATGATCTGGGCGTACTGCGGCACCTCGAGGTACTCCTCGGCGATCAGCGTGAGCTGTGTGCTTGAGTCCCAACCCGCCTCGGAGAGCAGTTGCTTGGCCTTGGCGTAGTCCTGCTCCCTCTGAGGGATGGAGACTCCGATGGGATACAGCGAGCTGAAGACGTTGTCGTTGCCGATCAGGCCCTTGCCGTCGAACAGCGCATCCAGGATCGACTGGCGATCGAGACAGTAGGCGATCGCCTGACGCAGACTCTTGCTGTCGAAGGGGGCCTTGTCGACGCGCATCTGGACCTCGCGCATCTGGGTCGACGGTGTCGAGACCACCTTGATCTTCGGATCCGCGAGCAGGGCCTGAGACCCCTGGAACGGCGTCGAGAGCTGCACGTCCTGGCTGCCGGCCTGCATCGCAAGCGTCTGCGCCTGCGAGTCGGCGTACGTGACGACCACGCCGTCGAGATACGGCAGACCCTGCTGCCAGTAGCTGGGGTTCTTCTTGAACGTCGCCTTCTGCTTGGTGGTGAACGAGTCGAGGGTGAACGGGCCGGTACCGACCGGGTTCTTCTCGAAGTCACCGCTGTAGTCCTTGGGCAGGATGATGCAGTTGTAGTTGGTCGATGAGACCAGGTACGGGAAGTCGACGAAGGCTCGGTCCAGCGCGAACTGGACGGTGGTGTCGTCGATCTTGCTGACGCCGCTCGGCGAGAGGATGCCCTTGAAGCTCGAGAGCGCGGACGAACCGGACTTGGGATCGCCCAGGCGCTTGAAGGTGGCGACGACGTCATCGGCCGTCATCGGCTGACCGTTGTTGAAGCTCACGTTCTGACGCAGTTTGAAGGTCCACGTCTTGGCGCTCTCGTCCGGCGTCCAGCTCTCGGCGAGGACCGGTCGCAGCGAGAGGTCGTTCTCCGCCCAGGCGAGGTACTCGCCCACCTGCTGCACGGTGGCGATCGCCCCGGCGTCGTACATGGTGATCGGGTCGAGGGCCCCCACGGGCGGGACCATGATCACGCGCAGCGTCCCGCCGGCCTTGGGAGCGGCGCTGGCCGACGCTGAGGCTGACGCGGTCGACTCCGAGGAGGAGCCGCCGCAAGCCGACAGCAACGAACCGATAGTGGTGAGTGAGAGGCCCAGCACGGTGCCGCGGACGAGGAGTTCGCGCCGCGTCATCCGACCCCTGTTGACCTCATCGACCATGTTCCGCCCCAGCTCTCGCTGCAGCTCGTTCTCGTGCATGTCACACTCCCCCTTTGAAGAACGTATGCGTACTCTCTGCACCGGTCTTTGAACGCGAATGATTCGGACACTGTGCTCTGCAGCATACGACGAGGCAATGAGATTCGGGAGTTGTCCGGCAGGTCGGACGGGGAGGCGCCGTGGCGCGCCGGGAACGGCGGAAGACCCGGCCACGCGACGGCGCCCTGAAGCGGTCAGTCCGGGATACTGGACACTTCTGAGGCCAACGGGCCTTCAGGACAGGCAGAAGGCCTGCAACTGGCGCAGCGTCGCGTCGTCCAGGTCGCGCGGCGGCTCGTACGAACTGAGCAGCTCGCGGACGCGGCCGGCGGCCGCCTCGCCGGCCTCCCGGCCGCCGGCGGCTGCCCAGCGGTCGAAGGTCTCGGGCGCCTCGCCCTCGCGCTCGAAGTCGCGTGCGTGCCGGCGTGTGTGCGCCTGACCGAGGTAGCCGCCGCCGGGGCCGACGGCGTCGATGACGTCCTCGGCCAGGTCGTCGGCGCCCCCGCGGATCGGATCGACCGCGCCACGCAGGGCGCTGATGAGGTCGGCGTCGAGCACGTACTTCTCCAGTGAGAGGGCGTTGAAGGAACTCATGATGCCGGCGGCCTGGAACAGGAAGTGGGCGCCGGCAAAGACGGCTGCCGAGAGGCCCTCCGCCGACTCGGCCATGGCGCGCGCGTCCAGGACGTGTGCGTCGGTGCACGCGGCGCCGGCGCGCACCGGCAGGCCGCAGAGGTGCGCGAGCTGAGCCGTCGCCACCGACATACGCGCGAACTGCGGCCCGGCGAACCGGGCGGCGCCGGTGCGCAACGAGGCCAGCACCGGGAGGCCTCCGTAGACGAACGGCGCGCCTTCGCCTGCGGCCTGCGCGAGGACGAGCGAGGCGAGCACCTCGGCGTGCTGCACCGCGAGCACGCCGGCCGGCGTGGCCGGCCCGGTGGTGCCGCCCATCACGCAGGAGGTCATGCACACCGGCTGTCCCAGACGCGCCCAGCGAAGCAGGATCCGTGCGGTCTCGCCTGAGAGCTGGAGAGGCGCCGTGGTGTTCAGCACGATCAGTGCACGTGGGCGCTCGTGCCACTCCGCGCCGAACAGGATCTCGTTGATGCGCTGGGAGTCGTCCAGGTCCTCGTCGACCGACGCGACCCACTCGATGGCCTTGTCGCTGGCCAGCAGGCGCGCGTAGGTGCCGCGCCGCGTGCGCTGCTCCTCCGGCAGGTCGAGCGGCTCCATGCAGTCGCTGTTGAAGTCGATGGCCGGCAGCATGTGGCCGAGCTTGGCGGTCGCCTCGAGATCGGCGAGACTGCCGGCGCGCATGACCGGTGCGCCGTCGGCGCCGCGGTCGAGCATGTACGCGGCGCCCGAGCCCGAGCCGAACACGCGACCGTCGGCGCCACCCAGCGGCAGACCCAGTTCGGGCCGCCGTCCCGCGAGGACGAACGATGACGGCGCCGTCGCCAGCGCGTGCTGCACCTGGTCCTCCGTGAGGAACACGCGGCGGCCGTCGCAGCGCGCCCCGCGGCTGCGCGAGCAGCGCGACGGCCTCATCGTCCTGCACCACCACACCAGTGCGCTCGAGCACGCGCAGCGCGCTCTCGTGGACGGCGGTGACGGAGGGCGCCTCCGGAAGGTCGTCGCAGACCCTCATCTCATGCCTCCGGCGCGAACCCGGCGACGAGCTCGTCGATGCGCGCCGCGACCTCTTCGGGCAGCGGCGCGGGCTCGTGCGCCTCGAGCAGCCTGAGCGCCTTGAGGCGGGCTTTCTCCCTCAGGTCGAGCCCGCCCTCCTCCAGCCAGCGAACGTAGCCCTGGCGGTTGAGGATCGTCGGCCGCCACTGGGCCTTGCGCACCTGCTTTGCCGTCTGCCGGTGGCTCAGGAAGTCGCCGCCGGGCCCGACGTCGCGGATCACGTCCACCGCCAGCGTCTCCGGGGTCACCTCGACCCCCGCGACCAGCTTGCGGTTCATCGCCAGGAACTCGTCCGTGAGCACGATCAGCTCCAGCGAACCGGTCATGCCGTAGTCCAGATACCCGAGGTCATGGTTGAGGTTGGAGCCCGTCACGAGGCTGAGGAACGTGAGCTCCGCGGCCTCCATGCCCGCCTGCGCGTCGATCGTCTGAGCGTCCGTGGTACCGGCGTAGCCCCAGTTGGGCAGATCGAGCCACTTGGCGAGTTCGATCGCGCACACGTACCCCATCAGGTACTCCGGAGCGTTGTAGGAGCTCTGCGACGTCGCCATGTCGAGCACCGCCGGGCCGATGCCGAAGACGAACGGCGCGCCCGGATTGCGGAGCTGGTGGATGACCAGGCCGAGCAGGGACTCGGCGGTTCCCTGGGCGATCTGCCCGGCGATGGTGATCGGCGCCGTGCCCCCCGCCAGCGGCGCGGGCGAGTAGATCGCCGGGATGCCGCGGTCGGCGCAGAACAGCAGCTTCTCGAGGCTGTCGACCGGATGGCTCAGGGCGCTGGTCGGCTCCAGGTAGAGGACGAAGTACGGCTTCGCGGCCAGTTGGGCGGCGCCGCCGCGCACGGCCTCCGCGATCCCGGTCATCGCCGCAAGGTCGCGTCCGTTCTCCGCGACCACGCAGAGTGGTTTGGCCGTGTTCTTGACCATGGCGCGAAAGCTCTGGAGCAGAGCGACGTGCGGGTCGAAGTCGCCGGGATGCGCGTAAGCCATGACGAAGTCGACCTGCGGGAGGGCGTCGCAGAGGCGGGCCGCCATCTCGCCGTCGGCGAGGACGGTCGGCCGATGCTCGCCGGTCTTCACGTCGTAGACGCTCGTCACTGCCGAGCCGTTGCCGAAGTACGCGTTCAAGCGCCCGAGCGACATGGCGTGCTCGCCGCTCCGGTCGTAGACCTCGATGACGGGCGGCGCGGTGCGCCGAGCCTTCTCGACCAGCTCGCGTGGCACTCTGACGAGATCGGGCTCGACGACCTCCGCGCCGGCCGCGCGCAGCAGTCCGAGCGCCTCAGGATGATGTACCCGCTGGCCGATGGCGCCCAGGATCTCGAGCGCGGCCTCGTAGATGGCCGTCTTGTCGTCGTCGGTGAGATAGGAGAGGTACGCGCCCACGGCTCAGCCCTCCACCGCGGCGGACGCCGCGTCGTCGCCGGGCGCGAAGGAGGCGACCAGCTCGTCGATGCGCGCCGCCAGCTCTGCCGGCAGCGGCGCGGGCTCGTGCTCCGCAAGCAACTTGAGCGCTTTGCGGCGGGCCTTCTCCTTCAGGTCGAGACCGCCTTCTTCTTGCCAGCGCACGTGGCCCTGGCGGTTGAGGATCGTCGGGCGCCATTGCGCCTTGCGCACGTTCCTGGCGGTGTGGCGGTGGCTGAGGAAGTCGCCGCCGGGGCCGACGTCGCGGACGACGTCGACGGCCAGCGTCTCCGGCGTCACCTCGACGCCGGCGAAGACCTTGCGGTTCATCGCGATGTACTCGTCGACGATGACGATCAGCTCGAGTGACGCTGTGAGCCCGAAGTCCAGGTAGCCCACGTCGTGATTGAGGTTGGAGCCGGCGGCCAGGCACAGGAACGCCAGCTCGGCGACCTCCATGCCCGCTTGAGCGTCCACGACCTGCGAGTCCGAGGTGCCGCCGTAGCCCCAGTTGGGCAGGTCGAGCCAGCGCGCCATCTCGATCTGACAGAGGAACGTCATGAGGTACTCGGGTGCGTTGTAGGAGCTCTGCGAGGTCGCCATGTCGAGCACGGCCGGGCCGATGCCGAAGAGGAACGGCGCGCCCGGCCTGCGCAGCTGGTGGATGACCAGGCCGAACAGCGACTCGGCCACGCCCTGGCAGGTGTGGCCGGCAACGGTGATCGGCGCCGTGCCGCCGGCCAGCGGCGCCGGGGAGTAGATCGCCGGGATGCCGTGGTCGGCGCAGAACAGCAGCTTGTCGATGCTCTCGACCGGGTGGCTGAGCGGGCTCACCGGCTCGAGGTACATGGTGAAGTACGGCTTGGCGGCCAGCTCTTCCGGCCCGCCGCGCAGTTCCTCCGCGACCGCGCACATCACCGCCAGATCCCCGGCGTGCTCCGAGGTCATGACCATCGGCTTGGTCGTGTTGGCGACCATGGCCTTGAAGCTCTCGAGGTACGAGCGCCGCGGCTCGACGTCGTTCGGGTGCGCGCACGACATGACGAAGTCGATGTTGGGCAGGGCGTCGCAGAGGCGGGCGGCTCGCGCGACGTCCGCCAGCACGCTCGGGCGGTGCTCGCCGGTCTCGAGCTCGTAGGTGCTCATGAGGTCGGAGCCCGTACCGAAGTAGCTGTTGTGGCCGCCGAGCGCCATCGCGGGCTCGCCGGCGCGGTCGAAGACCTCGACGACCGCCGGCGCCGTGGCCCGCGCCCGCTCCACGAGCTCGCGCGGGATGGTGACGAGATCGTCGTCCACGAGCGCCGCGCCGGCGCCGACCAGCAACTCGCGCGCGCCGGCGTGGAGCACGCGCATGCCGACGGATCCGATGATCTCCAGCGCGGCCTCGTAGATGGCCGTCTTGTCCGCTTCGGTCAGGTAGGTCAGGCGGCCGGGACGAGGCCGCTGCGTGGGGGTATCTGAGGTAGGCAAGTCCAACTCCTCGGCGGTCTGGTGAAGGTGTCGCGCGCTCCACCCTGACGCCGCCCCGGAACGACTGCAAGCATCCTCCGCCGCTGTCCAGAGTTCTGAACTCGTTTTCGTTGTCGTGCGGCGCGGCGGCCGCTATGCTGGATTCCCGGGAGGATGGACCTGATGGCCGCGCAGCACAAGATCGAAGAGGAAGGCACGACCTGGGGCGCGGCGCGCGTGCTGGACGTGCTCGAGTTCCTGGGCCGGCGCACCAGTCCGGCGCCGGCCAGCATCATCGCCTCGTCGTGCAACATCCCCCGCTCGAGCACCTACGGGCTGCTCAACCTGCTCAGAGACCGGCGCTTCGTCGCCTACCGTGCCGACGAGCGGGCCTGGTCTCTCGGGTCGGCGGCGTTCGAGCTCAGCGCCGACGCGCCGCTCTTCGCTCACGGCCTCGCCGTGCTGCGTGCGTTCGCCACGACGTCCCGCGGCCTGACCGTGCAGCAGATCGCGACGGGCGCCGGCATGTCGCGGGTGACCGTCGGCCGCATCCTCCCCTACCTGGTGGAGAGCGACCTGCTCCACGCAGACCCGGACGGCACCTACTCACTCGGCCTCGAGTTGGTCAGCCTCGCCTCGCGCGTCGGTTGGGTCGACCGGCTGCGCATCGCCGCCCGCACTCACCTCGTGCGCCTGCGCGACGCCACCGCCGAGACGGCCAACCTCATCATCCTGGACGGCGACCACGCCATCTACGTCGACCAGGTCGAGAGCTCCTACGCGCTGCGCCACAGTGGCTGGGTAGGTCGCCGTGTGCCGCTGGCGGGCACCGCGACCGGCGCCGCCTTCGGCGACCGCGGCACGTCGCATGTCGCCAGGGACGCGGTGGAAGCCGGAGTGACCGCCATCGCCTGCGCCGTCGACCTGCCCGGCGACGACGCGGCGGTCAGCATCACCGCCCCCAGCTGGCGCATCGAGGAGTTCGGGATACCGCGCGCGCAGCAGATGGTCGAGGCGGTCGCACGCGAGATCGCGCAGCGCGTCCGCGGATAGGCGCGACCTGGTGACGCCGGCGCGGCCGGCGGCCGCCGTCGCCTGGGTGGCGGCCGCGCGCGACGCCACCGCTGCTCATGTCCATTTGCGTCCGTAATCCGGGACAAGCAGGCGCTTCTCTGGGCATCCCGCGTCGCCCACTCTATAGTGCCGCATAAGTACGCCTCGGCGTCGCCTGCGGCCACCCCTGCCGCCGAACGCGTCGCCTGATCCCCGCGAGAGGAGACACACCGGTGACCATCACCCTGGACGGCTCGTCGCTCACCGTCGAGAAGCTCGTGCGCATCGCCCGCGACGGCGAGCAGGTCGAGCTCGACCCGGCCGCCGCAGACCGCATCAACATCTGCCGCACCATGCTCGAAGAGAAGATCGCGGCGCGCGAGATCATGTACGGCACCAACACCGGCATCGGCGAGTTCAGCGAGATCGTGCTCGACGACGACCAGGTGCAGCAGTTCCAGCGCTTTCTCGTCTACAACCACGCCGCCGGCATCGGCGAGCCGGCGCCGGTCGAGGTCGTCCGCGGCGCCATGGCGGCACGGGTCAACGTGCACGCGCACGGCAACTCGGGCAACCGCGTCGAGATCACCCAGACGCTGGTCGAGCTGCTCAACAAGGGCGTCACGCCGGTCATGAGCAGCAAGGGCTCGGTCGGCGCCTGCGGCGACCTCGCCCCGATGGCCCAGATGGCCCTGGTCATGATGGGTGAGGGCGAGTCCTTCTATCAGGGCGAGCGCATGCCCAGCCGCGAGGCGCTCGAGCGCGCCGGCATCCCGATCCCCGGGCTGGAGGCGCGCGACGGCCTCGCCACCATCAACGGCTCCAACGTGCTCACGGCGATGAGCGCCCTGCTCTGCTACGACGCCGACCGCTGGTTCAAGCAGGCGGAGATCGCCGCCGCCATGAGCCTCGAGGCTCTGCTGGCCAACCTCAAGCCGTACAACAGCAAGCTGCACGAACTGCGCGGGTTCGCCGGCGCCGTCCGCAGCGCAGCCGCCATCCGCGCCTGCATCGACGAGAGCGACCTCGCCACCGGCAAGATCAAGACCAAGGTCCAGGACGCCTACTCCATGCGCTCAACGCCTCAGGTCATCGGCGCCGCGCACGACGCGCTCAAGTGGGCGAAGAGCCAGGTGGAGATCGAGCTCAACGGGGTGGGCGACAACCCCATCTGGGTGCCCGAGGAGAAGCTCACGCTGACCGGGGCCAACTTCCAGGGCACGCCGGTCAGCCTCCCCATGGAGATGGTCGGCCAGTCCATCACCATGGTCAGCGTGCTCAGCGAGCGCCGGCTGAACCGCATGGAGAACACCGCCACCAGTCAAGGCCTGCCCGACTTCCTCACGCCGAACCCGGGCTTCTACAGCGGGCTCATGCTCAGTCAGTACACCGCCGACATGCTCATCACCGAGCAGCGCATCCTCGCCGCGCCGGCGTCGACCATGAGCATCCCCGCCGCGGCGGACCAGGAAGACTTCGTCTCGATGGGCATGAACACCGCGCTGAAGAACCGTCAGATCCTCGAGAACGCCTGCGGGGTGCTCGGCATCGAGTTCATGGCGGCCGCGCAGGCGCTGGACTTCCGCGACTTCACGCCGGGCAAGGGCGTGCGCAAGGCCAAGGAGGTCATCCGCAAGCACGTCGAGCACCTCGACGTCGACCGGCCGCTGTACACGGACCACAACGCGATGGCCGCGCTGGTCCAGTCGGGGGAGATCCTCGAGGCCGTCGAAGCCGAGGTGGGCTCCCTGGGCTGACCCGGCCGGACGGCCGCGGGAGAGCAGTTGCGGGTGCTTCGCCGGCCCGGACCTGCCCCGGCGTCGCACTCGGGACTGGACCTCGAGTCGCACGCGTGCGGCTTGAGTCAGTCCAGTGTCTTCAGGTAGGCGAGGAGGCCGGTCCACTCCTGGTCGGTGAGCTGCCACTGCGGCATCGGCCAGTCCAGGTGGTCACCCTCCGGGTCGACGCCCGTGGTGACCGCCCGGCGAAGAGTAGCGTCCGTGTAGGTGGGTCCGCGGGTCCCGTCCACCTCGAGCATGCCCCTGGGATCCGTGAGGTTCGCGTAGGTGATGTTCGGGCTCGTGAACCGCGGCGTCGTGAGTCCCCGGCCATCGGCACCGTGGCACCCGGCGCAGCCGCGGCCCATCATCATGCCGCCCCCGCCGCCCATCATTCCGCCCCCGCCCATCATGCCGGCGCCGTCCTCGCCGATCGTGCGCGGGATCGGCCGTCCGTCGGGCGCGACACCCGCCTGGAAGACCGCCTCGCCGATCGAGAGCGCCGAGGCACCGGGACCTGGCGCCGAGGCCCGCGGAGCCGGCACAGACTGGTGACGCAGGTCGACGACCAGGATGCCCACGGCCGCTGCGGCAGCGACGGCGAACGCCACGAGGGCGATGGCGAGCTGGTGTCGCGAGCGAGCCACGAGACTAGAGGTCGCCGAGCTTCTGCAGGTACTCCTCGCGGTCGATCTCGCCCGCCGCGTAGCGTCGCTGCAGGATCTCCCTGGGGGTCTCGCGTGGCGGCGCGGCCGAGGTGGCCTGGGACGCCTGCGATCCGCCCTGCGGCTGCGCGAGGTAGCGCACGAGGAAGATGACGGCGATGACCGCGGCCACCAGGAAGACGATCATGAACAGGAACATCACCCAGCCTTCTCCGCCCCCGTGTCCAAAGTACCCGTTGCCGTCCCACATCATGGTTGCTGCCTCCCGGCTCGACTCAGGTCGTGGTTCGAGTCTACGCGCACATTTTGAAGATGTGGTGAACGCGCGTGAGCGGGGTCGCGGAGGGTCAGTCCGCCCCAGATCGTGGACGCATGCTCCGAGTCTCGACGATGTGTCGACGGCGCGGGCACCTCCTCGAACCGCCGCGGGCAGACTGGATGTACTACACGCTACGCTTGGAGGCCGTCATGTATATCGGCATTGGCGCCGTCGTCGTCATCCTCGTGATCATCCTGCTCGTACTCTTGCTGCGCTAGCACTCCCAGCCTCGGTTCCGAGTCGGCGCAAGAGGACATCCACGTCCTCGAGAAGCGCGTGAGCGTTGGCTGGGAGTCTGTGAAGCTGATGTCGGTGGAGGACCTCCGAAGATTCCTCTTGCGCATGAAGTTCGACCGCGAGTTCTTCTCTGACGTGGCTGAGTCTATGACGTGGCTGAGATCGAGGATCCGGGCGAGCGGGTGGCTCGCATCCGCTCGCTCGGCTACGCCATCACGGATGAGGAGATCATGAGCACGTTCGCCCGCCCACTTCCGCCTCCGTCCTTCTGCAGCGAAGAGCCGATCAGCGAGACTCTGTGGGAGGAGAAGCAGCCGACGTTCGAGTGCAGGGCCGCGTACGCGGGCGACAGCAGCGCGCTGCTGTCGGTGAACGGAGACTTCGACGGGACGGCTGCTCCCAGCGGCGCGAACTCCTGGACGGTCGCCCACGAGGGTCGCCGCGCCGCGCTCGGCACGGCCGGCCTCGAGTCGGTCTGTGTCAACATCTAGGAGACGCACGACGAGGCGCTGGCCGCCCTGGAGCGACAGTTCGGGAGGCTGTAGTCGGGAGGACGACAGTCAGGAGGAGGCGGGGCGGCTGCTGCGCAGACCGTTCGCATGCAATCAGCTCTTGCGGGCGCTCTGACCGAACGAGCAGTGGGTGGCGGGAGCGACGGGGCTCGAACCCGCGGCCTCCGGCGTGACAGGCCGGCGCTCTAACCAGCTGAGCTACGCCCCCGCGAAAAGACGCTGACGGCCGGTCAAGCCGGGCCGCCCGCTGTGCAGCGAATGCGGAGTCTAGCACAGGGGCGACAGGGCGGCAAAACCGAGCCGAGCCCGCCGCAGGGGCTTGCGAAGACGATCGTCGTCAGTCGCGCCCGGCCGCGGCGCGGGCCCGGACCCTCCGCGCCGAGTAGCCGCTGCGCCCGGCCCAGAGAGCGTACTGGAGGACGGCGCGGTGGAACGCCGGCCGGCCCGGCATGCCGTGGAGGCCGGGCACCCTCGGCGCCGCGAGGGCGTCCTCATAGGCCTCCTCGATGCGGTCGGTGATGCGCGCCCAGGAGAGGTCAGCCGCGGCGGCGATGCCGGCGGCGGCGAGCCGCCGCCGCTCCTCCGCGTCCTGCAGCACCTCGTACAGCGCCTCGGCGAGCGCGGCGGGGTCGCCGGGTGGCGAGAGTCGCCCGGCCTCGCCGTTACGCAGCACCGCGCGGTACCCCGGCAGGTCGGACGCCACCACCGGCACCCCGGCAGCCATACCTTCGGCAAGCACGATGCCGAAGCTCTCGGCGGCCAGCGACGGGGCACACAGGACCTCCGCCTCACCGAGCTGCTCGACCTTCTCGTGGTCCTCCACCCAGCCCAGGGCCTCCACGCCGCCCAGGTCCGTGGGGATGCCGTTGCGCTCGGTCTCCAGCACCTGCCCCCGCGTGGCGCCCGCCACGACCAGCGTGGCGTGCGGCACACGTCGGCGCAGCAACGTGAAGGCCTGCAGCAGCACGCCCAGGCCCTTGCGCGGCTCGGCCCTGCCGACGAACAGGACGCGCCCCGGCACCTTCGCGGCGCCGATCGCCGGGGCATATCTCTCCACAGGCACTCCGTTCGGAATGATGCGGAACGGCCCCGGGAACCGGCTCTGGGGGAACGACCGGGCGGCCTCGCTCACGGCGACGCGCACGTCCAGCCGCCGCATCACGGCGGCGGCGACCAATCTGCCCTGGTCGTAGAGCAGCGAAGCCTCGAGAGCCGCGTGGAACGTCCCCACCACGGGGGAGGCCGCCATCGCCACCGCCAGCATCGCTACTGCCGGCGTGCACGGTTCGTGCACGTGGAGCACGTCGAAGCGGCTGTACCGGATGGCTCGATCCATGCGCGTGGCAAGCTGCGGTGAGAAGTTGAGATAGGCCGTCGAGCCGTTGGTCGGGATGGGGATCGCGTTGCCCATGGGGATGAAGCGCTCCGTGAACCTCTGCCGGCGGCTGTCCACGTGCCGGCGCGCCGGCGTGATCGCCCCGACCGGCGCGATGATCCACGATTCGTGGCCGCGCGCGTCCAGCTCCTCGGCCAGGTGTTCCACGTGGTGGTTGACCCCGCCGGGGACCGTCCACGAATAGGGAGAGACCAGACCTACGCGCACCGGGACCTCCGGGTCAGCGTTCGTCCCTGTCGACTATGAAGCGGTTCCAGTAGACCTCTGGAGAGCGGGGCCACGGCGAGCCCGGCGCCCCGCGCAGACGAGCCACGAACAACAGCGTGATGAGCGCGAGCGGGCCGAGCGCGCGGCGCGGGCTGCGATGCAAGGCCAGACTGATGAGCGGCAGCGAGAACGCGGTGATGGTCACGGCCTGCGCGTGCCGGTGCAGCAGGCTGCCGCCGACGAGCGGCACGCAGCCGACGGCCATCGACGCGGGGTCCATGGCGAAGGCGGCGCCCAGCGCCGAGGCGGCGCCGCGTCCCTTGACGGAGACGATGTGCCCGCCCATGGCGGAGATGCCCACGGCGGCGACGATGTTGTCGCCCGCGCCGGCCAGCCGGGCCGCGGCGGCCGGCACGTACGCTTTGAGCGCGTCCAGCGCGAGCACGCTCGCGCCGGCCTTCCAGCCGACGCTGCGCGCGACGTTCGACGAGCCGACCTTGCCGTCGCCCAGGTCCTCCAGGCTCTCACCGGTGAGCGCGCGAGTGACGAGCTTGCCCGTCGGCACGCTGCCGGCGGCGTAGGCCGCGCCGATGAAGGCGAGCGTCTTGAGGGCGCCGAAGGCGCGCTTCTCGCCGCTCATCCGGCCGCCGCCCTGCGCAGGAGCTCGCGGTAGCGCTCGCCGACCACGCTGGGGGTGTGGCGCGCCAGGGCAAGCTCCCGTCCCTTGGCGCCCATCACACGCCGCTGCTCGGGCGAGCGGCGGAGGATGGCGGCCAGGGCGGCGGCGACCTCCTGCACGGAGTGGCCGTCCACCACGATGCCGGTCTTGCCCTGGATCACCGCCTCCGGCGCGCCGCCGGAACGTCCGGCGATCACCGGCAGGCCGGCCAGGGCGGCCTCGGCGAACACGATGCCGAAGCCCTCCACCTCGAGCCCGCCCCAGCGGCTGCGACAAGGCGAGGCGAACACATCCGCCGCGCGCAGCCACTCCTTCATGGTCTTGTCCGCGAGCGCGCCGGTGAGATGCACGCGCTCGCCCACGCCACGCTTCTGCGCCCGGTCGTACAGGCCGGTGGCCAGCCTCCCCTCCCCGATGATGACGAGGTGCAGGCGCGGGAACTCCTGGCGCAGCAGAGAAAGGGCGTCGATGAGCTTGTCCTGGCCCTTGCGGGGCACGAGCCGGCCGACGCAGACGATGAGCTGCCCGTCGACGCCGAGACGCTCGCGCAGAGCCGCCGCCTCCTCCCTGTCGGCCGGCTCGAACGCTTCGACCTCGAGCGGCGGGCGGAGCACCTCCGCCGGCACCTTGCCGTCGGTCTGCTGGCGCGCCGCCTGCGCCGTGTACTCGCTGACGGTGAGCAGCATGGAGGCGTTGCCGAGCACGTGCCTCAGGGCGTTGTTCACCCCAGGGATGACTCCCGGCAGAGTGACCTCAGCGCCGCCGAGGAACACGACGTAGGGGATGCCGTGCCGTTGCCTGAGCCGCGGCCCGAGCAGGCCGGCGGGCAGGGGATGGCCGAGCTGGACGAGCTCCGCTCCCTCGCGCTCGGCCATCTGCTCCACCGTGTGGAGCATGGCGTTGGTGGGCCAGAGCACGGAGGTCGAGGCGCGCACCACCGTGTACGGGTGCGTCGCGTCGAACGCGGCCGCGTCGATGTGCGCAGGGGCGAGGATCGCCACCTCGGACGGGTCCAGAGTCTGGATGACTCCCCAGTAGTAGGACTGCGCGCCGCCGATCCGAGGCGGGAAGTCGTTGGTGACGAAGAGCGTGCGCGGCGCTCGGCCGGCTGACGTGCTGGCTGCCAGGTGTCCCTCCAGTGTCGTCGGCGCGGGCATGTTCGGCACGCTTGCCCCTGCCGAATCGGCTGGGCTCACTCTACCATGACGTCTACGCAGGCTCGGCCCCGGGGACACCTGAGGCGCGCCGGACGGTCGATCAGGAGGCCGGGCTCACGCCGAGGCAGCAGCGGCGGCCGGCAGCGTGAGCGTAGCCGTGACGCCCGCCCCCGCCTCGCTCGCGAGCCGGAGATCGCCGCCGTTGCGGCGCGCGAGCTCCCGGCCGACCCAGAGCCCGGCCCCGAGGCCGGGCACCTTGAGGTGCGCGTGCCAGCTCGCCGCGGAAGCCGAACTCGAAGACCCGGCCCAGCTCCTCGGGAGGGATGCCGGGCCCCGCATCCTGCACCTCCAGGCTGACCGTGCCGCCATCGCCGGTCGCGCGGATGACGACGGCCTCCGCGTCTGCGCGCGTACGCCACCGCATTGCGCACCAGGCCGGCCAGGATCTGGCGCACATCTTCGCGGTCGGCCCAGGCGCGCAGGCCGGGCGGCGTTGCGGCCTCCACCCGGATCGGCGGTCCCTGCGCACCTTCGACGGCGCGCAGCCCCACCAGCTCGTCCGCCACCTCACCGAGGACGACGGCGGCCGGGGTCCACGGAGCGGCGGAGCAGTCGGCCCAGCCGCTCGCGGCGACGCCGGTGATCAGCGCCTCGAGCCGAACGACGTTGCGGTCGAGGACCTCGAGGTACTCCCGCTGCTGCGGCGTCAGCTCACCCGCACCGCCGCCCAGCAGCAGCGAAAGCAGCGGGTACATGACGGCGAGCGGCGCCCGGAGTTCGTGACGCACGTGCGACTGCCGCTCGCGCGCAGCCTCCTGGTGATCGACGACCCGAAAGCCCTCCGCGCCCGGCGATCCCACGCTGCTCGTCCCTGAGCCGTTCATGCCCGTACCTTACCCCAGCGTGGAGCTCGAGCGAGGGCTGGCCTCGCCTTGGCTTCGCGGGCTCAGCACTCCGCCGAATGCGTCACTCGCCAGGAGAAGCGCGCCGAGCTCGCAGTCTGAGAAGGAGCCGCCTTGGCGTGAGCCCGGCGGTGTGAACCGAAAGGAGACGGGGCGCGAGTTCACGCTCGCGCCCCGTCCCTTCTGGATCATCGACATCACGCAAGCCTCGCTGCCGGAAAGTGGCACAGGTCCGGCTAACCCACGTGGACCGACACTTGGCTCCTCAGAGCAGGGCCGCCGAGCTGCCGAATCAAGGCTGAGCTACTCAGCGTGGGGCTGGATCCGCTACCCACTCTTCTCTAAGCGGTGAAGCCTATCGCCGACAAGCCATCAAGGTCGCAGAGAACGTATCCCATCACTGCGGCCAGGCCGAGACCGAAGAGGAGCGCCATGCCAAAGACGAAGGGCGCCGCTGACGGTAGCCGCCGCGCTCCCCAACCCCAAGGCAGCTCCTCCGCCGTCGCCCGGACTGCTTCTCTGGCGGACCATGCGGAGGCAAGTGATTTCTTGGCCCCGAAGAACCTCCATAGCGGCATGCCCTCCCGTGCGCTAGGGTCTCTCGCAACGGCGCTGAGCATGGCGCCGAACCCAGGAGGGGCGAATGCGTGATCAAGAGCCGGCGATCGAGGCTGCCGACGACGAGCCCAGCGGCAGCGCCGCCGCGGCCCATGCCGAACTCGCCGGCGCGCTGCGCAGGCTCAAGACATGGCTCATCGTCTTGACAGCGCTGGTCGCTCTCCTCGTGGCAGCGATGATCGTCGCCGCCGTCTGGGTGCCTCAAGCGATCGACGACAAGGACCAGGAGTCCTTGTCGTCCTTTGCGGGACCCTTTGGTCCCACGGCAGACGAGGTCGCCGCGACCCGAGAGGAGATCCAGTATGCCCTGGGCGACAAGCTCCAGAGCCTCGACGTGCGCCTCGTCACCCAGAAGATCGACGACCCCTCCGCGTCGGCCGACATCCCCGACCAGCAGTTCATCTACGTGCAGTTCCAGTTGAAGGGCACGAGCGTGACCATCGCCGATGTCGTCGGTGGACCCTTCGGCCCGGACGTCGCATCGATGGGCATGCTGCCGACGCAGGGCTCGCTGCAGAGCCGCATGACGGCCGAGCAGTTCGATCGCTTCCTTGCGACCTACACCCGCCAGACCACCTCGCCGCTCAGCAACGTGCGCCGCTACAACGACCGCATGACGATGATGGCGTCCGGGTCGGTGCAGGCGAGCGTCGTCAAGGTCGGCGAGAAGAAGTTCAAGGCAAGCGACCTGTGGGCCGCCACGGAGGGTATGACCGTCGAGGGAGACGAGCTTCCCATGGACATGTGGAGCAGTGACCGACAGGCGCTGATCTTCTTTGAGAACCCGAAGAGCGGCGCCTTTGTCTTCCTCGGGACAGAGCCCGCCATGGGCGGTTACTGAGAAGACCTCGGGGTATCTCGACAGCCGGCCGACTCGAGCTGCGGCCCGCCCGACAGGTCTCCCGGATCTGTGGCAAGTGGCAGTCCGCGTCTTGATGAGCCACGGACTGCGACGGCCACGACTGCCTTCACTGATCTGCCTGCCCGAAATGCTGTCGCCGCCGTTGTGCTAAGGGCGTCGAGACAGCGAGGGAAGAAATCCCTGCAAAAGGAGGGTTGGTGGGCGATGCTGGATTTGAACCAGCGACTCCCTGCTTGTAAGGCAGGTGCTCTACCCCTGAGCTAATCGCCCCGCGCGGCCAAGTATACGACGATGGGCTCACGACGATGGGCCTCAAGAGAAGCTGGCGCGCCATGGGGTATCGTGCTCTGGATGGATGTGACCACGGAGGGACCGAACCGGGAGACGCGCGCCACCGCCTCCGCCCCTGCACCCGGTCTGCGCGTAGAAGGCCTGGGATTCTCGGCGGGGGACGGCGAGTCACGCGTGGGCATCCTGCATGACGTGAGCTTCAAGGTCGACCGCGGCGAGTTGTTCACCGTCTTGGGGCCGAGCGGATCGGGCAAGAGCACGCTCCTGCGCTGCATCAATCGCCTGGTGGAGCCGGACGCGGGCGTCGTCCTGCTGGACGGTGAGCCGGCGTCGGGACTGCCGGTGCAGGAGTTGCGCCGGCGCGTAGGGATGGTGTTCCAGACGCCGGCGCTGTTCGACGGGACCGTGCTCGACAACGTGCTGTACGGGCCGCGGCTCCGGACCTGCGGGCGGCGCGGGCCGGAGGGTCTCGCCGGCAAGCCGCCGCAGCCGGGGGAGGCCGAGCGGACGGCCGCGCTCCTGGCCCGGGTCGGCCTGCCGGCGGCGTTCGCCCCGCGCGCCGTTGGGAACCTCAGCGGGGGCGAGGCTCAGCGCGTCTCCATCGCCCGCGCGCTCGCCAACGACCCGGAGATCCTGCTGCTGGACGAGCCCACGTCCGCCCTGGACCCGACCGCGAGCCTGCACATCCAGGCCCTGCTCAAGGATCTCGCGGCGCAGGGCGACCTCACCCTGGTCTTCGTCACCCACGACCTCGACCAGGCGCGCGAGCTCGGCGACCACGGCCTGCTGCTGGTCGACGGGCGCGTAGTCGACGGCGGTCCCCTGCCCGACTTCCTCGACCACTCCACCGCCGAGCTCACGCGGGCGTTCGCCGAGGGCCGGTTCCGGAACGCGCCGGCGTCCTCCGGCAGCCCTGCTTCCTCGTCCTCCGGAGGCTCGTCGTGACCGCCGCCGAACCGTTCGGCTTCACCAGTCTCGCCGCGGCGCTGGTCCTCGTCGCTGTGGCGCTGCTCCTGAGCTGGTGGCAGCGCCTCGACGTCGAGCGCGACATCGCCCTGGCCACCGTTCGAGCGTTCATCCAGCTGATGGCCATCGGCTACGTGATCCACGTCATACTGCGCACCGACCGGCCCCTGTACGTCGCGCTGACCGTCGCGGCCATGCTCGTGTTCGCCGTCATCACGTCGGCGCGCCGCGCCCGTGGACTGCCCGGCGCGTGGTCGCTGGCCGGCGCCTCCATCGGCGTGGCCTCGCTCGTGACGCTCGGGATCATGCTGGCGCTCGGGATCGTGCCGACGGGCGCGCGCTACGTGATCCCCATCGGCGGAATGATCATCGGCAACTGCATGAACGTGGCGTCGGTGACCGCCGTGCGGCTCCTGCAGGATGCAAGAGACCGCCGTCCCCAGATCGAGGCCGGCCTCGCGCTGGGCGCCTCGCCCCACCAGAGTACGCGAGTCATCGCCCGCCGCTCGGTCCAGCTGGCGATGGTGCCCGTCATCGACGCCACCAAGACCACCGGTCTGGTCTTCCTTCCCGGCGCCATGACGGGCATGATCCTCGCCGGCGCCGAGCCGCTCCAGGCCGTGCGGCTGCAGGCGGTGGTCCTGTTCATGCTGCTCGCCGCCGTCGCGCTGACGGCGACGATCATGAGCTACCTCGCGCCCGGACGGCTGTTCACACCGCACCTGCAACTGCGCCGCCTCGGCGGCTGAGCGCTCTGCGGTCGCTCCCACCGCCCGACTCCGTACGTGAAGAGGGGCGGGAGGCGCTTCCGGCCTCCCGCCCCTTCCTCGTACGCCGCGGCGTCTTCTCATTCGCGGTTCAGTTGTTCGCACTCAGCTCGCGCCACGTGCCCGGTCGCACCCGGACGCTCTGGATCACCGGCTTGTTCAGGTTGGAGATGACTTCCGCATTGTAGTTGACGGCCCTGGTCCCCCTCAGATCGACGGTGCCCTTGGCGAGCACCATGCCGTGGATCTCTGCGTTGCCCGTCAGGAGCACGCCGCCCATGATGTACACGACGCCGTAGAGCTTCTTCTTCTGGCCCGTTGCAGTCGACGTTGCCGTTCAGCACGATCAGGATGCCCGGGTTAGCGGCGCTCCAGATCGCGTCGGCGCCGTTGGCGTCCGTCTCCGTGTCGGGGATGTCTTTGAGGTCGACGTCGCCGTTCTCTATCACGATGATGCGCGGGTGCGCTGCTCCACGCGGCCGTCGGCACCGCAGCGGCGTTGGTGAAGTACTTCCCGTCGCCCTGCGCCTTCTCGATGAGCGCCAGGAGAATCTCGTCGGGGAAGATGTCCGTAAGCGTCGTCGTGCTGTCGGGATTGATGGTCACCCCCGAGACGTCAGACTGCCCATTCTGGTCTACTGCGCCCTTCACGTAGGCGCTGGCGTAGGTGTCCGGAGGGTCCTCGGGCGGGGGATCGACGCCGAGGACGGGTTGATGGCCGGTGCCCTTGAAGACGGCGTCCGAGTCCGTGTACAACGCGACCCGCTCCTTGATCGTGAGCGTGTAGGTGATTTTCTCGACAAGCGCCATGACCTTGGCCTTGCGCCCGCCACTGTTCGCGTCCGCGACGATCCAAAGTAGGTTGTTGGCCGGCACAGCAGCGTCCCCATCCTGGTGCACGTTGTAGCGGATTCCGGGAGAAGCGCCTCCGGATCCATCGTCGTCGTAGAAATGGACGGTGACGAACTGGCCGGACGCCGGGCGCGGGAACTCGGTCGCTGGGAACTTGGCTTCGAAGTCACCGGGGAGCGTCGGTGTCGGCGTGTCCGCGACGGGCCAGTCCACCCATGCGGCTGCCTGCCCCGCGTCGAGCGCCGCTTCGGCGACGTTGAACACCTTCGCCTGCGTCCTGTGCCGAGCCGTGTTGCTCATCACGTTGGACGTCAGGATGACCAGCGCGCTCACCAGAATGGCGAGGGCCGCTATGACCCCCATCAGCAGGATCAGCGAACTGCCCCGCTGGCGACCCCGATCTGTGTGTCTCATCTCCGCCCACCCTTCTAGAAGTTGCGCTGGTTGCGCGGCTGCACCACGTTGACGATCTTCATGTACTCCGGCGAGCTCCCCGGCCGAAGGTCGACCAGCAACGTGATCTTGATCGCCTTGATCCTGAGCGTGTTGGCCGGCAGATCGGTCGTTCCGGTGGAACGCTTCAGGTCGCCGACGCCGTCATAGTAGTAATACTGGAACAGGTCGGCGTTGTTGGCGGTATTGACGACGTGTTCGACGACCGCTTGCTGACTATCGTCGTCGGTACCGAACTCCTGTCATCGCCCGCGAGCTCCCGGTACAGGGTCTCGCCCACCAACCTGTAGCGCATGAGATGGGGCACCGTGGATGGATCCGCATCCGCGGCCATATTGAACGTCGTGTTGAAGCGCACCGCCGACGGGCCGAGTTCGATGGAAGAGATCGCCAAGGGGTCGAGAGCAGCCGCGGGGGCCGCTTGGGCATCCCTGAGCTCGCGTGTCAGCCGCTCCATCGCCAGCTGTGCATCGTCGCGCTGCTCCGCCGATTCCGTGGCGTTCGCGTAGGCTTTCGAGAGCGCGAACCAGGTACCCAGGATCATGGTGCTGACGATGCCCATGATGATGATCACGACCAGCAGTTCGACCAGCGTGACTCCCGACTGGTCCCTCCCGAAGTCCTGTTTCACACCCACCCGCCTCACGGAATCGCCACTTGGGCGGGGGTGTGCGGCACCGGCGGCGCCAGAGCAGGTGAAGTTCTTCGTTGCTGGGTCGCTGGTTTTGCCGTTGCTGTTCTTGTAGTAGACCCAGCGGAACTTGAGTACACGCCCGCTGGCTGGCCGCTCCAGGCCGTGGGCGCGACAGTGAAGACGGGCGCCAGTGCGGTCGTGACTTGCGTGGGTCCGACTTGCACGGCCGTACCCATACCCGCAGGACCGAGGTACCAAAGCTCGAGGTCCATCAGCTTGTCCCACTGGCTCGGCACGCTATTGACCTTGGCCGAGATGTCGTAGTTCACCACGGACGGCGTCTGTGCGCGCGCCCACAGTCTCAGTGCCAACCGTGCCGCTCGGGTAGCCCGCAGCCATCGATGCGGGACCAGAATCCTCGGAGGCGGCGCTATATGCCTTCACCGTGTAGTACCTGTCTGTGCCCGCCCCTTGGTCGTACGAGGCCGTCAGCGAGGGCCCCCCGGAGACGACGGTCGCGATGAGGCTCGAGGTCGCGCCGTTGTACATCCAGACGTGGTAGCCAGCCACGGAGCCCGACGGTGATGCGACCCAAGTGAGCGTGACTGACGTGCCACTGAGATCGGCCTGGAGGTTCGTCGGCGGGGCGGGAGCGACCGTGGGCGCCGGTTGATGGTCACGGGCACGGAGGCGGTGCTCGCCGACATCATGGCCGGTGTGTTCGGCTTACCGACCCAGTCGAACGCGACGACCTCGTAGACGTAGGTCGCGCCCCAGGTCCGCCCCGAGTCGGTCGTCCCGGTGGTCGTCCAGCCGCTGGTACCGCCTGCGATCAGCACCGGGTCGTTGCCGCTCGGCGTCGCAGCGATAGACGGCGTAGTAGTCGAGATCGGTGGCGGTCGACGCCGTCCACTGCAGGTTGACGGTCGCCGTCGTTGCCGGCCGTCCCGGTGCCCGTGCCGACGAGGTTGGTCACCGCGGGGGCGGCCCTGTCTCCACCTTCATGCTGCCGATCAAAGTCGACGCCTCGCCGACGTAGCCAGTGGTCGAGAAGGCGCGGGCCGAGAACGTGTAGTAACGGTCGCCGGCGCCGTTGCCACCCGCGGAGGAGGCCCAGTAGACGTAGAACTCATTGCCCGTTCGGCCGACGGTGCCGGCCGGCTGGTCGCCGGTGTAGCTCGGCGCGTTGTAGGGGACCTCGAAGGTCTCCCCGGTGACACGCTGATCTCCACGCGCCCCATTAGAGTGTGCTGGTTTGGAGGGACGCCGAAAGTCTTCGGCTCCATCGTCGGCAGGTCGGCTTCCTCGACGACGTAGGTCACTCTGATCGGCGTCATCGCGATCTCGGTCTTGGTCGTCGCGTCGAGCTTTGTCGCGTCGAGACGGGCATCGATGATGCGGGGGCCGGCGGACTGGCGATAGACGACTGTCGACAGCGACACGCTCTTGTGCGGGTACGGAGCACCTCTCCAATCCACGGTCACAGTCACCGTCTTGTAGGCGATCCGTGTATCCGATTGAGAGACGGGGACCTCCGTCACGACGTAGGCCACATCGAACACTCTGTCGGTGGTCCCATCTGGCCCGTTGGACGTGGTTCCGAACAGCCCGAAGTGGAAGTCAGGGTCCTCCAGGTTGTCGGCCGAGAGCTCCTCGTATCCCAGCTCCCGAACCTTCTCGACGCGGTCCTGCGCGACGCTGAGGGCGAGGGCGCGGGCGCGATCCCCTTGGCCAGCCTGCAGTGCCTGCACCACCACCGGCACAATCGCCGCAAAGGCGATGCCTGCGATGATGATCGTGACGAGCAGCTCTATGAGCGTGAGGCCGGCGTGCCCCGAGCGGTCACAGGCTCGCCAGAAATGCCTGTTCATTACCCTGCCTCCGGATAGCGGGTAGTTCTCTAGTCGCTGTATCGGCGAGGAACCTGGAACCATGAGCCCCCTCGTGCCCATTCTTTGCCCCACCGGGCGGCGCCCCTAAGAGTTCGCGCGCCCTTCCTGCGACCCTGCGCCCGCCACAACCGACGAGTAGCGAGACCAGGCGATCATTCTTCCACTACTACTACGATGACGAAAGCGCTGGCCGCCGCGTTCGCATGCAGTCGAGCCTGTGTAGCCAAGGCTGGTGACGGAAAGAAGAGACGGGGCGCCGGAGTGGCCGAAGCTCGGGCGAGCCTGAGGCAGTGCCGACCGCAGGAGGTCCCGAGGTCCCACGCCGGCCTGACTGGAACATTCGTCTAGAGCGGCTGGAAGCTACTGCTGCTGCAGGCTCTGCAGCTCGCTGAGCGTCTGCTTGAGGGCGTCGATCTGGCGGCCGTACTCGGCGAAGTCGCCGGCCTTGAGTGCGGCTTGGGCGGCGTCGAACTCGGTGTTGGCGCGCGCGATCAGCGCGCGCGCCTGGGCGCTCACCGGCCCGGTCGCTCCGCCCGTCGTCCCGCCGCCCGTCCCGCTTCCGACCCCCGTGCCGCCGGACTCGCTGCCGGGCAGGAAGCTCTGCCCGAACGCCGCGAGGAGCGCCTCCGAGAGTGTGGGCCTCATGGCGACGACCTGCTGCGCGTTGCCCTGGCCGCTGGCCGGAGCCGGCGCGCGGTAGAACACGATCACGCGCTTGAGCTGCGGCAGCTGGGTCTCTGTCGACTGCAGGTAGAGCGGCTGAACGTAGAGCAGCGAGTCCTCGATGGGCACCACGAGCAGGTTGCCCAGGATCACCTGCGAGCCCTGCTGCCCCCAGAGCGTACGCTGCGAGCTGATCTCCGGATCCTGGTTGATGGTCGCTTCAACCTGGCTGGGCCCGAACACCGTGTAGCTCTTGGAGAAGATGTAGTTGAGCGACTTGCCGTAGTCGGGGAGGTCGGAGCGGGCGCCGAGCCAGGAGATCATGTTCTGGCGGCCGTTGGGCACGAACGGCAGCATGAGCAGGAACTCCTCCTTGGGCGCGCCCGGGAGCCTCATGATGACGTAGTACGCGTCCATGGGCCCGGCGCCGGACAGGGCCACGTTGTCGGGGATGGCCCACTGGTCGCCCTTGTTGTACAGCACGTCGGGGTCGTCCACGTGGTAGGTCGAGTACACCTCCGCCTGGATGTTGAAGAGGTCCTCGGGGTAGCGCAGGTGCTCGAGCAGCGGCTGCGGCATCTGGTCCTTGGGCGTGAACAGCGACGGGTACGCGGCCTGGTAGGCCTTGAGCAGCGGGTCCTCGGGGTCGAACACGTAGTACTTCATGGTGCCGTTGTAGGCGTCGACCACGATCTTGACGGAGTTGCGCAGGTAGTTCACTCCGCTCTGAGGAGTCGAGTAGGGGTACCGGGCGGTGGTGGTGTAGGCGTCCTGGACCCACCACAGGCGGCCGTCGGCGATGACCATGTACGGGTCCTGGTCCAGGGTGAGGAAGGGCGCCGCGTCACGGATGCGCGGCTGGATGGAGTTCTTGATGATGATGCGGCTGCGGTCTTCGATGGACGACGTGGTGAAGAACTTGATGGTGCCGAAGTGCACCGAGAAGGCGAGCCGGTTGAGGAGCGGGGAGATGGGGATGCCTCCGCTCCCCGTGTAGGACGAGTAGACGTCCCCGTCGGCCCCCGGATAGTCGAACTCCCGGTCCTTGGTCTTGACCAGGCTGTAGCCGGTGCCGCGCTCGCCGTAGTAGATGCGCGGCTGCTTGATCTCCAGCCCCGGCACGCTCTGCGGCGGGATGTCCTGCACGAGGAAGTCGGGCGAGCCGTCGCTCGTGACCTGGTTCACCGCCGACATCGCGACGCCGAAGCCGTGCGTGTAGGTGATGTGCTGGTTGACCCAGGTCTGCGCCTGGCTCGGCAACCCGTCGATGTTGAGCTCGCGCGGTGAGAGCATCGTCTGGCGATACACGCCGTCCACCGTGTAGCGGTCGACGTCGGCGTCGAGGAACGAGTAGTACGGGCGGAGTTCCTGCAGCTGCCGGTAGCTCGTGACCAGCGTGACGGGGTCCCACAGACGGATGTTACGCAGGGTGGGCTCGTTCTCGGCCAGCTTCTTGGGCGTGAGCGGGGTCTTGGGTGAGAGGTTGGTCTGGGTGATGCGGTTGAGCTGGTAGGCGGCCTTCGTGGCGACGAGGTTGTTGGCGATGTACTTGCGCTCCTTGGTGAGCTGGTTCGGGTTGACGATCAGTGACTGGTAGGCGGCGGGAACGACGCCGCGGAGCACGACGAGGGCGACGATCCAGACGGCGATGGCCAGAGGCCACCACTGGCGCCGCCGCCAGATGTTCCAGACCAGGACGGCGGCGAGCAGGAACGCGATGCCCATGGTGACGTAGGTGAGCGGCAGCCGGATGTGCACGTCCGTGTAGGCGGCGCCGTAGATCGCGCCGGCGGTCGAATACAGGAGATTCCAGCCGCGGAACAGCTGGCCGACGCCGACGACCACGAAGATCGCCGCGAGGATGCCGGAGAGGTGGGCCACCGCGCGGCCGCCGAGCTTGATGTCGAACTGCGGCAGCTGGGGCGCCGCCGCGCGCTGGGCGCGGGCGAACGGTGACCCGGGTCCGCCCTCTTCGTCTCCCGCGCCCCCGGCTCCCTGGGCCCCTCCGCGGGCGGCGGTCTGGGTGAGGTCGATGCCGCCCATCACGACGTGCATGATGGCTGCCAGCACGAGCGCGGCGATGAGGGCGCCGAGGACGAAGTTCTGCAGCGCCTGCCACATGGGTGTCGAGAAGACGTAGAAGCTCACGTCGTGACCGAAGATCGGGTCCTTCGTGCCGAACGGCGACTGCTTGAGGTACAGGAGGAACGTCTGCCACTGCGCGGAACCCGAGACTCCTGCGATGAACGCGGCCACGAGACTGACGCCCACGCCGCCCCAGCCCACCCAGCGACGCACGCGGTCGCTGCGCGGCTCGAGCAGGTCGCCGGCCGCGGTGACGCGGTAGCTCGGCGCGAGCCGGCGCGCGAGCTCCACGTTGAACTCGACGATGACGAAGAAGAGCGCGAAGGCGACCACGCCCACGAGCAGCTGCCACCAGAGGCGCGTCCAGAAGACGCCGCGGTAGCCGACCTCCCCGAACCACAGCCAGTCCACGTACATCCCGAGGATGCGGCTGCCGAACGCCAGCACCAGCACCACGACCGCCACGATGACGGCGACGACGATGCGGCGGCGCGTATGCCTGTCCCGGCGTGGCCGGGGCGGCTGCTTCTTGGGTCGGAGAGGACGCACGTTGTCCATGGTGTGAGTATAGGCAGATTCGCGGCGCCGCGGGAGCGCCGCGATGACGGGCCCGGCCGGACCCGTCCGGTGAGGGCGATCCCGAGGGCGGTCCCGCTAGTTGTGGACGGCCTTCTCCGCGCGAAGCATGGCGGTGAACCGCTGCACCAGGCGCGGGTCGAGCTCACTTGAGGCGCGGCGGCGCAGGTCGGCCATGCTGTCGCCGTTGTGCGAGGCCGGGTCCCAGCGCCGGCAGATGGCGAAGGCGCGGGCCACCCGAGGGATGTCGGCGCCGCGCCGGCCCTCCGGATAGCCGCCGCCGTCCCAGCGCTCGTTGCCGTAGACGAGCGCAGCCACGGCGTTCTGCCGTACCTCGCCGGCGCCGGCGCCGCCGGCTTCGCCGGTGCCGAGCACGGCCTGCACGCCGTCCTGCACGCTGGCGCCGGTCTCGTGCACGGCGAGAGCCGTGACCAGACCGGCGGCCTCCACCTCGCTCAGGCCGATGAAGGCGGCGAAGCGCCGGCCGATGGCGACGAGCTCGCCCTGCAGCTCGGCCGTCGCGCTGGCGAGCGCGTCGGTGTACAGGCACACGCGGTCGCGGCCGCCGTTCTTGGCGCGCAGGAGCGCGGCGTCGGCGGCCCCCAGCACCCCGTCGCTGTCGCCGGCGGACTCCGGGAACGCGGAGATCCCGATGGACATGGTCACGCGCAGGTCCGGGTGGCCCGGATCGAGCCTCGAGACCGACGTGCGGATGCGCTCGGCGATGGTCGTGGCCTCCTCGAGCGTCGCACGTGGCAGGACCATGACGAACTCCTCGCCGCCGTAGCGGGCGAGATAGTCGGACTCGCGCGAGCAGTTGCGCAGCACATTGGCGACCGCACGCAACACGTCGTCGCCCTTCTGGTGGCCGATCGTGTCGTTGACGGACTTGAAGTGGTCGAGGTCCATCATCAACAGGCAGAAGCTCTCGCCGTACCGCCCGGCGCGGCTCACCTCGGCCTTGAGGTTCTCCTGGAAGTGCCGGTAGTTGTGGATGCCGGTCAGTCCGTCGCTGATGGCCTGCCGCTGCATCGCCTCGTAGGTGCGCGCGTTCTGGATGGCGATCGCGGCGAGGTTGGCGAACAGACGGACGGGCTCGAGGTCCTCCTCCGCGAACGTGCGGCCGCCGAGGCGGTCGAGGGACAGCACCCCCGTCACCTTGCCCAGCACGTGCAGCGGCACCACGATGGTGGCCTGCGGCACGTCCTTGCCGGTGCCGGGGATGTGCACGCCGCGCGGGTCGTGCGTCATGTCGTTGACCAGCTGGGCCTCGTCGTGACGCACGACCCAGCCGGCGAGACCCTCGTCGATCGTGAGACGGAACTGTTCGTTGAGCTCCGCATTGAGGTCGCGCGAGTAGATGCACACCAGCTCGCGCGACTCGTCGTCCAGGAGCCGGATGTCCATCGCGTCGTAGTCGACGATCTCCTTGAGCATCTGGCTGATGCGCGGGAAGACCTCGCGCTGGTCGAGCGAGCTGAGCAGCAGCGTGCTGATGTTCATCAGCTCGTGCTGCATGTCGAGCTGGCTCTCGAGCCTCGACGACGCCGTCTCGAGCGCGTCGTACTGCCGCGCGTTGCGGATCGCGATGGCCGCCAGGTTGGCGAACAGCCGTGCGGGCTCCAGTTCGTGCGCCTCGAAGGTGCGTCCGGCGAGCCGGTCCATGGTCATGATGCCGATGACCTCGTCGCCCACCGACAGCGGCACGAGGATGCAGGCCTGTGCCTCGTCCTGCTCCGTACCGGGGATGTGGACACCGCGCGGATCCGCGTTCATGTCGTTGACGAGCTGCGCCTCGTTGTGGCGCACCACCCAGCCGCTGATGCCCTCGTCGATGGCGATGGGGAAGTCCAGGATCTCCTGGCCGTCGTTCTCGTCGCGGGCGTAGACCGCGATCAGCTGCTCGTGCTCGCGGTCCACGAGCCGGATGTCCATGGCCTCGTAATCGACGATCTGCTTGAGCGTGTCGGCGATGTGCTCGAGGACCTCCGTCTGCTCCAGCGACGAGAGCACGGCGCCGCTGGCGCTGAGCAGTTCGTGGCTGAGCGCCAGCTGGTCGGCCAGCTGCCTGGAGGCCTTCTCGGCCTCCTGGTACTGGCGGGCGTTGTGGATCGCGATCGCCGCCAGGTTGGCGAACAGCGCGACCGGCTCCAGCTCCTGCTCCGAGAACGTGCGCCCTCCCAGCCGGTCGAGAGCCAGCACCCCGAGCACCCGTTCGCCCAGCGCGAGGGGGGCGATGAGGCTGGCCTGCGGCTCCCACTCCGTGCCCGGCACGAGCGAGCCACGCGGGTCGTTCAGCATGTCGTTGACCAGCTGGGCCTCGTTGTGGCTGACCACCCAGCCGCTCACGCCGACGTCGATCGGACTGCGCCAGGCGCGCAGCTCGTCGCCGTCGCCGGCGCCCCCGTCCACGTAGTAGCCGCTGTAGAGCTCTCCGGCGTCCTCGTCCACGAGGCGGACCTCGAGCGCGTCGTAGTCGACGATCTCCTTGAGCAGCGCCGCGATGCGGGCGAAGACCTCACGCGGCTCGAGAGTCGCGAGCAGGGCGCCGCTGACGTCGAGGATGGCGTGGCGCAGGGCCAGTTGGGCCTGCAGGGCCGAGCTGGCCTCCTGAAGCTCTTCATATTGACGCGCGTTCTCGATCGCCACGGCCGCGTGTGTGGCGAACACCTCCAGCGACTTCACCAGCTCCAGCGTGGGCAGCTGACGGTCGGCCGGGTCGAAGACGTCGAGCACGCCCATGAGCTCGTGCTCCTTGTCGTAGAGCGGCACGAAGAGATCGTCGTCGCTGTTCCACTCGTCGTCGCGCCGCGGCCCCAGGTCGAGCTCCGGCAGATAGTGGAGCTGCTCCTCCGTCCAGTCGTGCCGGCGGTGGTCCACGAAGTACGACGAGCCGATCTGGTGCTTTTCGAGGAACAGCTGGTCCCAGATGTGACGGGGGACCGGCCGCTCGAAGAGGACCTGGTCGTACTCGGGGAACTCTCCGACGGTGGCGTGGACCAGGAACTCGTCGCCGGGGCCGCGCAGGTACACGCTCGCTTCGCGGAACCCGAAGGTCTCGGTGAGCGCGGTGGCGATGACGTGCACGATCGCGTCCAGCGTGAGGCTCGACTGCAGCTGGTTGGCCAGCGTGATGAGGCCGCGCAGCAGCTCGACCTCACCCCGGTCCGCCTTGCGATGCCTGGTCCGAAACGCCATCGTCCCCCCGTCGGCCGTCGACCGTCCCATGAAGAGGGTACCCACTATGGTACGCCCGAGGGATGCCCGCGGCATGGTCGATGCTCGCCCTGCCTACGTCACCGGTTTCGGCACACGCCGGGACCGGCTTGAGGGGAACAACTGCCTAGGTCGCGGGGTGGAGACGAGGGCCGGGGCCGCGCCGGAGAAGCGGCGCGCGGCCCCGGCCCTCGTCGTTCAGGCTGTGGCGTAGGCTCCGAGCTTGAGGATCCGGCGGGCCTCGTCCGGCGTCGCGCAGGGCCGGTCCCACTCCTGAGCGACGCGCGCGACGCGGCCGACGAGCTCGGCGTTCTCCTTCGCCAGCACGCCCTTGTGCAGGAAGATGTTGTCCTCGAACCCGAGGCGCACGTTGCCGCCCAGGGCGAGTGCGGTCATCGTCACCGGCATGTGCCAGCGGCCGATGCCGGTGCAGGTCCAGGTCGACCCCTCGGGGATGCGGTCGACCAGGAACAGGAGGTTGCGCGGCTCGCCGCTCATGCTGCCGGGCACGCCGAGCACGAAGTCCCAGTGCAGCAGCGGGCCGGCCGGGCCGTGCTTCTTCACCAGCTTGAGCGCGTTGTCGATCTGGCCGGCCTCGAAGATCTCGAACTCCGGCCGCACGCCCTGCTTCTGCATGCGCTGGTAGAACTCGCTCATCAGCGCCGCGTCGTTGAAGAACACGTCGTCGCCGAAGTTGGCGGTGCCCGTGGTCAGCGATGCCATCTCCGGACCGAGCTCGAGCGGCTGCAGCCGCTCGTCGGCGCTCATGCCCATGGCGCCGCCGGTGCTGGTCTGGATGATGATGTCGGTGCGCTTGCGGATCTCCTCGATCGCGGCGGCGAACACTTCCCTGGCCTGCGTCGGGTGGGCCTGCGCGTCGCGCACGTGCAGGTGGTACATCGCGGCGCCGGCCTCACGGCAGCGCGCCGCGTCGGCGCCGATCTCCGCGGCGGTCACCGGCAGCCCCGGCTGCGCGTCCCTGGTGGTCTCGGCGCCGACGCCGGCCACGGTGATGATGAGCTTGTCCATCTTCTGCCCTCCTCGCGCCGCGGGTCTCACCCCTCGTAGGGGTACTGCTGATGCACGAACGCCAGGCTCTCCTCGACGACGTCGAGCGCGCGCTGCAGGTCGTCCTCCGTGTGCCGGTAGCAGATGTACCAGTGGTGGTACGGCTGCACGAAGAGCCCGCGGCGGATGCACTGCGTGTAGAACTCGGTGCGCCGCTCACGGTACTTGTCGTCCGCCTTGTCGAAGGTCAGGAACGGCATCGGCGGGATGCCGCTCTTCGTGACCGGCACGCCGGAGGCGTCGACGATCTCGCCGAGCCTCTCGAGGAACCGGGTCCCGCGCTCCCAGATGACGTCCTGCACCTTCTCGCGCTCGAGGATCTCCAGGCACTTCATGCTGGCCGCCATCTCGAGGCTGTTGGGGAAGTAGGTGGAGCTGAGGAAGGCGTCCTTGACGTAGACGCTGAGGATCTCGCGCCTGCCCACCAGCGCCGCGATGGAGTAGCCGTTGGCCATCGCCTTGCCCACCGTGGTGATGTCCGGGGTGACGCCGTAGCGTTCGCTCGCGCCGCCCATGGCCACGCGGAACCCGGTGCGGATCTCGTCGAAGCAGACCGGCGTGTCGTTCCTGTGGCAGAGGTCGACGACGGCCTGGAGGTAGCCGTCCGGCGGCGCGATGATCGGCAGGGCCATCGGGTGCCCGACCGGGGTGATGATGACGCCGCCGATCTCGCCCGGGTTCTCGGCGAACACGCGCTCGAGGTCCTCGAGCTTGCCGTACTCGAACTCCTTGGTGAGCTCGTGCACGGCCTGCGGTACGCCACCGTGGTGCTCCACGCACCAGTCGCCCCAGCCGTGGTAGCCGCAGCGGGCGATCTTGTCGCGCCCGGTGAAGGCGCGCATGGCCCGCACGGCCGCGTTGGTGGCGTCGGAGCCGGTCTTGACCAGGATGGTCTGCTCGCCGCAGGGCATGATGTCGGCGAGCCGCTCCTCGAGCTGGTTCTGGAGCGGCTGCACGAGGCTGAAGCAGAAGCCCTTGTCCATCTGCGCCTTGGCGGCGTCGTTGATCTCGTCCTCCACGTACCCGAGGATGATGGGGCCGTAGGCGCAGAGCATGTCGATGTACTCGTTGCCGTCGACGTCGACGATGTGACCGTCGTGGCCGTGGTCGATGAACACGGGATACTCGCCGACGACGAAGTTGTACGGCCGGCGGATGCCGCCCACCCCACCCGGGGTGAGGCGCTGGGCGTCCTCGAGCATGGCCATGGATTTGGTGAGGTCAAGCTTGGGGGCGCTTTCGACGGTCTTGGTCATGGGACTCCTTTCGGACCGGAGAGGCGGGCGACGGACCAGGGCGGCGACGTCGTCCACCTGTGAGTTCACATGAGCGGCACGAGCGGCTCAGGGTAGGCGTTGAGGACCCGGTCTCACCCGGGGTCCGGCCAGAGGCGGCTGTACATGAGAAGGATGGTCACGCCGTGCTCCCTCCCGAGCCTGCGCAGGCCGGAACGACGGTCGTTCCCGGCCGGCCTGACGAGCGTATCGGATGCACGGTGCGTCGGCATCCCCCGCGCGTGCACGCGAGGGAGCGCCGCCTGGTCGCCGGGCGCCAGGATGTCCATCCCGGCGGCCACGTCTCCAGCGCCGCCGCGCCGTGCACCTCGCGGGATCACGGCGCCGGCTCCAGTGACTCGACGCCCTCCTCCTCGTGCTCCCCGAGCAGCACCACCAGGAGGCCTGCGATCACGATGAGCACGCCGCCGGCGACGGTCCAGCCGGAGATACCCTGCCCGAGCAGCAGCAGGGCATAGATGGGCGCCGACACGGGCTCGAGGTACCCGAGGATCGAGCTGTGCTGGACCTTGATCATGCTCATGCCGTGGGTCCACATCAGGTAGGCGAGCGCGGTGCACACCACCCCCAGGATGAGTCCGGCCACCAGGTCACGGGTGGTGAGCCGGTAGCCGGCGCCGACCGTCTGCCAGAGCGCCAGCGGCAGCAGCAACAGGGCGTCGAGCCAGGCCTCCGTGAAGACGATGGTGACCGCCGAGACGCGCCTGGTCAGGCCCTTGACGATGAGCTGGAACGCCGCGTACCCGACTCCGGCGAGCAGCCCCGCGGCCACGCCCCAGGGCGAGAGCCTGATGCCCTCCCCGAGCAGCGACGGCGCGAGGATCACGGCGAGACCCGCCAGGGCGATGGCGAGCGCCGGGTAGACGACGGCGTCCGTCCGGGACCGGGCCACGAGCGGCGCCAGGAGCGCCACCCACACGGGCGCGAGGAACTGCAGGAACATCCCGATCGCCACGCTCGTGTCGCGGATGGCGACGAAGAAGAGCAGGAGCGTGATGGCGTCGATCGCCGCCATCAGGAGCAGACGCGGCCACACGGACCGCTCGCGCACGCCGGCGAGCGGGCGGCGCCGCGCGAACAGCACGCCGAGCACGATGCCGGCGGTGGCGAAGCGCAGGACGAGGAGCGCGCTCTCAGGGGCTGTGGCCCACTCGACGAGCGCGCCGATGAGGCCCATGATGAGGAAGGAGCCGGCCACCAGCAGGTAGCCGCGCGCCGCACGGCTCATGCCGCGGCCTCTCGCGTGCCTCCCGCGCTCACAGGGGCTCCGGCTCCACCGCTGCGGCAGTCGACCGCGCGCCCTCGCCGCGCCCGAAGACCACGATCACGAGTCCCGCGACGAGGATCAGGGCGCCGCCGACCACCGTCCACACGGTCGGCATCTGCCCGACCAGGAACACCGCGTACAGCGGTCCGGCGACGGGCTCGATGTAGCCGAGGATCGTGACGTGCTCCACGCGGACCCGCCTGGTGCCCACGATCCAGAGCGTGTACGGGATCGCGGTGCAGAACACGCCCATCACCGCCGCCGCCGTCCAGGCCTTTGCATCCAGCTGATACCCGGTGTCGTGGAACTGCCAGAGTGCCAGCGGGAGGACGAACAGCGTGTCGAAGAACGCTTCCGCCATCGAGATGGTGGACGAGCCCACGATCTTGGTGAGTCCCTTCACGGACACCGCGTACGAGGCGTACCCGAAGCCCGTGAAGAGCGCCGCCAGCAGGCCGAGCACCGAGATCTCCGCTCCTTCGCCCAGCAGATCGGGGACCAGGATCACGGCGAGGCCGGTGAGGGCGAGGCCGAGCGCCGGCCACACCGCCGGCTCGCGCGGCGACTTGAAGAGCCGGGGCGCCGCGAGCGCCACCCACACCGGCATCAGGAAGAGCATGAACATGGCGATGGCGACGCTGGTGTGGCGGACCGCGTAGAAGAACAGAAGGAGGGTCAGCGACGACATGGCGGCCATGAGCAGCAGCCGCCATGCGGCGCCCGGCCGGCGCCAGTCGGCGAGCATCGGGCGCCGCAGGAACACCACTCCCAGCGCCAGCGCCGCGAACGCCATGCGCAGACAGAGGATGATGGCCTCCGGAGCGTCGGCCCACGCGACCAGCGGGGCGCTGCCGGCCATGCCGAGGTACGAGACGACGACGATCGCGTACCCCGCCATGTCGCGGCGGCCGGGGGCCGATGGGGCGATGGTCGTCGTCTCGCTCACAGTGGCGGCTCCGGCTCGATCTCGGGTCTGCCGTACAGCACCACCAGCGCGCCGGCCGCCAGGATCAGCGCGCCGCCCGCCGCGATCACCGGCGTGACCGCCTCGCCCAGCAGGACCCAGGCGAACAGGGGCGCCACCACCGGAGTGAGGAAGCCGAGGATGGCGCTGTGCTGCACGGGGATCCGGCCGACGCCCTCGACCCAGATGGAGTACGCGAGCGCGGTGCACACGAGCCCGAGGATCACCGCCGCGATCCAGTCGCGGCCCGTGAGCGCCACGCCGACCGCCGCGACCTGCCAGAGAGCGAGCGGGAGGATGACCACCGCGTCCAGCGTGCACTCCAGCGTCACGATAGTGGTGCTCGGCAGTTCGCTGGTGAGGTCCTTGACGAGGAGCTGGAAGAACGCGTACAGCACGCCGGCGGCCAGACCCACGGCGACGCCGGTGACCGACAGCGTCGCGCCTCCGCCGGTGAGCCCCGGGGCGAGGATCACGCCGAGCCCGATCGTGGCGACTCCGAGCGCCGCGTACACGAGCTTCTCGGTCGGCGCCTTGAGCAGCCGCGGCGCGAGCAGCGCCACCCACACCGGCTGGACGAAGAGCAGGAAGGTGGCCACCGCGACACCGGTGGAGCGGATGGCGTAGAAGTACGCGAGCAGCGAGCCGCCGTCGAGGAGCCCCATGAGGATGAACCGCGGCCACAGGTCGCGCCGGAGGAACGTCTTGAACGGCCGCCGGCGCGAGAACACCAGCCCGAGCGTGACGGCGGCGATGAGCAGGCGCAGGACGAGCAGTACGCTGCCGGGCGCGTCCGCCCAGCTCACCAGCGCGCCGCTGAGCCCGACCAGCATGAAGCAGCCGGCGACCAGGCCGTACCCGGTGAGGTCGCGGGTCCCATCGGTCGCCGCGGCCGGCCGGCGCACGGCGCTCACAGCGGCGCTTCCGGCTCGGGCTCCCCGGCGCCGCGGAGCACCACCAGCGCCCCCGACGAGAGGATGAGCGCCCCGCCGGCCAGCTCCCAGGCGGACAGTCCCTGCCCCAACAGCAGGAACGCGAAGACCGGGGCGACGACGGCGGTGAGCAGCCCGAGGATGGAGCTGTGCTGCACGCGTATCCGCGCCACCCCGTCCACCCACATGGTGAAGGCGATCGCCGTGGTGAACACGCCGATGAGCACCACCGCGACGATGTCACGCGTGCCGAAGACCACCCCCTGCCCGGCGGTCTGGAAGAACGCCATGGGCAGCAGGAAGAGGCCGTCGAGCACGCACATCACCGTGACCAGGGAGATGCTGGAGACCTCCCGCGTCTGTCGCTTGATGGCGATCTGCAGCAGGGCGAATCCGAGGCCGGCGAGCAGGGCGGCGGCCACCCCGGTCACGGAGAGCGACCCCGCCTCGGAGAACGACGGCCCGAGGACGAGCGTCAGCCCCGCGAACGCGACCGGCATCGCGATGAAGACGACGCGCTCCGTGGTCACGTGGAGGATACGCGGTGCGAGCAGCGCGACCCACAGCGGCTGGAGGTAGTAGACGAACGTCGCCACCGCCACGCCGAGGAGGCGCACGGCGTAGAAGTAGGCGAACGCCTGCGACGCGTCCAGCACGGCCATGAGAAGGAACCGCTGCCAGACACCGGGCCGCAGCACCCCGGCCAGCGGCCGCCGCCGCCAGAACAGCGCCAGCAGGATGGCCGCCGCGATCGCGTAGCGGACCACGAGCGCCACGCTGGTGGGGATGACGGTCCAGGCCATGAGGACCGGGGTGAGGCTGAACAGCACGTAGGACGCGACGACCAGTGCGTACCCGGTCGGATCGCCGCGGCGCGGCGCCGGTGAGCCGGGCTCGTGTCCGCGGCCCGTACGGGTCGCGGCGCCGGAGCCCGGCACCGGCCGCAGGCGGATCCGGCCGCCGTCCGGCGCTCTGCGCTCGGGCTCGTGGCTGCGCGACGGCTGAGTGCTCACTCTCGGTCCCCCGGTGCGGTCATCCGAGCGGCTCCAGCCCGGGCTCGCCGCGAGCGTACAGCACCACGATGATGCCGGCGGCGACGATGAGCGCCCCGCCGGCGAGAGTCCAGCCGCTGGGCACCTGGCTGAGGAAGACGAGCGCGTAGAGCGGGGCGCTGACCGGTTCGATGTAGGCGATGATGCCGGCGTGCTGCACGCGGATGTAGTGAAGACCGTCCATGAACAGGCTGAAGCTGAACGCTGTGGTGACCAGGCCGAGCAGCGCAGCCATCAGGAGGTCGATTCCCGAGAACCGGTAGTTCGCGGCGTTGACCGCGAGGAGGCCCGGCGCGAGCATCACCAGCGCGGTGAAGGCGCTCTGCGCGAACACCACCGGCGTGCTGCGCACGGCGAGCCCGCGCAGGCTCTTGGCGAAGAGCAGGTACACGGCATACATGACGCCTGCCCCCCAGCCGTAGAAGAGGCCGACGGCCGAAAGCCCCGCGCCCTCGAGCAGCAGGCCCGGCACGAGGATCAGCGCCATGCCCGCCAGCCCGACGGCGAGCGCGATGTAGACGACAGGCTCCGTCTTCTCCTTGAGGATCCGCGGCGCCGCGAAGGCGAGGTAGACCGGCGCCAGATAGCTCAGGAAGATCGCCACCGCGACGCCGGTGCTGCGGATCGCGAGGAAGTACAGGATCAGGTTGAGCGAGAGCGCGACGCTGATCCCGAGCACCCGCAGAGGCGCTCCGGGCTTGCGCAGGTCCCGCCAGCTGCCGGTGGCCGCGACGACGGCGCCGAGCGCGGCGGCCGCGAACGCCATGCGCAGGCAGAGAAGCATCGTCGCCGGCATGTCGGCGTACGTGACCATCACGCCGATCGCGCCGTTCGCCAGGCTGCCGAGCCCCACCTCGAGATAACCGCGCAGCCGCTCGCGCTGCTGGCCGTCCGCCGGACCGGCGCCGTCCGCGGCCGGGGAGTGGGCCGCGAGCGTCTCGGAGCCGCTCACGTCAGAGGCTCCACGAGCTCGACCTCGCCCTTGCCGTACGCGACGACGAGGACCCCGGCGGCCACGATGATCGCGCCGCCGGCGTAGGTGGTCCACGGCGGCGCCTCGCCGATCAACAGGAACGCCCAGAAGGGCGAGGTCACCGGCTCGAGGTACCCGAGGATGCCGGCGTGCTCCACGCGGACGTAGCGCAGGCCGTCGGTGAACAGGCTGAAGCACAGCGCCGTGTAGACCAGGCCGCTCACGATGACGATCCAGGCGTCCGTCCAAGTGAGGGAGTAGTGCGCGGCGGCGGCCTGCCACGCGGCGAGCGGCGTGAACAGCACCACGGAGCCCAGGCAGTAGAAGAGAGCGAAGGTGGAGCCGCGCACCCCGGCGTCGCTCATGCTGCTGACCAGCATCATCGCCGCCGCGAACATGAGGCCGGCGAGCAGGCCGAAGATGACGCCGGGCACGGTGACCGTCCCGTCGCCCGCGGTCGCGGCCGGCAGCACCAGCAGCGCCATGCCGCCGACCGCGATGACGACGGCGACCATGTCGATGCGCCCGCGCCTGGTACGCAAGAGCCACGGCGCGAGCAGCGCGACCCACACCGGCGCCATGTACTCGAGCGACACGCCGACGGTGACGTTCGAGGTCCGGATGGACGCGAAGTAGAAGATCATCTCGAGGGCGACGACGAACCCGAGCACGACCATGCGCCGGATCCTTCCGGATCGGCGTACCTCCTCCACGCCGCCGGTCAGGAAGAAGACGACCGCGAGAGCGATGCCGGCCAGCCCCATCCTCAGCACGAGGAGAAGGCTGGCCGGCATCGTCGAGACCTGGATGAGCGTCGCCGAGGTGCCGAGGATCAGCGACGACGCGGCGATCTCCGCGTATCCGCGAAGGCGGTGATCGGCTCCCGCGGCCGCGTCCCCCGGCGCGGCCCCCGATGCGCCGTCACCCGTCAATCGTTCGCGAACCCGAGACGACCGGAGAAGACCTCCAGGAACCGCTTGTCGGTGGCCAGGTCGAGGAACTCGATCTTGTCGCGCACCTTCGCCATCCTGACCCTCGCCCCGACGTCGATGAGCGCCATCTGCGCGCCCACTCCCGCGGCGTTGCCCACGAAGGCGACCCGTTCGGTGGGGAGCGGCGGGAACAGGCCGAGATACTGCGCCGCCGCCAGGTCGAGGTAGTTGCCGAAGGCGCCGGCGATGAACACGGTGTCGAGCTCTTCGAGCGGGACCCCGAGGCTGTCCATGAGCAGCTCCCAGCCCGCGTGGATCGCGCCCTTGGCAAGCTGCAGGCTGCGCACGTCGTGCTGCGTGAACACGATGTCGCCGTGCGGCCCGGTGGTGAGCAGGTACTCGTTGCCCTCCTCGCCCTTGCGCACGCGCGGGTGGCCGGCGTTCATGCGTCCGCTCTTTTCGACGACGCCGGCGTGCACGAGCCCGGCGAGCAGGTCCACCACGCCGGAGCCGCAGATGCCGATGGGTTCTTCGCCGGCGATGGTGACGATGTCGACGGCATCGCCCTCGGGCGTGACCGTGACGCGCTCGATGGCGCCGGCGACGGCCTTCATGCCGTTGCGGATCTGGTAGCCCTCGAACGCAGGCCCCGAGGCGCAGCTCGTCACCGTGACGCGTCCGTCGTGGGCGAGCGCGATCTCGGTGTTGGTGCCGATGTCGATCGCCATGGACGGCTTCTTCTTGCCCGCCAGGTGCGTCGCCGCGACCACGGCGAGGGCGTCCGACCCGACGAACCCGGCGATGGGCGGTGGGAAGTGCACGCCGCCGTCCGGGTTCATCGCGATGCCGAGCTCGCTCGCCTTGTACGTGAGCGGCTCGGCCGCCGCCGGCGCGAACGGCGCCTGGCCGAGGCCGACGGGCGAGAGCCCGAGGGCAAGGTGATGCATCGCCGTGTTCCCGACCACCGTCATGTCGCAGACGTGGTTGGGGTGCACGTCCTGCCGCTCGTACAGCACTTTGAGATCGGCGTTGATGCCCTCGCGGACGGCCGCTGCGAGCAGCGCCGTCTCGTTGTGCTGGGCGGCGTGGGCGATGCGGCTGATGACGTCCTCGCCGTAGCGCATCTGCGGGTTCTCGACCGCCTCCTGGTCGATGAGCGCCCCGCGCCTGAGGTCGAACAGGTACGCGATGACCTTGGAGGTGCCGATGTCCACCGCCACGCCGTAGCACTCGCAGTCCCGGTCGCCGGGGTGGACGTCGATGACACGCTTGCCGTACAGCGTCGCCGTGACCTTCCACTTGCCTTCGCGAAGGGTGGACGGCAGCTCCTCGAGCACGTGCAGCGGGACCTCGACTCCACCGAGGCTCTGGTCGAAGCGCTCCAGGTCGGAGCGCTTGTCGGCGAGCGTCGGCGGCTCGAGCTGGACGGCCCTGGTGAAGACGGCGGGGTGGGCCGCGCCGTGCGTGAGCTGCGAGGTGGTGAGGATCTGCCGCTGCCCGGCGGTGCCGCGCACCTCGACGCTCACGCGAGCCGAGCGGGGGAACGCCTGGCATGCGAGGCGCCAGCCCTCGTCACGCAGCTTCTGGGGGATACGCTTGAGCTCGCGCTCTGTGGGCGCCGTGAGATCGCCGGACCCCAGTCGCACAAGGCACTTGCCGCAGGTGCCGCGACCGGCACAGTCGGTAGGGATGTCGATCTGGGCGCGGACGAAACCCTCCAGCAGGTTCTCGCGCTCGTCGATGGTCAGGGTGAGTCCGATGGGCTCGACGAAGACTTTCGGCACGTTCGCTCCTTGTGTTCCATGAGGACGGGCGGGCGGCGCTTCCGGCCGCCCGCCCCACCGGCGGACTCTACACCCGCCGGATGTCCCCCCGGTCGTACCCCACAGGCTCGGCGCTCAGACCTCGGCGCCCTCAGACTCTGGCTTCGCCGAAGACGTCGGCCATGCGGTTCTTGCGATCGACCACCTTCTGCATGCGCGCGTCCCACACCTCGTTCAGCGTCGGGCCGTGGCCCGGGTCGAACATGCCGGCCACGCCCAGGCGCTCGCGGTCCTCATCGCAGCCCTCGCAGTGGCACTTTCCAGGCACGTAGTCCTTGGGCTCGGTGTACTTGCTGATCACGCCCTCGTAGTTGCGCAGGATGACCTGACCCGGCGCGTGGCTGATGACGTAGCTGGGGAACACCGGCGTCTTTCCGCCGCCGCCGATCGCGTCGATGATGTAGGTGGGAACGCCGAAGCCCGTGGTGTGGCCGCGCAGGCTCTCGTAGATCTCGATGCCTTTGGACACGCTCGTGCGGAAGTGGGCCGTGCCCTGCGCCAGGTCGCACTGGTAGTAGTAGTAGGGCTTGACGCGGTACTGCAGGAGCTTGTGTGAGAGCTTCTTCATGACGCGGGCGTCGTCGTTGATGCCGCGCATGAGCACCGTCTGGTTGCCCATGGGGATGCCGGCGTCGTTGAGGCGATCGCAAGCCTGCTTGCTCTCGGCAGTGAACTCCTGCGGGTGGTTGAAGTGCGTGTTGAAGTAGAGCGGCTGGTACTTGCTGAGCATCGCCACCAGCTCGGGCGTGATGCGCTGGGGGCAGACGACCGGCATGCGCGAGCCGATGCGGATGATCTCGACGTGGTCGATGGCGCGCACGCGCTGGATGATGCTCTCGAGTTGCCCGTCGCTGAGCACCAGCGGGTCGCCGCCGCTGATGAGCACGTCACGGACCTCGGTGGCCCGCTCGATGTACTTGATCGCGTTGTCGATCTCGGCCTTGGCGACGATGTCCTCGTTGCCGCCGACCAGCCGCCGGCGCGTGCAGTGACGGCAGTACATGCTGCACATCTCGGTGACCACGAAGAGAACGCGGTCCGGGTAACGGTGCGTGATGCGCGGCGTCGGCGAGTCGAAGTCCTCGGAGACGGCGTCCTCGATGTCCTCAGAGTGGATGACGAGCTCGGCCGGGGTCGGGACGCCCTGCATGCGCACCGGGTCCGTGGAGTCGTCGGGATCCATGAGCGACGCGTAGTAAGGAGTGACGCTCACGCGGAACTTGCCCATGCACGCCTCGAGGTCCTTGCGCTGCACGTCCGTGAGGTTCAGGACGTCCTCGAAGTCCTCGGTGGTGGTGAGGCGGTTACGCAGTTGCCACTTGTAGTCGCTCCAGTCCGCGTCGCTCACATCTTTGAATCGCGGTATGTCCCTGCGGTCTCTGATCATCTCAACGCTCCTTCTCCTCGAGGCCCCTGACCCTCGCGGCTCACTCGCCCGGTCACGCCCCGGTCCGCGCGGACGGGGCGGTGTGATGCAATCATGCATACGGAGTTTACAGCGGCGCCGACGGCGCCGCTGCCCAGAGAAGCAGCGCTACAGACCGGGGCCCGCGATGATGCGCTCGATGACGCCGCGGGCCTCGGCGCCGAGCGGCACAGGTGTGTGCTCTGCGAGCAGCCGGTCCACCAGAGCGGTCGCCTTCTCGTACGCACCCTCACGGCCCGAGGAGACCCAGGCGTCCCACATGCTGCGGTCGAGCAGCCGCGGGCGCCACACGTCCTTCATGTGCCGTCTGGTGTGACGCTGCCCCAGGTAGTTGCCGCCGATGCCGACCTGCTTGATCGCCTCCAAAGCGATCGTCTCGTCGTCCACCGCGATCCCGGAGGCGATGAAGGCGTTCCAGCTGAAGACCTCGGTGTCCATGACGAGCTGCTGCGGGCTGAAGGCCGCCGCGGCGCCGAGCAGACCGGCTCCGCCGGTCACATCGGCGCCCGCCGCGGTGGTCGTCATCGAGGCGAACGCGTCCTGGAGGCCGGCCTGCCAGTCGGGCTCGTGACTGGTCGTGCGCAGGCCGCCGGCCACGAGGGGCAGGCCCACGCGGGCCGCGAGCTGGGCCGCCGCGAGCTGGAAGAGTGAAGCCTGCGGACCGGCCGGAGGCAGCCCCGCGGCCACCGGGTCGGCGACGTAGAGGAACGGCGCGCCGGGGGCCACGGCCTGGACGGCGGCGCAGCCGGCGAGCACCCCCGCGTGATGGCGGACGAGCGTCGGTCCGAGGTCGGCCTCATCCGGCGCCGGCGTCTCGGCCGTCGCCGCCGGCGACGAGGGCGGGGCGACAGCACCGGCGGCGGCGTCGGCCGGCGCCAGCACCAGCCCCACGGGCAGGCCGGCGCGGGCGAAGACGAGCGCCGCCTCCAAAGCGTCCGCGCCGCCGCAGAGCGAGAGCGGCGGGCGGCGGCGCGCCTCCGCGGCCGAGCCGGCCAGGGCCGCCGCCAGCGCGACGACGGTCTCGGCGTCGGCCGCGGACTTCAGCAGTCCGGCCTGGATGTGTTTGCTCGTACCGGCCGCGCAGAGCGCGACCGCAGACGTGACGGAGAGGCCGGCAGCCCGCAACGGCGGGCCGGCCAGCACGGCGACCTCGGGCAACGCGTCGGCGAGCTTGACGGCGTCGTGCAGGTCGGCGACGGTCGCGGGCGCCGAGTCGCCGCCGGTGACGCGGCGTACCCGCTCGGGCGCGCCGGCGGCGCCGGCAGTGGCGGCGCCCGCGGTCAGCCACACGTGAGCCGCGCCCAAGGCGACGTCGTGCTCCGGCACGCGGCCGGCGAGGACGAACGCGGGCGGCGCGGACGCGGCTGCGGCCTCGGCCGCGCCGCTCTCGGCGCCCAGGAGCTCGAGCGCGGCCGCGTGCACGCGCGCGACGTCGTCGTCGCTCAGCACGCGGAGGGCGAGGCGCGCCTGCCTGGTGAGGATGGGGCGCGGCTGCACGGGCGGCGCATCCGCGCCGGCCCCCGTCGCGCCGGTCGTCGGGTCGGTCACCGGCTGTTCCCTTCTGGCTCGGCGAGCACGGCCTGCAGCCGGTCGCGGATCGTCTGGTCCAGTGCATACGCTCGCGGCTCTTCCCGCAGCTCCTGCGTGCGCGCCAGCACGCGCTCCTTGAGCGTCGTCGCACCGGCGGCCGCCCAGCGGTCGTGCGTGGCACGGTCGAGCAGCAGCGGCTGCCACGTCTCGCGGTGGTGCTTTCGCGTGTAGTCCCGGCCCAGGTGACTGCCGCCGGGGCCGACGGCGTCGATCTCGTTCAGCGCGAGCGCCTCGTCGTCCACGCCAACCTCCACGAGCAGGGCGCGCGCGTAGCCGACGAGCTCGTCACCGAGCACGACGGTCTCGTAACTGCTCTGCAGCCCGCTCTCGAGGTAGCCGACGTCGTGCAGCAGAGTCGCCCTGCTGAGCGCCCCGAGCACCGCGGTGATGCCGGCCTCGGCCGCCCACTGCTCATCGAGCGTCTTCGCGTCGGCGACGGCGGCGTAGGCGAAGCTCGGCAGCCCGTAGAACCGCGCGAGGTCGGTCGCCGCGGCGTTGCCGAGAAAGTGCTCGGGCGCGCCGTACACGTCCACGGCCGTGCGCATGTCGAACGCGCCGCAGCCGACGCCGTACACGAACGGGGCGCCGGCACGGCGAAGCTGGTGGACCACGAGGCCGCTCAGCGTCTCCGCATTACCGATGACGATGGTCGCGGTCATGGAGGCCGGCGCCGTGGTGCCCGCGGCGGGCGCCGGCGCGTAGATGAGCGGGATGTCCAGGTCGGCGCAGGCGAGGACCTTGTCCAGCGCCTCGTCGCTGTGGATCAGCGGGGGGTTCGGCATGGCGTAGCAGCCGAAGCTCCGGACCTCGCCGCACAGCGCCGCCATGTCCTTCATGCGGCGCAGCGAGGCCGAGTCGTGCGCCGTCGTCAGCAGCGGCTTGCGCGTGCCGGCGAGCATGGCGGCGAACTGCGCCAGGTCGCCGACCTCGGCCGGCACGTCGACCGGCAGGCCCATGCTCATCACGAAGTCGAGGTTGGGCAGCCGCTCCGCGAGAGCTGCCATACCCTCCACGTCGGCCGTGGTGCTCCGGCGGCGCTCGCCGGTGTCGGGGTCGGTGACGTACACGCAGTCCGACCCGGTCCCGAAGTAGCTCCTGCCGTCCTCCAGGTCGAGGCCGCCGAGCTCTCCGCGTCGCGCGTGACCCTCACCCCCTGACGTGCCGCGCTCCTTGAGCTTGAAGTGGCGCGGCGCGTGCTGAAGGGCCGCGTCCACCAGGGCGGCCGGGATGCGGGCGCGCGTCCCTTCGACGCGCGCGCCCGCGTCCGCCAGCAGTTCGCGGCTGCGGGTGTGCCGGACCTCGACGCCGGTCTCTTCGAGCAGCGCGAGCGTCGCCTCGTGCACCCGCCAGCAGGCGGCGTCGTCCCACACGGTCAGGCGGGCGGCGGGCATCAGGCGCGCCCGCGAGACATGCGCGTGCTGGCCGGACAGGTCATCGGCGTCGGGCGGCGGCCGTCAGGCCCCCGCCAGCTCCTTGTCCGCGCGCTCGACGATGGCGCGCAGCTCGGCGACCACGTCGTCGGGCAGCGGCTCAGGCCGGTAGTTCGCCAGGATGTCGTCGGCGATCTCCGTCGCCTTCTCCAGGGCGCCCTTCTTGCCCTCCCGGAGCCAGTTGTCGTACGGCGTGCGGTCCCACACCGTGGGGCGCCAGATCTCCTTCATGTGCCGCCGCGTGTGCTTCTCCGCCAGGTAGGTGCCGTTGTGCCCGACCTTCTTGATCACGTCCAGCGCCAGCGTCTCGTCGTCCACCACGATGCCGTCGGCGACCTTCTGCACGATCCCGTAGATCTCGGTCTCCATCACCATGTGTGGGTAGCTGAGGATCTTGGACCCGTTGAGCAGGCCGGCGCCGTTCATCATGTCTGCGCTGGTCATCACGCTGGCGAAGGTGCTGAGCGAGTCGTCGATGGCCGCCTGCCAGTCCGGCTCCTTGGCGCCGGTGGCCATCGTGCCCATCGCCATCGGCACACCGTAGAAGTGGGCGAGCTGGGTGGAGGCGCCGGCGAGCAGGTAGTCCTCGGGCGAGCCGCCCGTGTAGCCGCCGGTCTTGAGGTCGATCACGCTCGGCGCTCCGGCGAAGAACGCCGGCACGCCGGGGTACGCCAGCTCGAGCAGCACCACGCCGCTGAGCGCCTCGGCGTTCTGCACCACGAGGTTGCCGGCCAGCGTCGCCGGGCCGGTGCCGGCCGCGAGCGGCATGGGCATGAAGCCGCTCGCGAGTCCGTGCTCGGCGGCCACCAGGTTGGCCTCCAGGTTCGGGCCGTCGTGGGCCAGCGGGTCCACGGCGCACTGCATGAAGCTCAAAATGGGTCGCCGGCGCAGCTCGTCGCTGCCGCCGCTGATGGCGGCCGCCATCTCGACGAGGTAGCGGGCGGGCTTGTCGCCCACGGTGGTCACCGTCTGGAAGTGCTTGCTGGTGTTGGTGAACACCGCCTCCGCGTCGTGCAGCGCCTTGGTCGCCGGCGGCACGTCCTGACTGGTGACCACGGGGCCCCAGTAGTAGCTGATGTCGGGGAGCGCGTCGACGAAGCGGGCGCTGGTCGCCGCGTCCTCCTTGGTGCTCGGCCGCTTCTCGCCCTTGTGGTGGTCCCACACGAACACGCCGGAGCCGTCGTTGCTCAGGTAGCAGTGCCTGCCGTCGACGATCATGTCGCAGGCGGGGTCGCGGCCGGCAAGCACGTAGCTGTCCGGCACCCGCGAGACGGCCTCCATGACGACCGTCCGTGGCAGCTTGGCGATCTGGCTGGTCCGGTCGACCTCGCAGCCGTTGCGCTCGAGCACGCCGAGAGCACGCTCACTGGGAAAGCGGACGCCGACCGTCTCGAGCACGTCGAGCGTGGCCTCGTGGATGCGCTCGAGCTCGCCGGCGCTGAGGACGTCCCAGCGGAGACGGGGGGCGATGGGGTTGATTCGGGAAGTCATTGCGGCAACCTCGCAGGGGTCCGTCGACGAAAGGTCAGAAGCGGTCGGACGTCGGGCGGGCGGGTCGCGATGCTGCCCCGGGGAGAGCCCGTCCGCGGTGCGGAGGGACCTAGAGGCCGCAGGAGCGGTTGATGGTGCTGATGCTGATGCTGGCTGCTTCGGGCACGGCCGCATCCTATCATCGGCCTCACGCGCGGGGAACCGTCGGCGTGCCCGGCATGCAGCGGTTTTAGGTCCCGCTCACGTGCCCGGGCGCCGGGTCTCCACCTCCGTCAGGATCGCGTCGAGGCCCGCCTTCACGTCGTCGGGGAGCTCGAAGGCGCGGGGTTGGGAGAGGAGCTCCGCGACCCGCGCCTGCAGCCGGTCGAGCAGCGTCTTCGCCCCGCCCGCCTCCCACGCGTCGTGCCGCGTGGTGTCGAAGAAGTCGCTCTGCCAGATCTGCCGGAAGTGCTTGCGCGTGTAGGGCCGGGAGAGGTGGTTGCCGCCCGGCCCCACCGCCTTGATCTCGTCCAGCGCCAGCGACTCGTCGTCCACAGGGAGCGGCGCCATGAACGCCTTCGCCCAGCCCAGCAGGTGGTCGCCGAACACGATGGACTCGTAGCTGCTCGGCAGTCCGCGCCGAGCTCCCGTGCCTGTGCATGAGCCGGCGTCCTGCGCAGCCTCTCCCGGCTTGTCGGCGCACCCGCCGAGTGCCACCACGGGCAGCTCCTCGGGGTTCGAGAGGGCAGAAAACGACGCATGGCGGCGAGCGTATCCTCGGAATCCGACTCCCCCGCGATGGCGATGATTCCGACCACCTTCGGAGACAGTTGCTCTCCACCGTAATACCGCGTGGCGTTGCGGTCCATGAACGTCTACATCTGGCCGGAGACGTTCTCGTAGTAGATCGGTGTGCCGAGGATGAGCCGTCGGCGGCGTACACTTGCTCGAGGATGCCGCCATGTCGTCATCGTGCGGGCATGCCCGCTCGCCACAGAACACGTGGCCACTGCAGAACTCGATGCGCTTGTCCGCAAGCACGATCCGCGAGCAGTCGCAGCCGCTGCGTCGAGCTCCGCAAGGGCGGCGTCGACCAGTGTCGCGGTATTGCCGCGCCGCCTGGGGCTGCCGATCACGGCGACGACCTTCGGGTGGAAGTCAGAAGCACTCATGTGGATACCTCCGGATGTCTGGGTGATGCGGTTCAGCGGGCGCCACGTCCGGGTCCTCACCGGGTCCGATACCCGGGCGGTGGGCCTCGACCTCCGTGAGGATCGCGTCGAGGCCCGCCTTCACGTCGTCTGGGAGCTCGAAGGCGCGGGGCTGGGAGCGGAGCTCCGCGACCCGCGCCCGCAGACGGTCGAGCAGCGTCTTCGCCCCGCCCGCCTCCCACGCGTCGTGCCGGGTGGTGTCGAAGAAGTCGCTCTGCCAGATCTGCCGGAAGTGCTTGCGCGTGTAGGGCCGGGAGAGGTGGTTGCCGCCCGGCCCCACCGCCTTGATCTCGTCCAGCGCCAGCGACTCGTCGTCCACAGGGAGCGGCGCCATGAACGCCTTGGCCCAGCCCAGCAGGTGGTCGCCGAACACGATGGACTCATAGCTGCTCTGCAGTCCGCACTCGAGATAGCCGACATCGTGGAGCAGTGTGCCCCGGCTGAGCATGCCGAGCATGGCGGTGAGGGCCGCCTCCGCGCTCCACTGCTCATCGAGCACCTTGCTGTCGGTGTGCGCCGCATACGCGAAGCTCGGCAGGTCGTACCAGCGCGCGAGGTCGGTCTGCGCCTGGTGGCCGCGGAAGACGTCCGCGGACGAGTACACCTCGTTCATCGTCTTCATGTTCATGGCGCCGACCCCGACGCCCCAGACGAACGGCGCGCCCGGCCTGACCGCCTGGCTGAGCACGAGGCCGGCCAGCACCTCCGCGTTGGCGACCACGATGACGGACGCGACGCTTGCCGGCGCCGTGGTGCCGGCGTTCGGCGCCGGCGCCCAGACCAGCGGGATGTCCAGCGCGGCGCAGGCGATCACCTTGCTGCCGCCGTCCTCGTCGAAGAGCAGGGGCGGCACCGGCATGGCGTAGACGGCAAAGCTGTCGCGCTCGCCGGCCAGAGCCGCCATCTCCTGCATCTTGGGGAGGATGTGTCCGTCGCGCGGCGCGACGATGAGAGGCTTGCGCGTACCGCGCAGCATCGCGTCGACCTGCACCAGGTCGTCGATGGCCTGCGGCGCGTCCTCCGGCAGACCCATGCTCATCACGAAGTCGATGTTGGGCAACTTCTCGCAGAGCGACGCCATGCCCTCCACATCGGAGCGGCGCACGCGGCGGCGCACGCGCGTCTCGGGGTCGCGGACGTAGAGCACGTCGGAGCCGGTCCCGCACCAGGTGTGGGCGGCGTCCAGGATGCGGTCCGTGTCCCCGCCGCGCGGCTTGATGGTCCGGTCGCGCGGGGCGCTCGCGAGCGCGCGCTCCACAAGCTCCGCCGGAATGCGCACGCGTGCGCCCTCCACCTGCGCGCCGGCGGCCGCGAAGACCTCCACGGCCGGCGCATAGCGCACCTCGATACCGGTCTCGGCGAGGACCTCGAGCGTCGCCTCGTGCACGCGCCGGCAGGCGTCAGGGTCCCAGATCGCCAGACGAGCTGCGTTCATGACGCCTCCTCGCAAAAGAAACGGATCGGCCGGCCGCGGCCATGACGGTGATGCTTCGCTTCAGCCGCCCGCAATGGTACAACTTGACCGGCCGGCACACTCCAAGGCGACGCCATGCCGCACATCGTCGAGCATCAGCACCACAGCGGGAACGAGCACTACCTGTTGGCGATGGCGAGCTGCGGAGGCGGCATCCACTGCATCACGCAGCAGGTACCGCTGACAGAGGACTAGACCGCAGGCTCGCGGCCGACCGCCGACGCACCTCGCGCACGGCGACGTCAGAGACCCGCCTGTCGTCGTCACGAGCTCCCACGCGGTGGGATCCATGGACGCCGCGCCGAGCCTGGTGACCGCGTCGAGAGCCGGCGGCGGCATGGTCGCCTTCGCGCCGCTCAACACCCCGACGAGTTCCATCCGGTTGAGGCCCTTCATCATCCACCCGAGCGTCTGCATCAGGTGCTCGGGTGATCGCGACGCCATGATGGACCCCTGGATGGCGATCAGTTCATCGTCGTCGAAATGCTCCCACGTCGCCGGCAGGATCGTCACCTCCTCGTGCGCCAAGTGCTGCAGGTAGAAGGCCGTGAGCTCATTGTAGCGGCGGTTCAGATCGACCCCGGCGCCGACGCGGGAGCCGGAACCGGCCGATGTCACCGCGTCGACAGCCCCGCGTGCGGCGCCGAGAAGGCGCTCCACCTCCTGATGTTGCGCCTGCAGCTCACCGACGAGTCCCGGTTGGAAGGGCTCGACCTTGGGAAACACGAACTGCTCCTCGGTCTCGTGATGCTCCGCCAGCAACACGAGCACCGGTTCCAGCCGGCCGACCGCGCCGGCAGCGCTCGCCTCATCGGCGAAGTCCGCGGTCTGAAGGGCACGGCCGGTCTCGTACACCATGACACGGATCGCCTTGTGGATCGACGTGAACAGATCGAAGCGCGGCATCACCTTCACTCCGACGTTTGCCGGACCTCCTCACCGCTCTCTACCCAGCCCAACCCCGTGGAAGTCGCGGCGCCCGTTACGCGCCCGGGCCGCGCTGATGCGAGCGCGAGGCTGGACAGAGAGCCCGCGGCCCGGTGATGCTTGGGACACGATGAACGTCCAGCGCGTCTATGACGATGGCCTGTGCATGCAGTGCGGCACCTGTGAGGGAATCTGCCCCACGGGGTCGGTCTCGCTGCAATGGGACGTCCGCGTGGGTCACCGTCTCCGCGTCGACGAGAGATCCTGCACGGACTGCGGCCGCTGCCACGAGGCGTGCCCAGGGCCCGGCCTCGACTTCTCGCCGGGCGCCTGGTGGCGCGAGCGCAACGAGGGCGCCCCGTTCGAGGACTTCCTCGGACCTTGGCGCCGGCTCTGGTTCGGCTGGTCAGCCGACCCCGAGACACGGCACGCGGGCGCCTCAGGAGGTGTGGCGACGACGCTCATGCAGACGGCGCTCGAGACCCGCACCGTCGACGCCGTGGTGGCCGTGCGGATGAGCACGGCCAATCCCCTCGAGGCCGAGGGAGTCATCTGTCGCTCGCCGGAGGACGTCGCCGCCTGCCGCGGTTCCAAGTACAACGTGGTGGCGATCAACACCGTTCTGCGGCGCATCCTGGACGAGCCGGGTCGCTACGCTTTCGTGGGCCTGCCCTGTCACATCCAGGGCCTGCGCCTGGCACAGCGTCGCTCAAGGCGACTGCGCGAGCGGGTGGTGCTCTCCCTCGGCATCTTCTGTGGCCTCACCGGGGAGCCGCGCGCGACGGCCGTCCTCGCCCGTCAGGCCGGCCTCGACCCGGCGGAGCTGAGAGACGTGTCGTACCGAGGGCCCGGCTGGCCGGGCGGGATGCGCCTCGTGGACCGGCTCGGAACGGTCCGCCGGCGGGCCTATCCGGACTACATCGACCGCAGGTTCATGGCTCTCGTGCCGCCGCGCTGCCGCGTCTGTCCCGACGCGCTGGCGGAGCTTGCCGACATCTCCGTCGGCGACGCCTGGCTCGACCGGTTCACGGGTTCGGACGGCGTGAGCGACCTCATCACGCGCACTCCCGTCGGCGACAGGCTGCTCGAAGAGGCCGCTCCGCGTCTCGTGCTGCAGGCCGCAAGCCCTCACGAGATGGTCGCGTCCCAGTCAGAGACGCACCACGTGAAACGGCAGCTGTGCCGCGGCCGGCTCTGGCTTCGCTCGCTGGCCGGGCAGCCGGCGCCGGCCTACCCGGGCGTCGCGCTGGCGGCGTCGGCAGGCGATTGCCTGCGTGGCGCCGGCGACGCCGTCCAGGAGCGCCTGTACCGGTTCCTGGTCGACTGGCGCTTCCCGGACTGACACGCCGGCTCGCGGCCTGACGCCATCCCCGGAGCCAGCCCGATCGGGAATCAGTCCATCTCATCCCGGCGCCACAGGGTGACGCCCTTCGGCATCGAGATGGTGAGACATCGCCGCAGCGCCCGCGAGACCGGATCGGGCTTGCGGCCCTCGTCTTCCATCACCTCACAGCGCTCTATGGCGCTGCGCACGGCCCGGGCGCCGGCCGAGCGGATGGGCTCCGGCGGCAGGTACGTCGGCGGGTCGGAGACCAGTGGCGACTGCGCGTAGTCGTCCTGGAGGCCCAGGACGACCGAGGCCAAGGTGCGGCCGATGAGGTTGGAGGCCGAGACGCCGTTGCCGGAGTAGCCCAAGCCGTAGTGGATGTTGCGCTGCTTGCCCAGGACGCCGACCCAGGGGATGCCGTGCTGGGTGCGCTCCAGAGGCCCGCCCCAGCGCCACTCGACCGCGAGATCGCGCGTGGCCGGCAGCATCGCGTGCATGTCCGCGACGATCTCTCCGATCTCGCGAGCATCGTGGTAGTGCGCCGGGATGACGCGTCCGCCGTAGCCGAGGCGGCCGCCGCCGCGGCCGAAGACGACGCGGTCGTCCCCCGTGCGCTGCGCGTAGTGCACGGCGGTACGCCCATCCCCGAAGGGACGTCCGGCGGCCCACCCGAGGCGATCCAGCGCGTCGCGCGAGCTCGCCGTCGCGACGACGTGCGAGGGGATGATGAAGACGGTACGCCGCAGCTCCGGGATCCGGGCGAGGCGAGCGCCCGAGGCGAGGACGACCTTGTCCGCCGTCACGCTCCCGGACGGCGTCTTGACGACGGCGGGCAGCGTGCGCTCCACGCCGACCATCGGCGTGGCCTCGTAGATGCGCACGCCGGCCTCGATCGCCAGCCGCCGCAGTCCCTGCGCGAGCAGCGCCGGCTGGACACTGCCGGCCTGCAGGATCAGCAGCCCGGCTTCGGCCGCCGGCGCGCCCGACATCCGCTCGGCCTCTTCCTTGTCGAGGACCCGGAAGAAGTCGTCGCGACCAAGATCGCGAGCCAGGAATGCCGGAGCGAGGACGCCGTCGACCTGGGCCGGGGACAGCGCTACGGTGAGGCCGCCCTCGAACGAGAGATCGCAGTCGATGGCGCCGTCGCGCACCGTGTCGCGGATGTCGTCGAGGCTGCGCCGGGAGGCGTCGACCAGCCACAGCGCTGCGTCTGGGCCGAAGCGTGCGACAAGCTTGGGCAGTATGTCGTCCCAGCCGTTGACCCAGCCGCCGTTGCGGCCGCTCGCGCCGGCGCCGCAGTACTCACGCTCGACGATCACGATGTCCGTCTCCGGGGCGAGCCTCTTGATCGACAGCGCCGTCCAGAGCCCGGTGAACCCGCCGCCGACGATGCACACGTCTGCGCGTTCAGTGGTCGTCAGCGGCGCGATGGCGCGCGCCTGCCAGCGCGGATCGCCGCCCTGCCAATACACCGCCGCGCGCGCCGTGGCGCCGGGCCGCGAGTTCGTGGTGCTCATCGGATCCTCCATCCTCGCTCACTCCTCCCGTTGTCTCGCCGGCGCCCGCGCCGGCGTCCTGTCGGGTCCGGCCGCCGCGCTAGATCCAGAACCCCGGTGGCTCGGCGAGATCCGGATGCTCCTGCTCGAACTCGAGCGCTTCGTCGAGCGTGCGCACCCAGTCGTAGTAGATGCCCTTGCAGTGGACGAGTTCGACGCCGAGATCGCGCAGGCGGGCCAGGCCGAAGGCCTGCGCGCCCGCCGGCGAGTACACGGCGTCAGCGGCCACAACGACGCGGTAGCCGGCCTCCAGAAGGCCGACGGCAGAGTGGGTCACGCAGACGTCGGTCTCGAAACCACAGAGGACGGCCGTCCGGCGGCCGGTCGAAGCGATCGCCGCCATGATCTCCGGGCAGGCTGCGAGGCTGAAGACCGGCTTGGTGAACACCGGGGCGCGGCGACCGACAGCCAGCAGCACCCCCGCGGCTGTCGGCCCGTTCCTCTCCGGGTTCTCTTCCGTGAGAACGGCCGGCACGTCCAGGGCCATGGCCGTCCCCGCCAGCCAAGCGGCGCGCCCTGCTGCCCTGCTCACCTCCTCGGCGTCACCCTTTTCGAGCCTGTCGCTCCAGAACTCGGGCTGCAGGTCGATGACGATAAGGACGGAGTCGTCGCGTTCGAGCAGCGGCATGGTCACCTCCACGGCGTTGGCGGGCCGACGGCGGCCTTCTCCGCCGGCCGCCTCTGTCCCGCACGATACCACCCGACGGCTTCGCGCCACGGCGTGACGTCGGCGCCTCGACCGACGACCTCTCGGACCGGTCAACTTGCACGAATTTCGCACCCGTCGCGATCCGCGCGTGAGGGATTGCCCGGCGAAGTCGGGCGCGCGCGAAGATGACGCTTTACTCGCGCGCGCCCCGCCCATAGTCTCGAGTCCAGCGAGCGGCGGGGCGCTCCCGCGACCACGCCCGTGAGGCCGGGCGACCTGCCACCGTTCCGCCTCACCCGTCGTCTCGCCGGCCGACACATAGCGCTTGTCAGCGGAGGTGCTCCAGTGAAGCGAAACCTGCACGCAGGGCGGCCCAGCTCTGGAGGGCTCAGCCTGAACGTGTTCACGGAGGCTGAGCTCGACGACATCCACCTCGGCTCGCTCGAGGTCCTCGAGCGGGCCGGGATGTGGGTCGAGGCCGGCGATGCGCTCGACATCTTCAGCGACGGTGGGTGCGCCGTCGATCGCGAGACGCACATGGTGCGCATCCCGCCGTACCTCGTCGAGGACGCCCTCCGCTCGTCTCCACCCAAAAACTTCCTCTGCGGCCGCGACCCAGAGCAGGACATCGTCCTCGAGGCGGGCCGCGTGTACGTCTCCAACTTCGACGAGGGCATCATGATCGTCGACTCGCGGACGGGCGAGTACCGCCACCCGGTGCTGCAAGACGTGCACGAGGCGGCGCGATTGGTCGACGCGCTCAGCGACATCGACACGTATGAATCCGCGGTCCATCCGGGCGACGTGCCGGAGGAGACGGCCTGCCTCTACAAGTGGGAGGCGGCGATGCTGAACACCGGCAAGCCGGTGGGCACCGAGGCCACCAGCGCCTACGACTGCCGCAGGCTCATCGAGATGGCGACTGTGGTCGCGGGCGGCGAGGACGAGTTCCGCCGTCGCCCGCTCATCGGCTTCGGCGTCTGCCCGGTGAGCCCGCTGAAGCTGCCGCGAGACGCAACCGAGGTGATCATCGAGTCGGCGCGCGCCTGGTGCCCGGACACGATCCTCAGCATGGCGATGTCCGGAGGATCGTCCCCGGTGACTCTCGCCGGCACGCTCGTCCTTCACAACGCCGAAGTGCTCTCCGGCATCGTCCTCGCCCAACTGGTCGAGCGCGGTTGCCCCGTCACCTACGGCTCTTCGACCACCGCCATGGATCTCAAGCTGGCGGCGGCATGTGTGGGCTCGCCGGAGCTCGCCCTGTTCTCCGCCGCCTGCGCCCAGATCGCCCGGCGTTACATGATCCCGAGCTTCGTGGCGGGGTTGTAGGCGGACTCCAAGCTCGGTGACGCGCAGACCGGTCACGAGAAGACCCTCACCGGACTCCTTCCTGCGTTGGCAGGCGCCAACCAGATCTACGGGGCGGGGATGATCGAATCGGGCGTCACCTTCGACCTTGGCCAGCTGGTCATGGACAACGAGATCGCGCGCATGATCAAGTTCGCGGTCGGCGGCATCGCCGTGACCGACGCGACGATGGCCGTGGACGACATCGTGAACGTCGGCGCGTTCGGCGACTACCTTTCGCTGGACGCCACGCTCACCCACATGCGCGAGCTGAGCCAGCCGGAGATCCTCGACCGCCGCGTGCGCGAGGACTGGGAAGCCAGGGGCGCGACCGATCTTGCCACGCGGGCGCGCGCCCGCGCGCTGGGCCTAGTGGAGTCTCACAAGCCCCTGCCAATGGACCCAGACGTGGCCGAGCAGGTGCATCGCGTCATCGAAGCTGCCGACCGTGAGAAACGCGTGGCATGAAGGACCAGCTCAAACAAGCCATCATCGACGGCAACGAGGGCGTCGCCCTGGCGATGACCCAGGCGCTGCTCGCGAGCGGCGCGAGCGCCCGCGAGATCCTCGACCAGGCCCTGCTCCCCGGCATGGAGGTGGTCGGGGTGCGCATGCGCGAGGGCGAGTGCTTCATCCCCGAGGTGCTGCTGTCCGCCCGCGTCATGCAGGCCTGCCTCGACCTGCTGCGCCCGCACATGGCGGCCGGCGACGAGGCCGGCATGGGCACGGTCGTGATCGGCACCGTCGAGGGCGACCTGCACGACATCGGCAAGAACCTGGTCGGCATGCTGCTGCAGGGCGCCGGCTTCACGGTCGTCAACCTCGGCACCGGGGTCAGCGCGCCGACTTCGTCGCCGCCGTGCAAGCAGCACGCCCCGCGATCGTCGGCATGAGCGCCCTGCTCACGACCACGCTGCCGCACATGGCGGAGACGATCGCGCTGCTCAAGGACGAGGGCCTGCGCGAGCAGATCAAGGTGATGATCGGCGGCGCCCCGGTGACCGCCGCCCACGCCGAGGAGATCGGCGCCGACGGCTACGGCGCCAACGCCGGCATGGCGGTGGAGCGGGCGAAGGAGCTGGTGGGGCAGGGCAAGTCGCGGCGCGCACGGGAAGCTGTCCGCACCATGCGGAGGGCGGGGCGCGGGTCTGCCTGGGGCGCGGCGACGTCCGGCTACGGCATGTGCGCGGCGGGTCCGCTCGGGAATCACGCCGTGACGGCTCAGCCGCCGGCTGCTCCCGCGCCACGCGAGCGGCCTTGCTCCAGGACCATGTCGATGTAGTGATCGCAGAGCGTGAGCGCCCCTTCGACAGTGAAGTCCGTCGAGTGCATGACCAGCTCGTTCCAGACACCATCGGCCAATGCCACCAGGCCTCTTCCCGCCTCCCGCTCGTCGATGACGATCTGTCGTTGCCGCGCCGCGGCACGGAACAGCTCCGTGTACCGTTCGCGCTCCTCCATGAAGACGTGTTCGTTGATCTCCCGCAGTGCGGGGTCCCCGAGCGCTGCCTGCCAGAACCCGAACCATGCGTGCGCCCGAGCAGGCGCGGCCAGAGCGTCACGAAACGACCTGGCCATTGCGGCTCTCAGCGTCGCCACCGCGTCGCTCCCGGCCACTGGCCCCCCGCCGAACGCCGCCCGCTGTTCATCCGCCAATCGCTGGAACGCCTCGAGAAGCAGCTGTCTCTTGTTGCCGAAGTGGTGGCGGACCAGACCGCGTGACACGCCGGCTGTGTCGGTGATCCGCTCGATGGACGCGCCTGCCGGTCCGTAGTTGGCCATGCACAGGATCGTCGCCTCGATCAGCTTGTCCTTTGTCGCGGCGGCGCTGACCTGGCGCTTGTTGGTCCTGCCCCCGTCGGCGGGTGCGGCCTTGGGCTTCGCGTCGTGTGGCTCCATGGGTCGGAAGCGTATCAGAAGGTCTTGACTGGAGACGCGCTGACTTGCTATACGTACAAATAGCTAGTCTTCGTGAGAGGGGGGACTCTTGAACCGACGTGCCCACGCGGGACGGACTCGCAGCGGTGGCTTCAGCCTCAACGTGTTCACGGACGACGAGGTGAGAGACATCCACCTCGCCACTCTCGAAGTCCTGGAGCAGACCGGGGTGTTCACCGACGATGAGGAAGCCCTGGATATCTTCGCGGCCGGGGGAGCGTCGGTCGATCGCGAGACCGGCACCGTCAGGATCCCGCCGCACATCGTGGAAGCCGCGATCGAATCGGCTCCGGAGCGGGTATTCGCAGCCGGCCGGGACCCGAAGGACGACATCATGCTCGACGCCGGGCGCGTCGGCTTCACGACGTTCGGTGAGGGTCTCAAGGTCACCGACCTCGAGACCGGGGAGCTCCGGGACTCCACCAAACAGGACGTCGCCGACTCCGCACGGCTGGCCGACTACCTCGACGAGCTCGATACCTACGAGATCGCCGTCGGGGCACACGACGCGCCCGTGGCGACGGCGACCATCCACAACTACGAGGCAGCCGTGTGCAACACCACGAAGCACGTCTGCGCCGGTCCGCTCTCCAGATGGGAGACGGAGGTGATCCTCGACATCGCCGCCGCCGTCGTGGGAGGGCGTGACGCTCTGCGCCGGCGGCCGATCCTGATGATCGGCGTCTGCCCCGTGAGTCCTCTGAAGCTGCCGAGGGAGTGCTCCGAGGCGATCGTCTCGGCCGCCAAGGCCGGCGTCCCCTGCCTGGTCCTCTCGATGGCCATGTCGGGGGGCTCGGCTCCGGTCACGCTCTCCGGCACGTTGGTGGTCCACAATGCCGAGGTGCTCGCCGGGATCACGCTCGCCCAGCTGACGAGGACGGGCACGCCGGTGCTCTACGGGAGCTCGACCACAGCGATGGACCTGCGCCTCGCCGCGGCCTCCGTCGGGTCTCCTGAGTGCGGGGTCATCAGTGCGGCGGTCGCCTTCCTCGCCCGCCAGTACCGGCTGCCCAGCTACGTAGCGGGCTTGTAGGGCGACTCCAAGCTCTTCGACGCCCAAACCGGTCACGAGAAGACGTTGACCGCGCTGCTGCCGGCGTTGGCAGGTGCCAACCTGATCTACGGCGCGGGGATGATCGAGTCGGGTGTCGCGTTCGACTACGGGCAACTCGTCATGGACAACGAGTTCGCGAGGATGGTCAAGCACGCGGTCGCCGGTGTGCCCGTCGACGACGAACTACTGGGCGTCGACGACATCGCCAAGGTAGGGCCCTTCGGCGACTTCCTCAGCCTGGATGCGACGCTCAAGTTCATGCGCGGCCAGTCCCAGCCGAAGTTGATCGACCGCAGGGTGCGTGAGGACTGGTCGGCGGCGGGAGGCAAGGACCTGCATCAGCGCGCGACGGAGGAAGCGCGTCGCATCCTTGCCACGCACGTGCCCGAGCCTCTGTCCGACGACGTTCTGCGTGAGATCCGCGCGATCGTCGACGCCGCCGACGGCTCGGCGGCGTCGCGAGCGAACGGCCGTCCGGACGAGAGGACTGCGAGGTGACTCGCCCGTGAGCAGGCTGACTCTGGAGTGTCTCTCGACGGCCGAGAAGAACGCCGTGCACCAGAGCGTGCTGCACGTGCTCGAGAACGTGGGCGTCGGGATCAACTCCGAGGCCGTTGTCGACATGCTGGCCGGGTCCGGAGCGCGAGTCGACGCGGAGCGGCGCGTCGTCAGGCTGCCGCCGCAACTCGTCGAGGAATGCCTGGCCAAGGCTCCCGACCACGTCCGGCTGGCCTCCCGCGACGCGGCTCACGACCTGGTCGTCGGGCCCGGCCACCCGCTTGCCTTCACCACGGACGGTGAGGCGACCCTGGTGCTCGACGATCCGACCGGCGAGGTGCGTGGAAGCCTCGAGGGACGACCTCGTCTCCTTCTACCGGCTGTCCGACGCGTCGCCCGAGCTCGACTTCATCTGGACATCGCTCATGGCGGGCGATCTCGATCCTCTCACGGCGGGACTGGAGAACGACCTCATCGCCCTGGAGACGACGTCGAAGCACGTCCAGAGCGTGGTCGCGCACTCGCCCGAGGAGGTCCCTCCGCTGCTCGAGATGCTCGAGGTCATCGCGGGCGCGAACCTGCACGATCGCCCCATCTACTCATCGCTGCACTGCCCCGTCTCGCCGCTCCAGTTCGAGGGCGACAAGCTCGATGCCTCGATCTCGCTGGCGCGCGCAGGTGTCCCGACCCTCATCCACCCTCTGCCGCTCATGGGTACCACCGCGCCGATGAGCGTGCCCGCAACGGCAGCCGTCACGATCGCGGAATTCGTCGCAGGCGTCGTGATCTTCCAGGTGGCCGCGCCCGGCTGCGCGCTCATGGTGGCGGCGACGGGAGGCGTGGCCGACTTGCGTACCGGCGGCTATCTCTGCGGAGCGCCCGAAGTCGCGCTGCTCAATGCGATCTGTCTGTCCATGAGCAGGCACTATGGGCTGCCGGGCGTGAGTTCCGGGATCAGTACCGACGCGAAGGCGGTGGACTTCCAGGCGGGAGTCGAGGGCGCCATGACGGCCATGTCCGCCGTCCTCTCGGGCGCGGACGTCCTGGTCTCCGCCGGACTCATCGACGGCGCCCAGATCAGCTCCACCGCCAAGCTGGTCCTGGACTGTGACAGCATCGGCGCCCTGCGCCGGGTGCTCGAGATGCCGACTGTGGACGACGCTTCGATGCTCGTCGACGACATCCTCGAGGTCGGCCCGGCAGGCCACTTTCTCACGAGGCGTAGCTCGCGTGATGCATCTCGTCGCGGCGAGATCTGGCGCCCGGCGGTGTTCCGGCGAGGCAGACGCTCGGACTTCGGGGACCGGTCGCTGCTGGACGACGCTCTGGAGCGCGCGGAGACTCTGCTCGCCGCACACACCCCGACCCCCATTCCCGAAGACGTTCGCCGCGAGGCACGCGCCGTGCTCGAGAGGTACGCGCGCACCGGCGGCGCCCGCATTCGCTGACGTGCGGCTGCCCATCCACTCGGCAGGCAGCGCGAGCGGCCACTGAACAAGGAGCACCGGAAGATGGAGACGCAGTACCCGACCCGGATGGGTGACGGCTCGTTGACCCGCCTGACGCGCAGCGAGCTGCGCGGAGAGCTCGAAGAGGGCACCCTGGCGGCGGCAAGCCGGGCCAAGGTGCCGCCGCTGTCCGCGGACGAGCTCGACCATCTGCTCGAGATCTGGGCGTCGCCGGCCAAGTTCACCGCCGTCGACATCGGTGATGAAGTCGTGCTCACCTATGACGGCTCCGGGTCCAAGACGGTCGGCACGCGCACGCAGGACCTGCTCATCTACGAGCAGATGTTCGGAGCCGACTCCGTCGAGCTCGGGCACGTCGACTACTCCTTCAAGGCCATCCGCACCATCCTGCCCTTCGAGGCGCAGACCATGAAGGATGCGCAGGCCGCCCTGACGGTGCCGGTGATGTACGGGGCGATGCCCAATCTGGGTCTGTACTCCAAGCCCGACGGGCCGGCGCCCAACTGGTCGGAGTTGCTGCCGCTGGCGCGGGTGGACGAGGCCCGGGCGGCTCAGGAGGAGGCGGTCGGCTACGCCGTCGAGGACATGGTGAAGACCGCCGACGCGCTCTGGGAGGCGGGCGCCGACGGGATCGATTTCGACACCGCCGGGGCCGCCGGCGACGGTGACTTCCTGGCCACCCTCCTCGCGATCGAGCGCATCCGCGCGAGCCATCCCGACATGGGCATCCAGGTCGGGATGGCGGGGGAGTTCGTGCTCGGGATGCACGGCCGACTGGAGTACGACGGCGTGCGCCTGGCAGGCCTCTGGCCGCGCGGACAGATGGAGCTCGTGCGCCGGGCCGGGGCGACGATCTACGGCCCGGCGATCACCGTCAACACGGGCCGGACGGGGGCGTGGAACGTGGCTCGCGCCCTGACCCTCGTCAAGCCGTGCATGGAGGTGGCGGAGATCCCCGTGCACATGAACATCGGCATGGGGGTGGGCGGCGTCCCCACCACCAGCTACCTGCCGCTGGACGCCGTGGCGCGGGCCTCGCGAGCCACCGTCGACATCCTGAGGCTGGACGGCCTCTAGGTAGGCGGCGGCGACCCTCTCGGGATGCCGTGTGCCCACGCGACCGCCTCGGGGATGTGCGGGATGCGCGCTGCTGGAGATCTGGTGGCGCGCATGCAGATCACTCGGGGCATGCGGATACGCGAGGCGAAGGCCTACGTTGCGGAGCGACTCGGAGTCAGCCCGGCCGACCTCTCCGACCCCATCGCCATGGAGGACGTGCGCAGAGAGCGGCAGCTGGGGCGCATCACGACCTTCGAGATCAGCTACCCCGGCGAATCGAGCGCGATGGAGGCGAAGTTCAGGATCGCCGAACTGCTGGACCTGCCGATCAACTGCGTGCAGCGCTTCAGGCGGCACGCGGGACTCGCTTGAGCCTCCTGCACACCGGGCCGGAGAGGATCCTCACGGAGGTGATCCCATGACCGCGACCATCGATCGCGAGCGGCTCGCGTCGCTCAAGGCGCGCGAGGACGCAGATTTCGTCGCGCGCCACCCGCGCTCCCTGAAGCTCTTCGAGCGTGCTCAAGCGCACATGCTCGACGGCGTGCCGATGAACTGGATGACGCGCTGGTCGAGCCCGTTTCCCCCGTTCGTGGCCGAAGCGCACGGTGCGGGATTCACCTGCGTCGACGGCCACGACTACATCGACTTCTGCCTCGGCGACACCGGCGCGATGACCGGTCACTCTCCCGAGGGGCCGGCGGCGGCCATCGCCGCGCAGGCTGCCCGCGGCATCACCACCATGCTCCCCACCGAGGATTCGTTGTGGGTCGCCCGTGAGCTGTCTCGCCGCTTCAACCTGCAGTACTGGCAGCTCGCGCTGACGGCGACCGACGCCAACCGCTTCGCCGTCCGCCTGGCCCGCCACGTCACCGGGCGGCCGAAGATCCTCGTCTACAACTACTGTTACCACGGGTCGGTGGACGAGACGATCATCACCATCAACGATGGCGTGCCGGGGCCCAAGCCGGGCAACGCCGGCCCACCGGTCGACCCGACCGTCACGAGCAAGGTCGTCGAGTGGAACGACCTCGAGGCGCTCGAGCGCGCGCTCGCGCCCGGCGACGTGGCCTGCGTCCTCGCCGAGCCGGCGCTCACCAACATCGGCATCATCCTGCCGGACGACGGCTACCACGCCGAGCTCCGCCGCCTGACGCGCGAGACCGGCACGCTGCTCGTCATCGACGAGACGCACACCATCTGCGCCGGCCCCGGCGGCTGCACGAGGGCCTGGGGCCTCGAGCCCGACATGGTCACTCTCGGCAAGCCCATCGGAAGCGGGATGCCCGCGGCGGTGTACGGCTTCGGCCAGGCCCTCGCCGATCGCATCCGCGAGGACTGGGACTACCACGCCGCGGACGAGTGCGGCATCGGTGGCACCCTGGCCGGCAACATGCTCAGCGTGGCGGCGGTCCGCGCGACGCTCGGCGAGGTGCTCACCGAAGAGGCCTACGCGCGCATGATCCCGCTCGCCGGACGCTGGGCAGACGGCGTGCAGGGTGTGATCGACGAGTTCGCGCTGCCGTGGGTGGTCAAGCGCCTCGGCTGCCGCGCGGAGTACTGGCCGCGCCCCACGCCGCCGCGCAACGGCGGCGAGGCGGCCGCGGCCGAGGACGAGCAGCTCGACCGCTACCTGCACCTCTTCATGCTCAACCGCGGCATCCTCATGACGCCGTTCCACAACATGGCGCTGATGTCGCCGCAGACGACCGCCGCGGACGTCGACCGTCACACCGAGCTGCTGCGGGAGGCAGCGAGGACGCTCGTCGGCTAGCTACTCCGCGGGCTGCGCGTCGGCCGCTCGCCCCCCCCGACGACCCGCCGGGCGGTGTCCTCACCGACCACGTCCACGGCCTGGAAGTGCTTGCTCGTGTTGGCGAAGATCGCCTCGGCTTCGTGCAGAGGCCGCGTGGCCGGCGGGACGTCCTCGGCGGTCACCGCCGGTCCCCAATAGAAGCTGACCTGAGGCACGGCGTCGACGAACCGCGCCGAGTCGGCCACATCCGCCTTGGCGCTCGGCCTCAGCTCCCCGGTCTGCGGGTCGATCACGCGCACGCCGCATCCGTCGTTGCTGAGGTGGCAGGCGGAGCCGTCGAGGACGATGTCGCAGTGGGGATCGCGAGCGGCGAGGAGCGGCGCGTCGGGCGCCATGCGCAGCGCCGCCCGCACCACGTCCTCGGGCATGCGCGCCACCTGCGACGCGCGATCGACCCGGCAGCCGCCGCGCTCAAGCGCGTCGAGCGCGGACTGCAGCGGAAACCGCACGCCGACGTCGCCCAGCGCCTTGAAGACGGCGGCCTCGAGCCGCTCCAGGTCGGCGTCGCTCAGCACGCGCCAGCGCAGGCGCGGCCTGATGGGGTCGATCCGCGCAGCCGCAGCCGCCATCGCTCCTCCTGGTCGCCGCCCCGATGCTACGGTGCGGGCCGGCCGCCGTCATCCGACCGCGCGCGCTCGGCTCCGTACGCAAGGCGGGCGGCGAGGCGCGTCACGCGCCTCGCCGCCCGCCAGAGCCTCGGCCGGACCTCAGAGGTTCTCGTCGCCGCGGGGCAGTGGCGTCTCGCCGCCGGCGCCCTGCGACATGGGGATCTCGGGGACGGCGGTGTCTTGCAGGTTGTCCTGGCTGAGAGCCGCGCCGGCCTCGTGCTGCAGCCGATCGCCCTCGGGCTCGGGTTCCGACTCGTCCGCCTCGGAGATACCGAGCTCCCTGGCGTGCTCGGGCTCCCTCTCCGGCAGGATGTGGCGCAGGAACCGTCTGGTGCGCTCGTCCTTGGGATGGAAGAAGACCTCGCTCGGGGGGCCCTGCTCGATGAAGTAGCCGTCGTCCATGTACACGACGCGGTCGGCCACGTCGCGGCTGAACCCCATCTCGTGGCTCACGACGATCATGGTCATGCCGCCCTCGGCCAGTTCCTTCATGACCTTGAGCACCTCGCCGATGAGCTCGGGGTCGAGGGCACTGGTGGGCTCGTCGAAGAGCATGAGCACGGGGTCCATGGCCATGGCTCGAGCGATCGCGACCCGCTGCTTCTGACCTCCGGAGAGCTGGCTCGGGAAGAAGTCCATGCGTTCGCCCAGGCCCACCTTGGTGAGCAATTCGTGCGCCTTGCGGGCGGCCTCTTCCTTCTTCTCTCCCTTCACGAGGATCGGACCCTCGGTGACGTTCTCGGTCGCGTCCTTGTGGGGGAAGAGATTGAACTCCTGGAAGACCATCCCGCACTTCATGCGGATCTCGTGCACGTCCCTCTTGAAGCGGTTGCCGTGGCTGCCGCACGTGACGTGCACGTCCCCGACCCTGATCTCACCGGAGGTCGGGTCCTCGAGGAAGTTCAGGCAGCGCAGGAAGGTGCTCTTGCCGGACCCGGACGGTCCGATGAGCACGAGCACCTCGCCCTTGTAGACCTCGAGGTCGATGCCCTTGAGCACGTGATTCTTGCCGAAGTACTTCTGCAGACCCTCGACCTTGACGATGAGCTCGCGGCCCTTCTCGTCGGTGATCGTCTCGTGCGGGAAAGTGTGAGTGGATGACATGCTACTTCGCCTTTCCCTTCTCCTTCTCGCGGGCCTTGTCACGCGCCATGCGCGTCTCGAGCTTGGCCTGCCAGAAGCTGAAGAAGATCGTCAGGGCCCAGTAGAACGCGGCCGCGACGATCAGCGTGGACATGAAGCTGAAGGTCGCGGCGCCGGCGAGCTGGGAGCGGCGCAGCAACTCCTCCACGGTGATGACCGACACCAGCGAGGTGTCCTTGATCAGGGCGATGAAGTCGTTGCCCACGGCGGGAATGACGATCTTGAACGCCTGCGGGAGGATGATGCGCCGCTGGGTCTGCCAGCCGCTGAGGCCGATGGCCCAGGCCGCTTCGTTCTGGCCCTTGGGCACCGCCTGGATGCCGGCGCGGAACACTTCGGTGAGGTACGCGCCGTAGTTGAGCGACAGCGCTGCGACACCGGACCAGAACGCCGGCGGGTTGAGCGTGTTCGGCAGGCCGAGGGCGCGGATGATCTCCGGCGTCACCTGGTAGATGAAGATGATCTGCAGCAGGAGTGGCGTGCCTCGGAAGAGAGACGTGTAGAACGTCGCGATCCAGTACGGGATGCGGCCGAGGACCATGCGCCACATGTAGCCCCAGCTCTGGTACCGGTCCCACGCCTGCTTGAAGGTCATCTTCTTGGAGAGCCGGCCGAGCGAGCCGAACAGGGCGAGGATGCTGGCGAAGAGGATGGAGATGACGGTGAGCTCGACCGTGACGATGGCGCCCCTGGCGATGTACCTCCACCAGTTCTGGATGACGCTCCACTTGACGAGTCCGCCGCCGGCCTGGCCCTCAGAGTCGTAGCTCCAGGTCTTCTCAACGGTCACGCCCTGGGTCGTGACCATGGTGACCCGGAAATCGTACTTGCCCTTGCCGTACGTCTCGACCAGCGAGAAGTGCAGCGTCGGCGTCGCCGGCGAGAGGTACTGGACCACGGGGTCGGTGGTGAGCTCCTGAAGCTTGCCGTTGATGAACACCTGGCACTTGGCCGCATCGAGTTCCGAACCGTTCGGGGCGAAGTTGACCTCCACCACGTCGCCGTTCCACAGCTTCGCATTGCCTGACGTGATAACGGCGTTGGGGTCGGGGATCACGCCGACCGGGATCGGTGTGCCCTCGGGGGCCGTCGCGGCGGTGCCCGACGGCGACGGGGCCGGCGAAGCCAGTGCAACGGGCGTCAGTGCGGTCACCACCAGAATGAGCAAGGCCGCCGCGAGAGCCGTACCCATGAACCTAGACCGTGTGCGCATGAGTTGTGACCTTCCTGTCATGAATGCGGCGAGGGGCCTGCACTGCAAGCCCCTCGCCGCGGAACGCTCATGAGACGCGAATTGTGGCGTCCACTGGACGGCGTGTGGAGCAGGTGGTTACTGCTTCACCGTCAGGTCCATGCCGTTGTACCACTGCTTGCTCATCGCGGTGAGTGAGCCGTCGGAGTGCATCGTCTGGACGGCGTGGTCGAGCAGGGCCAGCCAGTCGGCCTCGTCCAGCTTGATGGCCATGGCGAGGTCCTCGTAGTAGAGCGGCTTGCCCGAGAAGTCGAACGGCTGGCCCGAGAGGATCGCCTGCTGGCCCGTGGGGCCGGCGGTCATGACGAAGTCGAGGTTGCCGTTGGCGAGATCCGGGAAGGCGTCGGCGTCGGTGGTGTAGGTCTTCACGATCGCATCGGAGTTCTTCTTGAGGTAATCGTAATAGGTGGTAGCAGCGCCGACGCCCACCTTCTTGCCGGCCAGGTCGGCGACGCCGGCGATCTGCGGGCCGCCCTTCTTCACGAAGACCTGGCCAGAGGTGTAGTAGTAAGGATCGCTGAAGGCGAGGGCCTTCTGGCGCTCAGGCGTGATCGTCATGGAGCCGATGGAGACGTCGTACTTGCCCTGCTGGAGTCCTGCCGGGATGGTCTCCCAGGCCGGGTTCTTGAAGTCGACCGTGAGTCCGAGCAGCTCGCCCATCTTCTTGGCGACGTCGACGTCGAAGCCGACGAGCTCGCCGGTGGCCTGATCGACCGAGCTCTGCGGCGGGTAGTTGGCGTCGTTGGCGACGATGACCGAGCCGCGATCGACGATCGTCGCGGCGAGGCCCGTCGGCGCGCGGCCGAGGACCTGCGTGGCGATGTCCATCGGCCCGGTGGCCGCGGCGCTGGCGCTCGCAGTGGAACTCGACTCATCCGTGCTGCTGCCACACGCGGCTGCCACCCCCGCGATCGCGACGATCGCGATCAGGAGTACGGCTGCCAGAATGTACGTCTTGCCCTTTGTCATTCTTCTCCGTCCTTTCCGGCTGAATGATCCCGACGGCCGCTGACCCACAGGGTGGACTGGCGGATGTCGCCCCGACCGCCTGTCAGGAATGTGCGGTGCCGCACTCCCCCAGTGCGACCTCTCGGACTCGATTTATACAGCACCCCACTCAAAAGACAACCCTGCGCGAGGCTGAGGACGTGGGGGGTTGACCCGAGTCATGGGCATGTGAGCGCATCGAAGTCCGCGAAAACGAGCGGCGGGTGACGCCGGATCAGCCGATACGGGCGAGCCGCCGCAGCTCCTGGTCCACTCCGGGATCGAGCGCGGGCGGCCGGTGCGTGGCCTCCGCCTCGGCGATGCGCTGATGGGCGCGGTCGACTGCGGTCACGCGCCCACCTGCCGTCCAGTGGCGGAGCGCCTCGACGACCACCAGGGACGGCGCGGCGAGCGGCGCTTGACCGCCGGGCGATCCCCCGACCGACGTCAGGTCGACACCGGCTGCGACCGCGCGCGCGTGCGAGAGGGTCTCCACGCCGAGCGCCATCTCGGTGTAGCTGAAGATGCGCCCGCCGGACACCATGCCGACGCCGGTGAGCATGTCGACCCCGGCCGCCAGAGAGAGCCAGGAGGTGGTGGTGTCGTCCAGAGCCGACTGCCAGCCGGGCTCCTTGGCGCCGCTCGAGTTGACGCCGCACTGGGTCGGCAAGCCGTAGAAGTGACCGACGTCACCGACGGCGGCCGCCATGATGGTGTCCTCGGGCGCGCCGCCGGTGAAGTCCCCGCTCTTGAGGTCCATCACGCTCGGGATGAAACAGATGAACACCGGCGCACCGGGGAACGCGGCCTGGACGGCGCACACGGAACTCAGCGCCTCAGCGATGCCGACGACCAGAGAGCCCGCCATCGTGATGGGCGTGGTGGAGCCGCCCATCGGCATGGTGACGAAGCCGATGGGGATGCCGGCCTCGGCGAAGACCAGGCCGGCCTCCAGCGTCCCCGCGTCGTTGCCCAGCGGCGTGACGGTGCCGAGCAGGGCGCTGATCGGCGGCTCGGCGCGGAGTCGCTCCTCCGAGCCGCTCACGGCCAGCGCCATCTGCACCGCGATCTCGGCGAGTTCAGGCTCCACCACGGTCACCGTCTGCACGTGCTTGCCGGTGTTGGCCATCGCCAGGTACAACTCGTGCAGGCCGCGCACCTCCACCGGCCTGTCCTGGGCGCTCACCGCAGGCCAGCAGAAGTCGACCTCGGGCAGCGCGTCGACCACGCGGCTGATGGCGGCCACGTCGTCGGCCGTCGTGACGCGCTTCTCACCGGTCTCGAGGTCGTAGATCTCCACGCAGCAGCCGTCCGTGGTCAGCAGGGAGCGCTCGCCGGTGACGATGGGCTCGCCGGCGCGGGCGCCCAGCGTCAGGTGAGCCGGCGCCAGGTCCACCAGCCGGCGCACCAGCTCGCGCGGCAAGGTGACGCGTGAGCCGTCGGCACTGGCCCCCTGCGCCATCAAGGCGGCGCGCGCGCGTTCCGAGGGGATCGAGACGCCGGTCTCGGCGAGCACGTCGAGCGCGGCCTCGTCGAGCCGCCGCAGGTCGTCCTCAGAGAGAATGGCCAGTCGTCCGGCCGAACCGATGGTGTGGGTCGGGCTCTGCGTCATCGTCGCTCTCCACTTCGTAGACCGGTCTCGCCTTCACGGATCCGTCCACGGGCGCCGGCGCGGGCCGGCGGTCGACCACGAGAAGCAGCGACTCGACCGTCGTCGAGACCGGTACGCCCAGCGCCTCGGCGATCAGCGGGACGCGCGCCAGTCTAGCATGGCGCGGCACGCCTTCCGGCCCTCAGAGGGGTACCATCTGGCAATGGACGCGACGGACCAGGACTCCCAGCCGGAGTCGACGCACGCCACCCACGGCAGGCGGCGCCGCTGGCTGCGGCTCGCCGGTGACCTCCTGCTCATCGTCGGGGGCCTCGTGCTCGCGTACCCGTTCTGGTCGGCCGCCTACGCCCAGGTGCAGCAGACACGCCTCGACTCCACCTACCGGGAGCAGAGCATCGCGTTCGCGCAGGGCATCAACGCCGCCCAGGACACGCGCGGCGACCGCGGTGTCAGTGACGAGGAGCTGGTGCGGCGGCTCGCCGTCCGCTACGGCAAGAAGCTCAAGACGGGAGATCCGATCGGGCGCCTGCGCATCCCCCGCATCGACCTCGATCGGCTGGTGCAGCAGGGCGTGAGCGGCAAGATGGCGCTGGACCCGGACGGCGACCGCGCACTGCTGCGCAACGGACCCGTGCACTACGGCATCACGCCTCTGCCCGGCGAGGGCGAGCCCTTCGCCATCGCCGGCCACCGGACGACGTATGGGGCCCCGTTCTATGAGCTCGACAAGCTGCACAAAGGCGACCCCATCTACGTCGACACGCCGTACGGCAAGTTCCGTTACAGGGTGGCCAGGACGACCGAGGTGGACCCTGGAGATGTGGGTGTCCTCGCCGACCGCGGGTACGGCCTCGTGCTCACGACGTGCACGCCTCCCTACAGCGCGTCCCACCGTCTCATCGTCTGGGCGACGCTCGAGAAGACCCGGCCGCTGCACAGAGCCCGGGGGCGCTGAGCCGGTCTCCCGAACTCGACCTTGCCCACCAGGCCGTGCCTGTGCCGCGTCAGCCCGTCGCGACGGGGAAGGGCGGCCGCTCGCGGCCGCTGCCGGCAAGGAGCATCACGAGCATCTCCGTCCCTGCGCCGCCGCCGGGATACTGCGGCGGCACGAAGAACAGGCCATCGGCGCCGGCCATGGAGCTCAGGATGCCCGAGCCCTGTGGGCCGGTGGTCGTGAAGCGCAGTGAGCCGTCGTCGTCGTGGGTGAGCGTGCAGCGCCGCGCCTCGGTGCGGCCCTTGGTGCGGTGGACCGGCTCGTCCGAGCGCGCGAGGAACCACGGACGGTAGACGTCCGGCCGGCCCTGCAGGGCCAGGAGGGCCGGCCTCACGTACATCTCGAAGCTGACCATGGAGGCGACGGGATTGCCGGGCACGCCGAAGACGAGGGTGTCGCCGCGGACCCCGAACGCGAGCGGCTTGCCCGGCTTTGTCGCGACGCCCCAGAAGCGCCGCTGCACGCCGAGCTCGTCCTGTACCTGCTTCACGAAGTCGTAGTCGCCGACCGAGACGCCGCCCGACGTGATCACCACGTCGTTCTCCAGCGCCGCGGCCATCAGCCGCCGCGTCTCGTCCGGGTCGTCGCGGGCGATACCGAGCAAGATCGGGTCGCCGCCCGCCGCGATCACCTGCCCGTAGGCGGTGAACGAGTTGGAGTTGCGGATCTGACCGGGCTGGAGCGCCCGGCCGCCCGAGACGAGCTCGCTCCCGGTGGCCAGTATCGCCACACGGGGCCGTCGCGCGACGCGCACCCTGTCGACGCCCACGGCCGCGAGCAGACCCACTTCGGCCGCGCCGAGGAGGGCGCCGCGCTCGAAGAGGACGTCACCGGCGGTGACGTCCTCGCCGGCGCGGCGCACGTTCGCGCCCGTCTCCGGCGCCGTCTCGACGGTCACGAGCTCGTCGTCCACCGTCGTGTGCTCGACCTGGACGACGGTGTCGACGCCGGGGGGCAACGGCGCCCCGGTCATGATGCGCGCCGCCTCACCCGGATGGATCTCGTCCGCCACGAACCGGCCGGCCGGGATGTCCACGACCACACGGAACTCGCGACGACCCGCCTCGAGCTCGGCGCCGGCGACGGCGAAGCCGTCCATCGCCGAGTTGGCGAACGTGGGTACCTGCTCCGGCGAGACGATGCGCTCGGCGGCGGAGCGGCCGAGCGCGTCCAGCAGGCGCACTTCTTCGGCGCCCAGCGGGCGGATGTCGGCGAGGACGCTGTCGAGGGCTTGATGGATGCTGATCACCTGTGTCTCCCGGGTGGATTCATATCTGTGTACGCATCTTAGTAAACTCCGCGCGCCCGCGGCCCGATTCATCCACTCGAGAGAGGACCATGAGGAGGCGTGGTGGCCGGAGATCAGCAGCAGGACCGTGCCGATCGGGACCCCACAGGGTCGCGGGAACGAAGGGTCAATGTCCTGCGGGACTTGATCGCCGAGCGTGGGTACGACGTGCCTGCGGAAGACGTGGCGGCGAGCATCATCCGTGATGCGATCGTGGTCGCCGCACCCGCGCCACGGCGCTGACCACCGCCAGTCCCGCTGCGGCGCCGGCGGCATCGACTGCGAGGTCGAGCAGGGAGGCGTCGCGGTAAGGGATCGGCCCCTGGACGAGCTCGATGACCGCCCCGAGTGACACCGCGAGCACGAACGCAAGGCCGAGCGTGCGGGCCGTCACTCGCCACCCGCCGAGCGCGATCACGAGGACGAACCCGAGAACCGCGTAGGCGATGAAGTGCCCGGTGGTCGTCACCGGATCCGGGGGGCCGATCGCCTCCACGACCGATCCGATGGGCAGCACGCCGGAGACGACGATCGCGGCCGTCCAGACCAGGGCGATGATGCGCCAGCGCCGGGGTGTGCTCACCTGACGTCCGTCGTGCTACGGTCGGTCAGGAACGGCTCGTCGGCCTCGACGAGCACCGCCACGACCCCGGCGTGCACCTCGATGACGGACTCGCCGGCCGAGACGACGTGGTTGCCGAGGCCCAGACAGGCGTCAGCCGGCAGATGGCCGTGGTCCAGCGGGTAGTCCAGACCGGCGAGACTCACCACCGCGTCGCCGCCCAGTGGTACGACGGAGACACGCACACCGGCGGGCGCCGCGAGCGTCACCGCCGCCGGCGCCTGCAGTACGGCCACCGAGAGGTCCGGCGCCACGAGCCGCGCGGCGACGCGGCGCGCCGCCAGGCGCCGGAGGATGGCCAGGTGTCCGAGCGTGTGGTCGAGCGCGCCGGTGGCCCCGGCGAGCACCACCTCGCCGGCGCCTCGGCGCAGCGCCTCGTCCACCGCCAGTTCGCCGTCGGTCACGTCCTTGCGCACCGGATGGCGCACCAACTCGACGCCGGCGGCCTCCAGGCGCCGGGCGCCGGCGTCGTCGAGAGAGTCGAAGTCGCCGACGACGGCATCCGGCCGGACGCCGAGACCCTCAAGGAAGCGCGCACCGCCGTCGGCGGCCAGCACGAGGCCGGCCCGGGAGACAAGTGTGCGGTACCAGCCGGGGTCGCCGTAGTCACCGTCGAGAAACACGACCGCGACTGTACGCGCCCCCATCCTCCGCGGCCACGGGTCTCACGCGCTCATCCCTCTTACACCGGGATATGCCGCGTCGTAGGCGCGCAGCAGCGGCCAGAGGACGAGCGCCGTCACGACGGCGGACGGCAGCAGGTACAGGAGGTTGTAGGTGATCGAATACAGCCACGGCGCTTCCCATCCGGGCGCGTACTCCGCGAAGAAGAGCAACCCGGAGAAGAAGTGACAGACGAGACGGGCGCCGGCGCCCACGGCGACGGCGCCGGAGAGGCGAGCCACGCCCCCGGCGCCCTTGAGCTCGCCGACAGGGACGAGCCCGGCGAGCCCGAGCGCCCCGAACGCCAGCGGGTAGTCCAGGGCCGCCTGCAGCGGGTGGTAGATGTACGGGGTCCCGGCGACCCCCGCGAGTTGCAGGAAGCCGAAGAGGCCACCTGCGACGATGCCCGGCACCACTCCACGGCGCATCGCGATGAACAGGACCGGCAGCATCTCGAGGCCGAACGATCCGCCTTGAGGCATGCGCAGGGGGAACGCCTGTGCGACCCAACTCAGGGCTGCGGCAAGCGCCACGGCCACACCGATCTCGGCGATGGCCCGCACGCCCCAGTGCGCAGGGTTGAGGTTGAGCCGCGAACGCACGTCGGGCGCGTCGGCTCGGGCGGTGACGAGGGGTGTGCTCACGATGACATCTCTCCCTTCGCTGGCATTACCCAGCAGCGCCGGCAGGCGCCGCCGCCCAGAGGGCGGTCAGGTTCGACGCGTCGGCGCCAGGAAGCGCCATCTCAGCTCCTCACGCGGGAGCTCCGCAGGGTCGAGGACAGTGTACCGCAGCCGGCAGCACGCGATAACACGTTTCATTGAGCCTCGTCGGCATTCACATCGACCTGTGCAGAATGTGGATAAGTCGCTTTTGTCATGCTCTCAGGCTCACGATTGTCGTGGATAAGGCGTTGACGACCAAATGCGTGCTTGACAAGAGACTCCCGACCACTTCACCCGTCCTCATGCACGATTTGCAGGGACATTCCTTGAAGTCTTCGCGCCCCGAGCCGGGGTTGACAGGCGGCTCTGAAACAGGTTCACCAAGCGGGAACCCCGCCCGACCTCTCCACACCTCCTGAAACCGCGGTTTCCACAACTCCCGCAAAGTGGGCACTTTTCACGGGTCGTCCGAGATCTCTTTCCACAATTCATGAACAGGCTGTGGAAAACTCCGCTGTTTCGCCTGCAAAACGGCGTTTCATGGGGTTCCATGGAGGCAGCACGGACACACTGGTATACTCGGCGCCCCTATGGACTCGTTCCTCGACAGGCTGCTCGCTGACCAGGGGGCGGCCGCCCCGCGGCCGGCGGAGCCTCCCGCACCCTTGGCGGCCACCTCCGAGCCGGCGGAACGCACGCTCCCGGCGCCTTCACCCGATGGGCCGTTGCCGCAGGTGCCCATCGGGTACGACGCGCCGCGCATCGCGATCTACGACACCCTGACCAGCCCGCCTCGCGTGATCGCCGTCGAGGAGCAGGACCTGCCGGCACTCGTGGCGTCCCTCGCGGAGAAGACGTACCACTACTGCCGCGAGCAGGGCGGCCAGGTCCCCTACTCGGTCATCCAGGAGTTGATCGAGAACCTGCTGCACGCGTACTTCCGTGACGTCGTCATCACCATCCTCGACAACGGCCAGACGATCCGCATCTCCGACCACGGCCCCGGGGTGGACGACAAGGAGCGCGCCTTCCAGCCCGGCTTCACCACGGCGACCGCCGAGCAGCGGCGCATCATCCGCGGTGTCGGTTCGGGCCTGCCCCTCGCGCGTGAGTCCCTCCAGTTCCTGCGCGGCATCCTGACCGTGGAGGACAACCTGGGCGGCGGAGCGGTGTTCACGATCAAGATGCCGAGCGCGCCACAACCCGCGGCGCCACCGCCCGGTGTACCCGACGTCAAGCTCACCAACCGGCAGACCAAGATCCTCGTGCTGCTCATGGAACTCGGCTCGGCGGGCCCCACGCAGGTCGGCAAGGAGTTGGGATTCGCCCCCGCGACCGCCTTCCGGGAACTCGCTGTACTGCAGGAAATGGGGTTGATAAACTCTCTGGACGGCGGCAAGCGTGCCTTGCGTGAGGAGGGTCTTCGCCTCCTCGAGAGCATCCTCTGACTACCGTTCATGCATCTCCGGCGGGCCGCTGCGTCCCCGGACTGAGTTGATGGGGCGACCACGGACGACGAGCTCACACGCATCTGGGACGAGGCGAAGAAGCACCTTCGCGGGCGGCTGAACGAATCCGCCTTCCAGTTCTGGTTCGACCGCACCATCCCGCTCGGTCTCGACGACGGCGCTTTCGTCATCGGCGTGCCCAACGACTTCGCCCGCGAGTGGATCGACCGGCGGCTCGCGGGCCAGGTGGCCGAGGCGCTCGCGGAGGTCCTCGGCGACACCGTGGAGGTCCGCGTCGTGGTGGACGAGCGCGCGGCCGCACTCGCCGAGCAGCAGGCGGAGCCGGCGGCCGAACCGACGGTCGAGCCGGTGAAGGAACCGAGCCGGCGAGCCAAGAAGGGCAAGCGTGGCAGGGTCGCCGGCGACCTCAACCCGCGCTACGTCTTCGACCGGTTCGTCACCGGACCCAACAACGAGTACGCCACAGCGGTCGCCCACAGTGTGGCCCAGTCTCCCGCCTCCGCGTACAACCCGGTGTTCATCTACGCGGGCACCGGCCTCGGCAAGACCCACCTCACGCAGGCCATCGCTCATGCGGCTCTCGAGCACCACCCGGAACTCAACGTCCGCTACGTCACCTGCGAACGCTTCACCGACGACTTCATCAACGCCGTCACGGACAAGGGTCGCATCGAGGGCTTCAAGCAGACGTACCGCGACAACGACGTGCTCATCGTCGACGACGTACAGTTCCTCGCCGACAAACAGCAGACCCAGGTCGAGTTCTTCCACACCTTCAACGCTCTCTACGAGGCCGGCAAGCAGATCGTCATCACAAGCGATCGCCCGCCACGTGAACTGGAAGAGCTCGAGGACAGGCTGCGCTCGCGTTTCGGTCAAGGTGTGGTCGTCGACATCAGCCGCCCGGACCTCGAGACGCGCATCGCGATCTTGCGCAAACAGGTCAAGTGGGAGGGCTACCACATCGCCGAGCCCGAGGCCCTCGAGTGGATCGCGCAGAAGGTCACGTCCAACATCCGCGAGCTCTACGGCGCCCTCACGCGCGCGGTCAGCTTCGCATCCATCCGTGGCGGCGACGTCACCCTGGAGATCACCCGGGAGGCGCTCAAAGACATCGTCCCCCGCGTGTACGAACACCCCGTGACCATCGAGATGGTCCAGAACGAGGTCGCGCGGCAGTTCGCGCTCCACGTCAACGACCTGCGCGGCAATCGGCGCACGCAGGACGTCGCCTACGCGCGGCACATCGCCATGTACCTCAGCCGGGATCTCACGGAGGCCTCGCTCCCACAGATCGGGGCGAAGTTCGGCGGCCGGCACCACACCACCGTCATGCACGCGGTCGACAAGGTGGAGCGGCAACTCAAGGACGGCCACGACGCCCAACTCCAGGACCTCGTGGCCCTCATCTCCGCGCGCGTCAAGTCCGCACACTGACCCTGCGGGGGCCGTGGTGACGTGCGGCGGCGGCCGCGGCCCCACGGGCCTCTTGATGCCTGGGTCTACGGCGCCCCGTGACGCGCGTCCACAACCCCTGTGGACGACGCCGTCGTCACCTGTGGACGATACTCCCATCAGCGTTGAAATCAGCTATGCTTCGCACACCATCAGACCCGTCGCGGGGAGGAGCGCCACGTTCTGCACACACCGTCCACAGCACTGTGCAGACCACTTCCGTTCCTGCCGTGCAGCGACAAGCCAGTCTCTCCACATCGTCAACAGGGGCTGTGATGACGACGAGGAGTATCTACCTCTCTTTTTCTTCATAAGGAGCCGGGATGAAGTTCACGTGTGATCGCTCAGCGCTGGTCGACAAGCTCGGCGTCCTCGCTCGCGGCGTCTCCACGCGGAGTGCGCTTCCCGTCCTGTCCGGCATCCTGTTGCAGGCCGGCGAGGATCATCTCGACTTGTACTCCACCGACATGGAGCTTTCGATCAAGGCCAACCTGGCCACTCCGGTGGAGCGCGAGGGCGACATCGTCGTTCCCGCACGGCTCTTCAGCGACGTCGTCCGCAATCTGCCCGACGAGGAGGTACTCGTCGAGGCCGGCGACGCCGCCGTCAAGGTCAGCGCCGGCCGCGCTTCGTTCTCGCTCAATGCCTGGGCAGCCGCCGACTTCCCACAGACGTCGACCTTCGACATGACCGACGCGTTCCGTGTCGGCCGCGACCCGTTCGTCGCCACCTTGAACAAGGTGGGTCGTGCGGCCTCCCGCGACGAGACGCGGCCCATCCTCACGGGCGTCCTCATGACCATCATGGCCGAGACGCTCAAGATGGTCGCCACAGACAGCTACCGGCTGGCGGTCAAGGAGACGAAGCTCGAGCACCCGCTGGAGACCGAGGTCCAGGCGATCGTGCCGGTCAAGGCGCTCGGCGAGGTCACCCGGCTGGCGTCCACGCTCGGGCCCGGAGAGATCGAGGTCGCCATCGGCGAGAACCAGGCCGTGTTCAAGCTCAGCGATCCGGCCGGCGACGTGTGGATCGCCTCGCGGCTCATCGAGGGCCAGTTCCCCAACTACAAGCAGTTGCTGCCGGACACCTTCGAGCACGAGGTCAGCATCGACCGCGGCCAGCTCATGGCCTCGGCCCGGCGTGTCAGCCTGCTGGCGCAGAAGAACGCGCCGCTGCGCATGTCCTTCGCCGACGGTCATCTCACCATGCGCGCGCTCACGCAGGACGTGGGCCAGGCGGAGGAGACGCTGGACGTGGCCTTCGACGGCGAGGCCTTCGAGATCGGCTTCAACCCCGGGTACCTCATCGAGGGTGTCGACGCGGTCGACGACGACGAGACGCTGCTCCGGTTCACGAGCCCACTGCGGCCTGGCCTGGTCAGCGGGCCCGGGGACGACTTCACGTACCTCATCATGCCGATCCGCCTGAGCAGCTGACCGCTGCGGATGATCGCGTCGCGAGCGGTATGGACGAGGTCGCCGTCACGGGCTCCATCACGCTTGGGGCGTTCCTGAAGCTCGCCGGCGTTGCCGGTACCGGAGGCCACGCCAAGGTCATCATCCAGTCCGGGGACGTCACCGTGAACGGCGAGGTCGAGACCAGGCGTGGGCGCACCCTCCAGGCCGGAGACGTCGTGGGCGTGAGCGGCCGGGAGTACCGCGTGTGGTCGTCTCCAGCCTGAGGCTCGTCAACTTCCGCTCGTACTGCGACGCCACGGTCCGTTTCGGCCAGGGTCTCAACGTGGTGGTCGGAGAGAACGCCACCGGTAAGACCAATCTGCTCGAGGCGGCGTGGTTCGCGCTGCGCGGCGCTTCTCCGCGTACCAGACGCGACGAGAAGCTGATCACCTGGGGCGAGCGCTTCGCCCGGGTGGAGCTCGAGCTCGACGAGCCGGACGCGGGCGCCCAGCGCGTCGACGTGGGGTTCGCGCCGGGACAGGGCAAGCGGGTGCGCTGGGAGGGCCTCGAGGTCGCGTCGCTCGACGATCTCCGCGGACGCAGTCAAGTCTTCATCTTCGTGCCCGAGAGCCTGCTGCTGGTCAAGGGCGGCCCGGCGCGGCGGCGGGCCCACCTCGACGCCTTCGCCGCCGCGCTCGACCCGCAGTACGCTGCCGCAGCACGTGATCTCCAGGCCGTGCTGCGGCAGCGCAACGCGCAATTGGCGGCGGTGAAGAACGGGGCCGCCCCCGCCGCGCTGGATCCTTGGGACGCCCAATTCGCGCGGGTCGCGACGGAGCTTGGACGCCGCCGCCGCGACCTGGTAGACGAACTGGCGGTGCGGTTCGCCGCGATCGCTGCGGAGCTCGCGCCGGCCGGCGAGCGGTTCACGGTCCGCCTGGCGACGCAACTCGACGCCGTCGGCTACGACGAGGCCGCCCTGCTTGAAGAGTTGCGGGAACGGCGGCCCGGAGAGGTCAGCCGCGGACTCTCACTGTACGGGCCGCACCGCGACGATCTCAAGTTCCTCGAAGTCAGTGCAGCCGCGGCCCGGGCGGATGACGGGTCCGAGCCGGCCTCTGTCCCCCCGCCGGTCCCCACCGTCACCGGGGGCCCCACTTGCGGTCCTGTCGACTTGCCCCGCGGGGGCCGGGATCTGCGGCTCTTCGGCTCGCAGGGCGAACAACGCGCCGCGGTCCTGGCGCTGCTGCTCGCCGAGCAGCGCCTTGCCGCCGCGCGCACGGGCCACCACGGTCCGCTCTTCCTCGACGACGTGATGAGCGAACTCGACGACGCCCGCCGCCGGCTGCTCGTCAAGATGCTGACCACCGCCGGTCAAGCGATCATCACCACCACCAACAGGCACTACTTCACCGAAGAGGAGCTCGTCGAGGCGACAGTGGTGGAATTGCCGCTGGAGGGCTCGCTCGGGGCCGGAGTCGCCGTGCCTCCAGGCGACGAACCAGCCCCGGCACCACCAGACCTGGACGCGCTGTGAGCAAACGCGGCGACCTGCCACGTCGCCTCGGCGACATTCTCACGCCGTCGCTCGGCAAGATCGCCGGCAGTGAGGAGGCGCGGGCGTACGCCGCCTGGACACGCGCGGTCGGCGAGCCGGTGGCGCGCGGCACCAGGCCCAAGTCGTTCCACCGTGGTCAGCTCACCGTGGAGTGCGCTTCCTCGGTCTGGGCCAACGAGCTCACCTACCTGGGCCCGCAGATCCTGCGACGCATGGACGACCTCGTGCCGGGGCACCCGGTGCAGCGCTTCCGCTTCGTGGTGGGCCGATTCGCGCCGCCCGCGCCTGCGCCCGCCGAGCCGGTCGCCGACGAGGCGCGCGTGGCCGAGGCGCGACCCGGTGAGCCACCGGCGGCTCCACAGCGTCCTGTGCCTGTCGCCGACAAGACCTCGGAGCAGGATTCCGAGGGTCGGGTGGCGAAGGAAAAGCGTCGGGACCACCAGCCCGCGCAGGGAGTCGGCGAGGCAGCGCGGGCCCAGGCGAAGGGAGTGGAGGACGAACGGCTCCGGGCGGCCATCGAGGCCGCCCTGCGACGGTCGTCGGAGGAGCCCCCCACGGCTCCCGGACACGGCACCCCTTCTGGTTGACAAAAACTGGCCTTTTGCGGGCATTTTCGCGCAGGCCAAGGGTCGCCCTCAACCACAGGTTTTGATATACTTATGCAGGCAGGTCCTGCCTGCCCCCCACTGCCATCGTCCAGCCCCTCGGCCACTGTGAGGTCGTGTGAAGAAGTCGAACTACGACGCCCAAGATATCCAGGTCCTCGAGGGCCTCGAACCGGTGCGCGAACGGCCGGGCATGTACATCGGCTCCACCGGGCCGAGAGGCCTCCACCACCTCGTCTATGAGGTGGTGGACAACTCCGTCGACGAAGCGCTGGCGGGGTACTGCTCCGCCATCACCGTCACCATCAACCCCGACAACTCCATCACCGTCGCAGACAACGGCCGAGGCATCCCCGTCGGGATCATGGAGAAGTACGACAAGCCGGCGGCCACCATCGTGCTCACCATGCTCCACGCCGGCGGCAAGTTCGGCGGCGCCGGCTACAAGGTGTCCGGCGGCCTGCACGGCGTCGGCGTCTCTGTGGTCAACGCCCTGAGCGAGTGGCTCGAGCTCGACATCTTCGTGGACGGCTACCACTGGAACCAGCGCTTCGAGCGCGGCGTCCCGGTCACCGAGTTGGTCAAGCGGGAGAAACTCGACAAGGGCGGGCCCACCGGCACCACGGTCTCCTTCCTCGCCGACCCGGACGTCTTCGAAGAAGTCGTGTACGACTACCGCGTGCTCGCCCAGCGGCTGCGCGAGACGGCGTTCCTCACCAAGGGCCTCAAGATCTCCCTCAACGACGAGCGCGCCGATGGGGAGAGCGTCACCTTCCAGTACGAGGGCGGCATCCGCGACTTCGTGGCCTACATCAACCGCGAGAAGGACGCCATCCACCGCAGCATCATCTATCTGGAGAACGAGACCACCGACGGCTCCGTAGAGATCGCCATGCAGTGGAACTCGTCGTACAACGAGTCCGTCTTCACCTTCGCCAACAACATCAACACGTCGGAGGGTGGGTCGCACCTCACCGGCTTCCGCTCGGCGCTCACGCGCACACTCAACGACTACGCACGGCAGAAGAACCTCCTCAAGGAGAAAGAGGACAACCTCACCGGCGAGGACATGCGCGAGGGCCTCACAGCGCTCGTCTCGGTCAAGCTCAAGAACCCGCAGTTCGAGGGCCAGACCAAGACCAAGCTGGGCAACACCGAGATCGCCACATTGGTGGCGACGTCGGTCAACGAGAAGCTTGCCGAGTTCCTCGAGGAGAATCCCAGCGAGGCGCGGCAGATCATCGAGAAGGCGATCAACGCGGCGCGGGCGCGGAGCGCGGCGCGCAAGGCGCGCGACCTCACGCGCCGCAAGGGCCTGCTCGAGGGCAGCACGCTGCCCGGCAAACTGGCCGACTGCTCCATCAAGGACGCCGCCCTCAGCGAGATCTACCTCGTGGAGGGCGACTCCGCCGGCGGCTCGGCCAAGCAGGCGCGCGACCGCTCGTTCCAGGCCATCCTGCCGCTGCGCGGCAAGATCATCAACGTCGAGAAGGCGCGCATCGACAAGATGCTCCAGAACCAGGAGATCCTCACGATGATCAGCGCCATCGGCGCCGGCATCGGCGAGGAGTTCGCCGTCGAGCAGGCGCGCTACCACAAGATCATCATCATGACCGACGCGGACGTCGACGGCTCGCACATCCGCACGCTCATCCTCACGTTCCTCTTCCGGCACATGAGGCCGCTGGTCGATGCGGGCTACGTCTACATCGCCCAGCCGCCGCTGTACCGGCTCAAGCAGGGCAACCAGGAGACGTACATCCACAAGGAGGCGCAACTCGAGGAGATCCTGTTGCGCGGCCGGCTGGAGCAGATCCGCGTCGACAACACGGACACCGGTTTCACCTTCAGCGACACCAAGTACCAGCGCTTCCTCAAGCTCTTCGGCGAGTACGAGGGCTGGGTCAAGAAGCTCAAGAGCCAGTGGGGCGGCGAGCTCATCGACTGGCTCAAGAACGGTCCGGTCATCGAAGCCGACATCACCTCGTTCGAGGCCCTGGTCGCGGCCCTGCGAGAGGACATCGACAAGCGGTACGTCATCGATGTCCTCGGGGTCGACGACGAGGAGCAGGTGGCCGACACGCGCCTGGTGGAGCGCAAGACCGGCTTGGCCGCGAACCTCAAGATCCCGTTCGGGGCTCTTGCCGGGCGCGAGTTCCAGTCGCTCAGGCGAGTCCACGCGCGCATCGCCGAGCTCGTGGGCCGCCCGCCGTTCACGCTGCACCTCGGCAACCGCAAGTCGGAGGCGGCGAGCTACGAGGAGTTGCGCGTGCAGATCGTCGAGCTCACCAAGGAGGGCATGCAACTGCAGCGCTTCAAAGGGCTCGGCGAGATGAACCCGGACCAGCTCTGGGAGACCACCATGAACCCCATGACGCGCACGCTCATGCTCGTCTCCATGGAGGACGCGCAGGCCGCCGACGAGGTGTTCACGATGCTGATGGGCGACAAGGTCGAGCCGCGTCGCGAGTTCATCGAGAAGAACGCGAAGGAGGTGCGGTTCCTCGATGTCTGATTCTCTGCAGACGCTCGAAGGCAAGATCGAGCCCATCGAGCTCGAAGACGAGATGCGCTCGTCGTTCATCGACTATGCGATGAGCGTGCTCACCGACCGCGCTCTCCCGGACGTGCGGGACGGTCTCAAGCCGAGTCAGCGCCGCATCCTCGTCGCGATGAACGACCTCGGCCTGGCGCCCAACAAGGCGCACCGCAAGTGCGCCAAGATCGCCGGCGACACGAGCGGCAACTACCACCCGCACGGCGAGGCGGTCATCTACCCGACCCTCGTGCGCATGGCGCAGGACTTCAACATGCGCTACACGCTCGTCGACGGCCAGGGCAACTTCGGCTCGGTAGAGGGCGACTCTCCGGCCGCCATGCGCTACACGGAGGCGCGCTTCAGCAGGATCGCCGTCGAGATGCTGCGCGACATCGACGCCAACACCGTCGACTGGATGCCCAACTACGACGAGACGCGGCGCGAGCCGCGCGTGCTGCCCAGCCGCATGCCCAACCTCATGGTCAACGGCGCGGCCGGCATCGCCGTCGGCATGGCCACCAACATCCCGCCGCACAACCTGGGCGAGGTCGTCGGGGCCATCGAGCACCTCATAGACAACCCCGAGGCCACCGCGGACGAGCTCATGGAGTTCATCAAGGGCCCGGACTTCCCGACCGGCGGCATCATCCTCGGCACCGCCGGGTTCAAGGAGGCCTACCGCACCGGCCGCGGTCGCGTCCGCGTCCGCGCCAAGGCCCACACCGAGCAACTCAAGGGCAACCGGAGCGCCATCGTGGTCACCGAGTTGCCCTACCAGGTGAACCGGGCCGCGCTCATCGACAACATCGTCGACCTGGTCAAGACCAAGAAGATCACCGAGATCAGCGACCTGCGCAACGAGTCGGACCGCTCCGGCATGCGCCTGGTCATCGAGCTCAAGCGCGAGGCCATCCCGATGGTCGTGCTCAACAAGCTCTACAAGCACACCCAGATGCAGACCACGTTCGGGATCATCAACATCGCGCTCGTCGGCGGCGTGCCGCGCACACTCACCCTGCCGGAGATGCTGCAGGCGTACATCGCCTTCCAAAAAGAGATCGTCATCCGGCGGACCAAGTTCGAGCTCGACAAGGCGGAGACGAGGGCGCACATCCTCGAAGGTCTTCTGGTCGCGCTCGACAATCTCGACCAGATCATCAGCATCGTCCGCCACGCCGCAGACGGCGACACGGCCCGGGCTTCGCTCATGGACACGTTCGAGCTCACACGGCCGCAGGCGCAGGCCATCCTCGACCTGCGGCTCCAGAAGCTCACCGGCCTCGAGCGCGACAAGGTCAAGGAGGAGCACTCCGGCCTGCTGGCGCGCATCGGCGAACTGCGCGCGCTGCTCGGCGACGAGAGCGCGGTCATGGGAGTCATCAGGGGTGAACTGCTCGAGATCAAGCGGCTGTACAACGACGACCGCCGCACCGACATCGTGCCGGACGAGGGCGAGATCGATCTCGAGGACCTCATCGCCGAAGAGCAGATGGCCATCACCATCACCAAGACCGGCTACGTGAAGCGACTGCCCGTGGCCACCTACCGGCAGCAGAAGCGTGGCGGCATCGGTGTGGCCGGCATGGACCTCAAGGAAGAAGACGAGGTAGAGCACCTCTTCATCACCAGCACGCACAACTTCCTGCTCTTCTTCACCAGCGTCGGCAAGGTGTACCGGCTCAAGGTGCACGAGCTTCCGCTCGCCGGACGCAACGCCAAGGGCAAGCACATCGTCAACCTGCTGCCGCTGCGGCAGGACGAGAAGATCTGCGCCGTCATCAACACGCGCAACTTCGAAGAGAGCGACGGCAAATACCTCATCCTCGGCACGCGCGACGGCATCGTGAAGAAGACCTTGCTGTCCTCCTACAACACCAAGCTCAAGGCCGACGGCATCATCGCCATCAAGATCCGCGAGGACGATGAGTTGCTGGCGGTGCGCAGCACCTCTGGGGACGACGACATCATGATGGTCAGCCGGCTCGGCCAGGCGATCCGCTTCCACGAGAGCGACGTTCGGCCCACCGGTCGCGGCGCCTCCGGCGTGCACGGCATGCGCCTGCGCAAAGGAGACGAGGTCATCAGCATGGACATCGCCCGCGACGACAGCGACCTCTTCGTCATCACGGAGAACGGCTTCGGCAAGCGCACGCCCATCAGCGAGTACCGCATCACGGCCCGCGGCGGACTGGGCGTGCGCACGGTCGCGCTCACCGACCGCAAGGGCTACCTGGTCGGCGTCAAGGTCGTGCGCGACAATCACGAGATCATGCTGCAGAGCCGCGACGGCGTCATGATCCGGGTGCCGGCCAACGGCATCAGTCGCCATGGTCGCGCGACGCAGGGCGTCAAGGTCATGAACATGCGCGAGGGCGACGTCGTCAGCGCCATCGCCCGTATGGTCGTCAGCGACAGCGGCGCGACCGACGAGGAGATCGAGGCCGACTAGGCGGTCAGCGCCCCGGTGGCGCCATCCACCCAGGCGGTCGGCCGTAGCGAGCGAGTGGACTGGGCCGGGAAGGCGAAGAGCCTCCCGGCCCAGTCCCGTCTTCGTCCATTGCACGCGCTGCACCCTCGTCGCGGGGCCTCACTGTATGCCGGGCCGGTCGCCCCACCACGGGAGGCGGCCGCCTCACAGCAGTTGGTGCAGACGCTGCAGCAACGGGTCGAACTCCGGCCCCTTGAAGCAGTAGCCGATCTCGGTGAACTGACTCCGCAGCGCCTTGACCTCGGCGGCGACGCCGCGGCCCTCGAGGATCACCGCTGCCATCAACTCAGCGACCTGCGCGAACTGGTCCGGCCCCATCCCGAAGCGCGTCATCTCGGCGACGCCGAGGCGCAGGGCGCCGGCCGCGGTGAAGCCTTCCTCGTCCGGCGCCGCCTGGTAATTGACGATGATGCCGCTGTCTTCCAGTCGGCCGGCGACCTCCGGGCCCTGCCCGTAGCCGACCCGCACCACCACCTGGTGCGTCTCGGTGTACTGGACCTCCGGGTCGCCGGCGACGTCGAGGCCGGCCCGGTGCAGCGCCATGGCGAAGGCCTTGGCGTTGGTGATGACCGCCTTCTGCCAGGCATCCTTGAAGTGGTTCATCTCGAACGCCGCCATGAGCAGGCCGAGCAGTGTGCCCAGGTGGTGGTTGCTCACCGACCCGGGGAATGTGCGCCGCTCGATCGCCTCCCACAGGTCGTACTTCTCGTCGGCTTTGGCCCAGCGAGCGGCGACGATGCCCCGCTGGGTGCCGAAGAACGTCTTGTGCGTCGAGCCGGTCACGATGTCGGCTCCCTCGACGAACGGTTCCTGGAACCGGGGGCCGGCCAGCCCGAGGACGTGGGCCATGTCGTACATCAGCACCGCGGGGATCCCGGCCGCATCCAGGAACTGCCGCACCTCGTACACCGGCTCCGGGTGCAGCACCATGCTCTTGCCGAGGATGACGAGCTCGGGGCGCTCCTGCTCGATCACGTCGAGGAGCGCCGGGACGTCCGCCTTGTACGGGTTCTCGCGCAGCACGGGGATGTCCACGACTGCCGGGAGTTCCGTGCGCGGGTCGCGGGCGACGTAGTCGCGGAGGGCTCCCATCGGCTGCGCGCTCAGGTGGCCGCCCTTGCCGATGTGGTTGTTGAGCACCTTGCCGATGCGCCGGGGCTCGGACTTGCGGTCGGCGCGGTTGAGGTAGTCGACCAGCGCGCTGAACACCGCGGTGTTCGCCATCTGGCCGCTCACGGTGCGCGTCTCGACCTCGGGGCACCCCAGGTAGGCCCGAAGCTCGCCGGCCAGCAGCCGCTCGACCTCGTGGATGAACCCGGTGCCCTGGTAGTAGAAGACATCGGCGTCGTAGAAGGCCTCCGTCTTCTTGTGCTCCGCATAGCGGCCCGACGGATCGGTGATGCTGAGCAGCCGGGCGGCGGGCGACGGCGTCATCTCGCTCGGGATGAGGTCGACGCACTCCTCCTGCCGCCACTCGTGATTGGCGATGGCCTTGCCGAGGAGACGGAGCGCCTTCTCTCCCGCCTCGCCCCCCTCGAGCTCAGTCAGCTGAGGGGTGTGGTCCCAGATGATGGCGCGCGCGCAGGGCGGGGCGTCGCTCCGCAGGTGATGAGGGACGACCAGTCCCGGGACCCGTCGCCCGCGAACGTCCACCTCCACCTCGTCGTCCTCGAGCACTCGGCTGTCGAGGTAGGCCAGGGCGATGGAGCGGAGCTCGTGCGTCTCTGTCTGTGAAGAGCACAGGCCCTCGCCCTCGAGCCCCCAGTAGGGGACCGCTGTGCCGCTCGTCACCCAGCCGAGGAACGTCTCACCGCCGTAGCGAGCGCCGTCGTCGGCGTGGACCGGCGCCGCCTCGCGCGCGATGCCGCGGCCGGTCAGGGCCACCGGCCTCGTGAGCCGCGGCAGGTCCTCGAGCAGCGAGTAGTCTCGCTGCAGGATGCGCGCGTAGGCTCGCTGCTGCTGCTCCAGAGCGTTGCGCCCGACGAAGTCGCCCTTCAATGGGGAGAAGCTCACCGCGAACGTCGCCAGCGGGCAACTGAAGATGGGGATCTCACGGCCCTCAGGATCCGTGCCCAACTCGTGGCCGTAGAGAGGGAGGCCGGCCTCGAGGCGCAGGGTGTCGCGGGCGCCGAGGCCCGCGGGCACGGCGCCCGCGGCGACCAAAGCGTCCCAGACGGCCGGCCCGTCGTGGGCGCCCACGAACAGCTCGAACGCGACGGGCTCACCGGTGTACCCGGTGCGCGCGATCCTCGCAACGGCGCGGCGGCCGCCGCCCAACTGCAGGGTGGCGACGCTCAACTCGTTGCGCAGCGGCTCCGGCAGGTCGCCTTCTGCGATGAGTCCGCCGAGGATGTCCCGCGACTCCTTGCCCTGCAGGGCCACCATCACGATCTCGCCGGTCTCGTCGCTCATCTCCACGTCGGGGAAGTGCGCCAGGCGCTCGCGGAAGTGGTCCCAGTCCTTGTGCCGGTTGGAGGCGTTGACGACCAGGAGGTACTCGCCCTCCACGAACCTGTAGAGATAGGCGTCGTCGACGGCGCCCCCCGTCTGGGTGGGCACCATCGTGTACTGCGCCTGAAGGAGGTCGAGCGCCTCGGCGTTGTTGGTCAGCACGTGCTGGAGGAAGGCAGCCGCACCCGGGCCGCGCAGGACGAACCGGCCCATGTGTGAGACGTCGAAGAGGCCCGCTCCGCCTCGCGTGGCGAGGTGCTCGGCGATGATGCCCGTCGGGTACTGCACCGGCATGTCCCAACCGCCGAAGTCCACCATCTTGGCCCCGGCGGCCACGTGCTGGGCATGGAGCGGCGTCCGCAGCAGACGGCGCTCCTCCGCGCCGGCGCTCATTGCGCCCACGCTTTGAACTTGCCGAGCCCCTCACGGATCAGGTCGGTCGTGATGCCCGAGTAGGCCATGCGCACGTAGCGGCGCTCCTCTCCCGGCAGCGCGCGACCGAAGTGCAGACGGGTGCAGAAGCTGCAGCCCGTCTGTTCCAGCGCCGCGCGCCGCAGCTGGTCGTAGGTCTCGAAGCCCTTGCGCTCCATCAGCCCGGTGACGTCGGGGAACAGGTAGAACGTCGCCTCAGGCCGGTAGCAGCTCACCCCGGGGATCTCGTTGAGGAGGTCCACAGCGACGTCACGCCGCTCCTCGAGGGCCCCGATGATCTGCCGCGCGCCGGACTGGTCGCCTGTGAGAGCCTCGACCCCGGCCCACTGGATGAAGTGCGCGGTGCAGGACTCCTGGTTCACGTTGAGGGTGGCGATGGGCGCGATCAGCTCTTCCGGCCCGATCGCACCGCCCAGCCGCCAGCCGGTCATCGCGAACTTCTTGCTGAAGGTGTACAGGATCACCGTCCGCTCGCGCATGCCGGGCAGCGAGGCGATGGAGCGGCTCCTGCCCGAGTACCGCACGTCCCAGTAGGCCTCGTCGGACAGCACGTACAGGTCGTGCTCGAGCGCCAGTTCCGCCAGGGACGCGAGTTCCTCCTCCGAGCTCTCCGCGCCTGTCGGGTTGTGGAGGTTGTTGAAGATGAGCAGCTTCGTCTTCGGGGTGATGGCCGCCTCGATCGCCTCCACGTCGAGCAGGAAGTTGCGCTCGCCCGGGATGAAGCCGTAGGGCTTGGGGACACCTCCGAGGAACTCGATCTGGCTTTCGTAGATCGGGAACCCGGGACTGGGGTAGAGGACCTCGTCGCCCGGGTCCATCAGTGTGAGCAGGAACTTCTCGATCACGGGCTTGCCGCCGGGCTGGACGGCGACGTTCTGCGGCCCGTAAGGCACATCGTGCGTCGCGGCGATCTCGTCCGCCAGCGCCTGGCGCAACTCGGGGATGCCCGCGTTGGGGCAGTAGCCGGTCTTGCCGTCACGCACGGCGCGGAACGCCGCCTCGACGACGTTCTCCGGTGTGGGCAGGTCCATGTCGCCCAGGTGGAACGGGTACACGGTGTGGCCGAGCCCCTTCCACTCGGCCGCCTCGGCGGAGACGGCGAACGCCGTCTCGGTCCCGAGGCGGCCGATGCGCTCGGCCAGGATGTTCGACTTCGGTGTGCTCATGCCGCTCACCTCTTAAACGTCGAAGGACAGGGTGATGTCCCCATCACCCTGTCCGCGCGGACCTCGTCCGCGTGCTCCAGGGGCCCGTCCCGCCGCGTTCCGTTGGCCTGAGAGTTTCGGCGGCGCATCCGGCGCCATCCTTGCCCCTTCGGCGCCCGCCTTCAGATCTTGCGGCGGGCTCTCACGCGGCTATCTTCCGGGCTTCCTCGGTTCTCAGGCACTCTAGCACCGGGCTTTCCGGGCCCGCAACGTCGATTGCGCGCGTGGAGCGACCCGGCATCCCGCCGCGACCCCCTTCCGTCCTCGCGGCAGACTGCCCCGCCGACTACCTTCCTCAGCCTCAGGCTCGGCCTCCGAGCCGGCCCGGAGCCGCCGCAGGTGGCCCGGTCGGCGCCGCTTCTGTACACTCCGGACCCGTGAGTGGGCAGCCCGACACACCAGTTCGCCGTCCGCGCGTCTTCAGCGGCATCCAGCCGTCGGGGACGCTGCATCTGGGCAACTACCTGGGCGCGGTGAAGAACTGGGTCTCCATGCAGGAGACCCACGACTGCGTGTACTGTGCGGTGGACCTGCACGCGATCACCGTGCGGCAGGTCCGCGCCGAGCTCCGCCGCAACACGATCGACCTGGTCAATCTGTTCCTCGCGAGCGGCGTCGACCCCGAGCGTTCCATCGTCTTCGTGCAGAGCCACGTACCGGCGCACAGCGAGCTCATGTGGATCCTCAACACCATCACGTACATGGGCGAGCTCAGGCGCATGACGCAGTTCAAGGACAAGACGGCCGGGGCCGAGGGCGAGAGCGTCGCCGTCGGGCTGTTCGACTACCCGGTGCTCATGGCGGCGGACATCCTGCTCTACCAGGCGGACGCCGTCCCCGTCGGGGAGGACCAGAAGCAGCACGTGGAGCTCACGCGCGATGTTGCGGAGCGCTTCAACAACGCCTTCGGCAAGGCGTTCGTCGTGCCCGAGCCCATCATCCGCGAGGGCGGCGCCCGCGTCATGAGCCTTGACGACCCGACCAGGAAGATGAGCAAGAGCGCGGGGTCCGAGAACAGCTACATCGCGGTCATGGACGCGCCGGACGTCATCCGCAGGAAGATCCGGCGCGCCGTCACCGACTCCGGCACCGAGGTCAAGGGCGGGCCGGGCAAGCCCGCCCTCACCAACCTGCTCGACATCTACGCTGCCCTGTCCGGCGAGACCACCCCGGACGTCGAGGCCCGCTACGAGGGCAAGGGGTACGCGGACTTCAAGGCCGACCTCGCCGAGGTGGTCGTGGAGGCCCTGTCGCCCATCCAGGAGCGCATACGCGAGCTGGAGGCGGACAAGAGCTACACGCTCGACGTGCTCCGGACCGGCGCCGAACGGGCGGAGGCCATCGCCGGACGTACGCTCGCCAGGGCGCGCGAGCGCGTCGGACTGGTGCCGCGGCCGTAGCGCCCGGTACACTAGGCGTCTGCAGCAGCTCTCCGGAGGCATGATGATCTCGATCGAAACCATGAAGTTCCGCACCGCCGACATGATCGGTGTCGAGTTCCCCCTGGTGTTCTGGCGCGGCAACGGCCGCATCGTCGCCTCCAACGGCGAGCGCGTCTCTCTGCTGGTTCGCGGCGTGCGCGTGGACCTCACCTGGGACCGGCTCGACGTCACCTGGACCAGGTTCCTCCAGAACCACACCATGACGGTGGACGAACTGGGCGGCGGCGCCGACGCCGTCGCTGTCGTGAGCCTCTTCGCGTTCATCCAGGCCGACGGCCTGTGCACTCTCGAGGCCGACGGCCTCATCACGCTCGCTGAGACCGAGGGCGTCCCGGTCCACCAGTACGCGGACATGTCGGTGCCCACGTCGTGGGCTCCGTGGCGTCGCCAGATCCACGGCGACTGACGACCCGCACCTTCGCGGCGACTCCACTCCAGCCGTGATCACTCTCAGCAAGGACCAGCGCGTCTTCGCCTTCGACGGCGCCGCCGAGCCGGCGTTACGCGTACCGGTGGGCACGCGAGTCCGGCTGGAGACCGCCGACTGCTTCGACGACCAGGTGCGGGCCCCCGGTGATGTGCTTGACGCGATCGACTGGGGCCGCGTCAATCCCGCGACCGGCCCGGTGTTCGTGGAGGGGGTGGAGCCGGGAGACGTCCTCAGCGTGCTCATCGAGTCCGTGGACATCGCCGAACGCGGCGTGATGGCGGTGGCGCCCGGCATGGGCGTGCACGAGGTGGCCGAGCAGGCACACCGGGTCATCGACCTCGAGGACGGAGTCGCCCACATCGCAGAAGGAATCGCGGTCCCGCTGCGGCCCATGATCGGCGTCATCGGCGTCGCTCCGGAGGGTACGCCGGTCGCGACGGCCTCTCCGGGAGCGCACGGTGGGAACATGGACACGCGCCTCATCGGCGCCGGCACGCTGCTCTACCTGCCGGTCGCGCATGCGGGGGCGCTCTTCGCGGCCGGCGACCTCCACGCCGCCATGGGCGACGGTGAGATCTGCGGCACGGGTGTCGAGGTCGGCGGCTCCATCACCGTCCGCCTCGACGTCCGCCGTGACCTGAGCATCGAGGCGCCGGTCCTCGAATGTGGCGATCTGGTCGTGACGATCGCCTCCGCTGAGACGCTCGACGACGCCGCTGAAGCCGCCACCCGTCACATGGCTCGTCTTCTCATGGACCGGCTCGGCCTGTCTCTCGAGGTCGCGACCATGCTCATGAGCGCCGGTGGCGACCTCCAGGTGTCCCAGATCGTGGACCCCCTGCGGACGGCCCGGTTCGCGCTCCCCAGGAGCGTGCTCGCCGGGCTTGGCGACGAGTTCCTCTGAGCGGCCGGGCAGGGCGACCCACAGACCTACGATCCAGAGGGGGGCCGATGGCCGAAGGGTATGGAGCTCAGGGAATGGTGGGGCGCCTGCAGCCGCGTCCTGATGCGGCGACCCGGGGAGGCCATGAGCGCGGCGGACCCTGCCGCCTGGCACTACACAGAGGCGATCGACCTGGAGGAGGCGCGGCGCGCGCACGACGCGTTCGCCGACGCGCTCCGGGCCTGGGGCGTCGAAGTGCTGTACCACGAGGAGCCGCTCCCGGACCACAGCGACAGCGTCTTCGTCTTCGACCCTGCTCTGGTCACCGACGCCGGGACCCTGGTGCTCAGCATGGGCAAGGAGAAGCGCCGTGGCGAAGAGGAGCCACTGGCGCGCGCACTGCAGGACTGCGGCGTGCCCGTGTTCGGTCGTCTCGAAGGCGAGGCGCGCGCGGAGGGTGGCGACACCCTGTGGCTGGACCACGACACACTGGCGGTGGGCCGCGGATTCAGGACGAACGCCGAAGGCGTGCGTCAGCTCAGCGGCCTCCTGGGTCCGCTCGGCGTGGACGTCGTGGACTACGACCTGCCCTTCTTCACCGGTCCGGACGCGTGCCTGCACCTGCTCAGCCTGATCAGCCCGGTGGACGTGGACCTTGCGGTGGCGTACCCGCCCCTCATGCCGACCGCCCTCTGGCGCGAGCTCCGACGCCGCGGCGTGCGGTTGTTGGAGGTGCCCGAAGAGGAGTTCGCGCGCACGCAGGCGACCAACGTCCTGGCCGTGGCGCCGCGGAAGTGCGTCATGCTCGACGAGAACCCCGTCACCAGACAGCTGCTCGAGATGGCCGACTGCGAGGTCGTGACCTTCCCCGGAGCGCCGCTCTCGTTCAAGGCCGAAGGCGGACCGACCTGTCTGACCCGCCCGGTCTGGCGCGACGCCGAGTGAGGACGGAGTGGGCGCGGGCGGGCTGAGCGCGGCGGAACGGCGAGCGCTCGCAGCGCTCGACGTCGACGGGATCGTCGCGCTCCTGCGGGAACTGATCGCGCTCCCGAGCCTCGACGGGCAGGAGACGCCGGCGCAGCAGCGAGTCGCCGCCTGGTTGGCGGGCGAGGGCTTCGACACCGACGTCTGGGACATCGACCTCGAGGAGCTCGAACGGCACCCCGACTGGTCCCACGAGGTCGAGCGCGACGACGCGCTCGGAGTCGTGGGCTGGGTCGGGGAGCACGGGCCGGGCCGGGACCTGCTGCTCAACGGCCACATCGACGTCGTGCCGGTGGGCGACGAATCCGCCTGGTCGACGGCGCCGTGGGACCCGGCCGTCAGGGGAGGCCGGGTCTACGGACGCGGAGCCGTGGATATGAAGGGCGGCCTCTGCTGCGCGCTCTACGCGGCCAAGGCGCTCCGCGACGCCGGCGTCCACCTGCGCGGCCGGCTGAGCGTCGCCAGCGTGGTCGGGGAGGAGGACGGCGGTACGGGCACGCTGGCGACGATCCTGCGCGGCCACACGGCGCACGGTGCGATCGTCACCGAGCCCACACGCCTGCGCGTCGTGCGGGCGCAGGCAGGGTCTCTGATGTTCCGCCTCATCGTGCACGGCCTCTCCGCGCACGGCTGCGTGCGCGAAGAGGGCGTGAGCGCAGTGGAGAAGTTCGTTCCGCTGTTCGCGGCGCTGCGCCGGCTCGAGTCGGAGCGGTGCGGAGTGACGGCCGCGGCAGGTGGCGACGCGCTCGCCGAGGCGGCGAGTACGGCAGTCGCCGGCGATCCCCGGTCACCGCTCTTCACCGGGTACCGCCTGCCGTGGCCCATCGAGATCGGCACAGTTCGTGCTGGGGACTGGGCGTCCAGCGTCCCCGACACGCTCACCGCCGAGGGGCGCTACGGCGTGGCCGTCGGCGAGGACGTGGCCGCGGCCCGGCGGGCGTTCGAGGAGGCGATCGCCCGCGCCGCCGCGGCCGACCCCTGGCTCGCCGCCCACCCGCCCGGCGTGGAGTGGTGGGGCGGGCGGTTCGACCCTGCGGTCACGGACGCGGAGGATCCGGTGGTCACGACCCTGACGGGCGCCGTGACCGACCGTCATGGGAGCGGCGCCTCGAGTGGAGGGCGTCACCTACGGCGCCGACATGCGTCTGCTCGTCAACAACGGGCACATCCCCACCGTGCTGTTCGGCCCCGGGGACGTGCGCGTGGCGCACATGCCCGACGAGCACGTCACCGTCGCCGACCTCGAGGCCGCCGCCCGGGCGCTCGTGGTGACTGCCCTACGGTTCTGCGGCGTCGACTGAGGCGGCTTCCGGCTCCCGGCGGCATCGCTGAGCCGATGAGCAGAAAGGGAAGGGGCGGGGCGGCCCCGTGCCTGCCGCCGCCCGCCCCATCGACGCTCCCGACGACTCGGGGAGCGCCCCGATCTCCTCCTGGCCCGCTCAGTTGGCCGCGACGGTCTCCTTGCGGAACGTCGGCAGGTTGCGCACCCCCATCTCGGCGATGAAGGCGTCGCGCACGTCGCGCGACAGCTGCTCCGGGCAGATCATGCCCTTCTGAGCGATCCTGTCCTCGACGATGAACTCGGCGTAGATGCTCGCCGGAGTGCTGGTGCCGTAGCTGACACAGGTGGCGCCGGGGATCTGGCCGTTGACCCACTGGATGTCCGGCGGAAAGATGTAGTAGCCGATGCTGGCCGGCTTGCCGTTCTTCTCACCGATGCAGTCGACGGTGACGACGCCGTTGTCCGTGATCTCACCCGCGAGAGCGAGCCTGGCCAGTTCTTCCGCGGGGGGGTTCGGCGCCAGGGTCGCGACGAACACGTCGATGGGCCTCACCTCGCTGCCGTCCTTGAGCCTGACAGGATACTTGCTGGTCATGCCCGAGCCCACGAGGGCGAGGTCGGCGTCGATGCCCTCCTCGTCACCACCCATCTTGAAGTCGACGTAGCGCAGGCCCTTCTCGCCCAGCGCCTTGGGGAGCAGGCGCGGCAGGGTGCTGACCTCCTCGTGGTCGTGGCAGATGACGGTGCCGAGGCCGAACGGATCCGGGAACTCGTACTTCTCGCGCCGGCCGAAGATCTCCACGCGCTTGAACTCGCCGTCCTCGTAGAGGAGCGGCGGCTGAGCGCAGTCGGTGTAGTAGGTCTCCTGCGACCAGACCTGCAGCGGCACCGGCGAGTCGAACAGGGCGAAGTCCTTGATGCGGATCTCGAAGCACTTGTCGAGGTCCTCGTAACCGTTGGCGGCGAAGGTGTTGGTGACGCCGGGATCCATGCCCGTGCTGAGCAGAGCGAGCTGACCCTGCTTCTCGAACTCCGGCGCGAGCGTCATCTGGTCGAGGTAGGCCTCGTCGATGGTCTGCGTGCGCGTCTGGCCCTGCGCCATGTCGATGTAGTCGGCGCCGCTCTTGAGGCACGCCGTCATGAGCGACTTGTTGAACTGGGGGATGACGGCGTTGACGACGAGCTTGCAGCCCTCGGCGGCCCTGGCGACCGCGTCGCTGTCGGAGGCGTCGATGAACATGGACAACGCCTTGCCGTTGCCGACCTGGGCGGCGACGAACGCGGCGCGCTCCTCGTCGTAGTCGCCGACGACGATCTCGGTGACGGCCGGGTTGCGGCCGAGGTTCCAGGTGAGGACCTGCCCCTGCATGCCCGCGCCGACGATGAGGACCTTCATGCTGTGCTCCCTCCTTCTGACCGCACCCCCGGGCGCGGCGACTACTCTCCCACCGCTGGTTGTACCATCAGGAGGCGGTCGGGGACAAGCGTCCTCGAGGACGAGAATCGTAGCGTGAAGCACCTGCAGTTGCTGAAGTCGTCGTGAAGACGGCTGTCAGCGCGAAGATTCGCGCAGTCTGACGCCACCCTGTGCGAAGACGCGGCCGCCTCGCGGGGACGTCTCACCTTGGCTTGAGGACCTGGGCCTGCCGCAGCCTGGCGACGTAGTGGACGGTCGGAGAGTGGTGGAGCATAGCGGAATCGAACCGCTGACCTCCTGGGTGCGATCCAGGCGCTCTCCCAGCTGAGCTAATGCCCCACGCAGGTGCCCGGGGTGTCCCGGGACGTCACAGTATGCGGCATTCCCGGGCCTCGGGCAAGTCAGTCACGCCTCGCCTGTGGGCGGAGGCGGCGTCCGGGGCGGCTCCGGCGTCCGGGGCGGTTCCGGTACCTGCGGCGCAGGAGCCTGCTGCGCCGGCGGTGGCGGCGGAGCGACGGGCGGGGTTCCGGGTCCGCCGGCGATGGAGGGGCTCATCGAGAAGGGCGGGTAGCGGTCGATCAGCCCCAGCACGTAGGCGTTCACGCGCGTGGTCCACCGGATGTAGCCGGCGACGATCTCCCACATGCCGTAGGGGAACCGCGCCACGAACAGGATCACCCACTGGACGATGATCCACAGGACGGCCGCGGCGATGCCGAGGAAGATCAGCACGAAGTAGTGCGGGATGGCGGCCAGTTGTCGCAGGAGCAGTCCCGAGCCGCCGAAGTTCGGGAAGTTGAGGCGGTAGTCGTAGCTCCCGTTGTCGGAGGAGAACGAGCTGAACGTGTCGGCGTGGCCGATGAGCCACACCGCCAGCCAGATACCTCCGGCGATCGCCAGGAGCTCGACGACGATGGTGAAGACGGCGTAGGTACGGCTCGGCTGAGCCGGACGTTCCGCGGCGACGTCGACCGGGTAGCCCGGGTCGGGTTGCAGGCTGAACGGCGGGTACCTGTCCGTGACCGAGAAGAAGAAGGCGAGCACCCGGGTCTGCCAGCGAAGCACCCCGGTGACGAATTCGTGCATGCCGGCCGGGTACTCGCCCCTGAACGCCACGACGAACTGGGCCACGAGGGCCACGAAGAACTGCGCGATGCCGAGGAAGATCAGCGCCACCCCGTGGGGGATGAGGGCGAGCGCCTTGATCCAGAAGATGGTGAGCACCGCCCACAGGCGCGAGCTGCGTTGGGGATAGTCGGCGCGGACATCGACCGGGTAGTCGCGACGGTCCATGAGGAGCCTCCCTTGACTGGTGTCAGAACAGGGTACGAAGCCGCTCCGCCATCTCCTCCGGCGCCGCGAACATCAGCTCGCCGCCGAGCTGCTTCTGCAGGAAGTAGTCGTCGGTGCGGTAGTCCTGTTTGAAGGCGGTCCTGGCGATGACCCGGAGGACGACGGGGAAGCCGCTGCCGGCGCCGTCGAGCGGCCCGCCGTACAGCGTGAAGTTGAACGCGGAGAGGCCCTCGTCCTCGTACCATGTCAGGATCCGGGTGAGGCCGGAGGCCAGGGCCGCGACGTGCTGGTCCTCGAGCTCGGTGAGCCGGGGGACGGCGGGCGCGACGGCGAGAGCCTCTCGCGCGCCCGCCGGCGCGAACGGCACCAGCCAGTGCACGTCGCCGGCGCTCCACACGTAGCGCTCGCCGGCCGCCCGCTCCTGCTCGACCAGCTGGTCCCAGTAGCTCACGCCGTGCTCCGCCTTCCAGGCTGCCGAGCGGTCCCAGTACAGCTGCGTCAGCCACGGCACGGTCTCACCGCCGAACACCTGGAAGTGCGGGTGCACGAGGCTGGCTCCCCCCGGGAGCATGTGGTTGCAGGACACCTGCAGATGGGTGAGGCCCGGCCGGTACGCGGCCACGCGGCGGACGAAGTCCAAGGCAGCGCCCAGCCCCTCCTCGAGCAGGCTCGGAGTGAACTCGCTCGGCCGCAGGTAGTGCTTCTCGGGAAAGGTCACCACGGCGTGGACCGCCGCGATCGGGAACAGGTTGGGGAAGACGAGGGCCCGGCCGCGCGATATCCGGCCGCCGGGCACCAGCTCTTCGGGGTAGCGCGGCGTCGCGTCGAGCACCTTCTCTGGGCAGAAGAAGCAGCCCTCCCGGCTGTGCGCGGCGAGCAGGTCCGCGTAGGCCCAGTCAGTGCGGCCGAGGAACATCTCCTCCTTGGCTTCGAGGCCCGCCGAGGCGACGGCGGTCATGCCGGTGAGCGGGTCTGTACGGATCTCGATGCGGTCCTCGGCGTACTCCATGCCCGCGAGCGGGCTGAAGAAGCCGGCCACCTCGGTGCGACGATCGAATTGGATGAGATCCGCCATGACCGCTCCTCTCGTCTCCGCCGCCCACGGGGCCTCGCAGGCGGCCTGATGATACGGCCGGTCCTGGAGGCCGGCAAGGCCGGAGGCAACGACCAGGGGCGCATGGCATAGACTTGGTCCCGCCCCAGCACCGACCTTGCGGAGTCTCGCATGAAGATCACGGCCGTGCGCGTCTGCACTCTCGGGCCCTGCTCCTGACATGGACGCGGGGGAACTGCTGAGGCGCTGGAGTGCAGCCGGCGGCGGCTCCGCCGCCGAGCCGCCGCGAGGCCACGGGCTGTTCGGCCTGTGGCCCACCGACGACGCCGCGGACCTCACCGGCACGTCGGTCGTGGCGCTGGGACTTGCTCTGAACGACGACCCCCGGCGGCCGGGGGACGTGCGCCTGGCGTCCCGGGCCTACGCCGGGTGGCTGCCGGCCATCGGAGGGACGATCAGGGTGGCCGACTACGGCGACGTCGACGTCGCCGGGGACGACCTGACCGTCGCCTTCATGCAGGCCCACGAGCGCCTCGCCGATGTCTTCGCGGCCGGCGCTTCCCCGCTGGTGCTCGGGGGCGACCCGCTCGTGAGCGTGCCCGTGCTCCAGGTGCTGTCGGGCAAGCTGCGCGGGCGCCTCGGCGTCGTCGCGTTCACTCCGCACTACGAGATAGTCCCCGAGCCTCTGTACGCTCCGGTCTCGCGCTGGGCCAGGGCGCTGGAGCTCGGCGTGCTCGCGCCCTCCAATCTCGTGCTCATCGGCGGCCGCGCCGCCCCCCCGGATGGCCCAGCACGCCGCATGCTCGACGACCTCGGCGCCACGACGTTCTCTGTGGACGAGGTCCTGAGCGACGGCATGACGGCCGTCGCGCAGGAGGCGGTGGAACTGGCGGCCGCCGGCACGGAGGCCGTCTATCTCTCGATCGACCTCGGCGTGCTCGCCGGCGCCGCCGATCCCGTGGGTCTCGCGCCGCGTGAGCTGGCCGCCGGAGTGCGCGTGGTCGCCTCCGCGCTGCTGGCGGCGGCCGACATCTGCGGCTCCCGACCAGGCCTGGGCGGGGACGGACCCCGGGTGGCGGCGCGAGTCGCCGCGGAGATCGTCGCCGGCGCCGCCGCACAGCTCACGTGACTGCACCATCCACGCGCCTGCGGCACTCGTGGTGTGGGCGCGAACAGCCCGAGGAGGCAGAGTGATCCCTCAGACGCAGAAGCCTGTGGTGAACACCTTCAACGAGTGGGATCCCCTGGAGGAGATCGTCGTCGGACGCGTCGACGATTCCACGCTGGTCCCGCCGTGGGACGTCATCATGCCGGCGGTCGTGCACGACAAGACGCAGTGGGACTTCTTCAAGCAGCACGGCGGCACGCCGTGGCCGGTCGACATGCTCAGGAAGGCCGAGCGTGACCTGGACGCCTTCATCGACATCCTGCAGCAGGCGGGCGTCACGGTGCGCCAGCCTGAGGCGTACCCTTACGAGCGACCTCTCGCGACGCCCGACTGGGAGGTGGCGAGCAGCTGCTCTGCACTCATGCCTCGCGACGTGCTGTTCGTCATCGGCGATCAGATCATCGAGGCGCCGATGGGCTGGCGGAGCAGGTCCACCGAGAGGCTCGCCTACCGCGAGCTCTGCAAGGACTACTTCCGTGGCGGCGCCCGCTGGGTCGCCGCGCCGCCGCCTCGCCTCTCAGACGAGAGTTACGTGAGCGGCTTTGTCGCGCCGGAGGAGGACGAGCCACAGCACTTCATCACCACCGAGCGCGAGCCGATGTTCGACGCGGCGGACGCGATCAAGTGCGGCCGGGACGTCTTCATCGCCCGCTCCAGCTGCTGCAACCGCTTCGGCATCGAGTGGCTGCGGCGCCACCTCGGCGACGAGTACTCGGTGCACGAGGTCGAGATCCACGACACGCACCCCATGCACGTCGACGCGACGTTCTACCCACTGGCGCCGGGCAAGCTCCTCATCAACCCCGAGCGTGTGGTCAAGGTCCCCGAGATGTTCGAGCAGGCGGGCTGGGACGTGCTCGTCTGCCCGGAGCCGGAGATGCCCGAGTCGCACCCCATGTACAACTGCAGCCGCTGGATCATGATGAACGTGGTGATGCTCGACGAGACGCGGGTGATCGTGTCGGCCGGCGAGAAGCGGCTCGTGCGTCGGCTGAGGGAGTGGGGCTTCGAGCCGATCGAGTGCCCCTTCTGGGACTTCGAGACCATCGGCGGCGGGTTCCACTGCGCGAGCGTGGACATCCGCCGGAGCGGTGGCCTCAGATCATACTTCTGAGCTCGAGAGCACCTGCGCGAAGGCTCGCGCCATCTCCTCCTCGCCGCGCAGCGCGGGGCAGTGCAGGAGCTCCTCGAGGGCTTCCGCCTCTGAGATGCGCGCGCGGTAGGGCCGGTCGCTGACGAACGCCTGGTAGGTCTCGGCCAGCGCGACGATGTTGCCGGCCGGCGTGTGCGGCGCGCTCTCGCCGGCCTCGGACGCCGCGAACGCGGCCTGTACGTCCTCGGCCGCGACTCCCGTCAGCCGGGCGACGCCGAGCGCTACCTGGACGACGAACGAGCGCCGCCGCTGGCGAAACGCCTCTCGTGCCGCGACCAGCTCACCCATGGCCACGACGTGCTCGGGGCGTACGGTGGCGGCCTGCTCGGGCGTCTCGCCGCCGTGCTCTGACGCGAACGTCATCACCTTGTCGCGGCCACGTCGCTTGGCGAGGTACATCGCCCAGTCCGCCTTGTCGACCAGCTCGTCCTTGAACGTCGCGTCTCTCGGGCAGGTGGCCACGCCGATGCTGACGGACAACGTGTCGGCGCCGGCGACGAGCGTGCGGGTGATGCCGGCGCGCACGCGCTCGGCCACCTCCAGCGCTCCGGCCTCGTCGGTGTCGATGAGGATGGCGGCGAACTCCTCACCTCCGTACCTGGCCACGAGGTCGACGTGGCGCACCGAGCTCTCCAGCACGCGAGCGACGGCGCGCAGCGCCTTGTCACCCGAGCCGTGCCCGTGCAGCTCGTTGAAGGCGCGGAAGTTGTCGAGATCGCAGAACAGGAGCGCGATGCTCGTCCCCTCCTGCTGACAGCGGTCGATCTCGTAACTGAGCCGCTCGTGGAAGTAGCGGTGGTTGTACAGGCCGGTGAGCCCGTCGGTGATGGCCTCGAGCTCTGAGCGCCCCGACTGCACGGCCGCGGAGTGCAGCATGGACGCGAACGTCTGGGCGACGTTGCTGCCCAGACCCTCGACTTCCATGACGCCTTCGGTCGCCGGGATGTCCGCGGACACCACGGCGACGACCGTGCCGTCCTCATCGAGCACCGGTGCGACTCCGCTGATCCACACGCCGTACTGGTCGACGAAGAGGACGTTGGCCGGAAGCGTGCGCCCGGCCAGCACCTCAAGGAGCTCGTCGTCGGTGACGGCTTCGTCTCCCGGGCGAGGCGACTCCCCGGGCCTCGATTCGGAGTCGGCCAGCACGATGGTCCTCCGCCCCTCGCGGGCGAAGGCGGTGACGTAGCGCGCGGACGGAGCCTGCGCGCGCACCGCGCGGAGCTTGCTGGCCGCCGACGCGTACTCTGGCCGGCTCGTGTCGCGGTGCTCGCGCAGCAGGATGCACTCGTCGGCGGTGAGGGCCGCCGCGGCGCGGCCGGCGATGGCGGCCGCCACCCGCCGCCCTTCGGCGATGGCCTCGAGCACACGCCGGAACGCGGCGACCATGCCAGGATCGAACTGGTCGCCGCCACAGCGCTCGAGCTCCTCCAGACACTCGTCCGCCGTGAGGCCCTGGCGATAGGGGCGGCGGAACGACATGGCATCGTAGGAGTCCACCACGCACATGGCGCGGGCGATGAGGGGGATGTCCTCGCCCGCGAGCCCGCCCGGGTAGCCGCCGCCGCTCCAGCGCTCGTGGTGGTGCCGCACGCCCTCCACGAGCGCTTCGTCGAAGAGCGGCCGGATGATCTCGGCGCTGAAGATCGGGTGCTGCCGCATGAGCTCCCACTCGTGGCCGTTGAGGCCGCTCGGCTTGAGCAGCACCCTGTCGGGCACGCCGATCTTGCCGATGTCGTGCAGGTAAGCGGCCTCCTCGACGTCGCGGAGGAGGTCCTCCGGCCAGCCGAGTTCCTTGCCGAGCAGCACCATGTACGCGGCCACGCGAGCGGCGTGACCGAGCGTGTAGTAGTCCTTTGCGTTGAGCGCCGAGCTGAGTGCCTTGAGGTTGCTGAGGTGCATGCCCTTGATGCCCTCATAGAGTTCCGCGTTGTCGATCGCCAGGGCGGCGAAGCGGCAGATGGAGACGATCGTCGCCGTCTCCTCCGCCGTGTAGTCGTGTCGCTCGTGGTGCGCCAGCTCCAGCAGGCCGATCACGCGCTCCCTGGAGATCAGCGGGACGATGAGCGCGCCGGCCTCCGAGAACCGCCGCATGAGCTCGACCTCGGCCGGCGAGAGCCGGGGGTCTTCGCGGCCCGCGATCACGACGGGCTCTCGCGACTCGGCCGCCAGCCGCATCGCCGCCCAGTCGCTGAGTGGGAACCGGCGCCCCTGCCACGCAGCGTCCACCAGGCCTTCGTCGATGCTCGTGACGCTCTCGAGCGTCACTCCGTCCCGGAGGATGTAGATGTCGCACAGGGGAGCGCCGGCGACGGAGCAGAGCCTTCTGGCGGTGGAGAAGAGGACTTCGTCGAGATCCAGCGACGACGAGAGCTCGAAGCTGACGTCGCTGACCAGCGCCATACGCTCCGCGCTCCGATCGAGCTCGTCGAACAGGGTCGCGTTGGCCAGTGCCCCCGCCGCCACCTGGGCCAGGCTGTGCAACAGGTCGGTGCGCTCGAACCGGCGCGCGTGGTCGTCGTAGATGCCCACCACGCCCATGACCTGGCCCCGGCTGATCAACGGCAGGCAGAGCATGGAGCGGTGGCCCCAGCTCAGGTCCTCCCGCCGCTCCAGATCGCTCACCCGAGGGTCGGAGGCGATGTCCTCGGTGTAGACGGGCCGCCGCGAATCGAGGGCCAGCCGCGCGAGTCCGAGCTGCTCCAGCGGATACTCGGTCCCCACGTAGTCCGGGTCCGGCTCGCCCTGGTCGATGCAGGCCACGCAGCGGATGGCTTCCCCACTGAGCATGAAGATGTCGCAGTTGGGGGCGCTCGTGGCCGCGCAGAGGCGCCGGGCCACTCGCTGCAGCACTTCCTCCGGATCCAGTGTCGCTCCGAACTCGATGCCGCTCTCCACCAGCAGACCGAGCGTCTGGTTGGTGTCCTCCAGACGCTCCATGAGCAAGGCGTTCTCGAACGTGCCCGCCAGCATCTGGCCCACGCGCAACAGGAAGTCGCGGTGCTCGGCATAGTCCCGACGCCGGTGGTCGTACACGTCCATCAGGCCCACCACACGGCCCTCCAGGACCAGGGGCACGCAGATCTCGCTCTGCGAGCCGGACGCGAGGTACAGAGCGCGCTCGTAGTCGCTCAGCCGCGGGTCCTCGGGACTCTCGATGATCAGCGCGGTGTTCTCCTCGATCGCCACCCTGGTGCTCGGGAAGAGGTCGAGGTCAAGCGGCTTGTCCGCGTAGTCCTCCAGGAATTCGCCGCCGTCGTACGTGAGCACGCAGTGGAGGGTGTCGCCGCGCAGGATGAAGACCTGGCACCCGTCGGCCTCCATGAGGTCGACCACCCGAGGCCCGACGGCCCGCAAGAGCTCGCTGAGCCCGCCGGCGGCCGAGGCCGCCCTGCCCAGCTCGACGAGCTCCGCAAGGGTCGCATTGCGGCGCTCGAGCTTCTCGAGCAGCAGGGCGTTCTCGATGGCTCCGGCGGCCGTCTGCCCCACGCTGCGAAGAAAGTCGAGGTGCTCCCCGAAGTCCCGCGGGTCGGTGTCGAAGACGTCGATCAGACCGATGACCCGGTCACCCCCCACGAGGGGGATGCACAGCTCACTCTGGAATCCGTGCTCCGCCATGTCCGCGCGCTCCTGGTCGGTCAGCCGGGGGTCGTCCAGGCTGCCGACGGCCATGGCCTCACCGGTGTGGATGGCCAGCGCGGTCGCGGGGAACCGCTCGATGTCCAGGACGCGGCCGACGACGCTGGTGTCCAAGCCGTCGCTGTCGGCGCTCACCATGCAGCGCAGCTTGTCTCCCTGCAGGGTGAAGATGTCGCAGTCGGCGGCCCCGATGGTGTCGCGCAGCCGCTCGGCCAGCACGGTGAGCAGGGTCTCGAGATCGTGCGCCTGCGACGCGACGGCGCCGAACTCGACGATGTCGCGGAGCACGGCGCCCCTCTGCTCCAGCTGCTCGAGCAGGCGCGCGTTCTCGAACGCGCCGGCAAGCGTCTGCGCCGCACTGCGCAAGAACGTCAGGTACTCCGAGAAGTCGCGCTCCCGCGTGTCGTAGAGGTCGAGGAGTCCGAAGAGCTCGTCGCCGATCACCAGCGGCAGGCAGACTTCGCTGGAGAAGCCGTAGTCGTGGTACGTGCGCTGTTCGTCCTCGGTGAGCTGGGCGTCGTCGGCGCTCGTGATGCACAGCACCTGGTGGTTCTCCATGGCCTGCATGGTGGTGGGGTAGCGCTTCAGATCGAACACGCTGCCGAGCACCGAAGCGTCGTGACCGCTGCGGTCGTAGCTCGCCAGGCAGA